>NZ_JAAKGC010000268.1 GCF_017591665.1 Aetokthonos hydrillicola CCALA 1050 | reverse complement strand
TGGGGCCGTGGATTAAAGTTGTTGATTTGCTGACGCCCTACCGCCGTGGAGGAAAAATTGGTCTGGACGGCGGTGCAGGTGTTGGCAAAACCGTAATCATGATGGAATTGATCAACAACATCGCAACCGAGCACGGTGGAGTGTCGGTATTTGGTGGAGTGGGTGAGCGTACCCGTGAAGGTAATGACCTTTACAATGAAATGATCGAATCTAAGGTTATCAATGAAGAGAACCTTAACGAATCGAAAATCGCGCTAGTTTATGGTCAGATGAATGAACCACCCGGAGCGAGAATGCGGGTTGGTCTATCTGCTCTAACCATGGCTGAATACTTCCGTGACGTGAATAAGCAGGACGTGTTGCTGTTTATTGACAACATTTTCCGGTTTGTACAAGCAGGTTCAGAAGTATCTGCGCTTTTGGGAAGGATGCCTTCTGCGGTAGGATATCAGCCTACATTAGGAACTGACGTAGGTGCATTGCAAGAACGCATCACCTCAACTAATGAAGGATCAATCACCTCCATTCAAGCGGTGTATGTACCAGCAGACGACTTGACCGACCCCGCACCTGCAACCACTTTTGCTCACTTAGATGGAACAACAGTGCTGTCTCGGGGTTTGGCATCTAAGGGAATTTATCCAGCGGTGGATCCGCTAGGTTCAACTTCCACCATGTTACAGCCAAATATTGTTGGTGATGAACATTACAACACTGCTCGTGCTGTACAAGCAACTTTGCAACGTTACAAGGAACTTCAAGACATCATCGCTATTCTTGGTTTAGATGAATTGTCTGAAGAAGACCGTCTTATCGTAGCACGCGCACGCAAGGTTGAGCGCTTCTTGTCTCAGCCATTCTTTGTAGCAGAAGTGTTTACCGGCTCTCCAGGTAAATATGTGAAGCTGGAAGATACCATTAAAGGCTTTAAGAAGATTCTCTCTGGTGAGTTAGATGATCTGCCAGAGCAGGCTTTTTACATGGTCGGCAATATTGACGAAGCTGTCGCCAAAGCCGCTAAGATCAAAGGCTAATTTGTGAACAAAAAGAATTCAGGAGTCAGGAGGAGCCACTGCGGTGGCCGGGTTTCCCGGCATAAAGCATGTGGCGTTCAGGATTCAGCTTGGGAATCCGGTTTAGATCCCTATTCTCTGATGTCTTGTATGGAATTAGGGTATAAATTGATTCTGGCTCCTGACTTCTGTCTTCTGACTCCTTCTCTAATAACCTATGACATTAACAGTTCGTGTAATTTCACCAGATAAAACAGTGTGGGATGCGACTGCTGAAGAAGTTATTTTACCCAGTACCACTGGTCAACTAGGTATTCTCAGCGGACACGCACCACTATTGACAGCCTTAGATACAGGCGTCATGCGAGTACGTTCAAGTAAAAATCAAGATTGGGTGGCGATCGCGTTGTTAGGCGGTTTTGCTGAAGTTGAGCAAGATGAAGTGACAATCTTGGTAAATAGCGCTGAAAACGGCGACAAAATTAACCTAGAACAAGCACGGACTGCGTATACCGAAGCACAAACTCGCTTAAATCAAGTAAGCCAAGGCGATCGCCAAGGACAAATTCAAGCAAACCAAGCTTTTAAACGCGCCCGCGCTCGTTTTCAAGCCGCTGGCGGTTTGGTTTAGTATTTGGGGCATGGGGCATGGGGCATAGGGCATAGGGCATTGGCATTGGGGATAAAGGGGATAAAGGACTTCAATTCCATTTTTCCCTGCTCCCTGCTCCCTGCTCCTCTGCCCCTCTGCTCCCATGCCCCATGCCCCATGCCCCATGCCCTATGCCCTATGCCCTAATTCCGCAGGCTTCATATATTCATATTGTTCAAATGGTTGGTGAATCCAAGGGTTATTGGATAGATAATCGACGTAGTAATTTGGAGCTATTGTCGAACAGGCTTTATACCAGATAACGGCAGTACGAATCTCTTCAATAGGACAATCGCTATATTCTTTTAGCCAAGGGATAGTCTTTTGGAGTGTGACTCCAGAGTCTACCAGATCATCGACTAAAAGAATGTGTGAACCTAAACTTTCGGTGGTCATAGTCAGATGGCGCGAAAAAGTTAAATTCCCTCTTTCTTGCTTCCCAGGAGCAGTGCTGTAAGATGATGTTGCCAAAATAGCTAGAGGCTGATCGTATATGCGAGAGAGAATATCTCCCACTCGCAGTCCACCTCTAGCAAGACAGACAATTTGGTTAAATTCCCAACCGGATTGATAAATTTGAGTAGCCAGTTGTTCAATTTTTTGGTAATACTCTGACCAAGAAACGTAAAGGTCTGGCATAAGGTGTGTGATTGTGGCTAATACTGGATAAGCGAGCAACTTATTTTAGTATGAGGAACCACAAAGTACTATGACCGATTCTGCCCCTAATAGCTATTCTCAAACTTCTGAAGGTGAAAAGCTTAATTTAAAAACTAAAATTGCTTACGGTGCAGGAGATTTAGGAACTGCAATCACTGCAAACATTCTGGCGTTTTTCTGGTCAGTCTTTCTTACTAATGTAGTCGGTTTAAGCGCAGGATTAGCTGGTTATATTCGCCTAATTAGCGGGATATGGGATGCAATCAATGATCCATTCGTCGGCACTCTGACTGATAAGACACGCTCTCGATGGGGAAGAAGGCATCCTTGGATGATATTTGGAGCAATTCCTCTAGGAACTTTCTTTTTTCTTCATTGGATAATACCCCCTAACTTAGCTGGTAATCAATGGGGCTTATTCTGGTTCAACTTAGTTATTGCTGTTCTGTTTAACACTGCCTATACTGCCGTGAATTTACCATACACGGCGATGACGCCAGAACTAACCGAGGATTACAACGAACGTACTAGCCTCAACA
>NZ_JAAKGC010000267.1 GCF_017591665.1 Aetokthonos hydrillicola CCALA 1050 | reverse complement strand
GGGCTCAGTTATCAGTAATCAGTTATCAAGGTATATAGTGCGGTGTTAATTGATAACTGATGCTGGTAGTGATAACTGTAAAAAGGCAGAGATTTTTAATCCTTATTCAGGATCAATACCCGTACTTTTAGGGTTGCGCACGGGTCAACATATTTACTTCGAAGGACATATTAGTAAGTGCTTCGGGTGATGAAGATAATAAAGAAAGCTGTGTAGCTGATTGATTCACAACATAGGCTACAGGTTTGGTAGTTTTTCTCACCATACCTTCTTCCACTGCTCTATTTAACCAATCTTGCATCTGTGATTGCCGGACTTCTAGATATTGAGCCAAAGATTTTATATCCTTGGGTTGCTGTAAATGATTGAGTAAGATAGGTAAAACAGCTTCGTATATGCTATGTGTAGGCGATGATAACCCTTGCTGGGAAGTTTGAGTTTCTATTGGTGAGTTGACTGTCTCAATCTCCACCGTTTCAACAGCAGAGGTAGCTTTTGCCAAAAGTTCTTTTAAAGAATCATTCCAAGGTTCAGCAGGAAAAGGTTGTGCACCGTGATTACACAATTGCTGATTACCTTCTGACGCGGTGGGATGCGTACGCACGAAAATAGGAATTTGTTGAGCTTGAGACAACGCTTCCACTGCACCAGCCCAAGTACCACCTTTACCAACAGAGGAATTTACAACAAGAGCATAATCAGCTAAGGCATAGATATATTTATTTCGCCCCATTGCATTACCAACATTGAAGCCAGCTTCAGGATCATAACTGGAAATCAACGTCAGCCTCCCCTCTTTAATACTAGAGCGATAATTGCTATTTACTGCCGCTTTAGTCAAGCTATCTGCTAGCACACCGACAGATGTTCCTCCGGCATGCAAAACTCCTAGCATTGCTTGTTGATCTACACCACGGGCTGCGCCTGAAATCACTTGCATTCCTTCTAATGCAATTCTCTGCGCGACTCTTCCCGTATAGGTAAGTATTTCCTCAGAGACATCACGAGAACCAACAATTGCTAGTCCTCCCAAGGACAGTAATTCAATATTACCAACCCCATAGAGAATTGGTGGTGCGGAATGCCTCAGACGCTGCTTAAAAACTTTCGGATACTTTGTATCACTTCGTCCTAGTATCCATAATCCTTGGCTTGTCCACTTCTCAACTGCTAAACTGAGCATTGCTCCGCGTTCTAGTAAAGCTAATAGCCTTTCTGGATAGACTTTACCTGTGATTTTTTCCAACTGTTTTTTTGCTGTTGGTTCTAGTAAATCCGCCGGGCGCATTTGATTTTCCCTCAACCATTCGGCTAAGGAGTTATACTCACTCAGGGTGAGGGGTTGAGGTTCTAGTTGGCGACTTTGCCCAAAGCTACCGCACAACAGCAATATTGCTTGAGTATCAGGTGGAAGGACGTGATTTAACATCAATTTTAGTCCCCTGCTTGACCAAATGAGTTGAGAGCTAATGCTACAGGAAAAACCTGACCACTACCAGCACGACGCAAAAGTGCTGCAATTACTGTAAAAGTCCAACGCGAATCTACCATATCATCAACCAAGAATACAGCACCGTCGATGCCTTCCCAAGAATCAACTACAAATGCCCCATCCAAATTATGAGCTTGTTGGTAACTATTGCTCATTTCTTTCTGTAACTTTGTTTGACGAACCTTTTGTACAACTGGCTTAAAAGGTAAACTTAGTCTCGTAGCCAATCTTTGAGCAAAGTTTGGCACAAGTTCTGGACGATTCAGTGAGGGAACACAAGTTACCCATGTGGGAAAAGGCTGTGGTTCCCAACGTTGAATCATCTCCACCATACCTTGTACCAGTAAATCATCAAAATGATTATCTTGATATTTACCTTGTTTGACTAATTCTCCCCAACCTGGATCACCCCATAAAGATAATGCCTTTCCCTGTTCTGCTTTTAAATTTTCGGGAATATTGCTACCAGAAAATCCGTAACTTGATAATGCTTGTAACGACCACTGTTTGCGTGGTTCAATAATTTGGTGGCTGCGACGTAGATACAAAACTGCTTGATTAACAATGTCCATAGAATAGGTTTCTGGTAGCAAAGGTTTACCTAAGCAAACAGCACATCTACCGCAAGCTGTTGGGTTGGGAGTGTCTAATTCTGCTGCCAAAAAAGCCATCAGGCATTGCTGACTCCTCATATATTCTGACATTCTAGCTTGTTCTTGGCGACGAATTTCTGTTAATCTTGCAATTTTTTCTGTGTCTGGTTGGTAATTTACTGGGGTAGCGTACCATTTAGAACTTTGCTTAGTTACAGGTGCAGGATATTCTAGGGAGAGGAGTTTTAAAACTTTTTCAATTTGACCTCTTGAAAGGTTTAGCTTTGTTTCTATTTGAGCTATAGAAAGACCTTTTTGTGCTTGATTAAGCACACTTAAAATCTGCTCCGTATGTATTTGTGGAGGAAATGCAGTATTGATGAAGTAGTTAGTAATTTCGTCATCTTCATCACCACTGAGGAGAATTCCATAGGCTGTTTCTACGGCTCTACCTGCTCGTCCTACTTGCTGATAGTAGTGTACAACCGAACCAGGACGTTGGTAATGAATGACAAAGCCTAAATCTGGTTTATCAAAGCCCATACCTAAAGCGGTAGTAGCGACTAATGCTTTAATTTTATTTTCTAAAAGTTGGTCTTCTAATGCTATACGAGTATCATTTTCTAAATTGCTATGGTAGGCTTTAGCATTAATATTTTGCGTGTTTAGCCACTCTGCTACTCTATCGGCATCTCTTACGGTTAATGTGTAAATAATTCCACTGCCAGGTAGTTTGGGTAGGTTTTCCACTAACCATGCCATTCGAGCAGCCGGACTGGGTAGAGAAATATGTTGTAAACGCAAACTTTTTCG
>NZ_JAAKGC010000266.1:1602-2902 GCF_017591665.1 Aetokthonos hydrillicola CCALA 1050 | reverse complement strand
GTAAGGATGAGAATCAACAAGTGCAATTGGCTTACTTAGCTTGTGGTCTATTTATCATGTTGCTAATGTATTTACATGGAACACTAGGAGCCCAGCTAGCAGCTGAGTTTGGGGTTCACAATACTGCTGATATGTTGTTGCGATTGGGAAAAGATCCAAACTTACTGCTCAAGTAATCGATATTAAGCTGATGCGCTTAGAAGTTCCAAATTTTTCATGAGGACTGATAGTGGGTAGTAGTGACATCGCCTATCAACTCAAGGTTTCACCACTAATCACTAGTTTTTAGCAGTCTTAACACTGGGTGGTTAGTGGAAGAACCAACAAACAACAAACAACAATCCTCTAATTTGTCCCTATGAAGAGCCGAAATATTTTGATTTTGAGTGCGATCGCCCTCATCTTAACATCTATCAGCCTGTGGATAGGAGATCTTGCCTATTCGTGGTTTCCACCTCAAGCAGCAGCAGAATCAAAACTAGTCGATCAATTGTTTAGTTTCTTAATAACGCTGGGAGCATTTATTTTCCTTGGAGTCACAGGAACACTAATTTATTCAATCATTTTCCATCGCGCAGAAGAGTATGACACTAGCGATGGTCCCCCCATTGAAGGAAATTTGACACTAGAGGTTGTTTGGACTGCAATTCCTGTATTACTAGTGCTTTGGATTGCAACATACAGCTACCAAATTTACGAGCAAATGGGGATTCAAGGACCTATGGAAGCTATTCACATGCATAGCCCATTGGCAATGGAACCAGCAAATGCTGCACCGATGAATAAAGACACAGCGACGCACGGACACGGTGAAAAGGGTAATGCCAATGTTCTGCCAATAGAAGACATTGAAGTTAACGCCAAACAGTGGGCTTGGATCTTCCGCTATCCAGAAACAGGAGTTACCAGCACTGAACTCCATTTACCCGTTAATCATCGTATCCGTTTAGCGATGAAATCCGAGGATGTTCTCCACGGATTTTATATTCCTGCTTTTCGAGTTAAGCAAGACATCATACCCAAGCGCACCATTAACTTTGAATTTACCCCTATCCTTACAGGTCAATATCAGTTGACTGATTCTGAATTTAGCGGTACTTACTTTGCGACCATGGTAGCAAATGTTGTTGTTGAGTCCTCTGAAGATTACAAACAATGGCTACACCAAGCAGCCAACCAAAAACCATCCGTTGCAAAAAACCAAGCAGCTTACGAATATGCTCAACTCTCAAAAGAGGTAATAAAAGGCTGGGCTAGGGTAGCACCAGCACAACCTCCTGTAGTCAATTACAGCAATTAG
>NZ_JAAKGC010000266.1:0-1592 GCF_017591665.1 Aetokthonos hydrillicola CCALA 1050 | reverse complement strand
TTATCAACAAAAAACAATCTCCAAGGACAAATGACAAATATTCCCGCTGATGACATCAGTCTAAAACCTGAGATACCTGACCACGAACCTACAGGCGATTGGAAGCGCTACTTTAGCTTCAGCACAGACCATAAAGTTATAGGTATTCAGTATATTGTTACCGCTTTCATACTTTTTCTAGTAGGTGGTATATTTGCGATGGTCCTTCGTGGGGAATTGATTACCCCAGAAGCAGACCTTGTTGACCGTGCTGTTTATAACGCCATGTTTACCATGCACGGTACAGTGATGCTGTTCGGATGGACATTTCCGATACTAACAGGTTTTGCTAACTTTCTTGTACCTCTAATGATTGGGGCGCGAGATATGGCATTTCCCAGACTTAATGCTGTCGCATTCTGGATGATTCCAGTCGCTGCTATTCTGCTAATGATTAGCTTCTTAGTACCTGGAGGTCCAGCACAAGCAGGTTGGTGGTCATATCCTCCCGTCAGTTTGCAAAACCCAACAGGAAACTTAATTAATGGTGAAGTCATTTGGCTTCTAGCAGTCGCAGTATCAGGTGTTTCCTCAATTATGGGGGCGGTCAATTTTGTGACCACAGTTGTTAAGATGCGCGCACCCGGTATGACTTTCTTCCGTATGCCGATCTTTGTCTGGAACGTATTCAGTGCGCAGCTTATCCAATTGTTTGGTTTACCTGTTTTGACCGCAGGTGCAGTCATGCTTCTGCTTGATTTAACAGTTGGGACTAGCTTTTTTAACCCTGCAAAAGGAGGCGATCCAATCCTCTTCCAGCATTTTTTCTGGTTCTACTCTCACCCTGCTGTTTACGTAATCATTTTGCCAGTCTTTGGAGTTTTTTCCGAAATCTTCCCAGCTTTCGCTCGCAAACCTTTATTTGGTTATAAAATTGTCGCCATTTCATCGCTTCTCATTGCTGGAGTTAGCGGTATAGTTTGGGTACACCATTTGTACGTCAGTGGCACCCCAGCTTGGATGCGGCTGTTTTTCATGCTGACAACAATGTTCGTTTCTGTGCCTACTGGCATTAAAGTGTTTGCTTGGACTGCAACAATTTGGGGAGGTAAGCTGCGGTTAGATACGCCAATGCTGTTTGCGCTAGGCGGATTAATATTATTTGTCTTTGCAGGTATCACTGGTATCACTCTTTCCTCAGTTCCCATCGATGTTCACGTCAACAATACATACTACGTGGTGGGTCACTTCCACTATGTTTTGTACGGCACAGTAACAATGGGGATGTTTGCCGCTATTTACTTCTGGTTTCCCAAAATGACCGGACGAATGTACTATGAAAGCTTGGGCAAGTTGCATTTCTGGCTAACGTTTATTGGCACGAATTTATGTTTCTTTCCCATGCATCCATTAGGCTTGCAAGGAATGTTACGTCGAGTCTCTTCCTACGCTCCAGAGTATGAATTTTGGAACATTATTGCTAGTCTTGGATCATTTTTACTAGGTATGTCCACTTTACCCTTCATTATTAATATGATTGCTTCTTGGATACACGACGTAAAAGCACCATCCAATCCTTGGCGAGCAATTGGACTTGAGTGGTTAGTCGCTTC
>NZ_JAAKGC010000055.1 GCF_017591665.1 Aetokthonos hydrillicola CCALA 1050 | reverse complement strand
CTGATAGACTTGAACAATAAAGCCCGCTCAGCAGGATAACCATCCCATTGATCCAAGGTAACAAATAAATCTGGAACCGCTTGTCCTAACAATTGGGTAGCATAAGCTGACAGCACTTTAAGCTGCATGGTCATGACTTCATTCCCCCAAATCTTCCAAATTCTTGAAGACTCGGTGATTTGTTTGAGAAACCATTGACGCTGTTCCACCCCTAACATAGTTCGTGTTGGATCATAGCGCTCTTGGCAATCTGGTGTGATGTAACGCTTTTGAGAGAGATATCTTTGTTGCTGTGCTTCCAAATTATCGCATGGCGGACCATTTCTATAGAGACGTTCGTCTGTCAGCACTAATTCAAGCAAGTTACCAATTTTAAACGTGCGGTAAATTTGTATTGAATCGAGGGGGTTTTTGTCGGGATCAAAGAGGATACTAGTTGGTGTATATTCAGCCCATGCTTGATTAGCTGCTTGACGGAGGTTTGGTTTTTGGAACGAGAATTGGTCAGGCGCGTTCTCGCCAAAGCAATCATTGGCAAATTCATGATCATCCCAAATAGAGATAAATGCAACTCGCTCCCGTAAAAGTTGCAGATCTAAATCTGAGTTGTAAGTTTGGTAGAGAAATCGATAATCTTCGAGACTTGAAGCTGTTGACTCACCACTTGGTAATTGGAGGGGACGTACTCCTCTTTGAAAACTGGTATCACTCACCGTTTCGTAAATGTAGTCACCCAAAAAAACCACAAAGTCAATATCTTCTGTGGCTAAGAATTGATAGGCATTGTAGTATCCGTTTGTGTAATCTTGGCAGCTGATATAAGCAAAGCGAACACTATTTAGTTGTGCATTATTCTCTGGCAAAGTCTTAAAGCGCCCTGTTTTACTTGCTATACCCTTGTAAATGAATCGGTAATAGTATGTTGTGTAGGGTTTAAGCTTTTTAGAATCCAACCGTACCTTGAACGTATAATCCTTCGACTCGTCTGTTTGAGCAACACCGCGCAGAATTTTTGACTTAAACTCACTGTCTTTGGCTACCTCAAAAGCAATGTGAACCGGCTCAGATTCAGATGGGACAACACGAGTCCATAAGGTAATCCCGTGAGCTTGGGGATCTCCTGAAGCGACACTTTGTGGGAAAACTTTTGTGGCAAGATTAACTGTGGTAGCATTAACCGGCTCAATGTCAAAAAGTCTACTAGCTTGCAATTCATTCATTCCCAAAAGTTTAGGAATTTCCTCACCAGCACAAATAACTAAACCAGCTGCTAGTGAATACTTGAGAAAAGCTCTTCTATCCATTTATTTAAAACCTTATGATAAGTGAAACTACCGATTCATTCTCAAGTTATTCGGGACAGGTTAAGTTAAAGTAAAGAAAAATTTATTTTTTGAAGTAATTTTAAATGTGAGGGGTTAACTGCTGGCTGTTACTTGCTAGCAATAAGCTGTGAAGCTGCGCATTATTTTTACCCCCCATTCCCTAGTTTTTTCTCAGCTTTGTTCCACAAATCTTACAGAAATGAGCATCTGTATCATGAAAAGACCAACCACAACCAAAACAAACTGTTTCTACAAGGTTTGTAGTTTTGACTAACCGCTTAATTAAATCACCTACTTGCCAAGGAATTAGGGCAATCCCTGTTAAAATCATTAATACCGTCAACAACCGCCCTAATTCAGAAATTGGAGTAACGTCACCAAATCCAACGGTTGTCATTGTGACGATAGAAAAATAGAATGCATCCAAAAAAGTACGAAAAATTCTAGTGTTGACTGGATGCTCTACTTGATAAATTAAACCAGAATATACAAAAATTATCGCAAATAAAGTAAATAATATCCTTGCAAAAATTATTCCATCTTCAGTGCTAATGTTAGCAAATAAAAATTTGCGATCAATAAATCTAATCAACCGTAAAATCCTGAACCATCGTAGTAGACGAATGAATCTTGTATCAAAAGTTCCGAGGAAAAAAGGTACAATAGAAAGTAGATCTATAATCGAGTAAAAACTCAGAATGTATTTAATTTTATCTTCTGTACTCCACAGGCGTGCTAAATATTCTACAGCGAAAATTATTAATATTCCATTGTCCACAATATCCAAAGCAACCCGGGTAGAATTAGGAAGATTGTATGTTTCTAAAACAAAAATTGCTGATGAGACTAGAACTAGTGCAACGATTAATAAATTAACCGCTCTGCCTATGGGCGTTTCTAGGTCCTTTAAGTAAAATTCGGTTTGTTTCTTGTCAAAGAGCATAGTTTCAAAGGTTATTTCGGAAATCTGCTACAATTACATTGGCCTTTTAGCAGTCCTATATTCTTTGTGAAAGAACTAAGTCGTTATGTACACCCTTCTTTACCTTTCTCTAGCTTAACAAGTAACTTTATCAAAAAGAACTCAGGAGTCAGAATTCAGGAGTCAGAAGAATAAATACTGGTAAAAACCTCATCCATTGTGGATGAGAAAGGGCTTGAAACTTCTCTTAAAACACCATCCCTTTATGGGTGGTATATTCTGACTCCTGACTCCTGTATTCTGAATTCTTTTCTAACTCATGTACAGGTAGCTCTACTATAATTCTTAACGACTATCCATATCTAATACATAGAATAATAATGAAACAAGAAGACTTTATGCTCATGGCGATCGCACAAGCAAAGAAAGGGAATACGCTCTATGGTGCAGTTATTGTCAAAGACAATAAAGTTGTTGCCAGCGCTTATAATACTGTTAAACAAGATAACGATCCCTCTGCACATGCGGAAATTAACGCTATTCGCATTTTGACGGCTAAACTTAAAAATCCTTCCTTAGATGGTTATACAATATATACAACTGGTGAGCCTTGTCCCATGTGTGCTGGTGCTTGTGTTTGGTCTGGTATTTCACAAATTGTTTATGGTGCTTCCATTAAAGATTTAATTGCCTTAAAACAAGCTCAAATTGAAATATCTTGTGAAGAAGTTATTGCTAAAAGTTTTAGGAAAATAAAATTGATCAAAGGTGTTTTAAGAGAGGAATGTTTAAAATTATTTAATTAACCCCTTGTTGAATAATTTGTTAACTATGGTCATTCAAATAAGATAAATACGAATTGGCAAAAATTGCTGCTTGAGTGCGATCGCGTAACTCCAACCGATTCAGAATATTGGTAACGTGGTTCTTCACAGTACCCTCCGAAATATATAGCTGACTAGCAATCTCGCGGTTACTAGCACCAGAGGCAATTAATCGCAAAACGTCTTTTTCTCTAGGAGTCAGTTCTGCTAAGCTTGGTGGCGGAGGTGGCGGCGATGCTGCAGGTGATGTATTTGGAAATAGAGTTAAAAGTTTTTTAACTATTCCTGGTCCTAGTTGGGTATACCCTTTATAAACAGCACGAATTGCAACAGCTAACTCTTCGGAAGGCGTATCTTTAAATAGATAACCCATTGCTCCATTCTGTAACGCTGCTGTCACATATTCATCATCATCAAAAGTCGTTAGTACTAAAACTTTACTTCCTGTGAAACGGTTTTGAATTTCCTTTGTCGCTGCTACCCCATCCATAACAGGCATTCTAATATCCATCAATACCACATCAGGGTTAAATGCTTCAACTAATTTAATTGCGATTTCACCATTTTCCGCTTCTCCTACTATTTCTAAATCTTGTTCTAATTCCAGTAGAACTTTTAATCCTTGACGAATTAAACTTTGGTCATCGACAATCAAGACTTTAATCATATCATCAATCATCGTTACGCTGGTCTTGAAAGCCAAAACATGGTAGTTTTCGCTTCTTTCGTGCGCAATAGCTCCCTATTTGTGTAACCTTTAACGGGTTTCTATTTTTCTCATAGTTTACATAGTTGAGTAACAAACTACAACTGAGCTCTTACAAAACGCCCGGAATAAAGCTCCTAGGCTCAGCAACGAGGAAAACTGCTGTACGTATATTAAAGAATACCTATCATATTTTTGACCCCCTAAAGCTCTACTAGATACTGTCATTGCAAGGGTTATGCAAGGATTTTTTGTATACCTCCACGGCACTTTACTTCTGAAAGAATTGTATAGTTATATTACAATTAGCAAATTATGTTAATAAATGTTGCAAGGGCTTGATCCCATTGCTAGATTGTGTTGGAAAGCCATTTCGGCTGACATCTCACATCTAGGAGATTTACTACCCATGCTCGATATCAATCCTAGTGCTGCACTAATTTAGTTACTTGCAAAGATGACATCAAGATTGACTTGATTTGATGATGCACAGATTGTATGCACAAAAGACTTCATATAGTTGAAGTCTTTCAGTTTGACATGGGCTAAAAACCTATCGGGACCTCCACTTTAGAGGTTTGAGTTATGAATATTCAAGGAAAAACAGCTTTAATTACTGGAGCTTCTCGTGGAATTGGACGAGCGATCGCTCTAGAACTAGCGCAACAAGGAGTGAAACGCCTGTTGTTACTAGCACGAGATGCTACTCGATTAACTGAAGTAGCGATTGAAGTCGAAGCCCTTGGTGTAGAAGTCGTTACTCTACCTTTGGATCTGACTCAACTAGTAGAAGTTAACATCGCGCTGGCACAAGCTTGGCGAGATTACGGACCAATTGATCTACTGATCAACTGTGCTGGAGTGGCTTACCAAGCTCCCTTTTTACACTCTCAGTTACCACAAGTGCAGCAAGAGATCAGCGTGAATTTAATGGGAATGTATACTGTTACCCGCCTAATTGCCCGCCGCATGGCATCACAGCAGGAAGGAAGAATTATTAACGTTTCCAGCTTGATGGGTAAAGTTGCAGCCCCGACAATGGCTACTTACTCTGCCACCAAGTTTGCAATTTTAGGCTTTACCCAGGCTTTGCGTGGTGAATTAGCACCACACAATATTCGAGTGATGGCTTTATTGCCATCCTTAACAGATACGGATATGGTGCGAGAATTAAAGTGGTTTCGATGGATTATTCCTACGACTCCTGAAAAAGTCGCCCAGGCACTGGTGAAACAACTGCGTAAAGAATCACCTGAAATGTTAATAGGGTGGCAAAGTCATTTGGCTATGTGGTGTAATCGCGTTGCACCAATGCTTTTAGAGCAGATTTTATTTATGGCTGCTCCCATAAAACAAAAGCGTTATCAACGACTCAGAAATACTCGGATAACATTACGTATCTAAAGTGGTTCATTGCACTCTCAGTAAGGGGATAACAATTGTAATTTTGCAACCATAACCAGGAGAACTGTAGATATTAAAAGTTCCTCCTAGCGCTAAAGTGCGATCGCGCATACTCTGATGTCCAAAGCCAGTAGTGTTTTGAGATAAATCAAAACCAACTCCATCATCTTCAATAATCAAATGTATAGTTGTTGGAGTGCTGGTTAGTTTTAACCTAACTTCTGTAGGTTTGGCATACTTACAAATATTTGTAAACGATTCTTGGACAATGCGAAAGATAGGAGAACTCATTTCAATTGGAATAGGGTGATACAAAGCAATTTGACAAATTGGTGAAACACCAGTTGCGCGGTTAACGTTTTCTGCTAAACCCATAATTGCTTGCTCTAATGATTGACCTTGCAAAGGATTAGAACGCATAGCAGAAACTGAATGTCGTACATCTTGTAGTGCCTTAGAACCTAATTCCTTCGCCTTAGTTAAAAAACTTAAAGCCTTGAATTGGTCAGCATTCCAAAGTTTCAAAGCAGTTTCTAATTGTAAATTCAAAGCCGTGAGAGAATGTCCTAATGAATCGTGGATCTCGCGAGCTATACGGTTACGTTCTTCAAGAGTGGCTTGATTTTCAACTCGGAAAGCGTACTGCTGGAGTTTTTCGTGAGCTATTGCTAGTTGCTCTCGGCTTTTTCTCTCAGAAAGTACTGCATTCATTAATAATAAAACAAATACTAAAGCTATTCCCAACAGTAAGGCAATACTAATACAAAAAAAGACAATATGGTTTTGTTCTTGTTCTATTGATAAATGTCTGGCTTGATGTAATCTGGATTTTGTTGTTATTAAAATTGTTATCAGAAATAATAAATAAGATAGAGAAGTAACTATTAAACGCCCAAAAGAATTAAACATAAAACAACTGCGAATTACCACAATTAGATACAGAAAAGGAAACGGTGGTCCTTTGAGCAATCCATAATAGTCTGTTAATAAAATGAGTATTATTTCAATGGCTGTGTAAACTATTTTTATCTTTATGTTACTAGTCGGTAATCTTAGGCCGATTAAACCGAAAATTAATAAATTTAAAATTGTGAGTTCATAAAATTGAAGAGAATGATGATGATAATGTGTTGTTACTGTAAATGCCGCAAACGTCAGCAGTATCCACTCTAAGTAAAGCAGAAATCTAAAAGGATGATTTTTGAATTGAATTGGGGGACTCATAAATTACTTTTATTCACTTTCTTAATAGTATGTGATTAAGAACGTCATGCTTCCTAAATGGAGTATATCAAAGTGGAAATATGACTAAAGTCACGGGTTTACCCATGACTTTTTTCAAGTTGAATGATTAGAAATTTCTCAAATCGAACCTTCTCTTAAAAGAAAGTGATTAGCTGATATCTTGCACCTGGGCTGTCAGCCAGCCAGCGATTTAAATCGCTTGTTGATAGCTAAAGTCCTCTTAAGAGGACTGAGTAAGGATTTCAGTCCTTTTCAATGGACTTAAGCTATTAGCCCTACACTTAAGTGTAGGGCGGGATATCGGGCTGATTCAGTCCGGGTGCAAGATGTCAGTTAGGTTGTGACTGGAACTCAAAAAATCATCACTGAAAGCGACTCTGAGTTTAACCGCAACCACCTTTGTTCTCCCACAAGTCTATTCCATCCAATAGCAAGCTATATTTTTAGTGTAAAAGCTGTCCGACTCCATCAACATGTCTAAAGAATTTACCGTTGGAGAAAAAGTTCGCCTCGTAGTGTTACCACCCTACGTCAAAACTGCTGACCCGATGCCTATGCTACGCCCTCCAGACGTGATTGCTGTGGGTGAAGAGGGGATAGTCATTGATCGCCGTCCTGGAGGATACTGGGGTGTACGCTTTACCAAGGGAGCATTCCTTCTAGATAGCCAGTATATCGAAAGCGTAGATACAAATCGTACATCTGACCAATAGAATAAAAGTAGCGATTAATTGTAAACTTATATTAAGCTGTGATTCTGGTTTAGGCAATGATTTATCGCCGCACTTTCCTGAGCATATTACTTGCCAGTTGTTTTGCTCTCATTAGTTGGTTGCATTTACCATCGGTTGCTTACGCTTTAGGAGGTAAACTTCCTCCACTTAATCAACCCGCACCAGACTTTACTTTGCCAACTAACACTGGTGATGGCAAAATTTCTTTGTCGGAGTTCCGTGGTAAGTGGGTAGTTCTTTACTTTTATCCCAAAGATTTTACACCCGGATGCACTATAGAAGCCCGCCGCTTTCAACAAGACTTACCCCAATATTTACAAAAAAACTCTCAAATTATTGGTGTTAGTGCTGACGATGTTGATTCCCACGCCGAGTTTTGTGATTCTGAAGGACTGAAATTTCCTTTGTTAGCTGATACCACTGGCGCAGTCAGTAAAGCTTACGGTTCTTGGATGAGCTTTATATCTATGCGTCATACGTTTATCATTGATCCCCAGGGGACTCTGCGGGAGATTTTCCTTAACGTCAATCCAGCTATTCACAGCAAGGAAGTTTTGGCACGACTTAATGAATTGCAAAAAACTGCTTCTTAGCTTAAACCAAAATTCATCCCACGCTCCCCTTCGGGTGAGACGTGGGATGAATTTTGGGGCGGCGACGAAACCACCCCCATCCGAGGTTGACTACCACTCAACCAGGGTGAGGGGTGGTTGATAGCGGAGCTCTCTTCGAGTCCTCTCCCAAGGGGAGACGCCAAAGGCGAACGAGCGTCGGAGTCGCCAGCTTCAGGGATTTTCAATGAGTCTATAAACTCATCTATAACCTGAGTCATTGTCTTTTCCTTGATTGCGGCATATAAGCGCAACTTATTTAATCTTCTTTCTGATGTTCTAACTCTGATATATTTATCTTTCATTTTGTTTCCTCTTTGTTTCCTCTTTGTTTCCTCTTTATGCTATCTTATGTATAGCAATAAAAACAAGGAGGTGATCAATAGTGTTGAAGGCAATCAAGGTAAGACTATACCCAACAACAGAACAACAAGAATCACTAGCTAAGTCCTTTGGGTGTGCTAGGTGGTATTGGAATTACTCTTTAAATGAATGCATTCAACACTACGAGAAAACGGGTAAATCATTAAAGATGAGCGTTTACAAGGGAGTGTTACCTAAGCTCAAGGTAGAACATACTTGGTTGAAAGAGGATTGCTATTCATCGGTTTTACAATGCGTTGCAATCAACTTAAATAAAGCCTATTCAAATTTCTTTGAAGGGAGAGCCAAGTTTCCACGTTTTAAATCAAGGAAAGGCAAACAGTCCATCCAATATCCTCAAAACGTCACGGTGGTAAAAGAAAAGTTTTTGAAGATTCCCAAAATTGGAGAAGTAGAAGCCGTTTTCCATCGACCTATTAAAGGAACAATTAAAACTGTCACTATCTCAAAAACACCATCTGACAAGTACTTTGCTTCTGTTTTATGCTCCGTAGAGGGAACCGAGGATAATGTAGAAGGGGATAAAATTGTCGGCATTGATCTAGGGTTAAAGGATTTCGCAATCGTTCATGACGGTGAGAAGGTTGAAAAGTTTGCTAACCCTAAACACCTTAAGCGTCATGAAAAGAATCTAGCTCGTAAACAGAAGAAACATGCTCGCAAGCCATCAGGTAGTAAATCAAAAGAGAAATCAAGAAAACTAATTGCTAAGGTACACGAACGAGTTGCTAACACCCGCCAAGACTTTTTGCATAAACTAAGCAGGAAATTGGTAGACGAAAGCCAAGTTATCACAGTTGAAAACCTCAATGTGAAGGGGATGAAACGCAACCGTAAGTTATCTAAAAGTATTTCGGATGTAGGCTGGGGAATGTTTGTTAATTTCTTGGATTATAAACTACAGAAAAGAAGCGGAAAATTAATAGAAATTGATAGATTCTTCCCCAGTTCTAAAATGTGTTCTTGCTGTAATCATGTAGTTGATAAGTTAACGCTCGATATACGTCAATGGGATTGCCCAAAGTGTTTAACTCATCATGATAGAGATGGAAACGCAGCATTGAACATCAGAAATGAAGGCATCCGAATAATGAACTCCCCTGCTTGTCAGGAAGTCAATGCCGGAGGGAACCCCGGTACTGCCAGTGGAGGCAACGTAAGACCAACTAACCGTAAGGGAACGAAGGCAGTAGCCATTGAGACTGGAAGCCTACATCGACCGCTTGCGGCGATGTAGGTAGTTCACAACGAGTCATAATAAAGAGGAGTCAGGAGACAGAATTCAGGAGTCAGAATACACCACCCATAAAGAAATGGTTTTTTAAGAAAAGTTTCAACTTCTGTCTCGTCCACAGGGGGCGAGGTTTTAACAAACATTTATTCTGAACGCCACATGCTCCAAACCGGGAAACCCGTAAGGGCGCAGTGGCTCCTCCTGAATTCTGTTTGATTAAACACAGGGAACTCCTTGAAGAAGTTTAGTATGACCTTTGAACGCGAAACGACCAAGACAGAATTTGCTAAGCTGTTAGCAGATCCTCCTAAACGATTGGTGTTGCTGCGCGATGCGGAGGCATTGTTACGCCGTCCCACAGTATCAATATTAGTGTCAGTATTGCCACCAAAATTGGGAAGGAACTTGCAAACAGCCTCCTTTGTAGCAGATGACTCCTTGAACCAGCTAGCAGAAGTTGACTTAGAGAAGATTAGTGATTTTGAACTACAACCTGCTAGGGTTCGGATTGGCTTAAGCTTTGTTGGGTTCGGGGCGTTAATGATAATTGTGCTATTGCTTTATCTCAATACGCTACATCCAGAACTCAGCGCAGTTGAGCAAATTGCTAAGTATTGGCATCAATATATATGGTTTGTTAGCTTAGGCGTAACAGGTATGTTTATCTTGGGTCGAGAAGCCATGCGTCATCATTCCTAACTATGCCTTTTTCATTATCCTTAACTAAACAATCCAATTCTTGTTGCATTTGGTTACTAACCAAATCATAGCAAGCATTTACGTACTCGCGATCCCTAGCTGCTTGGTTACCATATCTTTCAAAAACTATCGGGGCGCATACGCGAGTATGAATTTGAGTAGGGAAAGGAATATTAGGTAGAGGACCAATACCTAAGCCCCAAGGTAAACCTAAATAAATGGGAAACACTTCTGGATCTATTTGGTATAACCACGGTAAGCCCCACTGATGTAACTGTTTCATGACTTCATAAAAATCACCTAAAACTATCAAAGTATCGTGTGCTCCTACAGAAATCACTGGAATAATTGGGACTTCTTCTTTCAAAGCTAGTTTAATAAAACCTTTGCGATTTGCTAGATGAATCTTATATCGTTGGCTATGAGGACGAAACATATCGTACTGTCCTCCAGGATAGACTAGCACACTCGCATCTTTAGCAAAAGCAGCACTTGCCATTTTTGGATGTGCAATAATAGCCCCAACTTTCTCGGCTAGTTTAGCTAAGGGTGGGCTCACCTTCCAAGCATAGGGATGCATGAGACCATACACTAAACGACTGGTTCCAAAGTGACGGAACCAATCATATGTCATCATTACCAAATCAGGAGAAGCCATCCCGCCATTGTGAGACCCCACCAGCAATACTTTCCCAACAGTTGGGATATGATGCCAACCATCGGTTTTTACTCGAAAGTAGTGGCGGTACAACAATTCCCATATAGGCATCAATGATTCAATAAATTCAGGATCTCGCTCTTCTAAAGACCAGCCTGGTAAAGAGGTAGGCTTTTTTTGATGACTCATAAGTCCTAACAATAAAGCAAAACTATATTGTAAATGTATAAGGTTCAATACCTTATGCGTCTACAGCAAACCATCCCAACCTTAAAGAAGAATCGGGAAGTTCGCAAATTAGTTAATAAAATTAAACAAGCCCTCACACTATTCTCCCAAACTGGAAGGATAGGTATGAGGACTAAGTACTATGACTATTCTACTAGACTTGATTTAACTCACACTGGTTGATATCGTTTATCCAAAAATTTCAGGTATCTTAGACATCCTGAGAAAAATCAAAATATATTAAAACTGTTGCTCTTCTTCATGAAACCAAATTTCAGCTAAAAGTGACAAACCAATTAGCCAAAAAAAACATAAAATCGAAAACAAAAATATTCCTGTCATTCGCTATTACCTCCATTGAGACTTTCATACCTGAAGGCTAGGGTTTTATAAAACAACAACACCCAAACAGGTAATAGCTTAGTTACTTCCTCTTTTTGCTCATAATACTCAGGGTTGCACTAGTGGATGAATTACCAAAAATTCATGAACAACTAGCTACATTGCCCCCCAGTCACTAGTATGAGGAAATATTAGCTTTCGGGTTGGGTGTTGATGTTACTTGGCTAGACAGATTGTAGTTAAACAGCGTTACTTACCTCTTGAGTTAAATTGAGCTTGTGTTCTAAGGCTGTTGAATCTGCCTTTGAAGCTAACTTGCTTCAATTACTAAAATAACACTACTAGTAATGGAGGTAGTTTTATTGCAACTAATCTTTACGTTTATAATTCTCAACAAGCGTGTTGTTTAATTGTTCCACACCTTGCTGATAAACGTCATCGAAAATTCTCTCGAGATCGGGATGAATTCCTCGTATTTGATCAATAACACTCTTTCCCCACTGAAAATACTCTTGTTTCCGCTCCGTTGACCAATCGTGGGGTGGAGATACGACCATATCCCTCAGATTACAAATTTTATCAGCAAGTTTTACCAACTTTGCCCGTTCACTTAAATGTGCCGCATGTTCT
Source organism: Aetokthonos hydrillicola CCALA 1050 (assembly GCF_017591665.1). Lineage (GTDB taxonomy): Bacteria > Cyanobacteriota > Cyanobacteriia > Cyanobacteriales > Nostocaceae > Aetokthonos > Aetokthonos hydrillicola. The sequence continues at coordinate 37,560 of NZ_JAAKGC010000055.1, read as the reverse complement.
ACTTGAAGCTGTTTACGTTTCTGCTGGGGTAAAGATTTATCATCAGTGACTTCTTTGACCAAATGCTGAACGTCCTTACCAAATTCTTGCTCCAACTCCTCAAAGCTTGTGTCTGTGTCCTCTACTGTGTCATGCAAGATAGCTCCCATAATGACAATAGGATCCGTTACACCTGCGGCGTTCGATAACAGCTTAGCAACAGCAATAGGGTGATTGATATAGGGAGATGCTTCCTTATCTTTACGGCGTTGATGTCGGTGCTTAGAGGCGGCAAAGTCTAAGGCTTTTAATATTAGCCCAATATGTTCGGGTTCCATGTGTATGTTAGGGGAGATGAGCGCGTTAAATAACAATTCGATTCTGGCATTTGTGTTTAGGGATACATCTAAAATGGAACCAATCAGAGCAAATTGGTATAAATTAGACTGCGCTCTCTGAGTGGGACAAGGTGATATCGAACAAACTTAGCTGCTCTCCCTTGTATCCTTCTAGAGTCTTGGCTCTATCCCGGAGCTGTTGCTCTTGAAAAAGCTCGGTTCGACGCAGTAAAATGGATTTTACCTGAGTAAACTTCATGTACTGCGGGATTTCTGCATCATACCCACGAGTGAATATGTTCCGAGCGGCGTTGTAATCTGCTTGTAACACGACCCCGTCGAAACAGTGAAACGAATCTCCGTTTCTGGTTCCCAAAAGGACACCATAACGACTATCCGTTTGCGACGTGTATGCAGGATTAACCTGAATAGCTTGGGCATTTAAACGCACAGAAACTTGAGAGATAGCATCAGCTACAATTCCTTTGTACCACCGGGACATTCGCGCTGCTGCTTTACCTTTCAGACCTCGCTTATCTTTAATGGGTTCTGTGAGGTCTTCATAAAAAACTTTCTCGTAACGCTTGAATAATTCAACTGTGGCAGTGAACACAAGGGTTTTTAGTTTGCCGTCAAGTTTACGCTTTTTACGTGTCAACTTGGCTTTACCTAAATTGTTGCGTCGAATATTTTGGGCTTTTTCGTGCTTGCCTTGCGCTTCAAGCTTGCGAGCCAAAGCGTGTAATTTACCGCGCTTCTTTGATAAATCCGTTTGCTGGTTTGTAGCCTGGGTGATGATTTTACCCAATCCATCACCATATACTTGACCCTGTGAATCCACAAAAACTTCTGTGTAGCCGCGATCTACCCCCGCCTGTGGGACGCGGTTTTCTGGCAATGTTATAAAGCGCTTACCTGGATAATGTATTTCGATGCGGTGATCTGAGCGGATTAATACTTTGATTTCACTCTCTATCTCTGGACTGCCATGCAGTTGAACACGTAAACGTTTGCCTTTGGAGAGCGTGGATAACTCAATGTAAGATTTTTTCCCAACAGGTACAATCTTGTACATGTCGCCGTTGTACACAATTTGATTACGCTTCCTTGTGTGACCACGATAAAAGTACTTTCTGATTGTACGGTGCAACCATCTAGCGCGGCAACTGTTGACGTACGACCACGCTTGAGTATTGAGCATCATTACCAAGTAAGCGCGCTCTGTTTCATCATCGTAGCGACGGTAGATCTCATCTACAACATAAGATTTAACCGCGTCGTGGTAAGTCGCTATTTCATCCAAGCATTTATATGCGGTACGCTCGTACAGTTTGGCTGTTAATCCGTATTTTTCAAGTGGGAAGATTGTTCTTAACGAGATCTGTAACTGGTGTTTGTCGTGGATATTTCTGTTCAATCCCCAACCTGAGACCGAGCCGTATTTGTTCCAGATGTCAGAGCGTAATTGTCCGCAACGATTCGCAATATCTACCAACTCTTCTAGAGCGTTATGTGAAACGTTATCAAGCAGTGCTATTTGAGTAACAACCACTGCACCTTCGTACTTCTTCTTGGTTTGTTTTTTAGCTCGCTTGATAATTGTCACCTCCTTTTTTGTGTTACTACTATTGTATAGCAAATACTATACATTGACAAGTTAAATATGTCTAATTTAGCTAGAAAACACCAAATCAATACCCGACTTAATGACATAGAATTAAAGAAACTGCAAGCTTTTGCAGACGAAAATGGGATCAATATTTCTGAGGCTATGAGGCTACTTATACAGCGTCTTCCACAAAAGTCCAATTAAATCGGATTTGTCCCGTTTTGCTACGTTTTTCGCTTATTAAGTCACTAGGCGATCGCTCTTGCCTGCTTTCTATCTTCCTTGGGTAGTTACCGTCGCTTGATCAGTCTCGTTTATTGATGCAATTATTAACACTTGCCCTTTCCAGCTTTTTGTAAACTACTGATAGTTAGTGCTAGGTGCAGAAAGCGCATTAATTTTTGCTCATGTATCTACCACTAGAGGAGATAACCATGGCAAAGAATATGTCAAACAAAAATATTGAAGAGTCTGAAAAACAACAGCCAGCTTCTGCCAAGCGCCAAATTATTGGAGAGGAATATGGTGGTGAACCTCTTGCTTCTGTTCTTAGAAATCCTAAGTTAACACCCACAATCCTATTCATTTTTGCTGTAGCACCATTTGCGATCGCGACTGTGGTTTTGGCGGTGATTTTTCTTTCACGTCAATCCGTCCCGTGAACGGTTGGAAGGTAGAGAATCGCTTATTTAATGTAAATATTCTTAACCGTGCCACTGTTAAGATAAATGTCAACGAATTATAACTTAAGGTTTTGCTTTAAGTATCTTAATCGATGGAGGGTCAGACCCCTTCGACAGATCCCCAGCGCTTTACTTACAGTGGTGGTTTCACAAAAACGACAACAGCTGCGCCAGTTTTTGCGATACCGTATCTACTGGCGCTTTTTCTGCTTTACGGCAATTCTCATTATACAAGTGTATAAAAATAAACCTCAAGTCTTTCAATAAACTCTATGAGGTTCAAGTTTTCATTGTCTCCAAGGAGAGGGAATCGCTGTCGTTGAGAGAACTTTGCCCGTACTGAGTTTAATAGCAGTTTGCTCGCAATTGGGACATCTAACTTTGATCTCTCGTACAGACGGACGACCTTTAACCTCTTCTATAATAGGCTTACCACTACACTCGCTTATTAAGCCTTGTAGGCAGTGATAGCACTCATAGAACACGCGTTTAATTGGCTTGTCACAATCAACAATCCTAACATGCTGACATTGTTCTGGTGGAAGTTCCGATTCCTCGTAATGCTTTTCAAAGTTGGAATTTTGGTCTTTGGGTTTTGGGTTCGGTAGTATTTTTTTCATATCGTTTTTCGCGAGAAACTCCCAACAAACGCGCTTGCAGATGGGGAGGGTGTGCTGTTTTCAACGTCACCCCCATCGCTAGCAGAAAATGAGCAATGGGGGTAGTCTGTTGTTGGATCACTATCTTGAAAATAGCAGAGGGAGCAAGTTGGGAGGCAAAGGAATATTTTTGCGCTTAAGGGAATTACAGCTGAACACAAAAGATTTTAGCTCCTTTAGGTATTTTCATCCCAAAGTTAATGGATATGTCATCCATTAATTTCTTTAATAGGGTTTTCTCTGCGTCTCAAGCACGAATGAGGGTGATTAAATCTTAATCACCCTCATGCTGAAAGGTTTTGTGCATTTTTCTGATAACTCAAATTCTCAAATTTGCAAATGGTGGTATAATATACCATATACCTGTTGCGGGCGTAATTCAGTGGTAGAATGTCACCTTCCCAAGGTGAACGTCGTGGGTTCGAGTCCCATCGCCCGCTTTAAAAAATGTCAATTGCCAAATTGAGTAGTTCTTACAAAATTAAATTCATTAGTGGTGAGAGGGAACAGGGAACAGGGAAACAAAGTGTCTAATACCAATTTTCTGTGAAGCTGCACATTATTTTTACCCCTCCTAACCTCCCGTTGCCAAGGGGAGGTGCTGCTATACGGTGGGGTTCTTTCTATGCGTCTTTATATAAAACTGGTATAACCCTCTTCTGTCACTTTCCGGGAGGGTGATCGCTAAAAGCCTCATGAGGCAATCAATACAAGCTTTTCTATTAGAAAAAAATGGGTCTTGTATTTGTTATTAGAAAATAATCGCGCGATCGCTTTCCATACAAAAGTTCTAGAATTCAGAAATGGCAAGAGTTTTCGGAGAGTGACAGAAGAGGGATAAACCTCATTAATTCTGTCTAAGTACTTATTTATCCGCATTGACAAAGCACTAAATCTCCAGCAAAGCTAGTAAACAAAAAGGTTTCGAGTCTTTCGCTATGAAGAATAGACATAACAGGGTAAAGTTAGTATAGATATTTTTTGGATCACAGATGAGAGTTTAGAAAGACCTGATAACCTACCACAGCACCAGATGTTTTAGCTTTAGAGATTGCTTAAGATTTAGAAACAGCATTGGATTGCTTCCAAAGTATCGCTCAGAACTTAAAGACGAAAACTGTCAGCAACGTGTAAATTGGTTTGATAAGGGCGCTAATTTTGAGGTAAAACAGGTGATACTATCGGGAGCATCCCAATTTTGCACAGAAACCTGTGTGCCCTCACCCCCCGCCCCTCTCCCAAGTTTGGGAGAGGGGAGAAATGCTGCTAGTTCCCCTTCTCCCAAGTTTGGGAGAAGGGGTTAGGGGATGAGGTCTATCAAGGGAATGGCACATTTGGGATGCTCCCATACTATCACTGGAGCCTGTATTTTCCTAAACTAAACAGGCTAGTCCGTCTATATCCGACGTTAGCACATTGGTCACAAGTTAAGATAACATTGCCTTTGTCAATTAGCGTTATTACTGTAAATTTAGAACTAAAGAAAGTATAAAAATGATCTCTATAATTAAATTTCAGCACAAAGATGAATGATAAAGACCGAGATTAAGCGATCAGGCTTCCCAAAAACGATGTTTTCTATGATGGTTTTTGATTTAATTTTAATTTTATGGGTAGATTGACAAATTGACGAAGGATTTAACTTGTGACGAATGACATCAGTATATAGATGTAATAAGGAAGAGAGAATAAAATTAATAATAAGATACAAATACCAACATTACTAAAAAAATGCAACTACAATGCTATTATCAACTTTTCGACATTTAAAAGGAATTGGAGCTAAGACAGAAAATGAACTTTGGCGCTCAGGTGTTGTATCTTGGGACCACTGGGAAACAAAAAAAGCAACTCAGTTATCTATCTTTGATCTTAATGCAGATAATAGTAGACAAAGTTTGATTCAAGCTTCTCGCAAAGCTATAGAAAATGAAAATGCCGACTTTTTTGCAGAAAGTTTACCTAGTTCAGAATACTATCGAATTGCACTGACTTTTCCTCGAAAAACAATGTTTTTAGACATTGAAACTACTGGTTTAAGTATATACTACAATGATATTACTTTGGTGGGATGGAGTATGGATTCAAAGTACAATGTATATATACAAGGCGATGACGATTACTCCTTCAGGCGGGCATTAACAGAAGCGAAAATAATCGTTACTTTTAATGGTTCACTTTTTGATATTCCTTTTATTTGTAAAAAATTTCATAATTTGAAACTTCCTAAAACTCATATTGATCTACGTTTTTTAGCAAAACGGGTTGGACTAACAGGAGGACAAAAAAAAATTGAAAAACTATTAGGAATAAAAAGACATTCTAAATTGTTGAATATAGAAGGTGATTCTGCTCCTTTACTTTGGTCTAAATACTGTCGAGGAGATGCTGATTCATTGAGACTCTTAATTTCTTACAATCATGCAGATATAGAAGGCATGAAATCAATATTTGATGCTGTCGTTGCTCGTCTTATACAAAAACACGATATTCCTCTAGATATTACTGCTTCCATTCATTGTTTTGCGGCAATTCCAAGTGTATTACAGTGGAAGAAAAGCCAATCTCAATCAGACCAAGAGGGAATATGTATACCAGATCCTAAAGAAAAAAAATGCTCGAATATATCACTAAAAGATCTTGCCGATATACAGGATTTATCTAATTTAAAAATTGTTGGTATTGACCTTTCTGGGTCAGAAAATCGAGCATCTGGATGGAGCTTATTAGAGGGAGATTACGTAATTACCAAAAGATTGAATACTAATTCTGACATCATTAATGCAACGCTTGATGCTAAGCCCACTCTAGTCTCTATTGATTCACCATTGTCTTTACCTAAAGGAAGAATTAGTGTTGAGGATAGCGATCCTGGACGGCAGCTTTACGGTATTACTCGGTCTTGCGAAAGAATTTTAAAGAAACGAGGGATAAATGTTTATCCATCTTTAATTAAGAGTATGCAAAATTTAACTGCTCGCGGTATTCGTCTTGCTCAATATTTTAGAAAACAGGGAATACCTGTAATTGAAAGTTATCCTGGTGCTGCACAAGATATAATGAATATTCCAAGAAAACAAGCAGGTATTGAATTTCTTAGAATTGGTCTTAGTGAGTTTGGTATTCGAGGAGACTTTTCTGAAAAAACAATAAGTCACGATGAATTAGATGCAATAACTTCAGCTATTGTAGGTATTTTTTTCTGGAATGGAAAATTTGAAGCATTAGGAAATATTGAAGAAGAATACCTAATTATTCCTGATGTTAATTCTTTTCAAAAAACTTACAATAGCAGAATAGTTATTGGATTGAGCGGATCTATTGCTGCTGGAAAGACAACTGCTGGAAAGTTGCTGAAATCGCGAGGATTTCACTACTTCAGATATAGCCTAGTTCTAGAAGATATTCTGAATGAACAAGGAATCAAGCCTACTCGCGAAGCGCTGCAACAAATTGGAACACAAGTAAACCAAGAACTAGGGCAGCGTTGGCTGTGTAAAAAACTTCTTGAAAAGCTGCCCAAGGATGGTGATATTGTTATAGACGGTTTACGGTTTCCTGAGGATTATGCTTTTTGGCAAGAAACGTTCGGCTCTTCTTTCTTACACATTCATATTATCTCTCGATTAGAATCCCGCATGGCTAGATATATCACTAGAGGAGGAAACTCAGAAGAATTTGTTGTAGCCAATTCTCAGTTAACAGAACAGAGTATTATCAATCTGGCTAATTTAGCACATATTTTAATTATTAATGATAAAACTACAGAAGATTTTTCTTTAGCTATTATTCAAGCTGTAGAGTCCAGAAAAAGAACAAATTAAGGAAAGGAACAAGATTTACAAGATGCCTGTAACAGTAGTAGTAGGTGGTCAGTTTGGTTCTGAAGGTAAAGGCAAGGTTGCACATTTTTTTGCAAGAGACAAAAAAGCAACTGTAGCAGTACGTATTGGAGGTTGTAACTCCGGACATACAGTTATATCGGAATCAGGTACACCAATAATTCTTCAGCAATTACCTACTGCTGCGCTCTTACCAAACGTTATATGTGTATTAGGCGCAGGAAGTTATATACAACCAAACATACTAATAAATGAAATTAATCACATAGGATTATCTAAGGATAGACTGTTAATTGATCCGAATGCTGTTATTGTGACTGAACGTGAACAACTAGAAGAACAAAAAGGATCATTGGGTGAATCTATAGGTTCAACTTTAAGTGGAACTGGTGCGGCAGTACAGAGACGAATTAAAAGGAATTCATCAGTTTGTTTAGCTAAGCATGAAGTCAGGTTGCAAGAATTTGTTAAACCTGTAGTACCATTAATGCGTTCATATTTAGATGCTGAAGAAAGGATTATTGTTGAAGGTACACAAGGATTTGGGTTATCTCTACTTCACTCTAGTGATTATCCTTATGTAACAAGTCGCGATACAACAGCGGCGGGCTTTATTGCTGAAGCTGGTCTCAGTCCCCTAGATGTAGATGAAATTGTACTTGTGTTGCGTGCATTTCCTATCCGGGTAAGTGGAAATTCCGGGCCTTTACCTGATGAAATTGATTGGCAAACAGTATCTTGGGAGTCGGGGGTTTCTACTCCAATTATTGAATATACCTCAGTTACTAAATTAATCAGGCGGGTTGCGCGATTTCATCCGGACGTAGTACGTCAAGCCATTTTAGTAAATAGGCCAACCCATATTGTTTTGAATCATTTGGATTATGTAGATGCATCATGCTATTTGTTAAATCACCAATCAGAAAAAATCTCTCATTTTGTTGCTGAGATTGAATCAGAGCTTAACTTGTCTATAGATTACCTTGGATTTGGGCCTGCATCACTTGTACCACGCAATCATCTAAATTTCACACCAAGCTAGTATGAGTAACACTTCACAATCCAACACAACACCAAATAGCCCATTTGCTACGACGGATCAACAAGCAGAACTTCGGTTTCAAAACTACAAATCTCAAGATGCATTCCCTGAGATATTACCTGCTCTCCTGAATTCAGCTGATGTATATGACTATGTTGCTAAAACAGGCATGATATTTCCTTTTGACAAGGATAAGCTTAAGCCTGCATCTTATGAGGTAAATTTACTTGGAAAATGCGTATATTGTAATGATGAGGGAAAAAAACAGATTGAATATATAGATGAAGGCAAAGAATTTATTCTGAGAAAAAATTCTATAGCATTCGTCACTCTAGAACCAATATTTCGTCTTCCTGATTATATTGCACTGCGATTTAACTTAAAAATAACACATGTCTATAGAGGTTTATTACTAGGAACCGGGCCACTAGTAGACCCAGGGTTTGTAGGTCGTCTTTCAATTCCATTGCATAATCTAACTACTAATGACTACATTTTTAGAGGTGGTGAGCCTCTTATTTGGATAGAGTTTACAAAATTAAGTCCGAACAGACGCTGGAAGGTATTGAACAAAAAAGCAAGTGCTATAAATCGTCAGGGGCAATACATACCATTCCCCGCTAACAAAAATAAACTTTCCGACGTAGAGGAATATCTTCGTAAGGCCGACCCTCATCGTTCTATACGCAGTTCTATTCCAGATGCGATACAAGATGCTAAAAACTCTGCACAAGCTGCGGCCAAGACTGTTCAAATTTTTACTATAGCAGGTACAGTAGGAGGCTTAATATCAGCTTCAATCGTCGGCTATAGCCTATTTGATTCCTACAAGCAAAGCGCTGATATGGTTCAAACTACAAATTCTTACACAAACGCTGCTCGTAAAGAACTCTATGACTTTCAAAAAGATAACTCTAAGAACGAAAACAAAATTAGTTCCTTAGAGAAAAAAATTCAGGAACTAGAAAATAGGATAAAGGAACTGGAGAATGGTAATGGAAAAGCAGTAATTCAATCTCCAGTGCCTAAATCATCTAGTGCAACAATAAGAAATATACAACCCGGTAGAGATAGAACTCATATTTGATTTTTGAAGTATTCCTAGGCGCTAAAGAGCGAGAGTACGGCACCCCCTTTCGGATGGGTGTTGATTCTGGGAGAAATGAGCCCAAAATTTTTCATGCAGCTTTTGTATCGCTAATTCGGAAGGAAACCTCTTCTATGACTCTGGTGAGAGAATAATCAAGGTAACTGGAAATCGCGGCTACACAAACAAAGTCTGCGTGGGTGAACTACTCTAAAACTAGAGTTTCAAATTTATTCTGGCGAGAGTCAAGAAAAGAGTGTTAATCGCATCGACTATGAAGTTCAGCAGCATAACCGTCAACAATCCCATGACTTACATGCGCTTTTTGATGTGCTGCTATTTTCTCACTCATGTGTTTGTAACACTCATTTTTAAGGCTAGACGCCATTGTATTTGGCTCAGACAGAGCGTTGGCAACAGAGATAACTGCAACAAGTAGTCCAAGTCCACAAAAGATTGGGTTAAAGATTAACTTGCTTATCTTGCTGGTTACTGTGTTGGTTTCGCTGTGTTGGGTTAACATAAAATTTAACTTTAGTTTGTGTCTGTGTTAGATTTTACTTGTTATGAATTTGCTTGGGTGAAAACACTTGCGAGGTTTACTGTTTCTTCATTGACTGTTAAAGAATTGATTTAGAAGATAAACTGCATGATTTTTTGTGCAATTTGTTCAGGGGAATGAGTAGTAGTATCTATCACTAGAGTTCGCTCAGGGGCTAACTTTTGTAATGCGGTTCTTGTTGCAGAAGGATTGTAGCTTCGTCCTTCTTCCACTAAAATCATTAAGCGATCGCGCAAAGCAGATACGGAATACACTCCCTGACGTACCTCCGCAAAAATTTCTGCTGTTTGTTCACTTGAAAAGATATTTGATGCTTCAGGCACTCCCAAATCTGCAAAACTGTTCGTTAAGTTTACTTTAATATCATGGCCTGCTTGCATAGACTTGGTAACACGATCAAACGAGTCGTTACGAACTAAAAGGCGTTGCAATCGAACATATTCAGGAGCCTCCAACAGCACAAATTGAGCCTTCGGGAGAATTTTTGTAGCATAACTTATCTCATCTTCTCCTCGTAATCCATCAAATATCAGAGGAAACCTAACTTCCAAAGAATGGAACTGTAATTGGCTCAAAACATGCACCATTCCTGCTGGAAATAGCTGTTTGTAGCGGCTGGTATAGTAGAACCGTGCTACACGACAAAAGGGGTAAGCTTCTTGAGCTTGTTCCATTTTGATAATTGTGGGGATAATAAACCGATCAGTTAAAGTACGGCGGTTGGGAAGTAAATAAAAGTCTAGCCCTTCACGAGATAGACAAGAGGTGACTGTACTTTTCCCAACACCAGTTAGCCCTACTAAAATCAGTAAAGGATGATCCCTCAGTGGCAGCCATCCTTGTGAAGCAGAAAATCCTATTCCTATCCCTGGAACCATTTCCACACAAGTAAGTTCTTCTTGATTTAACTGCATTATCTCGATCCACCCTCCTGTAATGTTTTGCTATTAGAGCTTTGGCTAGTTTTAGCAAAAAATATCCCGATTAAAACAATCACAAAAGCAAGTAAGTTCAAAGCACTTAAAGTTTCGGCAAAAATTAACCAGGCAAAAATAGCTGTGAGGGTAGGCTCAAGTAGTAGAAACACAGCAATAAAACCAGAAGAAAATTTATTGAGGTTGTGAACTAAAATACATTGTCCAAAACACTGGCAGATGATCGCAAGTCCAAGAATGATGAGCCAACCATGTAGGGAATGGGGGAAAAAATGCTCTTCTGTTAGCCAGACAAAGGGGATCATAGCGATCGCACCGATAAGTCCAATTTCTTGCTCGCTCAATTTAATAAAAATAGCAGCGAATGATAGCGCAATTAAGGCAATCAATAACGGAATAAAGCTTCGTTTAGAGAAGGGCAGCGATTCTTTGAATGGCAAAATTTTTGGCTCACTTAAGACCATATAATATCAATTTTTTAAAATTTAATTAATCAGCATTCAAATCCATAGAAATAAATTTTTCTACAGATTTCTCGACAAGAATTGGGAATTCTTTTTCAATATCAATTGGAATTCCTCTTTTAGCCAATTCCTTAATATCATTCAGAATTTGATTCATCAAGGTATTATTTTTTAATAAATCTTCCCTGCCAATCTGTTTGAGAGCTAATTCAATAGCAGTACGTCCCGATTGCATTCCTAATGCAACATTACTTTTTCTCACCAAATTCCGTGTATTCAAGCTTTGATAAAAAGCCTCATCCTGTGCGATCGCCTTAACATGAACACCAGCATAATGAGTAAAAGCATTTTTACCTACTATCGGCGAGTGAGGAGAAATTGGGATGTGAGCTTGTTCACTCACCAACTCGTATAGTTGTTGTAAATAATTGAGGTTCCATCTAGATTCCGGCTCACCCATATCAACCAAATTCACCAGTAATGTTGCTAAATCAACAATGCCAGTTCGTTCTCCTAATCCCATAACAGTTGTATCGATAATATCTGCTCCAGCTTTGTACGCATCTAAGGCATTTGCCAAAGCCAAACCACGATCATTGTGACAATGAACCTCAATTTTTGGATACATTTGTTGTTTAGCAAGTTCCTCTTTTAAAGTTTTCACATAGTAGAAATAACTGCGCTCTGGTTGAAACGGGGTTGCGTACCCAGTGGTATCGGCAATGCTAATTATATTAGCTCCTGCTTCTACGGCGGCACTTGCAGCCAGGATCACATGCTCCATTGATGAGCGAACAGTATCCTCCGGTGTGTATCGGATTAATAAATCTGGCTTTTGATCTCTGGTATACCTAATAACTTTAACAATTCTCTCAATCGCCGCTTCTAAGCTAATTTTGTAATCTCGTTCTAGACGTTGCTGTGAAACACTCAGAAAAATCCCTAAAAAATCGACACCACAATCCAATGCTTTTGTCACATGATCTATACGACATAGAGAATGAGCACCTATCTTAGCATTCAATCCAGAATTGACAATGCGGGTTAAAGAACTTGATATTTCCGGGCTGACTGCTGGGTTACCTGCTTCTATAATGTCGATACCAATTTTGTCTAAAAGTTGAGCAATTAACAATTTAGTCTCTGGAGAAAAATAAATTCCAGGAGTTTGTTCTCCCTCTCTCAAAGTCGAATCAATGATTTGAACCATATTTTTCTGACGCGCTTATCTTTAGCATTTCAAACTTTTAGTACATCACACAATTGTCCCAAAAGGGGGATTGCTAGTGCTGAGAGGGTAATATAGAAGCTAAAAAGCTCACGAAATCAACTTTTAAGGGCGCTGAGCTAAAATCTCCTAACCAAGCTCAGCCTATTACTGTTTAGCTACATAGTCCATTCGCTAGAATTCCACTAGGATTAGCTATTACCAAGAACTAGGTGTTAGTGAATAGTTTCTTCCTTGTCTTGGGAAGTTAATCAGCACCAGCCCAATTCAAAGGTAAACTTTATGACCGCAGACTCACAGCCAAATATCCAGCCCACTCCGGAGTATAACGACAAAAACGACGAAACACCAGATATTGGAGGAGGCTTACCAGTTATTGAGTATTGGGCAGAACATACCTTGTCTCCTGAAGGACCAAAACTTTGGAAAACTTTGCTTCATAAAAGTGCTTGTCTTTCTTGTTCTTGGGGAACAGGTGGACAGAAAGGAGGCTTTACGAATGAGGTTGGGGAAAAACTTCAACGCTGTATGAAGAGTGTAGAGGCAATCTCCTCTGAAATAAAACCACCTGTTTTAAGAGATTTCTTTGAGCAACACAGCATTAACGAACTCCAGCAACTCTCTTCTATGGAAGCAGATAGGCTAGGACGGCTCAGCTATCCTGTCATTTTACGGCAAGGTAAGTCTCACTACGATCGCATTTCCTGGGACGAGATCTATAAAATCGCATCATCAGCTTTCCGCAAGTCCCCTGAACGAGTCGCTTCTTACAGTTCAGGACGTTCCTCTAACGAAGCAGCGTTTCTACTGCAACTAATGATGCGAACACTCGGTTCTAACAACCTAGCCGATTGCTCTGATTTGTGCCATGCTCCTTCAACAGTTGGATTAAACCAGATGTTTGGGACACGTACTTCTGTGGTTAGTTTGGAGCACTTAAAGGAAGCAGACTGTGTAGTACTAGCGGGATCCAATTGTTCTTATAATCATCCTCGGTTGATGAACGAGTTGATCAAATTGCGCGATCGCGGTGGTAAAGTCATCGTGATCAACCCCGTCATGGAAGTTGGTTTAGTTAAATTTGGCTCACCCGCCTTCCCAATTAAATCCCTATTAACTGGTTCTGATATTTCTTCACTCTATCTACAACTCATTCCAGGAAGTGATACAGTCCTTTTTATAGGTCTTCAAAAATCCCTCATTGAACAAGGCTTGATTCAAATCGATTATCTCCAAGCTTACACAGAAGGTTGGGAAGTAGTAATCGAACATGCAAAATCAATTTCTTGGGAGACAATTACTGAAAGCTGCGGGGTTTCTCAACCAGAAATTGAGATAGCAGCAAGAATTATCGGTACGTCCAAACAAGTGGTATTTGCTTGGGCAATGGGAATCACTCAACATGAAAATGGTGTCGACAACGTTTTCAGTATTGCCAACACTGCCTTAATAACTGGTAATGTAGGCAAACCTGGTGCAGGGGTAATGCCTGTTCGAGGACACTCTAACGTGCAAGGCTTTGGTTCAATGGGCGTAACCGTTAAGCTGAGAAAAGAGATTCAGGAAGCTTTAGAAAAATTATTGGGACGTTCCTTAAGTCGCGTTCAAGGTTATGACACTCGTTCTTTAATTGAAGCAGCCGATGCAGGTAACGTTGATACCCTGATTTGTCTAGGCGGTAACTTATACGGCGCAAATCCAGATTTAACACAAGCAAAACGCGCGCTAGGTAAGATTGAAACTATTATCTATCTAGCCACAAAGCCTAATTTAGGACATTTCCACGGTTTAGCCAACGTAAACACGATTATCATCCCTGTACTAACTAGGTTTGAGAATCCTCATAAAACAACAGTTGAATCAGGTAATAATTTTGTTCGCTTAAACGATGAAGGTGAAACCCACCTTAAAAATGAAGATCTAATTCCTGAAGTCGACTTTTTGACAGAATTAGCTTATGGGGTTCATGGTGAGTATCCTGTTAACTGGCGAAAACTTCAAGACACTCGATACGTTCGGCAATTAATTGCGCAAACTATTCCTGGGTATGAAAAAATTGGCGCGATCGATGAGACAAAAGAAGAATTCACGATTAGCGGGCGCATTTTTACAGAACCGAAATTTCCCACTTCTTCTGGGAAAGCGTCTATGTTTGTTACCCCTTTACCTAAGTTGACGCTACCAGAACCAAAAGATTTTGGCTTATCTGACTCAACTCAGGGGATAGTATTAGCCCTAATGACTGGACGCAGCTACTCACAACACAACACCGTAGTTTACAAAATAGGTGATAAGTACCGAGGTATACCCCATCGCAATTGTATATTGATGAATCGTGCGGATGCTGAAAGCGTCAATTTGCAAGAACATCAGCGTGTTACAGTTCAGGGTAACGCGGGCAAAATGGAAAATGTCGAGGTTATTTACGGCGCAGTTCGTCAAGGATCTGCCTTGATGTTTTACCCTGAAGTTAATGTAATTTTCAACGCACCAATTGACAAACGATCTGGCACACCTGCTTACAAACGAGTTCCTGTTGTTGTTTATACTGATAGTACTAGACAAAATTAAATATTCAAGATTTATTCACGCAAAATGAGATTTAGGGTAAGAGCAAAGTCAGGGCTGCTATTTCTTCTTCCACTTGTCTGTGTTATTGTTTGTGTACTCTTGGCTGGAACAGCACAGATAAAAAATAAAACAGTAGCATACAATACAAGTGGTTCTGAAACTACGGTTTGGAATCAATATCCTAATCCGCATCCTAATCCGTCAGTCGAATTAACAACAAATAACAAAGGTAAGCCGCAGTCTGCTGATTTTGATTCTCAGATCAGCACTAGTGCAAGTAAATCTCAAGCTGTTGCAACTTCTCAGATTAATACCATTGCCAGTGTAAGACAATATAGACCTAAATATAAAATTGCTTGGGCAAACCCTACCAACTACGGGGATAGGTTTAATAGAGATGTAAATGGTGTTGCTGTTAACAATCAACCGATTATTGTGCTTCATGAAACTGATGCTTCTGCGTCCAGTGTCATTAATTTTTTTCAAGAACCTCATCAAGACGAGAGTGTGCAAGCAAGTTATCACACTATGATTCAGTTGGACGGAACGGTTGTTTATATCGTCCCACCAGAAAAGCGAGCCTTTGGCGCAGCTAACTCAGAGTTTAATGGCTCCTATGGCTTAGAGGCTGTGCAAACTAATCCCCAACTTCCATCTTCTGTGAATAACTTTGCCTATCACGTCTCTTTAGAAACACCGCCTGATGGTCATATGAATACTGAACCAACTCATAGCAGTTACACTGAAGCTCAGTACCGTTCTCTTGCTTGGTTAATCGCTCAAAGTAATGTTCCAGATGAGCGGATTACCACTCATAAGGCTGTAGATCGCTCAGGTCAAAAAATTGATCCCAGAAGTTTTGATTTTGACAAGTTCTTCAATTTACTTCATGAGTACCGTCTACTAGCTCTAGATAGAAAATAGTATTTTTGACAGGTGAGTATCTTACTTGCGTTTCATGACGAGATCGTAGGTTGGGTAGAGCGTCAGCGAAACCCAACAAACCCTTGTATGTGTTGGGTTTCGTTCCTCAACCCAACCTACATTAAACTTAAATTTTTGGCTCAACCGACCAGTATTAGAAGAGGTGGTACTGTATGAAGGCAGAAGAGTTTGACCGACGATTCGATGAGGGAGAGGACGTAACCGACTTCTTAGACTTATCTGAGGCGCGCCGTCCTGGATATGAGCAAAGGCGGGTAAATGTTGATTTCCCAGTATGGATGATTGAAGCCCTTGATCAGGAAGCGCAGCGGCTTGGGGTAACTCGCCAAAGCATCATTAAAGTGTGGATCGCGGCGCGGCTTGAGCGTCGCCCGTAAGTACCTTATTAGCAATTTTAACAAAACGGCTTCTTCCCTATCGGTCTATGCGGTGGGGTATTTTATCATTTGAGTTTTCAATAACTTGTAGAGACTTTTGCCAAGGACAAAACAATAGTCTTGTTAAACTTTGAACAGTAGCCTCTGTATCTATCCACTGCGGTGGGTGTAAGCAAGCTGCCCATATAAGTTGTCACAAACCTCGCTCATCAACCCAACGAGGTATTTTATAAGGTGAGACAGCCCAATGAAAAGCAGCAAACAAGACTCAAAAAATTCGTTACAAAAATCATACCAAACACACCAGAATTCTTTTGTGCCCACTGCCCCATTACCAGAACCTATTAGTCAAAATATCGAAAATATCATAGCTTTACGTACACGTCACGAACAAGATGTATCTAAGCATCAGCGAATTGTAGAAGCTGTAATCGGTTCTTTCGGTCGTCCGTCATTCCTGTACGGTATCTTACTCACGATTATCTTGTGGACGATACCTAATGTTTTGCCAAGACGTTTTAATTCACCGCGATTCGATCCCCCTCCATTTCCTTGGCTACAATTTTCACTCACCACTAGCTCGTTGTTACTGACAATAGGAGTATTGATTAAGCAAAATCGTCAGGAACAGTTAGCAGAGCAACGTGCACAACTTAATTTACAACTGAGTTTACTATCTGAGCAAAAAATTGCTAAACTCATTGCTTTGCTTGAGGAACTGCGTAGTGATCTTCCTGATGTTGAAAATCGCTACGATCCTGAAGCTCAAACAATGCAGGAAGCTGCTGATCCCGAAGCAGTGGTGAATGCTCTGGAAGAAACGTTAACCGAAGAACTAAAAGATCTAAAAAAGCAAGGAACTCAAAAAGTCCTCCGAAATAAACCTTAAAATATAGCGATTAAATGAACTTTGAGTAATAATCGCTGTCAGGATCGGGTCAAGGGTGTGGTTAAACAATCCCCCTTCCTTAATGTTCTTATTTCCAACAATAGGATCTTTGGTCATGACTAAGGTTAAGATTGGCATTAATGGGTTTGGTCGGATCGGGCGACTTGTAGTGCGTGCTGGTCTTAACAACCCGAATATTGAGTTTGTAGGCATTAACGATTTAGTACCACCAGATAACCTTGCCTATTTACTGAAATACGACTCAACCCACGGAACCTTTAAGGGGAACGTTCAGGCAAAAGATGATGGTATTTTGATAGACGGGAATTTTATTCCTTGTATGTCCATCAAAAATCCGGCTGAACTACCTTGGGGTAAATTGGGTGCAGATTACGTCGTCGAATCTACAGGATTGTTTACTACCTATGACGGAGCTGCAAATCACCTCAAAGCAGGAGCTAAGCGAGTTATTATTTCCGCTCCAACAAAGGATCCAGATAAAGTTCCTACCCTGCTAGTCGGTGTGAACAATGATATATTTGACCCAGCAAAGGATACAGTTGTCTCTAATGCTAGCTGTACAACTAACTGTCTGGCTCCTGTAGCTAAGGTCATTAATGATAACTTTGGCTTGACTGAAGGATTAATGACCACTGTCCATGCTATGACTGCAACTCAGCCAACGGTAGATGGACCGAGTAAAAAGGATTGGCGCGGTGGTCGAGGTGCTGCACAAAATATTATTCCTTCTTCTACTGGTGCAGCAAAAGCTGTAGCACTGGTATTGCCAGAGTTAAAAGGTAAACTCACTGGTATGGCATTCCGGGTTCCTACTCCTGATGTGTCGGTAGTTGATTTGACCTTTAAGACTGCTAAAGCCACTAGCTACAAGGAAATTTGTGCTGTAATGAAGGAGGCGGCTGAAGGAGAGCTATCAGGTATTTTAGGCTACACTGACGATGAAGTTGTTTCAACAGATTTTCAGGGCGATCCCCACTCTTGTATTTTTGATGCTGGTGCTGGGATTGAACTCAACTCAAATTTCTTCAAAGTTGTAGCGTGGTACGACAATGAGTGGGGGTATTCCCATCGGGTTGTTGACCTGATATTATCAATGGCACGGAAAGAAGGACTGTTGTAAAGCTCCGGATAAAAAGGAAAAATTTAATTTTTCCTTTTTAGTTTTTCGTGGGGGTTCAATTTTTCGTTGGGGTTCATAGTATTGACTATGCCGATCGCTTTGTTTGCAAGTTTTTTTGCATCGCTATCTTGGTTGTTTAGCAGCAAAACTATGGTAGTCTGTTTGCTCGGCAAGTAGGCCATTAAAGTTACAAAACCGTAGGCTGTACCAGTATGCCCATAGGAATTTCCGTAAGGTGTTGGCAAGCGTTCTACACCTAGCCCATAGCTATAGCTGACGTTATTTCTTTTAAAGGTCAACATTTCTTTAGTCATCTTGGCAGATAGCAAGGTTTTCTTAGCAAATAAGGCTTGGGCAAATTTGGCTAAATCTTCTGCGTTAGAAACTAAGGCTCCATCTCCTAGACCATTTCCATCATTAACCTCAGCGTAACTGACAACCTTACCATCTTTATTGCGATCGCCATAACCTGTGGCGACGTTTCCTAGACTTGGTTCGCGCAGTTCAGTGAAGGTGTTTTTCAAACCTAACGGTTTTAAGACGAGGTTGCGAGTTGCTTGTGCAAGAGTCCCTTTAGTGATGTTCTCAACAATCAGTTCTAAGAGGATGTAGTTGCTATCTGTATAGATAAATCTCTCTCCTGGATCTGCTTGAGGTTGAGCATCATACATGTATTCCACTGCTTCACCAGCTGTCCAAGGCTGTGAACGGCTTCTTTTTGCTGTAGCTTCCTTGAACTCTTCTGTTGTGTCGTATTCCACAACTCCGCTGGTGTGGTTCAAAAGTTGACGAACTGTTATTTTGTCGCTGTTGACAATATGAGGACTGACTTTGGTTGGTAGATATGTGGCGATCGCCTCATCTAAATTTATTTTCCCTGCTTCCGCTAATTTCAGCACAACTACTGAAACAAAAGTCTTGCTCATGCTGGCAATGGAAAACCCATCCGTAGGTTTTATGCGTGTTTTGTTTTCCACGTTACTGATTCCGGATGTTTTCACCCATTTACCTTTAGGAGTAGAAATATACATTACTGCGCCAGGTATGTTCTGGTCTGAAACAGCTTCATCTAGTAGTCTCTGTAATTTCGTGCTAATATCTTTGGCAGAGTATGATTTTTCCTGTTTAGCAATAGATTTACCCATTGCTTTCTGACTAAGATTACTCCCTACTAAATATCCTGCACAACTTAGTGATATTACGTAGACTATTGCAACTAAAACTTTAACGGGAAGCAAAATTCTCTGATTCATCTTTACTCGCCTACTGGAAACCCAACCCAATTATCAACAAATTTAATTTTTCATTCTGATAATTTTAACCTTGCTCGAGAAAATTTTTTATACTCTTAACAATATAGCCCTTTTTATTTTGTATACAAAGTAGATATTTTTTAGGCAAAGTCGATTTAATTGCATATCCGCCAAAAATAATCTTTCCAAAGATAGATTTTTTGAGACGACGAATCCTGTTATTCAATAATTCGGAATTATTGAACAAATCAACTATCATAGGAAAGATTTAAAAATGTAAAGATAAGTTTAAAATTGTGAGGCACTACCCAAACAAACTTTTAAGAAACACCAGTTATTAGTCAAATTTGATACTTTAAAATCAGGTTATATATAGAGTGCGACTTGTCGCGATCAGAACACCACAATCTCTTTAATTTGTTATTGACAATTAAAATTGCATATGATAATAATTCAGATTAAGATCATTGATTTACTGCAACCACCTCACTAACAAAAATCGGATAGTAGGGAATATTTGCTCGAAAAGCTTAGCACTCTAAACTTTAGTTGTGCTAATTGTTGGCGATAACATTACCAGTAAACGCATTTCATAGGTAATTACATGTGGATAGTACGACTCGCTTTACGTCGCCCGTACACATTCGTGATCTTAGCCTTGCTTATAGTCCTTCTAGGTATAGTGACAATAACTCGGACAGCTGTGGACATTTTTCCAGCGATTAATATCCCAGTTGTTAGTATAGTTTGGACTTACAATGGCATAACGCCTGAGGAAATGGCAGAGCGGATTGTCACAATTAGTGAACGCGCTATTACAACGACTGTTGGTGATATTGAACACATGGAGTCTCAGTCCCTTAGTGGACTCAGTGTGATTAAAGTGTTCTTACAGCCAAATGCCAATATACCCTCGGCAGTAGCCCAGATCACGTCTATTAGTCAAACAATTCTACGCCCTCTACCACCTGGAATCACACCGCCGTTTATCATTCAATACAACGCTTCTAGTGTGCCGATTCTTCAGATGAATGTGGGTAGTCCAACCCTTCCTGAACAATCAATCTTCGACTACGCTACAAACTTTGTCCGTACTCAGTTAGCAACAGTACAAGGCGCAAGTGTACCTTTGCCCTTCGGTGGTAAACCTAGGCAGATTATGGTTGATATTGATCCAGAGGCACTTTATGCCAAAGGAGTTTCTGCCCAAGACGTTACTAACGCTGTTAGTGCACAAAACCTGATTTTGCCAGCAGGTAATGCAAAAATAGGTAGTCGTGACTATGCAGTACAGCTTAATAATAGTCCAGGCGTAGTAGCAGCTCTTAACGATTTGCCAATTAAACAAGTTAACGGGACTGTAGTTTATATTCGGGATGTAGCTCAGGTTAGAGATGGTTTCGCTGTGCAAACGAATGTTGTCCGTCAGGACGGGCGACGTTCTATTTTGGTCAGTATTCTCAAAAGTGGTAGTGCCTCTACAATTGATGTTATCAAGCGTGTTAAGGAAGCGATACCACAGATTAAAGCAACTTTGCCCAAAGATCTGACATTATCATATTTATTCGACCAATCCATCTTTGTTAAAGCTTCTATAGATGGGGTAATCAAAGAGGGGGTTATTGCTGCGTGTTTAACAGCATTGATGATTCTTATCTTCTTGGGAAGTTGGCGCAGCACGATAATTGTGGCGATTTCAATTCCCCTTTCTATCTTAGTCTCAATTATAATCATGAATTTCTTGGGGCAGACCTTCAACATCATGACTTTGGGTGGTCTTTCCCTAGCAGTTGGGATTCTGGTAGATGACGCCACAGTAGAAATTGAAAATATCCATCGAAACTTAGCACAAGGCAAGCCCCTCAAGCGAGCAATTTTAGATGGTGCTCAGCAAATTGCCGTACCAGCGTTTGTAGCAACGCTGTGTATCTGTATTGTTTTTGTACCAGTGGTGTTTTTGAGTGGAGTGGCACAGTACCTATTTGTGCCTTTAGCGATGGCAGTAGTATTTGCCATGCTAGCTTCCTACTTACTGTCAAGAACTGTAGTGCCAACAATGGCAAACTATTTACTACGTTCTGAATTAGACTTGTATACTGAAGGTGAGGAGGATAATGGTAGTGGGAACCTACACAATGGTCATCAGCACCAGACAGATTCACTAAATACTACGTTGCTTGATGAGCATAATAGTAACCAGTACCACACAGACTCACCAAATGGGAAATCTAACGGATCAACAGGGAAACACAAGCCAGTCAAGAAAAACTGGATCTGGCGGTTACATGAAAAGTTTAATCACCAATTTGAAAAATTTCGGAACTGGTATTACGGCATCCTCACATGGTCATTAAATCGCCGTAAGATCGTCTTCGTGTTGTTTGGCGCTTTTTGGGTGAGTGCTTTAGTGCTGTTACCATTCGTTGGACAAGACTTTTTCCCGCAAGTTGATGCTGGTCAGATGACTTTGCATGTAAGGGCTTTACCTGGAACTCGTATAGAAGAGACAGAACTTGTTGTTAGTAAAGTAGAAGACGTTATTCGCCAGACGATTCCAGCACATGATTTAGGTATGATTCTGGATAACATTGGTGTACCCAGCAGCGGTATTAACCTCACCTATGGGTACAACGGTGCCACAATTAGTAGTGCTGATGCTGATATTCTTGTCTCTATGAAAGAGTCAGGGAAGACTTTTTCATACATTAAGCAACTACGGCAAAAATTAAAAGCCAAGTTTCCACAGTACACGTTCTTTTTTCAGCCAGCCGATATTGTTACTCAAATTCTAAATTTTGGCTTACCTGCTGCTGTTGACATCCAAATATCTGGGCCAGTTCCAAACACCGAAGCAAACTATAAAATTGCTAAACAAATTGAAGCTCGTGTTGCTCGTGTTCCTGGTGCAGTAGATGTCCATGTACAGCAAGTTATGGATGCTCCAAGGTTACGCCTTGACGTGGATCGCACTCAAGCACAACAAGCTGGTTTAACTCAGCGGGACGTAGCCAATAGCGTGTTGACTAGTTTAAGTTCAAGCGGTCAAGCAGCAATTAACCAATGGCTTGATCCCAAAAAGGGTGTAAGTTATACCCTTGCTGTACAAGTCCCTCAGTACAAAATGAATTCCATTGACTCGCTGCAAAATACACCAATAGCGAATAACCAAACTGGATCACCCCAACTTCTACGCAATATAGCAACTGTAAAACGTGACAAGATGATGCAAGTTGTTAATCACTACAACGTGCAACCTGTTTTTGACATTTTTGCCAATGCTCAAGGTCGTGATCTTGGTGGCGTTTCCCGTGATGTTAATAAGATTGTGGCTGAATTTAAGCGCAAGTTACCTAGAGGTAGCAAAATTCAGGTGCGCGGTCAAGTTCAAACGATGAATTCTTCGTTTGTGGGTTTGGGATTAGGTTTGATTTTTGCGATTGTGTTGGTTTACTGCTTAATGGTGGTGAACTTCCAAACTTGGCTAGATCCTCTGATTATTATGATGGCGTTGCCTAGTGCTTTGGCTGGTATTATTTGGATGCTGTTTGTGACAGGTACTACCTTTAGCGTTCCCTCGTTGATGGGCGCGATTATGAGTATTGGTGTGGCAACATCAAATAGTATTTTATTAATCACTTTTGCCAATGATCAGCGTTTTGAAGGAGAGGACGCTTATCGTGCGGCTCAAGCGGCAGGTTACACTCGGTTACGTCCGGTATTAATGACTGCCTTTGCCATGCTCATCGGTATGATACCAATGTCCCTCGGTCTTGGGGAAGGCGGCGAACAAAATGCACCTTTAGGTCGTGCTGTAATTGGCGGGTTGTCGGCTGCGACATTTGCCACTCTCATTTTTGTGCCAGTTGTTTATAGCATTTTACGGCGTCAACAGCCTCGTCCTATGGATGAGGAGGACGATGCTCTCTCTGATCCACATCAAGCACTTGCTTTCTCATCACAACAGCAGAAGTAATATTTATGGATTCTCAAGATCGTAAATCCCCATCTCCAGCGGTTGATACAGAGTCGCGAGATCAACCCTCATCAGCACAACCAGCACCTTTGAAGCAGAAAGAGGAACACCATCATGGTCGTCCTCCTATTGTGGCGATCGCGCTGGGTCTTGGCGCTGTGGTGAGCCTGTTGGCTGTAGGCATTTTACCCCGGATTAACCAACAAGAAGAATTAAAAGCCGCCGTAAAGGAACAAAGCGTTGTACCTAAGGTCAACGTGATCACTCCTCACCGTGCTACTGCTAGTAATTTGGTTCTTCCTGGTACTATAGTATCTCTCAACCAAACTACGGTTTATGCTCGTAGTACTGGGTATCTGCGTCGATGGTTAGTGGATATTGGTCAGCCAGTACGTGCTGGTCAGTTGTTAGCTGAGATTGAGTCTCCTGATGCTGATCAACAAGTTACACAAGCACGTGCTCAACTAGCACAAGCACAAGCTAGCTTGGTTCAAAGTCGTGCCACTTTAGCCAAAGGTTATTCGGATTTAAACCAATCTCGTGCTAACTTACTCATAGCCCTGAAAACCTGGGAGCGTTGGAAGACACTGGTACAGCAGGGTGTTGTCTCACAGCAAGATGCAGACACAAGATATGCAACATATCAAGCTAACTTAGCAACCGTTCAATCTGCTGAAAATACTGTTAAAGTTGCTCAAGCTAACATCAAGGCTACTGAGGCGATCGTCAATTCCAATCAAGCAAATCTACAACGCTACGTTGTGTTGCAGTCCTTTCAAAAAGTGACTGCTCCTCTTACTGGCATTATAACTGCACGTAACGTGAGTACAGGGGTTTTAATTACGCCACCAAGCAACGCAAGTAGCAGTGGTGGTAGTAGTAGCCTTTACACAATTGCTAGTTATGACAACGTTTACGCAAACGTTAATGTGCCGCAGACTTTAGCACAGTCACTCAAGAATGATCAACCTGCTGAGATTACAGTCCGTGAATTCCCTCAAAGAGTATTCAGCGGTAATGTAGCACGCACAACCAACGCTCTCGATCCAAATACTCGCACCTTGCTCACCCAAATATCAGTCAAGAATTTAGACGGAGCGTTGCGACCAGGTATGTATGCAACAGTCAACTTTAAGAAACTTGCCTCTGCTAATCCTCCTTTTATTGTTCCTGATAGTGCCTTGGTAATCAACGCATCAGGTACACAAGTAGCAACAGTAACTAAAGATAATACAGTGCATTATCAAAAAGTTGAGCTAGGGAGGGATTTTGGCACAGAGATAGAAGTTACCTCTGGTTTAAGAGGAAATGAATTGTTGGTTGCCACTCCTACAGTAGATCAAACAGAAGGCACAAAAATACAACCTGTTGTGCAAAAGAGAAAAGCAAAATAATTGTCAAGTTTGTTAAGTATGGGCAAAACACCCTGAAGATAACTTGGGAGGGTTGCCCTTACAAATTTACATTTTTCGCTTCCATTTAATAAGTATCTTCATACTCTGCATCAGCTCGTCTGACCACACCACGTGGGGGAAGAAACTCAGCACGACGCACAGGAGCTAGTGGCGGAGTGGGACCGTTATAAGGGTGAATAACCTGTACCGTACGGGTTGGGCGTTGCTGTTTTGGTCCAAATAAAGCCAAGACACCAGCAACAACAACACCACCGCCAATCGTTAAAGTCATACCGCCTACCGCCCAAGCTATAGGTGAAGACCACCAAGGACTTTGCTCTGGCTGTAAAGTTGGTTTGACTGGTATGGGTTGGTTATTTTGAGCGTTTTGCGCGTTTATAGCATTTACTTGGGCTTGATACTGAAACTGGATTTGCTGAATTTGGGTTTTGAGCTGATCATTTTCTTTTTTGAAGGCTTCATTCTCCATTTTCAGCCGTTCCATTGCCACCCTTTCTTCAGTGGTTGGGCCACTTGGTGCTGGGGGATTAGGATACACTGGTTGCCCATAAGGATATTGCGGTGGTGGAACCACCGGCTGTGGCGCTACTACAGAAGAAACTTGCGAGGGCAAAATGTTAGGTTGTAGGGAATTACCCGTCCCCTTAAGCAATAAAAGAGCTGCTAGTCCTGCTACGGCGACTCCACCGATAAATGCCATACTTTCACTCATCGCCTTCGCCCCTAAAATGTAGCAAAATTATCATTCTTACGGATTGGTACACACTCACTCTCCTAGTCACACTCATAATTTATACCCTATTTCACTTTAAAAGATACTCAAAATTTATAATCAGATAAATTTTTTAGTGTAATGGGGCATGGGGCATGGGGCATAGGGCATGGGTACAAAAAAAAGGTAAATCCTACGCAGTATTGACTCGTTCCCACTTAGGATTAACCGATATTATTCTCTCCTGTGCGCCTCTGCTCCCCTGCCCCTCTGCTCCTCCGCCAATGCCCCATGCCCATTGCCCCATGCCCATTGCCCTACTCTTTCTCAATTTCAGCTTGAATTTGCGCTAGTTCTTCAGGAGAAAGTTCTTCCAAACGCTTGTTAAGGAAGGCTTCTTCATATTGTTTGCGCTGTTGGTGGTAGGTCATGTTTTTGCTTGTCGCGCGGAAAACGTAGGTGAGTAACCAACCAACTAACCCACCTACTAACAAGGCTTGGCTCCAAATACCAGCATTTTGGCTATCCAAGCCTAGTTGTTGCAACAAGATATAAGCCAAGCCGCCTGTAATAAAAACGCCAAAGCCAATTCCAAGAGCGTCAATGCGTCGCATGATGATGACCTACCAAATAAATCTGTTAAACCTCAATCTGTCGTTTCTGGGGTCTCCAATTCACAAACGGAGACAAAAGCAATAAACCTGGGAAGAAGAAGAACACTAAAAAGTACATAAAGCTACGCTCTAAGGAGGTAGCTGTGTACCACCGCAGGTTGAGATATAACAGAATGGCAACTGGTACGGCTAAAAGATAAGCTCCAGCTAAACTGAGATACAGTAGCGCTACAACCATAATTGTTGGCTCTAAGTAAAAACGAATGTGAATCCTCTTTCCATAATAATAGGCGGAGCGCCTAAGCTAGCGTAAGCAAAGAGGCAGTTTTGATATGGCTACTCAATGATACAACCTCAGCCATAGTTAAAGAGGAGCCAGGAGACAGAATTCAGGAGTCAGCATACACTACCTATACAGGAATGATGTATTCTAACTCCTGCCTCCTGACTTGTGAATTCTATTCGATAAAAACATTTTGCATTTTTAATAGACAAATAACAAAATCTGTGTTTTTATAGATAAAGTTGATCAAAAAAGTTGATCAATAGCAGTTTTATCAAAATTACTGGGTTTAAAACCCCGTCCTAAAAGGACTGCTTTATGGTAGAATGCTACTATGTCAGTACAAGACATTTAAATAAAACCTACTCCCGGACTGGGAGAAAGTCACGCCTAAAACACTCTTGAGGAGACATCAGCACGCCCTAGGGGCAAACGTGCCGAGCCTGGGAACCTGTGAAAGCAGGATATTAAGACTGAAAGGTCTTAAGAATCTCCGTCTCTTTAGAGAGGAGAGTGTCAAATAGCTGTAGACTCAGACGTTGTGTCTCATTCGGTAGAAGCGGGAAGTAAACACCCCAAATCTCAGAGACGAACTACGGGTAAGTTGTATGTGGCAGCTTTGCTGTTTTAATACATATAATAGTAACTACCCAAAAATATCAGGGGGTGTGGCGGAATGGTAGACGCTACGGACTTAAGGAATTGAGCCTTGATAAAGAAATTTATCAAGTGACTGCTCTCAAATTCAGGGAAACCTAAATCTGTTAACAGATATGGCAATCCTGAGCCAAGCCTAAGAATTTTAGATTTGTGATTTCTCATCAAGAATCTAAAATCTCAGGAAGGTGCAGAGACTCGACGGGAGCTACCCTAACGTAAAGCCGAGGGTAAAGGGAGAGTCCAATTCTCAAAGCCTAATTAGGCAGTCGCGAAAGCTGCAGGAGAATGAAAATCCGTTGATCTTAAACGGTCGTGTGGGTTCAAGTCCCTCCACCCCCATTTAAATTTATGACATCCTAATGTAGGTTGGGTTGAGGAACGAAACCCAACATTTGTAATATTTTGTTGGGTTTCACTTCGTACCCCTACGGGGAAGCAAGCTATAACCCAACCTACCAGTCTACTCATCTACCTTAAAATTTCTTAAGATCCCTTGAAATATTAACACCAACTCACTTACACGATTTAAGTGCTGAAACAAAGGCGTTTTCATGTACCCTGTTTACAGGGTACTCAGTGTAGTATACTCTCAAGAATTAACCGGATAAGTGTTGTAGTGAAATGCATGTAGCTAAAAACAGTGAAAACCACGGCAAAAAAAATCCTGATTCTATCAGCTAATCCCTAGGACACAAGTCAGCTACGACTGGATGAAGAAGTACGGGCAATTCAGGGAGCGTTGGAACGAGCCAAAAATCGAGAGCAGTTTGAAATGATTACCAGGTGGGCGGTGCGTACAGATGATTTAAGGCGTGCGCTATCGGATCTCTCGCCACAAATTGTTCACTTTTGCGTTCATGGCGTGGTAAACCAAGGTTTAGCGCTACAGAATGATACAGGTGCTACGCATCTGGTGAGTACTGAGTCACTAGCACAGCTATTTAAGTTATTTAAGGATAAGGTAGAGTGCGTGTTGTTGAATGCTTGCTATAGCGAGGAGCAAGCAGAAGCAATTTACCAACACATTGACTACGTTATTGGGATGAACCAGGCGATAGGCGATCGAGCAGCAATTAAATTTGCTGTGGGATTTTATGATGCATTGGGGGCGAATAGATCCTATCAAGAGGCTTATGAGTTTGGCTGTAAGTAAGTCGGCGTTAATATTTCACGCTATGTTAAGAAATTTTAACGTGGGGTGTGTTGTAATGCACTGCCACAAATTTAAGGTGCGTTACGTCATATCTTGCACTTGGGCTGTCACCCAGCCAGCGATTTAAATCGCTGGCTGATAGCTAAAGTCCTCTCAAGAGGACTGATGAAGGATTTCAGTCCATTTCAATGGACTTAAGCTATTAGCCCGGAACTTCAGTTGTGGGCGGGGTATCGGGCTGATTCAGAATGGTGCAAGATGTCAGCTACCCTGAATTTACATTTCTTCATATTCATTGAATTTGGCGATCGCGTAACCCCATTGGTATGAGCAAGACACACCACAGTTTCGAGTAGTTCTGTGTCTGGTAGGTGAGTGCGATCGCTCCTAAACTCTCTAATACTCCACACACCCAGTAGTTTTTCTTACGCAAACAAAAATACCTATGTCATAATCAGACATGTATCAACTTGTCGATTAGGTATAAGAAGATTGTCTTTTAATCCTGAGTTTTGCCGCAATGAAAGCGAAGTTGAAAGCAAACTTATAGTCCAATATTTGCTGCCAGAGTTAGGTTATACACCAGAGACTTGGCACCAAGAAGTTGTAGTTGGCAGTATCAGGTTAGATTTTTTAGCGTTTGCAGCACAAGCTATTCCGTTTGTTTTAGATGCGAACTCGCCTCTGAGTGTTGTGATGGAGGCAAAGCATCCAAAGCATAACTTAGATCATTATGTCTCTAGGCTCAGGCATTATTTAACAAGTTTGAATGTCGAATATGGACTGATAACTAATGGTAGAGAAATCAGAATATATCACAAATTAAAAGATGATATTCAAATGATATTCCAATGTTCTGGTAAAGAAATTCATAGTAATATATTTGAGATCAAAAATTTAATTGGCAGAGATAGCTTGAAAGCAAGGTACCACAATAATGGCTTAAAAGCAAAAATTTCTGAGAGTGATAAAAATGATGAAGTCAGGAGGAAACATTCAATGAAAATTATTGCAGTATATCACAACAAAGGTGGTGTAGGCAAAACAACAACAGTCGTCAACCTTGCATCAGCTCTTAGCAAAAGAAACAAAAGAGTTTTAGTCATTGACTTAGATAGTCAAGCTAACACCACATTTGCTACAGGGTTAGTCAAATTTGATGACGAAGAATTTGATAATATTCAAGACTGTAACATTCTTCACGTACTGCAATCAGTTGATTTCTATCCTATCTCAGAAGTTGCAAGAACCTCTAATTTTAGTAATCCAGAAATTTACGTAGTTCCTGCACACATCGATTTGATGAACAATGAAACCGATTTAAATAGTCTTGATTTCAGCCGAATGATACTGATTGATAAACTAGAAGAGGTACAAGATGACTATGATGTTGTACTCATTGACACGCCACCTTCTTTAAACCTGTATGCAAGAATCGCTTTGATAGCTGCCGATTATTTGATAATTCCATCAGATTTAAAACCCTTTGCCAACCAGGGATTAAGAAATGTTAAAGAATTCATCAAAAACGTTGATAGTTTTAGAAGACAGATAAGAAAGCCACCTATTCAAATACTAGGTGTTCTTCCTTGCAAAATATCCACCAATTCTAAGTTCGTGCAAACCACTTTGAAAAATCGGTTACAAAAAATTTCTGAACGATACGGTATTGACGTTATGGATACTGTGATTTATGAAAGAGATGATTTGGCAAAGTGTGCTGAAAAAACTTTGATGGTTGGAGAAATAGAAGTTGCGGATCCGGTTTCTGTGATTGATTTTAAACCTCATTCACTTTCAGCACAAGAATTTGAGTTGTTAGCAAAAGAAGTATTACAAAAAATAGGCATGAGTTAATGAAATTATCTACTTCACTGGTGAGTGTCAAAAAAATTACTTGCGCAGCACCTCTCTCTATGTTTCAAGATGAAGAGGTAGAACAAGCTGCAAAATTAATTTTAGAATCTGAAGGAGTTATTAACCCCATAGTTGTTCGCAGAAAAGATTTGCAATCATACGAGGTAGTTGATGGAGCGTTTGAATATTACGCTGCTCTTAGAGCAAGAGAGATAGATCCTCGTAAAGGTGAGACGATTGGAGTATTTATTATTGAGCCTGAGAATGAAGAGCGTTTAATAAAACAAGTTGAGCTATTCAGAAAACAAAAATCCGATACATCAGGCAAGACTGTCTGGAATTCTGATGACATTGAAATGTTTCTCAAAAATTTGGAATCACGCTTTGACAAAATAACTCATCAGTTGTTAGAAGAAGCAACCTCTAAAGTAAGATTAGAAAATGAACTTGAAAATCTTAAGAAAAAGAAACCCAAGAATACTAAACCCTTAGAAATTTTTAATAAACTTCCCAAAGATCAACTTGCTTCCAAGTTACAAAATACTGGGTTTAGTTCTAAAAAAGCGTCCGATATAGCAGAAATGGTAGAAATAGAGCGTCTTAAAGAGCAGTTTAAATCTTTGAACGATGTGGTTGAACGGGTTAAAATTCCAAGTGGAAGGAAACTGGTTAAAGGAATCAGCCCTGAGAAAATGCTACATATAGTCGATCAGTGGTCAGACAGTAATTAAGTACTGCCTCTAGTAGCGCCTAAAGAAATTAACCCTGATATCTGTTATAAAAGTTATGGAAGAGGTCTGATGCGATCGCATTTGCTGTTCTAAATGTCGCTCTCGAAAAATTATTGGTGCTTCCGTTTTAGCTCCAACCAGGGAGAATCAACATCTAAAACCCAATGCTCATCTAGAAATTCCAAATTTTCATTAAAAATTAGAACTATCTC
Organism: Aetokthonos hydrillicola CCALA 1050; assembly: GCF_017591665.1. Lineage (GTDB taxonomy): Bacteria > Cyanobacteriota > Cyanobacteriia > Cyanobacteriales > Nostocaceae > Aetokthonos > Aetokthonos hydrillicola. Next base: position 6,346 of record NZ_JAAKGC010000055.1, on the reverse strand, counting down.
ACCAATTGTCTGATGTTTATGGCTTAGCTTATCCGAAGCATCAACAGGAATATTCAGGATAAACTTGAGTTGTAAAAAGCGTTCTTTCCCTGTAAAACCAATAGAACTACTAGTTAATTCTAATTCTAAATTAAGAGGTAAAATAATTTCCTCATAATATGTATCTTCCTCATCCCAGTAACCACCAACTGTATAGTTACATGCATCTAGATGTTCTCTAGCGAGTGCATTACTATCTATAGTTTCTAAAAGTTTTGTTAAATCTTGCCAGACTTGGTGATTCTTTAATTCAAGCTGAGTCATGGTTGTTTTTTAGTTAATGTTCTGTAACCCGCAAGATTTGCGATCGGCGCTTCACAAGAGCGGAGAGGCTGCACTGGCTGCTGTAATACCAATAGTTCTTGTTTTAGTTGGCTCTAAAGCTTCGAGTGCTAAAATTTCCGCTTGATCTGCAAGCCGATAAAGTTCTACAGCACGAGCATTATTCTGCTCTCTCTTCACTGATTCTGCCAATTTTGCATAATGCTCACTTTCACAATGATGTGATACCCAACTCATAATTAAAATTCTACGGTTTGCATCATTATTAATTTAGCGCGGAATCCAACTACACAGGCTAAAGCAGTTTCAACACCCCCAATATCTATGTAAGCTTGATGAGTCAGAGGCTATTTATAAAGTAAATCTTAAGCACCGTTAGCACCAAAAACCTTTAATTTGCGTAGGTTGGGTTGAGGAACGAAACCCAACATTTTTAGAATTTTGTTGGGTTTCACTCCGTTCAACCCAACCTACAGAGTCTTAATGTTTACTTTATAAATTATCTCTCAGCCATCCTCTGTGTTGTTTTTGCCACAATTGAGTTAAAGTAAATTCCTGCAAAGGTAAGTAACTGGAAGATTCTAACACCACATCAATGAGACGTTGTGTTAATCCTGGTTCTAATTGCACTTTAAGGCTATTAGCTGGTTGTTCTATGGCTGTTTGTAATTCTTGGGCAGGCGAGCCAGGAGCAGGGAAAATTAGTCGACAACAGCCTACATTAAATTGTAAAAAATTCATATAGCAATCATAGTTTTTTTATAAAAATAAGTTTGCTTAATAAATAGAGTGTCTGCGTATTGCGAACTAACCGTAATGCTAATATAAAGCCATATAACTATTTCTTTGAGAAAAAATCACCGAAATTTTAAAATAATCAATTGTTACTGACAGTAATCGAGGTTAAGCTGAGAAGAACATAAACAGTGAAACCTCTGAGTTAGAAAATTATTATGACAACTAAAAGTTTATCAATTAATCAAGAGCAAGAAAATATCCGGAACTTAGGCAAACAATATCTAAGCTTCGAAATGGCACAAGAGAAAATTTATCGTTTTTTTCTGGAAATTGTTAGAAACTGGAAGCCAGAGGATGTCTTAAATGAGTTTAAGTGTTTATTTATAGACACTATTGATGTATTCAATTCTAATTTTTCATCAGGGATATATGAAATCTTTATTGAAAGTACTGAAGATGAATTTCATAACACATTTAAGCGTTGCTGCTATATTTTAATTAATAATTGGGAAACTAGTAGAAAATATCAGTACATACAAAAATTAATCAGTTTACTAGAAAATCTTCACGAGAATATAAAGTTAACAAGTTCACGCCCAAAAAGTAGATACAAGGTTTGGCTAGAAAACTTTTTAGCAAGTAATGACTACGAAGAGTTAAAACTATTTGCTTATAAACACGAAGAGTCGGTACAACAACATTGGACTAAGCGTTACAGATCTTATTTATTGACGGCTCAATCTTTAAACAAAAAAAATCCAAAAGAGCAACAAGAGGTTGCTCATAAAATATCCAGACAGCTAAAAGACAAATTTAAGTTTGAACTGGCAATGTATAGCGCTCATTCTGAAACTGCGCTCGCTAAGACAAATCGTTACAAAAATCCCAGTACTTTAGGGGATGAGGTAGTACGTTTAATTAAGAGAATTATAGTTAAAAATGGTGTTTTTAACTATAAAAATATAGCTAATATATTTGTTAAACAAACAGAAAATCAAACCTTTAAGCAATTCAAAGAAAGTATTCAGAAGTATTTAATTTTTTCTGTTGATCAACAAGAAGTTGTAGAAACATTAAAACAGGACTTATCAGATAAAATATTGTCTTTTCTAGTTGATTACGACAAACAAACGGTAAGTAAGGATTTGCTATTGAGAACCAGCAACCGTATTATTGATTTGTTGACAACAGAAAATGGTCGAGAGCCTTCTGCATTATTCACTTTATTAGTTCTACAAGGCAATTCTTTAACATTGGTTATTGTCTTGCTGAAAATAATTTTAATCTGCAAAAATTCTCGTAGCCATTTAGAACTTCGTATTGCTAACCTGATTGGTTACTATGATAAATATCCAGCAGAAGAATGCCGTTGGTTTATTAATTTCATAGAAATTTTAAATATTATGTTGGCTATTTATGCAGATAATATTGAATATAATTTGATTAACATGGAAGAAAATCAACAATATCGGAATCCACAGCTTGATTTACATGCTTATCGTGTATTCTCTCAATCGAAATAATTGATAGATCCTGTATTTTTTACCGATTCATTAGATGTTCATCAAGCCAAGCTAGGCTAGCACCAAGAGTTTCAGCTAAAATGCTGACTAATCGATACAAAACGGTAGCACTAATGACTACCGCCGCCGGAAAATGGTGTTGCAGTGCAGCAATCTCAGTAGCTTCAAACACTCCAAAACCACCAGGCGCAGCTGGAACAACTAATCCTAGCAACCAAGCAAAACTAAAACTTCCTAGTAATAAAGGAATTTCGCTTAAGTTTAATGGACTAAGGGCAAACAGAGTTAATATAAACCCAGCACTACGCAATCCTACAAAGCCTAATTCTCCTAATAAAGGTTTTAGTGGATAGCGTTCTAGACCAACAATTACACTGTTGCTTGAGGTAGTAGAAGATAACTGCTTTGTCTTTAACCTGTAAAGTAGACGAATGACTGGGTTCAAAAATCGAGGATGAACAATAGCAAGAACCCCTAACAAACCGAATAATTCTGCAATTTTTCCAGTGAGATTTATATTTTGTGCTGTGAATTGGCTGCTTAGTAGAACAATAACTAATGCTGCTGCTGCCATAAGTAGTGGTTCTAGCAGCACAATTAGGGTTGCTAGCCCAGCAGAAACATTGGCATGTTTTGCAGCGATAATTCTACCGTAGTAATGCCACACATTACCTGGCACATACTTAGCTATGTTTGTTTTTAAATATACTTGTATGAATTCGGAAGAGTTTATTGGTTGATTTAACTCTCGAAAAATCCAAGTCCATACCCAGCCCGCCCATATGTGTGCGAGTAAGGTTACACCAATGGCGATCGCAATAATTGCCCATCCTACTGGTTCAATACGGATAGCTGTTACCTCAACCCAATGATCCTTAAGGGCTTTTCCCAGAAAAAACAATGTCCCGCCCAAAATGAACCAACGTAAAATTTGCTTCATAAATCAGATATTTTAATTTATCTTGAAATTTGAATTTGTCTTGCTTAACTTAATTGTCTGTAGCTTCAATTTTGACATTAAGGAGTCTTCTATAAATCTAGGAAGACGTACATATATAAAATCATGGTTAAATAGTTATACTCTCTTAAAAAGACAGCAAATAAATGAGAGCTTAATAATAGATACTTATATCTCCCGAAAGTTAGAGAGAAAAAATCGATTAATATTAATCATCATGCGACCTACGTTAGAGGTTAGCTTTGCTTTTCCTTTATAGCATCAATAAAGATAAAACCTAATTAAAAAGGTTTTGCTTCTCATAAGCTAAAAGGAGGGCGTGATTTGTGAACAGGCTAATAGCTTTTATTAAAAAACTGCGACTACGCCAAGTCTTAGCTATATTTTTCGTAAGTATATTGTTAATAGCAAACACTGCTTGCAGTGGTGCTAATGCTCAAGGTGCGAACCCAAATAATCCAGCGGTGCAAGCTGGTGGAGCTAACAACCCATACAAAGGTGGCGGGGATAAATATCTCAACCAGAGAATGTCTGTCGATGCTGAGGTTAATAACCATAAGGGTGATCAATCTACCCTATTGCTAAACTCACAACCATTAGTTGCTTACAGCAATAGAGAATCTGAGATACTTTACCCTGGAGCAGAGACCCCAGAGGGCAGAATCTACAAAGAGGATAATTTACCAATTGTAACACAGAAAAGTTTCGAACAGCCTGAGCCTGGTGGTTTAATTCAGAATTCACCTGATGTAGGAACTCGATTCAGAGAACGAATCAATGCTGTTCAAGGTGCATTTGGCGAAGCTTCAGAATTTCTCAAAGATAAATCTGCTGAAGCAAGCGCAAGACCAGAGTTGAAACGTAATCCAGCATTAGAAAAATAGAATTGATTTTTTGTGGGTTTCACAGTTGCATTTGAACCCAAACCAACAATCTAAAACTGTTGACCAGATACTTGCTCAACATTTAGATTAACCCAAAAAGTAAACAAGGAGTAGCACAATGAGCAAAATTATTTCTACAATAAAAAACTTTCGTCCATTTAAGACAATAACAGTCTTTCTGGTAGCCATCGTCATGTTTGTTACTCAAGCTTGTAGCTCTGTACAAGCAAAAGCACCAGAAGCAACATCATCAAAAGCAGAAGTTCCTCATCAAATCGTTGGAAATCAATCAGCACCACCTAATTCTGAAGTGTACGTCCCCAAAGGAACAAATATCAAATCCCGTTACGAAGGCGGGATGAACAATTTCAGCGACGTAGATCCGAGAACTAAAACCAACATAAAAGCTCAAAGCGAGTATCTCAAAGAAAACGCTCAAACAAACATTGATGAGAAGTCAATAGACAGCGCACAGCAATATGGTCGGAACTATCGGGAAGGTACACCCCTTGGAGAAAGAACTAAGCGCCTTGGTGAGGATGTAAAACAATCAGCCCAAGAATTGGGAGAAGGTTTAGTCAAGGGAACTCAGAGAGGAATCGACAATATTAAGGAAAATACTAAGGACGCCGTTAGCGGCTTGTCTGACAACGTTCAATAATCTGCTGAGGATACTATAAAGCCTTAATACGAATGCAGAAAACTCTTGAGATGTGTCTCGAATACTTGAGACACATTTTTTTTAAGCTTATATGAGAGCCAATACTGCTCGGTTAACGAGAATTCGAGAATTGTAGGTTGGGTAGAGCGATAGCGAAACCCAACAAAACCCTATAAATGTTGGGTTTCGTTCCTCAAACCAACCTACATTAAATTTAAGTTTTTAGCTTAACCGAGCAGTATTGATATGAGAGCAATTGATATTTCTCCTTTAAAGAAGTTAGCTTTCAATATCAATAGGAATCTCAATTTGAAATTCAGTTCCCTCGCCTAATACAGATAAACAATACAGTTTCCCCTGATGTTTCTCCACAACAATATGATAGGCTATTGATAAACCTAACCCAGTTCCTTGACCAACAGGTTTCGTAGTGAAGAAGGGATCAAAGATGTGTTGCTGAACGTCAGAAGCGATACCTGAACCATTATCTTTGATACTAATTAAAATCTTCTGGTTATCTACAACCGAAGTCGAAATCTCAATAGTTGGTATCTGACTTGTAGACTGCCAATGGTGCATATTCTCCTTTAATGCATAAATTGCATTGTTGAGAATATTCATAAAAACCTGATTCAATTGATTGACATAACAACTAACCTTGGGTAGTTGACCATAATTCTTTATTATTTGAATATCTAATTTATGAGGTATTGTCAACTGATGATTCAAAATCATTAAGGTATTATCTATCCCTTCATGAATATCTACTGGCTTTAATTTTGCTTCATCTAGTCGAGAGAAGTTTCGTAAACCTAGAACGATATTTGTAATTCGCTGGCTACCTGCTCTCATAGATTCCATTAACTTAGGTAGATCATTACATAAATACTGTAGATCAATAGCTTTTATTTTTGCTGCTATTGCTGAATTAAATTGTGGATATTGCTCTTGATAAACCCTAATTAAATCTAGCAAATCATTGACATACTGATTCGCATACCCGAGATTACCATCAATGAAACCAATGGGATTGTTAATTTCATGAGAAATCCCTGCTACCATTTGCCCTAAACTCGACATTTTTTCACTATGAACCAGTTGAGCTTGGGTTTTTTGTAAATCCAGCAGAGCCTTTCTTAATTCAGCCGTTCGTTCTTCAACTTTTCGTTCCAACTCACTATTAGCTTTTTGTAAAGCTTCTGCTGCTCTAGTGGTTTCTGTAGCAATACTGGCAATATGAGTCGCTGTTTTGAGAATTTCT
>NZ_JAAKGC010000265.1 GCF_017591665.1 Aetokthonos hydrillicola CCALA 1050 | reverse complement strand
CGTTTCTCATACAGTAGGTTTCAAGTGCTGTTGAAATACAGTTACTCGCACCTTTTTTAGTGGCAATTGATGCTATTAAAAGCTTGATGTACAAACTTGCTGGTAATTCAGAAGTTGTCATTCTTTTCTTTTGAATAACCTCTAAAATACCCGCATTTGACAATTCCTCAATAAGTTTGTCAATATTCATAATTAGATGATTATATGATGAAGCATTGCAACATACTATCATCTTTAATGCCTCCGGTGACTGATCCTCACCGAAGGCTGCCCCACCTACAGAACACACCTGCAAGGGAGCATACCCATGATAAAGCTAGAAGTCGAACCAATCCACCCTAAAAAATTTCGTGAGATTCACAATTGCTCTGTATACCAGATGCACCGACTTTCAGGTTACCCAGTTGACACCCTCAAAAATTGGCTAGCGGATACCACGAGTACACGGTGTAAAGCACCTAAAGAGTACGTACTGCATCATTTCGGCACTATTCACAAGCTTCTTCAGGGTTCGTGAAACACCAAAAGATTCCTCAAACACTAGCGCCACCCTTAGATGTGGCTTTTTAATTAGGGATATAAGCAACCCTTGCAGAATATGACCGTAGCAAGACATGTAACCGTAGCAAGATATAGGGGAGGAAGAACCCTAAATGTACCCGTAATTAAGGATTCTGGGGTTCTGAGTATTAGGGAATCCTCAAGGCTATTGAGGATTAAAAGCCCTCACACGATCAATAGCTATTTAAAGCACCTTGACCTCACCGACCGGGACTTCCTCAGCTGGGATGAACTAAAAGAAATCCTCTCCCTAAGAGAGTTTCTAGGCTTAAACCCTGGACAGAACAGCAAAGCAATGTTTGTATTGTTGCGATCGCGCAACCAGCTAGCAACGATTTTCAACGAGAACCACATCAATATTGAAGAAAAACTAGAGAGAATCAAAGATGACTACTACAAACAGCAACGGCGCTAAGCGCAACGGCAAAGCCAAAACTGCCATAACTGAGCCAGCCACCACCACCGACCAACTAGAGCAACTAGAGCAGATGCTCGCAGAGGAACCAAAGGAAACCCCACAGGAAACCGCGCAAGCGCCAGAACCCACATCTGAGCAACTATTACAGCAAGCCAAGCAGGAAACCAGAGCAGCCAAGCCCCAAGAGGAAGAAAAACCCGACCCCACCCCCACCACGGGCGGCGGGGAAATTACAACAGCGACGAGTCAGATTGAGGGTGCGATCGCCCAATCTGCCCAGAAACTAGTACAAATTGAGGAGCAGGCGAGAACCGCACGGGTGCAAATGGGCTTTGAACTTGGGCAACAAGAAGCCCAAGACATACGGCAAGGGCATCAATTAGGGCTATTAACTGCCCTAGTACAGGCTAAAGCGCAAGATACAAACGATTTAGCGGAACAACTTCAAGCACTACGCCAACACACCGACGGAACAACCTCAACCGCAATTAACAGCCTATTACAAGGACTAGTAAAGGAACCCGCTAAAATCGCCCCTTTAGGACAAGCCACACCCACACAACGGAAGTTGAAAATTATTTAATAGGCTTGATTCTTTCGATATTTATCACAATCCTTGTAGGTTTCTCATATCAGTTTAAATTGGCTATTCCTATAGGATTGGGGGGGAGTTTGATGGGTGTTGGAATTGGATTTTACTTGAAAAAATGAGAAGAATATCGTGAAATTTCTTGCAATGTTTCCTGTAGTTTCTATTGTTAGTGCAATTGTTATAAGCCTTTCTCCTGCGACTGTATTAGTGGCGATCGCAGGGGGATTAATCGGTGCTGGAGCGACACTTGAAATGCAGCAATGGAAAACGACGATTTAACAAAAGCAGTTGCTATCACCTTAATGAGCGTGGGGATAGCAATAATCATCGCCACAGCATTTAAGGCAATGCCGAATTTTGATTTCAGGATTTATTTAGAGGTGAATAATGGGAATAGGAACACTCGTTAAAAATGCCGCCGGTAAATTGAAGAGAAACCAGCAGCGCACAATTAATGCTGAATTTACAGATGTTAGCGGTGGTGGTAACGGTGGAAACGCCCAAGGTATCAGGGCGCTAGCTTTGCACCCCGATGCAGGAAGCTTACTCCAAAGCTATTACGGTATCGACTTAACAGCGATACCAGCAATGGATGAAAACCAACTTGGGGACTTGGTAGATTTTTTGAAACAGTCCGAGTGGATGGACACTCACTTGGACAAATTGAAAGAGCATTTCACCAAGTATATTAACCGCCAAGTAAACTTTAACCAATTCGTGGCGGAAGTCACGAAATCAGGGATTAAAGGTGCAGAGGGAATTGACAAAGCGGGTCTTGATACTTACTTGGCAGTTAAGGGATATACCCAAAACAGTAAGAAGTTACAGCACAAAGCCAACGTCAATGAGCAACTGTTAGCGGCTGACTTAGAGAACTATATCCAGTTAGAAGACCACTCACTACAAGCCAGCTTAAGGAGTATGGCGCTGAAGTTAGCTTCTGCTAAGCAACAAATCGATCTACGCCCAGATAAAGCAGCTGCTATTCAAGAACTGAATCTTCAGATAAAAGCTGATAAAGAGCGTATTGGAAACCTGATTACCTATGGCACAAAGGGTGCTGCGCTGCGCGGTGGTAACGGCGGTACTGCAACAGCTACTACCACAGCTTCAAGTGGTGGTGGCGGCGGCGGAAACATTTGGGAAGGATTGAAGAATTGGTTCAATGGAAAGTAGTCTTAGATTCGTCAATCGGCTCTCTATCTACGGTTTTTGGTTTTTAACAGCAGTAGCGATCGCCAACCTCTCCCGATTACTTCCAGGAGCAGGAATCCTCTACCTACTTCTGTTACTAGCCGTCCCTGGTTACCTGCTTTTAGTCCCATCTCAAAATGAACAGGGTACTGCTACACGTAGATTGA
>NZ_JAAKGC010000264.1 GCF_017591665.1 Aetokthonos hydrillicola CCALA 1050 | reverse complement strand
CTTTGTGGGTTTAAAGCCCACTTGCAAATAAAGATGTATTTCGAGACGCGCAGCGCTCTTAAATACGGCGTCCTTGTTTCAATCCCACGGCGCGCATCCGTGGGTACACTGTTAAGAGTTCCCTGTTCCCTCTGAAAAAAAGTCTCGTTGTTATCCGTTCGCAGTATAAGCTTGTGTGTCTAGTTGAGAACTTCTTTGTTTCCTTAAATAAAATAACTTCGATTGAAAATATAGTTGGTACAAACGACAATATGGAGTTGCTTGATCGTGATGTAAGTTAATTAATCCCATACTGTTTAACTTATAAGCTTCGATCGGCGCTAAAAGTACAGGTTGAGTAGAATTCATGACTTTATCAAGAGCGATCGCTAGTTCGGGCTGAGCTTGTAATGTTATCCAATGACGCTCTAAATAATGAGAATAAATTTCACTAGATGCGAATTCAGAGTCTAGGAGTTGTGTTAAAGTTATTTTTTTTTGGCTGAGGTAATAAATCCCTATGTGTACTAATGCAGGATGTCCGCCGAGCATAGCCATCATTTGCCTCGCTTCCTTACCATTTTTCCAGTCAAGTCCATAACGTATAGCTAACTGCTGTATTTCATTCTCAGTGAAGCTTTTTAAATGAATTGGTATTCCTACATTAAAAGGGGACTGATGAAGTTGGAAAGGTATAGAAAGTTCAGTCGAGTAAACCACAATAAAGCGCAGCTTTTGCCAAAGAATTTCCACTTTAGCTTGTTCGTGCCAAGAACGTAACAACCCAAAAAAATCTTTTGCTACTTCCGGGTATTGAAAAATTTCATTCACTTCGTCAAGTGCCAGGATTAAAGGAGAGTCAATTTTTTTTGCCAGATAGTTTTGGAAATAGAGAGTGCAACTAACCTTACTACCAATATCTTCATCCCAATATTCGTCTAATCTTGGTTCGAGTCCAAGTTCAAGGGTAACGTTTGCACACAGCCAACGCAGAAAGCGATTAACATTGTTCAATATTACCTGGTCAATTTGTTCCATACTAAGACTAACTGTACGGTAGCCTCGTCGATTTGAATAATCCAGAATCCTCAGCAACAAAGAAGTTTTACCCATTTCTCTGGGAGATTTAATATACATTAAAGCTCCGGGTTTGGTAATTTCTTCATAAACCTGTGACTCAACGACAGACTGCTCAATGTAAAAACGAGAGTGAAGCGGAACTGATCCACTAGGAAAGCGAAGGGCGATATCCTCAATTAGAGCAGACGAAGAAGAACTCTCAGGACTGCGCTTAATTCGCATCGTCTCGTTTATTAATCGTTCATTAGTATAGTATTCTACCAGCAGTACTCGACAGTTCTTTTTAGTGACTCGTTTACCCATTAATTGAGAAAGTCGCCGACACAATTCTGGTGCAACTACATTAGTCAAGTAACCAGGACTATAACCCCCTTCTTCAGCAATCTGATTATAAGTTTGATACTGCCAAATACCTCGCAAGATTAGCATTTCCGTGTAATTAAGCGGACGATTTTGCGTTTTAACTAGATTAGAGTTAATAATCTCAAGCAGAGAATCAAAGTTCATCAAAACCTCCTCGTTCCGGAAACCCCTAGCTTTAGAGATCGGGAGGAGGAACAGGGAACTTTAGTCCTCGTCCAGAAATCTAATAAGTTTTGCACTATAGGACTCCTATTTGATTTTTGAAAAAAACACACTACACCTTAATCCTCTGTAATCGTTTTAGAGCTTGCCTTTTGCTTCTTCCCAATGTACGGAGATAATTTCAGGAATCAAAGCGGATTCCTATATATGAGTAACCGTCCTTTTTATGCATCGGTGAACAATATTTGTAATTAATTTCTTGAATCAAAGGGTTTTTAGTTGAGAGATTGAAGCTACTAGTAGCACGAGTGTTCAATGGTTTGTTTCTTAATACAAAGGATAAAACTAAGGTTTTTACTAAAAGTGTAGATGTTTATAGGATTTTTTTGCATTATTACTCTATAGTCATAGAAGAAATCGACTGGTTGATTGATGTTGAAGTAAAGCTGATTGGATGGATATACTATCATAATTATATGACTATATTAAAAATTGCTTTGGTAAAGTCATATTTCTCAACTGTGTACAGTAATCAACGTTAAGTAGTTTGACTATAGAAGACTAATTACCGATACTTATTACTTTTATTTTATGAAACGGTTATATTAACTTCATGCAAATTTTATCATAACTTAAAAGTAATTTTATAATAAGAGATTTCCTATTATGAAAGAGGCTATTTCTCAATCTAAGATTCAGACTGCCCAATAATACCTATATCGTAATATCTATGGATTTTTTATCATCTATGGAACTCTAAAAAAAATGATCCTATAACAACAGTTTACCGACAGCTTACCATCATACAATTAAGTACCTACTGATTCTACATTTGTGGATAATTAGCCATTGTAGAGCAAAAATACGGGTATTCGATTTATTTATTGAAAATAAAACTTCATATGAGAATTATATGAGGTTTATATGTTTTCTAATGACATCTTATATACTATATTCATCCTATTCCCTCGTTAATATGTCTATTCTTAAACTCGAATGCTTACAAGAATGAGTTCAGCTAATCTCATGTATAAAAAGCGTTCTTGACTTTATAACACACATGTAATTAGTCGGGTAAAAACATCATAACTATTTCTTTAAGGTTATTTTTGTGAATCTTTAATGTTCAATAATCGAATCATAGTATGATCATGGCTAGTTTGCGGAAGCTTTAAGCAGAGACATTCTCTTTGCTTAGTGCGTTTCGGCTTTAGTCTTCCTCGTTAAACAACGAGATTGTAACATCTTAAATGGCAGATTGTATTAAATATTTCTTTTGTGTACATTTCGTGTTAAATAATATTTATTAGGTGATATTACAGAGGACAATTTGCGAAAATTTAAACTATG
>NZ_JAAKGC010000263.1 GCF_017591665.1 Aetokthonos hydrillicola CCALA 1050 | reverse complement strand
AACCAAAGTCCGTTAGTAGAACTCAACACTGTTGAGCAGTCGACGGGAAATGTTCTCTCTAAGACGAATGCACCAGCTCTTTCTGTTGAAGATACATCGCCCGCACCAAAAAAATCTAAAGCCATCTTAGGGTGGAAATGATTGAGCTAGTACTGAGTTCTATAGGATTAGTTTATAGGGTTATTTTATCTGCTAAAATATTTGAGTCCCGCTAGTCACCTCATTGCTATCAATTTTTTTAAAGACGGCATATCCATTACGGAGTGAAGGATTTTGATCAACTAAGATATAGTTTGTATCTGCAAGTAGTTTATGAATGTTACTAAAGTTTTGAGGTGTATTAATATCCTCAAGAAGGATAAATTTTGCTCCATACAGTTGATCTAGTTCAGATAAAGCTCTGAATTCAGAACCAGCAATTAATACAATATCAAAACAATCAATTTTATTATCATTCTTTATCTGTCTTATACAATTTTCAAAGATTTTATTTTCTTTTATACATTCAATATCTTTGCATAAAAGATCTAAGTCATCTTCCCAAGATGTAGAACTTAGATCTATATGTAAAGTGTCGATGAACTTAGTAGCTTCGTTTTGGTTGGATAAGTTTTTGTTAGAACTAGGTAAGATATTGTGGCATTTGACAAAAGAATCGTGGACAAAACGCTTTTGAAGTTTCAGAAATTGAGGTTTAGGAAAGTTGACGCAGAATAATGTGGGCTTACTTCGATTTTCTTGAATTCCTGCTAAAGATGCCTTAGTACTCCCTTTTTCTATAGAAGCTCCAATTACTAGAGACGTCTTAATGTTCTCTTCACGTATTAGCTTTTGAACAGCAGAAAAAAATTCATCATTCTTCATAATCGATAAAGAGTAAGGCAGAAAGCAACCAAATAAAGTTTCTAAAAAATTTAAAATTTGCAATGTTCTTGGCTTTAATTTAGATAAAAGACGTCCAATTAACGTGATGCAAAAAGGTTTTGCAGTGATTGACAATTTGTATATTTTAATTTTAATTATTTTCTTAGTTTTGTCGTATTCAGTAGGATTAAGCAGATATTCAATAATTTTATTTATTTTTTTTTTGCAAAAATGTAATATTTCTTGTTGCACCCGTTGATAAAAATAAGTTCCAATAAAAAAAGGATTTTGAATCCTTTCCAAAGGTTGACATTTTGACGAAACTGCGTTACCTAATATTTCTGCAAATTCAAACTGATTGCAGGCTTTGAACACCATACAAACATTGTTAATCCATTCATTAAAGTTTGTATTAGGCAATTGTTGAACGCTAGCACGGCATTTTGATAAATCACCATCTAGTACTGAAATTTGATGTTTTGGGTTTTTTAGAACTTGAATTACCCAACGAGTACGAGCTAGTTCCGGATGACAAAGTGATGGAAATTGCTCAGCACGCTTTATTGCGTCTTTTAACTTTCCTTGACAAAGGAGGGAAATAATGAAATATGCCCACTCTACTGGATCAGGAGTAGAGGCTTTGTTGCTTACCAGTGTCCACTGAATGGGTTGAACAATCCAATGAAGAGCCGCTTTTGCACGCCCTTTATAGAGGTTACACATTGCCAGACGTAGCTTTGGTTCTGGCATATAGTCTATATAATTCAGACAGCTTAGGTATAAAGCTTCTGCTTGATCATATTTACCTGCCCAAAGCTTTTCATCACCTTGATGTAGAAGTACTCTATCTAGTCCATTACTAATAATATGTGAATTTCTGATTCCTGATGATTCTTCTACAATAGTTAGAGGTTCAAAGGGGCCTTTCTGGACAATTCTTTGACCTGATTGTAGTATTCTGTTGAGATTGAACCACTGTAAAATTTGGTCTCGTTGTTTGAAAGTGTGCCGAGACTGAACCAGTTGATATCCTGCGTTAATAATCTTCTCAAGCTCCTCTGGGTTTTGAAACAGGTAATCAATTTTATCTAACACATCAGTTTCATCAGCAAACACACAATTTTGCATATCAACGAAGCCAGCAGCTTCAAGGGCTGGAGTTTTTTCCGTAATTAGACAAGATTTACACCCTGGAATCTCAAAATGTTTACGTACAACTTCCTTTGCCATCGTTCCGCACGCTGGCACAAACCAAGAGGCATTTATGGTGGTAGCATACTGATCAGCAAACAGCATTCGTGATGCTGTTTGCTGATCGTAACCTAAGTGTGGGCAAGTAAGCGATGGATAATACTGAGATAAGATCTTTTGAATTCGGTTTCGCCAGGGATACAGTGATGAATAACGGCCAGTAAAAAGTATTGGTATAATTTTTTTGTGACCATAATCTTGATATATATTAGGGTCTATAAAATTGGGCCAGACAAATATCTTTTCGGCAACCTCTGGCATGTATTCAGCTAAGGGAACAGAAATAGTAAAGAATGTTTGTATACCCCACTCTTCCATATCTGAAAGAAATGCTGAACGGCAACCACAAAAGGGATCCCCGTTATAAAAACCTAGCTTTGGTATCTCTGGATAAGCAAAAGTGTTTTTAATGTTTCTGTAACAAGGAGCGCTTTCAATACCACTTTCAAAAAGAGTTAGATCTGGTTGATAGGTATTACAAATCTCTCTATAGTCACAAGGCTGACTAATCACGATCACCTCAAAGAATTCCGATAAGCACTTTATATGCTGTTGCTTGTGCAACAGCATGAACTTGGCTCTGTCTTCAAGTATCCATTGAAAAAATACAAGTCTTGGCTTAGTAAGCTTATCCATGCAATTTGCCTCATGTATAAACGATAAAAATAGTAATGTATTAATTGACTTTTAAGTGCTGCTTAATGAGATAGCTACGTTGTGTTCTCCAAAGATTAGGTGCATACCGACTAGCTGTCTCTATGACTAACCCGTCTTAAATCTGAATCCCAGTTTTCAGCATAGCCGCCACGTGATCTTGTT
>NZ_JAAKGC010000262.1 GCF_017591665.1 Aetokthonos hydrillicola CCALA 1050 | reverse complement strand
TCAGCACAAGCTGACGAAATTGAGAAAAATATTATTGTTTCCAACTATTCCGATTTAACCCAATCGGTAGGGGTCACTGTGTAGTGACTGGGGTAGGCACTCGCCATATGTTTCCAACTATTCCGATTTAACCCAATCGGTAGGGGCGTTCCTAGAAAGAAAGACGACTGTAACTAACAGTTCGTTTCCAACTATTCCGATTTAACCCAATCGGTAGGGAAAAAGTGCTCAAACGCCTCAATTGGTAGCAAAAAATCGTTTCCAACTATTCCGATTTAACCCAATCGGTAGGGAGTTCACATCTAGAACGCTTACCCAGAAAGGGTTTCAAACCCCCAAATCGACACCACTTTTTAAATTGTCAATAAGGGTGAGTTTATTCTCAACAAAACAGGACTCTTGTAGCCTGGAAACTTTGCTACAAGAGCAATCGACACCAGTTAACGAGATTATGAGGTTTTCAAGGTTCGGAGGAGTGGTGTCGATTTCTTGATACATATAGAATCGACTGTAAAATTATACTCCCATTACCTGTTGTTTCAAAGCTATTCGTGCAAATTTGACATAAGTCTTAATACAAGACGAGCATTTTGGTGAGGATTGCATTTCACCCGCTACTCCTCATGACCTGGGGGATTATTTATTTTTGTAAAGATGAGCCTAGGAGGATTACAAAGTATGTTTTGGCTGAAAATACCTCTATATCTGGCTTATATCGATTGTAACTAATTGTAAATTCTCTTGTAAAAATGTCGCAGTGAGCAAGAAAAAATACGAGGCAGTAAAGCAAAGCTTTTTAAAGAAAAACAAGATTTTTTAGTTTGACTCGTGGCTGTTTTCCTGTAATATAAGTAATGAAAGTCTTTTTTAGCGCTAAATGTTTTTGTCAATGTGTACTGTATCACAAAGCTACATCATGACTTCAGTATATCGGCGCAACTGCACCTTGAAAGCTAAATATAGTAATGGTTTCCAATGGGTAGGGTAAGAGTCCTTCTTTTCCCCGTAAGGGGACGGAAACTCCAATGGAATCTACGTCTGGCCTGGTAGTGAAAAATGCAGTAAGAGTCCTTCTTTTCCCCGTAAGGGGACGGAAACTTTCGGTTTTACCGACTACTTCCAGATGGGCTAAAGTAAGAGTCCTTCTTTTCCCCGTAAGGGGACGGAAACCTTTCTCTTCTGGATCATTATTATTAATGGTGAGAGAAGTAAGAGTCCTTCTTTTCCCCGTAAGGGGACGGCGATCTGCGCAACGCTTACGCACTATGTACTTTCGGAGCGATCGCACTTTCGCTCAACTTCAAACAACTGGTAGTTATGCAGCTTCCATTTCCGGCTCGTCTAGAATTTCTGGGTTTCGCTTAATTGCTTCCCTACGGCAGGCTGCGGCGGTGGTGATTATGAGGAGTTGGGAAGAATGTGGCGTGGAGGATGATCCAAGGGCGGCTATTTTGGTGATGTTGGTGACGAACTGATCCCATAGAGTTAAGTTATCTTAAAATTTGCCGCCTGCGACGGGATCGTTCAATAGCCTCTAGCTTCTCTTCTAGGACATATTCTCTTAATCTTTCCCAACCCCATCTTGTAGCTGCACAAAAATTTACTTTTGTGCCTGTTCGTAGCAAAATATAATCTTCGTTGACATCGGCAATAATTTGGTTGCGAAAATCAGTTCCCCAGACTCTTCCTGCTTCTTCCCAAAAGACTTGACCAGGACTTTTAAAATTAGGATTGTCTAAATATTCGTCTTTCCAATAACGAGAACTCCAACGCTGACCTATAGCTTGAATTAGGCTGGCGTTCGCATAAAAAGGCTCTTGATTTTCTGTGAGCCAGTACCAATAGGCAATTGTGGCACGGATGGCATCTTCAAAGCCCTCAATACAGTTGAGGAGAGCTTCTTGGACATCAGCGCGAGTCAAATCTACACCAATATATGCCAAGGCGTACTTATATTTGCTGAAAATTTCTTCTTTGATTTCAATTTCAAAGTCGTTAAATAAATAAGCTCTTTGAAATGACGTTAAACTCAACATTATAAGAGATATTGAAAGAGTCTACCAATTACTTTTATGATAACTTGAGTACTCTTAAGGGCGCTATATCGCCATTGATAACAAGAGGGATGGCGATAAGCACGACTGCTTGACGCTGCGCGTATCGCGCCAGTACTCGGAATACGCGGGATGAACGAGACATAGAACTTCCTCTGCTCCATAAAGCCACCCTGTATAAGATGCGATCTGCCGTAGGTGGCAGCGCTTCACTATCGCCTTCCAGGGGCAGCGCAAAGCTTACGCTCATGAGTGTAGTATTTCTGTATTGTGTGTAAGTGGGGGCGTTCATGCTTTTTGGCTGGCGATCGCTCTCTGAGCAGTATTGTGTGAAGGGGAGTTGCGCTGTCACTGATGAACTAGAGGGCTGCCCAGCCTTGGAGTGCAGGTTCTTACGCCTATATCTGCATCATATTAAAATAATTTAATCTAGCTCTTGACACACCCAACATTTAGGTTAAAAATTTTAAGTGTAAAGGGGTGCAAGGTTCCCTCTAAAATCCGTAGAAATCCTACTCTTGAAGTGTGAGAGAATTACGGTGAGCTAGAGGACACTAGAAGTGCAAACATTCACTAGACGTGTTGCAAAAGTATTTTGTGGCGTAATCAGGTTTCTGTAAAAAATGTATATCAAAATATATACGGATAACCTATGCTAGTTCATTGGTATTTTTGATTAGGATTATTGCAGATTTTTTAAACGCCACACTATACCATGAATTATTTTTGCAAGAAGTCTAAGGGCTGGAGACTTTAGACGAATTATCTACGTGACTTTTCACGATCAGAGCGTGTCTTTTTGTGCAGGCTCGCAGAGCGACATAGAAATCGGGGATTGCAAAACTCTAAAAATCCCCTGTTCAACATGCCGTTAAAAGTCAGCCGAGCAGCCCTGTTG
>NZ_JAAKGC010000261.1 GCF_017591665.1 Aetokthonos hydrillicola CCALA 1050 | reverse complement strand
ATAATCAGAAAGCGTCGTGCTTGAGAACTCATGGGTTTACATTTACAACTGCTTTGTTAATTGTATGATTTATAGCTTAAGTCCATTGAAATGGACTAATATCCTTGATCAGTCCTCTTCAGAGGACTTTAGCTATTAGCCAGCGATTTAAATCGCTGGCTGGGTGACAGCCCAGGTGCAAGATAGTCAGTTACCCGTAGAGCGGTAAATTCTTTTGCATTGGTTGATAACTTGGAAGAATTTGGCTAAGCGCACGATCTGGCAGGTGTAAATGGCGCTCTAGTAACGCCGCAATTACATCTCGGAAATCAGTTGTTACTGCTAAGTCTCGCTGTTGGTAAAGTTGGTCGCTCGCTAACCCTCGCCAATCACCGTACACCTTGCCACCTCGAACACCACCCCCTAATAGCCACATCACATTTCCATGCCCATGATCAGTCCCACCATCGCCATTTTCATGAACTGTGCGACCGAATTCCGACATAACCAGAATATTCGTGTCTGTATAAGTTGAACCTAGGGTTGTTTGCAGCACTGCTAACCCCTTACCCAACTGCTCTAGATTCCTGGCAAGTTGACCTTGACTTGCACCCTGATTAACGTGAGTATCCCAGCCACCGAGAGCCATAAATGCTAGTACAACTCTTGGATCTTTGTTCATAATTTGTGCTAGGTGCTGTGCGTCGCTGGCAAAACCAGAGGGAAGTGGCGCTCCTTTGTTTGCCATTTTCATATCAGCTTCCAAGTCTGCTAACAAGGCTTTGCGTGCAACTCGACCTTCTTGATATGCTTGACTTATCTTGTCGTTCCCGCTGTAAAGACGATCAAAGGCATTACCTACTTGCGGTCGATCAAGAGAAATCGGATTCGCAGCCCGTCGTCCCAATCCTAGAGTAGCAACCGGCATCCGACCTGATAATATGCGGGGAGTTACATCTCCAACATTGACTGCTTGAATAGGATTCTTGCCAGATAAGCTACTGAGTAATCTATTCATCCAGCCATCGTGTATCTTTTGTGTACCTGTTATTCCGCTTTCCATATTATCTTGAGCTTCAAAGTGCGATCGCGTCGCGTCACGAGATCCAGAACTATGCACAAAAGCTAAGCTACCCTGTTGCCAGAGTGGTAAAATCGGCGCAAGCGCGGGATGTAGACCAAACTGACCATCAAGATCGAGTGCGCCGCCGTTTTGACCTGGTTGAGGAATTGCGATCGTTGCTCGAGCATCATAGTAGGCAGCCTCGCGGTAGGGAACGACAACGTTTAAACCATCAACCGCACCACGCAAAAAAATTACAATCAATCTTTTTGGATTCGTTCCTGATGTTATGCTTTGAGCATCGGATCTGGCAAACCAACTGTGGCTTCCGACAGCTACCAGGGTTGAAGCGCAAGCAAGTCCAGCTTGAAGCAATTGTCGTCTTTTCATATACAAGTTAATTTAGGTGTGCAATCAGTTCTTTAACGCCGTGTAAACTCTGGGCTACCCAACATGAGAGCCGCGCGAAGCTTGGGGGGACTAGTGGCGATTACTTGCTGGGTTTGTCCGGGAAACAAATTTCCCAATGTATTTGAGAGTTGATCCGGATCAACAGGCGTGACTGGAGGAGTTGGGCTGTTTATAGCGGGCTGCATTGGCGGTGTGGGTTGGACTCCACCAAAGCTTAGTCGTGGAATCAATCGACCGATACGAGTTTCGCTTGTAGGCACTTGGCGAACGGTTGGTGGTGTAACCGGTGCTACTGTGAGCGGTAAGCGCCCACTCGCAAGGGTGGTGGCAAAGCTGATCCGCCGAGTTATTGCATCGGGGTTCAACCAAACATCCTCAGTGTTTTTGTATCCATCAGGGGTTAAACATCCGTAGATAGGCATTCCAAGCTGTTGCAGTAAGCCCAGAATGGGACGAAAATTGCGGACTTCAATTCCGGTTGCTCGCACAGATGAAACTGCATACTGATAGGGTGTTTTAAACTTGGCGTTATAAGTATGACTATCTTGGAATTCTGGACTGTGAAACAGGGTAGATAATACCTCTCGAATATTGCCATCAGTTGCTAAGAATTTTTGCGACAGTCTATCTACTAGCTTTTTAGGAGGCTGATCTGCAACGAAGTATTGTGCTAGTTGATAGCTAATGTGATGAGCCGTTGCTGGACTCTTTGCCAAAATATCCAGCGCTTGCTCCCCTTCAGCTATGCCGCTGCCTTTAATAGTATGTCCTAAAAATACCTTGTCGCTAAAGTCGTGACGCTTGGCATCGAAGTAGAAACCATTCTGATCAACTCCGGGTTGTGGCGCTCTACGGAATGTCCAACCTGTAAGGATCTTTGCCAGAGTAATCACATCCTGCTGAGTATATCCTCCATCTACGCCCAGCGTATGCAATTCCATTAGCTCACGTGCGTAGTTTTCGTTTAATCCTTGTGTTCGCTTACCCTTACCTGAAGTGTTGGGCGCAGTATTTTGCCAATTATCAAGATAATACAGCATCGCTGGATGATGAGCGGTTGCTTCTAATAAGTCGCGAAAACGACCAAGGGCATAAGGACGTATAGCCTCTTGTTCGTAGGCTCCGACTAACATCTCATCGATGCCTTTACGTGAAAACACGTTAAAGTGGTTGTACCAAAAATCAACCATGACTTCTTGAAGTTGACGTGGACTTTGCGTTGCTTCCAGTAAGCGTGCTTGCTCTGCCTGTTCTCGCACATGAGCCATTTTTTTACGGAAGGCGCGTTTTTGCTCTGGTGTTTGGGCTTGCCCTTTAGGCAATTTCGGTAGACTAATCTGCTCAAAGAGTTGTAGAGGGGTGAGATTGAGCGTTTCTAATTGGGAAAGTTGGGTAGTTACGGCTTGGGGTTCAGGAATTGATTCGGGATGAAGTTGCTGCTGGATATAGCCTTCAACTCCCAGTTTTTCAACAGTTTCAACGTCCCCAGGGCGCGCCCCGAAGCTGAG
>NZ_JAAKGC010000054.1 GCF_017591665.1 Aetokthonos hydrillicola CCALA 1050 | reverse complement strand
TGACGGTTACCAGTTTGGAACAACATATTAGCATAGAAAAAAACCTCACACTAGAACCCACACAGGACAATGTTCAAGCTTTATCAAAAAAAAACATCTTCTTGAGCAAGACGATAAAAAAGCTACATTTGTTCGTATTGAGCTTTTTACCCTGGAATCATAACAACCTTCTACGTAGTAGTCATACGCACTACCAATCATTAAATGACTATTGAACGAACAACACCGCAACAATATCCACGAGTTGATTTTCGGCGACGAGCAATGGCAGCGTCGACTGATTTTTTGGGTGTCTGGTTGGTCAGTTCTACTTTCTTAAGTAACCAGCTTGGAATTCAAGTGGTTCCAATCTTAATTTTTATTGTTGGTTGGGTGATTTCGCGCGTGATGGTGCCTTACATCAATCAAGGGCAAAGTTTGGGACGTTGGGCTTTCGATATCAAAGTTCTAGAATTTCAACAAGCAAGACTTCCTGATTTGCAGGCTCTTTTCAAGAGAGAGGGAATAGTAGGCTCATGTGCGCTTTTGATTTCAATTGCCTTGAACAACATCGTACATTACCCCACTGCTATACTGCTAGTGATACCTATGGTAATTGACTGTGGAGCGGCTTTTTATGATACTCAGATGAGACTAGCTTTGCACGATCGCTACGCTAGCACGGTGATCGTTTCGTCGCGTCGCGGCTACTCGTTGGATATAAAAGTTAAACGAATAGTTGAAAAAATTCGACGTAATATGCGATAATGAGTATTTGTGTTAATTATCTTCGGGCTTAACTGGTTGTAAGATTATGGCTAAGAGTAAAGGTGTACGTATAATAGTGACGCTTGAGTGTACCGAGTGTCGCACTAACCCAGAAAAACGAACTCCTGGCGTTTCGCGCTATACCACCACTAAAAATCGTCGGAACACGACCAACAGACTAGAACTCAAAAAGTTCTGTCCAAATTGCAACAGACATAACGTTCACAAGGAAATTAAGTAAAAATGAGCTATTACCGCCGTCGTCTATCTCCAATAAAGCCAGGAGAACCAATTGACTACAAAGATGTAGATTTATTGCGTAAGTTCATTACCGAACGTGGCAAGATATTGCCTCGTAGAATCACTGGACTGACCGCTCAGCAACAGCGAGAGTTGACACTGGCAATTAAGCGATCGCGCATTTTAGCCTTGTTGCCATTTATCAACGCTGAAGGCTAGATTAATTTTAGACCATGTGAATTTCTTCGGCAAAGGTGTGGAAGGGTTATCAATGCCAGTTACGAATAGTTCGGCTGACCTTCCACGGATCAAAGTCGCAAGAGATACTCACTATGTAAGTTAAGTTCATTGGTTTCCAAGCTTAGGAAGCTTTCCCTGAAGAATGTTGGGTTTCAGTTTCTAAAATCCAATGCTTCAAGTTCACGTAAGAGAGTGTAAAATAGACTCCGAAATTTCCAAAAATCAGATTTAGGAAGCAATACCTGTGATTGAATCCTAAATCTAACTCATAAAAAATCTGAAATAATTGCGAGGCTTGTGGATAAGGGGACGCTAGTTGAATTTAGACCTGGTAGCGATCGCCGTTTGGGTATAGTAGATCGCCCAGATGGTAAAACCCGTTGGTTTGTAGTAGATGAACGTGGTCAATCCCACAGTCTCGCACCACGACAAATTACTTATACAGTTACAGGGCAAACGTATAAACCTTCACAAATACCAGCATTTCTTGACGAGGTCAAGCCTTATCTGGATCCATCGAGTTTGGAAGTGGCTTGGGAATTACTTGTTGAGGGTGGCGAAATAGTCACTCCAACAGAAATGGCAAATATTTTGTATTCAGAATCACAACCACCACAGTGTTACGCAGCCTATTGCTTGTTATCGGATGACAAAATTTACTTCAAGCAAAAGGGAGATGCGTATGAACCACGAAATGCTGCTCAGGTGGCAGAACGGAAACATCAAATAGAGGTAGAAGCCCTAAAAGCTAGAGGACAACAAGAATTTTTGGCTCGTGTAGAGCAAGCACTGGCTGGGGTAGAAGTTGAATGGCAACGTCCTGATCGCCATCGCTTAGAAGCACTAGAAAAATATGCGTCATTACTTGCCGATGTTGTACGTGTGGGTTTAAGTTATGATGCATTAGCACGTGCCTATCCCCCGCCAGCACCAGTCTTGGAAACAATGACGATGCTAGGACGTCCTGCAACTCCCCAAGGAGCTTTTCAACTGTTAGTTGATTTGGGGTGGTGGAGTCCGAACGAAAACTTATTCCTGCGTCGCTCATCAATTCCGGTTCAGTTCCCTAGCAAGGTGTTAGAAGTGGCGCAACAGCGTTTAAATTCCCCTCAACAAGATAAAGATGCAGCAGATCGTTTGGATCTGACAAGTTTAAAAGTCTACACAATAGATGACGAAAGTACTACTGAGATAGACGATGGTCTGAGTTGGGAATTACTACCTGATGGGAAAGAAAGGTTGTGGGTGCATATCGCTGATCCCACACGGTTGTTAATGCCAGAAGATGAGTTAGATCTAGAAGCTAGAAAGCGGGGTAGTACAGTTTATTTACCAACGGGAATGATTCCTATGTTCCCAGAGGTATTGGCAACTGGACCAATGAGTTTGGTTCAGGGCTGTGTTTGCTATGCTTTAAGCTTCGGAGTTATTTTAGATTCAACTGGAGCAGTTGAAGATTATAGCATTCATGCCAGTATCATTAAGCCCACATACCGCCTAACTTACGAAGATGTTGATGAAATGCTAGAGTTAGGGGTGCAGGCGGAACCAGAAATGACAGCGATCGCAACATGGTCAAAAAAACGTCAACAGTGGCGATACGCTCAAGGCGCAATCAGCATCAATATGCCAGAGGCAATGATTAAAGTCAAAGACGACAAAATCAGTATTGATGTTTTAGACGATTCCTCATCCCGCCAACTAGTAGCAGAAATGATGATTTTAGCTGGTGAGGTTGCTGCTCGCTACGGTCGAACTCATAATATCCCCTTACCCTTTCGTGGTCAACCACAGCCAGAATTGCCCCCCGATGAGGAATTACTCCTTCTTCCAGCGGGATTTGTCCGTGCTTGCGCTATGCGGCGCTGTATGCCTAAAAGCGAAATGAGCATCACTCCTGTACGTCATGCTGGTTTAGGTTTAGACACGTACACTCAGGCAACTTCCCCTATCCGACGTTATAGCGATTTACTAACACACTTTCAACTAAAAGCACATCTACGCGGTGAAGTTCTACCCTTCTCAGCAGAACAACTGAAAGAAGTGATGATTTCCGTGTCTACTATCACCCAAGAAGTAACGATGGTAGAACGACAAACCAATAGATATTGGGCTTTAGAGTACCTGCGCCGTCATCCAGATGAAGCCTGGGAAACCACTGTGTTAATGTGGCTTCGCGAAGACAGTAACTTAGCACTCATCATGTTAGAAGATTTGGGCTTACAATTGCCAATGTTTTTTAAACGTGGCGTTACATTGGGTGAGCAGTTATTAGTTAAAGTGAGTCACGCAGATCCTCATAAAGACATGATTCAGTTTCAGGAAGTTATTTATCAAGAAGCTCAAACAGTGGGAAATTGAGTCAGGAGTCAGGAGTCAGAAGTCAGGAGTCAGGAGTCAGGAGTCAGGAGTCAGGAGTCAGGAGTCAGGATTTAGAAAGGCTTCTTACCCTAAGCTTAAAAAGTGTATTTTCTCCCCCGATTTGTTGCATATTTTTAAGCACTATTACTTATTGATAAATTGTTCATGACACTAATACCGATTTTTTGTGAAGCTGCACATTATTTTTACCCCCCTGTAGTCCCCCCTTGGTAAGGGGGGACGGCGTAGCCGGGGGTCAATATATGGAGCTTTATATAAAAATGGTATAACCTGTCACAAATGGAGAATTCTGGGGGAATCAAGCTCATGACTAACTCTATTATCAATCCTATTGAGCGTCCTCAAGTGACGCACGAGCTTTCTGAAAATATCATCCTGACAACTTTAGATGACTTGTACGACTGGGCAAAGATGTCTAGTATGTATCCTCTGTTATTTGGTACAGCCTGTTGTTTTGTCGAGCTTGTTGGTATGATGGCATCACGCTTCGACTTAGAGCGCTTTGGAATGTTTTACCGCAACTCTCCAAGACAAGCAGATCTGATGATTACCGCAGGCACAATTACAATGAAATATGCTCCTGTTCTCGTGCGTCTCTATGAACAGATGCCAGAACCGAAGTATGTTATCGCAATGGGAGCTTGTACAATTACGGGGGGTATGTTCAGTGTCGATTCTCCTACAGCAGTTCGAGGGGTAGACAAATTAATTCCAGTTGATGTTTATATACCTGGATGTCCCCCTAGACCAGAAGCAATCATGGATGCCATTATTAAACTACGCAAGAAGGTCGCTAATGAAAGTTTCCAAGAACGCGAGCAAACTCAACAAACCCACCGCTACCATAGCATTTCTCACCAAATGAAGGTAGTTTCTCCCATTAATGATGGAAAATATCTAACAAATTCAGGACGAAACTCTTCACTTCAGGAAATGAGTGAGGCACAAGGTTTACCATTGCTGCAAACCAATGTTTCTCAGGCTGTAATTGAAGCTTAGATCCCATTTGATAATAATTTTTCTCATAAATTGTTAAGAAATTTTAAGGTAGGGTGTGTTAGGAGAAGCCGTAACACACCACCACAAATTCAAGATGCGTTAAGGACTTCCTCAAGAGCGCATCCTACAGAGAACCTAAAATCATACCAGCAAGCACTATAAAACCAATCCACACATTTTGCGTAAACATTTGACCGTAAGCAGGATGAGGCAAGTCTTTTTGTGTTAATCGAAGGTATTGCCAAAACCAAGCGACGCTAGCAAATGCAAGACTAATCCAGAAAGCGAGGTGAAGATGGATGAGAAAACCTAGCCAACTCAGAAAACAGACAGTACCAGCAAAGAAAATTCCAATGGCAGTAGGTGCGTAATTACCAAAAAATAGAGCGCTGGAATTAACCCCAACTCGCAGATCATCTGCGCGATCGCTCATAGCATAAAGAGTATCGAATCCTAAAGTCCAAAATACAGTCGCACCCCAAAGTAACCAGGTTGCATCAGAGAGGTTTTGTGTCACTGCACTCCAGCTAATCAGCACGCCAAAACCCCAAGCTATCGAAAGCACTAACTGAGGTACGGGAAACACTCGCTTTGCACCAGGGTAAAGTAGAATGACTGGCACAGATGCGACACACAACCAAAATGAAAGTCGATTAAGATAAAGAGCGAGAATTGCTGCACATGCCATAGCCACTATAGCGACGACAATACCAACTTTTATAGAAAGCGCACGAGAAGCTAGAGGGCGATCGCGTGTTCTTTCGACGTGGGGATCAATATCTATATCCCACAAATCATTAACGATGCACCCAGCCCCACTTGTTGCAAGAGTACCTAAAACAATAACGGCAACCAATGGCAAAGGCGGTTTTCCATTACCTGCTAAAAATACAGCCCAAAGAGCAGGAATCATCAAAATCAATCTTCCTCCAGGTTTATGCCATCGTAAAAGCCTGATAATGACAAGCCACGTAGGTTCTTGGCTGTGTTCTGGCGTAGTTACCATAACAATGTATAGATAAATTTACAATTATTTATTAAATATTTTGGCAGAATTTCGTCTCTATGGAGAGAAGATTTTTAATGAGAACACAGATAATTTCCTAACTATAACTTCTCTATCCATAAACGACATGGTAAGTTTAGTGTCTTCAAGCGACGACAGTATTCCATCTCAAACAACACAGCGACAGAGAATAATCGCTGCTATCGATTTAGGGACAAATTCTCTACACATGGTGGTTGTACGGATTGAACCAACACTACCAGCCTTTAGTATTATCGGTAAAGAAAAGGAAACCGTAAGACTGGGCGATTGCGATATTGAAACAGCGGCTCTTAAACCAGAAGTGATGGATAGGGCGATCGCTGCTTTACGACGCTTTCAAGAAGTTGCTAGAACTCACAACGCAGAAACAATCATTGCTGTAGCAACTAGCGCTGTACGGGAAGCACCCAATGGTCAAGATTTTTTACAAAGAGTACAAAACGAATTAGGTTTGAGCGTTGATCTAATTTCTGGACAAGAAGAAGCGCGACGAATCTATCTAGGTGTATTGTCGGGGATGGAATTTAACAACCAACCTCATCTTATTATTGATATTGGTGGTGGTTCCACAGAAATTATTTTAGGTGATAGTCATGAAGAGCGAGTTCTTACCAGTACTAAAATTGGTGCAGTAAGACTAACAGGCGAATTAATCACCACTGATCCGATTAGCAATGCTGAATTTCATTACTTACAAGCCTACATAAGTGGAATGTTAGAACGTTCCGTCGACGAGGTACGGGCGAATCTACAATCAAATGAGCACCCTCGTTTAGTGGGAACTTCTGGAACAATCGAGACTTTAGCGATTATCCATGCGCGGGAAAAATTAGGTGTTGTGCCTTCAACATTTAACGGTTATGAATTTAATCTCAAAGATTTGCGAGAGTGGGTTAATCGCTTCCGAAAACTAAATAATTTAGAACGGGCTGCAATTCCAGCAATGCCAGACAGGCGCTCAGAAGTTATATTAGCAGGGGCTGTAATATTATGTGAGGCGATGAATCTGCTACAGGTTGAGTCGCTAACGGTTTGCGAGCGTGCCCTCCGAGAAGGTGTTATCGTCAACTGGATGCTCACACATGGTCTAATTGAAGATCGCCTACGTTACCAAGGTTCAGTACGCGAGAGGAATGTTCTCAAAACTGCCAAAAAATACCACGTTAATTTAGAATACGGTGAGCGTGTAGCAGAATTTGCCATTAGTTTATTTAATCAAACACAAGGCAAACTACATAATTGGGGAAAAGACGAACGAGAACTGCTTTGGGCTGCGGCAATATTACACAATAGTGGTCATTTTGTTAGCCATTCGGCTCACCACAAACACTCTTACTATCTCATTCGTAATGGCGAGTTGCTAGGCTATACAGAAACAGAAATAGAAATAATTGCTAATATAGCACGTTATCATCGCAAATCTCCTCCTAAAAAAAAGCATGAAAATTACCGCAATTTGCTGCACAAACAACATCGGCAAATAGTCTGCAAATTGAGTGCTATTTTAAGATTAGCAGTTGCTCTTGATCGACGGCAAATAGGAGCAATTAAAGAAGTTCGTTGCGAGTATTTTCCAGAGTTTCATAAATTAAAAATGCACATTTTTCCATCTCTTCCTGATGATGACTGCGCTTTAGAACTCTGGAATTTGGATTATAAGAAAGAAGTGTTTGAAGAAGAATTTGATGTCGAATTAGTGGTTATTTTGGAAAATTCTAGCGTTGTAGGTAGCGGATCTTAATACAGGCTGTGTAGGATGATCATAGGTGTAAAATAAATAAAAATTTACTTACACCCTAAACTATCTCGCGTAGCAACACCTGTCACTGGATTAATTCCATCAGCTTTCTTGCACATGAGCGATATTTGGTAGCGATCAATTATAGCGTCAGTAAAATCTGCACCAGTAATTGTGGCGTCATAGAAGCGAGCACGTGTCATAACTGCATCTTTAAAAATAGCATTTTTCAGGTTTGCGTTATCAAAAGTAACTTGATCAAGCAAAGCACCTGTTAAATCTGCTCCCTCCAAATTAGCTTTTAGTAAAACTCCTTGTGACATAATGGCATTAGTTAAATTAGATCCTTGAAAATTTGCCCCTCGCATTTCAGCAGCAGCAAAAACTGCTCTTTCTAAGTCAAGGTTAGAAAAGTCACGATTCTCTAAATTTGTGTTACCATAGTTGATTGTTTTTGTTTGTGCAAAAGCAGGCTTTGCATTAATCATGACCCAAAAGAAGGCAAGGCACAAAATTAAAATCAAACCAAATAAACGAAGCAGAATTTTTTTCATAACATTTGTCGGGTGGGGTGCGCTAGGGACAGCGTAACGCACCGTTGATAGCAGTGCATTACGGCACAAAAATTGGTGATTGTGTAAATATGGTACTAATAATTGCCCTATTAATAGCGGTGCGTTACGGCGCGAAACTCAGAGATTACGCTTAATCACGCGCCTAACACAACGGCAACATTGGGGGAAGAACATCCACGCCCCAATTTGCCTCCCCTACTTTGAATCTTTACCTATACGAATTGTTACGTCTGATTGCAAATCACCGATCGCCCACACTTGAACGTCACCAAAACCTAAGACTTTCTGCAATTCTTCTCCCGATTGACGGCTGACTTTTTGAGCGATGATTCTACTTTGAGTTTGAGGATCGGGTGAATCGGGCATTGCGTAAACTTTAGTAAAGCCTTTTTGTTTAAGATAATTTATAATTTTTTCGGTTTTGTGTGGTTGTCCAGAAGCATTTTGAACAGCAATTTTAAGGCTAGTGAGCGATCGCTCATCTGGTTTCATGCCAGCGATATTCACTCCAGCGAACTCAGACAATAAGCGAGCTTGTCCTGTTAAATTTAACCAATAGCTGTTGGGATCTTTACTGAAACGGCTAAAACTACCAGGTAATATAGTCATTTGTAAATTATCGCGCTCTACGTTAGCAGAAAAGTTAACCAACGCCATTGCTTCGTCCACCTTTAAGTTAGTGTCAAAGTACTTGCGCATAAAACGTGTTAATAGAGGCAATTTTGGTATAATAGTGGGGCTGTTTAGCCGATTGCGTAAAGCCAATAACAGCGCTTGTTGTCGCTGTACCCTTGATAGATCCCCCAATCCTGGTTCTCGGAAACGAGCAAAAATTTCTGCTTGATCACCGTTGAGGGTTTGCCATCCCTTAACTAGATTGATCTGCCTTCCAGAATTGTCTTTGTACGCAATTGGACGGGCGACATATACCTCAACTCCACCGAGCTCGTCGACTAACTGGCGCAAACCACTAGTAGAGATGCGTATGTATCGGTCAATTGCTGCATTGCTTAAAGTGCGGCTCATAACTCTTGCTGCCAAAACTGGACCACCGTGAGAATTAGCATCAGCTACTTTATTTAATCCCTTTTCTGGAATCGCTGTCATGGTGTCCTTGGGAATCGAAAGCACTCGGAGGGATTTATCACTGGGATTCAGTCTTACTAACAACATAGTATTACTTTTACCAGCAAAGCTTTCTGGAGAGCCATCAACACTACCAGGAACTGGTTGAATGCCTAAAACTAAAATATTAATTGGTCGTTTTAACTGATATTGGGAGATGTTACTCAATATGTCTTGTGGCGATGGCGTTTTTGGTAAATCTTTGTGAGTAAAGCCTAAATCGTCCTCACTTTGATCCACATCACTCCACAGCGGTGTCCAAAGTGCTAAAGACGAGACTAATAACCCCGATAAAGTTGTTCCCACAACGATGCTCAGTATCCAAAATAACCATCTAGGCATTTTCAATCCCAACCGATCATAAAGCTGGGTGGGAATGGAACTCGCAACCTGAGCAAAGTTACGAGAATTATTTGCTTGATGTTGTTCTTTTACTTGGTTTTGAACCTGATTTTGTGCTGTTACTCCATTATTTTGTAAAGGTTGTACTTTTTCAGCTTTTCCCTGATGTTCTTTACGTTCTATTTGTTTAACCACTGCGATCTCCCCACTCAACCGATCCCTAAACGTAATGTTAACAAAAAGAATTCAGAATTCAGGAGTCAGGAGTCAGAATGTATTCTATGTAAATGCCCTTAAATAGAGGGTTTTAAATATAAAGCGGCTGCACAACGTCTTCAATTTCGGTGGGTTGAAATCGAAAGACAAGATTTATTCTAACTACTGAACGCCAAATGCTTGAGCAACCTCCTCAGTCGACAGCTATGCTTCCTCCTGAATTCTGACTCCTGAATTCTGACTCCTGACTCCTAACTCCTGACTCCTAAACGCCAGATGCTTTAAGTCGGGAAACCCGCCCAACGCACTGGCTCCTCCTGAGTAATATGTCACAGTAAACTTATAGTGTTGTTCAGTAAGTCTTTATGACACAATGACTAAAACCTTGTTCCCCGTAATCCTTGCTGGTGGTAAAGGAGAGCGATTTTGGCCTTTAAGCCGTCAAACTCGTCCTAAACAGTTTTTAACTCTTGATGGTAGTTCTAGAAGTTTACTCCAAGCAACTGCTGATCGACTACTGCCACTAACAAGCGGATGGGAAAATCTCTGGGTAATCACTTCTAGTCAGATAGCCCAAGGTGTTCAAGAACAACTACCTGAATTACCATCCGAGAACTTACTGGTTGAGTCACAAGGAAGGGATACAGCCGCTGCTGTTGCTTGGGCTAGCTTAGAACTAAAAAAGCGTTACGGAGAAGACGCTGTTATCGGTTTTTTCCCTGCTGATCACTGGATTGGTGATCAAGAGGCGTTTGCGGACACTTTAAGTGCTGCAGCTTCTCTTGCCGCAAGCACACCAGCAATCGTTACTCTGGGTATCAAGCCCACCTTTCCATCAACTGGATATGGCTACATAGAACAGGGTGAAAAAGTTAGTAGCTTTAATGACATACCTGCTTATCAGGTTAACCGTTTTACAGAAAAGCCAGACCGTCCAACGGCAGAAAGTTTTCTATCTACAGGACGTTTTAGCTGGAATAGCGGTATGTTTATTTTCAGAGCTGGTATTATTCTCAAGGAACTATATATCCATGCTCCAGAAATTATTGAACCTATTGAGAAACATGGCCCTGGTATTTACCCTGAACTACCTAAAAAGAGCATAGACTTTGCCTTAATGGAAAAGACAAGTCTGGCATATGTATTACCAGTAGAGTTTGGCTGGGATGATTTGGGAGATTGGAATGCAATTGAGCGTTTACTCAAAAAAGAGGATTCTCCTAATGTAGAAATGGCTACTCATGTGGGTTTAGACACTCAAGGTTCGATTGTTTATGCTACCAATTCAGACGATGTCGTTGTTACTATTGGGTTAGAGGATGTGGTGATAGTGCGCGATCGCAACGTCACACTCATTACTAAAAAAGACCGTACCCAGGAAATAAAACAAGTCCTCAAAACCCTACAAAGCGATCCCCGATTCACTCATCTACTATAAAACCTAAACCTTAGGCAGAAGCAAAATAGTTATTTCAGTATAACGTGGGGGTCACAGGGGGAGGACAACCTAATTAAAAATTAAAAATTAAAAAATTTTTGATTGGTTTACTCTCCCTGCGCTTCTTCTGCGGTTCAGAAAACAACACCATGTTCCTCACTCAAACAGTTCCCCGACAAAGAGAAATTATTGAAGTCCTTTTCCGTAACGGTTGGGACTATATGCGACGGCTACTTACTGGTGCTAAAGCTGATGAACCCCAGTTACCAACACCTGCCGTTTTGAAAAACATCTTAGTAGATTTGGGGCCAGTCTATGTCAAACTTGGTCAGCTACTATCTACCCGTCCAGATTTGCTCAACGCAGCCTATATTGAGGAACTATCAACACTACAAGACGAAGTACCCCCAGTTGCTTGGTCAGAGGTAGAATTCGTCATACGTCAGCAACTGAAACGTCCTCTTGAAGAAACCTTCGTTACCGTCAATCCTATTCCAGTTGCAGCTGGCTCCATAGCCCAGACACATCGAGCAGTACTTGCAGATGGTAGAGAAGCAGCCCTTAAAGTGCAGCGTCCAGGGATTGATTTGACTATAGCCCAAGACATCGCATTAATTCAAGGGATCGCTGATCTAGTTGCTCGTACTGAGTTTGGGCAAACCTATGAAATAAAATCTATAGCAGAAGAATTTACGAAGGCGTTAGAAGCTGAGTTAGATTTTACACGAGAAGCAGGTTTCACTGATCAGCTTAGGCGTAATTTATCTACTAGCCGATGGTATGATCCGACACAAATAATTGTTGCTGAAATTTATTGGGATTTAACAACACCAAAGTTATTGGTGATGGAATGGTTAGATGGAGTACCAATATTATCAGCACAGATAGACGAGCAAAAAAACGGTAAAGATGCATACACACAGCGTAAAGATATTACTACCCTGCTATTTCGGGTGTTTTTCCAACAACTATATATAGACGGGTTCTTTCATGCTGATCCTCATCCAGGAAATTTATTTTATCTCAATGATGGGCGTATTGCTCTTCTAGATTGCGGGATGGTGGGACGGCTCGATCCGCGTACTCAACAGATATTAACAGAAATGTTGCTGGCAATTGTTGATCTAGATGCTCAACGATGTGCTCAGTTAACATTACAATTAGCAGATTCTACAGAGCCGGTTATTGTGGCACGTTTAGAAAACGATTATGACCGGATGCTGCGGAAGTATCACAATATAAATTTATCAGAAATCAATTTCAGTCAAGTCATTTATGAAATTTTGCAAGTAGCTCGCAATAATAAAATTCGCTTGCCTAGTAATATGGGTTTGTATGCCAAAACTATAGCTAATTTAGAGGGTTTGGCTCGCGGATTCAACCCAGAGCTTAATTTTATTGAAGAAATTCAGCCACTGTTAACAGATTTGTTTCGGCGACAGTTGATTGGGGAGAATCCTTTGCGATCGCTCCTCAGAACAGCGCTAGATCTCAAAAGTCTATCTTTACAGTCACCTCGACAAATTGAACTATTATTAGACCGAGTTACCTCGGAAACTTTACAATGGAATATATCGATCCGAGGTTTAGATGCTTTACGTCGCACGACAGATGACGCAGCCAATCGTCTTTCTTTCAGCATTCTGGTTGGTTCGCTGATTATGGGAGCAGCGACTATCTCTAGTAGAGCACAAACAACAGAGTTCTCTTTTTTGAGCAATATATTATTTGCTGTTGCTAGCTTACTAGGTTTATGGTTAATTATTAGTATTTTACGCTCCGGTCGCGTTTAGGGGGCTGGGTACTGGGGATTGGGGATTGGGGATTGGGTACTGGGATAGAGGACTTCATTTAATTCTTCCCCTGCTCCTCTGCTAAGAGCTCCCCCTGCTCCCCTGCTCCCCTGCTCCCCCTGCTCCCTGCTCCCTGCTCCCTATTAGTAGGTAAGAGCAAACTTACGTTGGATTTCAAAACCTGGAAGATAGCCGCCGTGATAGCGTATTTCTTCTAAGTTGCTGAGTTTTCCGGTAATCTCGGAAATTGGTTCTATATTATGCTTGTTACGCTGGCTCCAGTTAACGAGTTGAGCATCCAACATCTGTTGAAACTCAAGAGCATGTAGCGTTGCGTCATCTGGACTAGTTTGGTTATCTGTAACAATCAAAAACTTTAAAGTAATAAAAAGGGTAGTTTGTAGCTCAGAAGACTCTTTGCCAGAACCGACTCTAGTACAATATTCGTCTACATAAAAACCCATCTGGGCTCTAAAGTGTGAAAATTCTTTTGAAACCAGTTGATCTCTAATATAGGATAACAATCCCGTATCGTTATCTGACAGGATTTGGCGAACAGTTAGTGCTTGTGTCATGAATTATCTCACAGGTTGTTGAACGCACCCCAACTCAATCAAAGATTGTAGTTCAGGACTCGTGCGCTAAAAAAGTAAGTCTTAATGAGAAAACTGGGTTTTTGGCGCTTCGCAGGGGTTTGTACCCTTGATAGCTCCAACTAATGTTACCACAGAACCTTGGTGACATTTACTCTCAGACAAATCACATGATTCGTGAGTAACAAAAGGTTCTGCCTGAAGTGTATTTCTATGGGATATAACCAGGGCAGCTCACAATACTGCTCGGTTAAGCCTAAAACTTAAGTTCAAAGTAGTTCAAAGTAGGTTGGGTAGAGCGATAGCGAAACCCAACAAAACCCTATAAATGTTGGGTTTCGTTCCTCAACCCAACCTACAATTCTCGAATTCTCGTTAACCGAGCAGTATTGGGGCAGCTCATAACTAACAATAGGAAAAACTCAAATTGGAAAGCTAACTACCAACTGTTGAAATACTATGTGTTTGCGTAACTAAGTCAATAATTTCTTGGGGAGATTTATTTTCAATGGCTGCCAATAAGTTAACAGCTTTTGCTAACAAGCGAGAACTATCTTCAAAAGTGTTTTGGCTGGGCAATAAAAGTTCGATGGGATTACCTTGATCGTCAGCAGAACCTTGGAAGACTAATAGACGTGTATTAGGATGTGTGACTGGTTGCCAACCGTTTTGTTTGAGATAGGAAACGACATCGGCGATATTGAGAGGATCTGTCTGCAACTGATTTGGGAGAAATTGTTGGGTCATAATCACTCTCCCGTTCGTAGTTGTGTTGTGTAGTCTTCTTTAATTTTAACTCCAAGACACCATATAAATAAGTACCATATATAAAGTGACATATACCAGGAGAATAAATATATGACTACAACCGTAAAGACAACTAGAGTTTACGACGAAATTGTTGACTTTATTGCTTCTGGAACTACACCTGAAACTGTTGTCAATTCTAAACTATCAGATATAGCACAAGAACGGTTAGCTAGCCCGTCAGAAGCCCCACACTGAACCTGTACCCAGGTCAGTGTGGGGATGAATGGCGGGGTGATGAGGAAGACACCCCCGACCATAGTTGACTGCAACTCAACCAGGGAGCTCTTTGGCTGACGAATCGCCTATCTCTGGACGGTCTTGGTTTTCAATGTATTGCCGCAAAGTGGTGATGGT
Organism: Aetokthonos hydrillicola CCALA 1050; assembly: GCF_017591665.1. Lineage (GTDB taxonomy): Bacteria > Cyanobacteriota > Cyanobacteriia > Cyanobacteriales > Nostocaceae > Aetokthonos > Aetokthonos hydrillicola. Next base: position 35,948 of record NZ_JAAKGC010000054.1, on the reverse strand, counting down.
TACACCCCCACAGCTTGCAACGAAATAAGAGCCATTCCAAAAAACATCTTTGGTATAGAAACGACTTAAATGTTCAGCAAATTCTTGTCTAATTCTACGAGAAGTAGTTGATTTGATGTTACCAACTAATATGCTTAATTGTAAGTCTGGATGGTATTGAAAGAGTGTATGTACATGGTCTTCCTCACCGTTAAACTCAATTAATTTACAATTCCATTTAAGCAATAATTCTTCAAGGATAACATGCAGGCGCTTCAACATCTCATCAGTAAAGACTTTGCGCCTATACTTGGTCGTTAAAACCAGATGAATTTTTAAATCACTGACTGACCTACCTTTTGAAACAAAATCATTTTTCACTTCGGTTTCCAGGAACTATGTTATAATCACCGTAGTCTATCATAGCAACAGTCATACAAAGGAGGTGATTCTTACGCTGCTAAATTACCAATATCGAGCTTACCCAAACACCAATCAAAAAATAGAACTTAACGAATGGTTGAGAATTTGCCAGTATTGGTACAATTGGCAGCTAGGTGATAGGTTCAACTGGTGGGAGTTAAACAGGAATTACGTTGTCTTTCCTCAAGGGGAATTCTGCCTAATTTCTTGTACTATCACCCCTCCAAAGCTAAGGGAGAATCCAGGTTTTTACAGCCAGAAAAAGCTATTACCAGAATTCAAAGAAGACTTAATCAGGGTTCGTCATTCTGGTGAGTTATTGGACTTCAAGCGTGTTCCATCTCAAACTTTACAAGATGTCTCAAAACGTGCAGAATTAGCGTTTTCACGGTTCCTTGGTGGTGATAGTAATGGGAAAAAAAGCGGTAAACCCAGATTTAAAAATGCGGCTAATTTCCGTACTATAAAAATTGAGGGTCAGGCTGTAACCATTGAAAGAATTGAGAAAGACTGGTTATTCCTGTCAATTTCAAAACTTAAAGGATGGCTCAAAGTAAGATTGCATCGACCATTGCCAGGCGGGTTCACTTTTAAAAACATATTGTTAACCCGTAAAGCAGATGGGTGGTACTGTACCATTGCGCTTGAAGATCCAACAGTACCGGCATTCAATCCAGACGATGTTACTCCTACTTGGGACAATTCTTTGGGCATGGATGCGGTACTGCATGAGGATGATTATCTAGCAACGTCAGAGGTTGAAAAACTACCCTCACTTAAATCTTTCCGCAAGTCTCACAACAGACTCGCCAAAGTTTCTAAACGCAAGGCTACCAAGAAAAAGGGGAGTGCTAACCGTCGGAGACTGCAATCGCGAGAAGCACGGGAACATCAACGTATTGCGCGTTCCCGTAAAGACCACGCATATAAAACCGCTCATAAATTGGTGCGTACTGGCAAGAAAGTTTTCTTTCATGAAGACTTAAATTTACGCGGTCTTACCAAGCGCAACAAAGCCAAAAAGGACGGGCAAGGAAAGTTTCTTTCAAATGGACAAAGCGCCAAATCAGGTTTAAATAAATCCTGGTTGGATGCTGGTTTCGGTCAATTCTTTACTACACTGGACTACATAGCCTCGCTCATCTGGAGCAGTCGTAGTAAAGGTAAATCCTGCTTACACTTCACAGTTATTGTGCTATCGAGATGAATTGGTATTCACCGATTGTTCAATCAGGAGTTATTTTGACCCGAAAGAATTGCTTTATGTTGATAGGGATATTAACGCCTCAATCAATATAAAGCGTGTGGGGCTGGGACTTTTCCCCACAATAAAAAGCCGGAAGGGGAAAGTAGTTATTACTACTGCGAAAGCTAGTACCTCGTTCGCGCAGCGTCTCCCCTTGGGAGAAGGAAGTTCTGATAGCCTTATTCAAGGTGTCAGAAGCCCACTGTGACCGCTTGCGGCACTGTGGGTAGTTCACATGACTTAGTTTACAAACATAAAGTAGGGGATTTGACCCCAGAGACAAAAAAGGAATTGGATACTTTTCTAACATTAGAGCATATAATGACTTTAGCAAAAGCTCGTGCTTATACATACATTAACGTTAAGTGAATATTCTTAGTGACGATATGCAATACGGAGACTTTGTACTAATATAACGAAGGAAGCGATCGCCATTAACCCACCCCAAAACCAATACGGTAAAAGTAATTGTAGTTGTATTTGTGCTGAATCAGAATGTAAACCAGGACCAGCAGAAGCGCTAAATAAATAGTCTAGCTGTAAATATGTACTCACGCACGCTTGTACCCCAAGGAACTGAATAGCAAATTCCTGCATCCATCGAGGAGATCTGAAGGCGATCGCAAGAATAATTAAGCCTAGTAGCGGAACTGCTATTAATCCAAAGAGCGATCGCACCCAAATCAATGTAGAAATAATTAAAAAACAACCCAGAATTTTTAGACTGAGGTTAGCTGTCTTAAAACTACGTGATGCTAGAATTAAAACAGAACCAGCAATTGGTGGTCCCATTGGTCCTGCGGCTGAAACTATTGCACGGCCAATTGGCCCTAAGAATAATCCACCGCTGTGATAAGCTACACCTGAACCATCCGGAAAGATCCTTAATTGCTGAAATTGACCTCCTAAAAGGATTGCAGCTAATCCGTGACCCATCTCATGAAACCAAGTTGCTAATATGGTGAACGGATATAGAATGTAGTGTCCTGCTGGTATTTGCCAGAGCAAACTTGTGGCGATCGCTGCGACAATCAGCCAACGAAGACTAATGGGATCGCTGGCAAACATTGTTTGCTCACCGGAGGGGAATTTAGGGGGATGGTTCATAAGTGCTTTTTCATTCCCGCACAGGGGTAGTGGTTAATCTATCATAACAAATTCTTTTTTCTATTGTAATATGTTTGTTGTTTTTCATCCTACAATCTTCACGAAGGTAGGATGAAAGGATTGCCAAGCCTTTTGGTTAGGACACTTGAAAGAGAAACGTAACTAAATCTCCCTTACCAAGGCTGATGCGATCGCCTGAGCGCAAACGGTGCCGGTTACCAGGTAATAGGGGCGAATTGTTAATGTATGTGCCGTTAGAGCTACCGACATCTTCAATGTAGTAAGCGTCTCCCTCGGCACGAATATCTGCGTGAATACGTGAAACAATTTCTGAGTTAGGAAAACCAGAAACGTCTATATCTGGGGGGATGCGGTCGTTTGGTTTACCCATGTGGATAACGGAAAGGTTTTGTGGCAATTCCACAAGCCTGTCGGTTTGAACATGAAGTAGCCGCACATTCACCTGTTGTAGTTGGGTTCTAGCAGCAGTGGGTGGCGTTGTTGCTTGAGGGACTGGATCTGGGAGCTGGGGTACAGTTAGAGGCTGATTTGTAACATCTGGTACTGAGGCGATGTTTGGGGAAGTAGCGACTTCTGCTACATCAGGAACTGACATTGCTGTCGGTGGTAAGGAAGAATGTTCAGGAGCCTCATAATTAGAAGAGCCTGTTGTGACAGTAGGCTGTAAGTTTACTTGTGGCTCAGGAATAGCTGGAGCTGTTTCTGCTTCAGGGATTTCCGGGGCAACGGTTGGCGGAACAGCACTAGCACTAGCAGAATTTGTATGTAGATGATAACCGCATTGTCCACAGAAAGCTGCATCTGCTTGCACGGTTGCGCCACAGTTTGGACAGTTAGTGGTGGCTGGTAATGGAGTGTAGCAAGCTTCACATTGGACAGCGCCGTCCGGGTTTGAGTGATTACAATTAGGGCAGACGATCATGGAATTAAGCCTTTATTAAACATAAATATACTGGATAGTAAGCACAGGAGTATCTCTAGCATTCGATTTTAATACTTGTTACGTCGAAGCTGAAGGCTAAAGTATGAAGTGTTACTTTGCTACATCCTGTTTTAACTCACTACCAGCATCTTTATCTAATAACCACCAAAGTTCCCCTTGGGGTTGAATCAAGCGAGATGGGTAAGTGAAGTCATCTGCTACTGACGCGAAAACATGAGCTAAAGCTGATCTTTTGTTTGCACCAGCAACTACAAACATAACGCAGTTAGCAGCATTGATGAATGGGTAGGTGAAAGTGAGACGGGGATTTCCATCTTTGTTCCCTACAGTAATCAAGCGATCTCGTACTTTTAATGCTTCTGTGTGGGGAAATAATGATGCGGTGTGAGCATCGTCGCCCATTCCTAACAAAATCACATCCAACGCCGGAAACTCTCCGGGTGAAGAGTGAAAAAATTCTTGCAAATGTTGCTCATACTTAGCAACTGCATCTGCTGGATCCTGATCTGAGGTTGGCATTGGATGTATATTAGCTGTTGGGATATCCACACGCCCTAGCCAAGCGCGATGTGCCATCAGTTGATTGCTGTCTGGATGATCGGCGGGAACGTAGCGTTCATCTCCCCAAAACACATGAATTTTATCCCAGGGGAGATTTTGAGTGGCGATCGCTTCGTATAAGGGTTTGGGTGTGCTACCACCTGACAAGGCAATAGTAAACCGTCCATGCTGTTCAATAGCAGTTTCGATTTTAGAAAGGATCAATTCTAGCGATCGCGCAATGAGCGCTTGTTGATCCCCAACAACTTCAACTTTTTTGTTCATTATCTGCTCAACTCTTTGGCAACTTCCAGCAATACAATAGCGAAATTCTGACGATTTACCTTTTTAACTTTTGAAACTCTTAACATCAATTGGGAATGGGGAATGGGGAATGGGGCATGGGGCATGGGGCATGGGGCATGGGGCATAGGGCATGGGGCATGGGGCATGGGGCATGGGGCATGGTGCATAGGGATTCAGGAGTGAGTATCCACTCGCTCCTCTGCTCCCTAACTTTTGACTTTTGACTTCCCCGCAGGGGCTCATTCCTCTAAAAAATCTCTGGCAGTGCTTCGCGTTGGGCTAGTAACAATTGCTCAATTCCTTTTTCAGCACAGTCAAGTAGTCGATTTAACTGTGTGCGGGTAAAGCTACCTTCTTCTGCTGTCCCTTGGATTTCGATGATCCCAAAATCTTGATTCATCACTACATTTAAATCCACTGTAGCTGCAACGTCTTCAACATAGTCTAAATCTAGGTATGCTTCGCCTTCTAATAACCCTACAGAGATTGCTGCGATTTGTCCGATTAGGGGCGATCGCGTTAAAACTCCCTCTTGTAATAATTTTGAAATGGCATTTGCTAGGGCAACAAACCCTCCTGTAATTGCTGTGGTTCTAGTTCCTGCGTCTGCTTGTAGGACGTCTGCATCAACAGTTAACGTGTATTCCCCCAAGATTTCCAAGTCTATTGCTGCTCGTAGGCTACGTCCAATGAGACGTTGAATTTCTTGCGTTCGTCCTGAGAGTTTCAATAATTCTCGTTCCTGTCGTTGTTGTGTTGCAGATGGTAACATTCGATATTCAGCAGTTAACCAGCCTTTGCCAGTTCCTTGTAGAAAGGTAGGAACCCGTTGAGTAACGCTGACGGTACAAAGTACTTGAGTATTGCCACATTTTGCGAGAACCGAACCAGGAGCAAAGTTGGTAAAGCCTTGTTGAAAGCTGATGGGACGAAGTTCTTCGGGTTGCCGTCCGTCAGAGCGCTGCCAGATCATTAGAGATTGCCTCAAAGTTTAGTTTGTACTCTCCACGTTTTTTACAACGAGGAATCTAAACGTTATTTTTGATTAGGATACAGCTTAATGGTTCCCCTTGTGGTCGATACTTTGACAAGTTACTGATTTAGAGACAAGAGAGTTACGATATTTTGGTGTACCGTCAGTGGACATTGATCACCGTTTATAGTCAATAAACGTCGCTGATGATCGTAATACTCTAAAATAGGGACAGTGCGATCGTAAAATAATTCGACGCGGCGTTGGACGATCTCTGGTTGGTCATCAGGGAGAAAGCAGCCAAGGCAACGACTAACCATCACGGCTTGGGGTACTTGTAAATAAACTGCCCAGTCTAGCTTTTGCCCTAAATCCTCCATTAAAAAATCCAATTCCTCAGCCTGGAAGACACTACGCGGGTATCCCTCTAATACCCAACCATGTTCCACGTCGACTTGTGTAAGACGAGTCCGAATGAATTCAGTCATTATTTCGTGCGACACAAATGTTTTTGTTTCAAGGAGACTTTGCGGCTGGCGACTAAGGTCAGTATAGTTTGCAAACACCCCCCATAAAATTTCATCGATAGAAATTATAGGAATGTCAAAGTATGCGCACAACTTCTGTGCTTGAGTGCTTTTCCCCGATCCTGAACCTCCTAGAATCACCAATCTCACAACAATGTACTCCTCTATCACGCTGTCATAATTACAACTGTGTATATATATTTCGGATAATCAACGGGAAACTCTGAGTCTCTAAGGATTTTCAGAGTTATGTTCCCTGGTTTTTCATTAATCATCTCCCTGATTTTTATGTATTATTTTTTACTCACTTTTTAAGAGACAAGAAAAAAATGTTAAGTTGATTAACCCTTGACTTAACCATAAATATAGTGTTTGACTAGAGGTAAGATTTAGTAAATTGACTACACATTGTTCAAAACAGCTAGATTATAAACGTTGATTTATACTGATAAAGAGCAGTATAAATACGTAAGTTGCCTGTTATTTTTTTTATTTTATTATGGTTGCTCAGTTAGAAACCCCAGGTGTAAATTCAACCGTTAGCTTGTCACGTTCTGTGAAAGGGCTATTACAAATTTTTACCAGTTCGTATCGTAACTTTTTTACAAGTGTCATGGCCCAAGCACTGAGAATTGCTGGTCAAGGTACACCTGTATTAGTAGTGCAGTTCCTGAAAGGTGGTATTCGTCAGGGATATGAGCATCCCATCCAATTGGCACAAAAATTAGATTGGATCCGTTGTAATATGCCTCGTTGTATTGATACACCACATCTAGATGATACTGAACACGAAGCACTCCAAAAATTGTGGCATTATACACAAAAGGTTATTCTTGAGGATAAGTATTCTCTCGTGGTATTGGATGATTTAAGTTTGGCAATTCACTTTGGCTTAATTTCTGAAACAGAAGTTTTAGAGTTTCTTGCCAACCGCCCTAATCATATCGATATTATCCTCACAGGCTCAGAAATGCCTAAATCTATTTTGGATTTAGCAGATCAAGTCACTGAGATCCGTCGCAGTCATGAACCTTAAGCGGGTTTGGAACTATAGCAGTTTTCTATAGTATCCCGTACATTCTAGCCCTCACCCCCTGCCCCTCTCCCAAGTTTGGGAGAGGGGTGCCTGTTAGGGCGGGGGTGATCTGATATCTTGCACCTGGGTTGTCAGCCACCCAGCCAGCGATTTAAATCGCTGGCTAATAGCTAAAGTCCTCTCAAGAGGACTGCTCAAGGATTACAGTCCATTTCAATGGACTTAAGCTATTAGCCCGGAACTTCAGTTCTGGGCGGGATATCGGGCTGATTCACAATGGTGCGAGATGTCAGTGAGGGCATTGTGTATGTCATTAAAATCAGAACTGCTATATACTAGTACTCTGATTTTTAAATAAAACCTTGAGCGTGAAGCAAGAAATCAAAATCAAGATATTAAAATTCAATAAGTCAGCAACGACTCCTAGATATGAACATCCTGGAGATTCTGGGCTAGATTTATTTTCTATAGAGGAACAAGAAATTCCTGCTGGAGAAAGTAGATTGATACGTACCGGGATTGCAGTAGAGTTACCTGTAGGGACTGAAGCTCAAATCAGACCAAGAAGCGGATTAGCTTTAAAGCATGGAATAACTGTACTTAACACTCCTGGAACAATCGATGCAGGATATCGAGGAGAAATTGGAGTGATTTTAATCAATCATGGAAAAGAAACCTTTCAAGTGTTGAAAAATATGAAGATTGCTCAAATGGTTATTACACCAGTTATTCACGCGGTTCTGGAAGAAGAGGAAGAACTGAGTAATACCCTTAGAGGAGCCAGTGGTTTTGGCTCGTCAGGTTTTTAGCCTATTGTTCGTTGTGATCTGATGTAATGGGGTCAACCTTAGGAATAGAGGTTAAATTCACTAGAAAAGAGGCTGCTTTTTCAGCTATATCATCAGAAACTGTTATTTGTTTAAGTGTAATTAAACCTTCTTTGATAAAAGAATCTCTAACAAAGAGACTGTTTCCGGTGTTAAAAGAGGTTTCGTAAACCACTTCACGAATACCAGCAGAAATGATTAATTTTAAGCAAGAAAGACAAGGTTCTAATGTGACGTAAATCTTAGCGTTATCAGTTGCGACACCGTGCTTGGCAGCTTGCGCGATCGCATTGGCTTCCGCATGAACAGCACGAGATGGTAGAGCTTTACTTGCATCACAGCTACTTAAGCCAGGGTAGCAATAACCTTGCGCAGTACAATGAACTGAACCAGATGGAGAGCCATTATAACCAGTGGCTACAACTTGCTTATTTTTAACGATAACTGCACCAACCGGAAAGGCAAGGCATGTTGAACGAGTTGCTGCTAATTTAGCCAACATAAGAAAATACTCATCCCATGTTGGTCGTTGTTCTTCAAAATTCATTCTGTTTCAAAAATCATTTAGAATGCGAGAGAAATAATCTTATGATATAGTCGTCCTGTTTTTTTGACTGAATGGCGAAAAAAATCCTGCTTTTATCTGCCAATCCCACAGACACGAACAAGCTGCGCTTGGATGAGGAAGTGCGGGAAATTGAAGCCTGCTTAGAACGTGCCAAGGGTAGAGAAAAGTTTGAAATCATCTTTAAATTGGCGGTGCGAGTTGATGATTTGCGTCGTGCTTTGTTGGATCATGAACCACACATTGTACATTTTTCTGGACATGGTGCAGCCAGCGAGGGGTTAGCGCTACAAAATAACTCAGGACAAACGCAATTGGTAAGTGGACAATCCTTGGCGAAACTATTTAGTTTGTTTCCCCAGGTTGAGTGTGTGGTACTCAATGCCTGTTATTCTGAGGAACAAGCAGAGGCAATTCACCAACACATTGATTATGTGATTGGGATGAACAAAGAGATTGGGGATAAGGCTGCAATTAAATTTGCAGTCGGGTTTTATGATGCTTTAGGCGCAGGTAGAACTATTGAAGATGGGTTTAAGTTTGGTTGTACATCCATTGATTTGGAAAGTATTCCAGAATCTGCCACGCCAGTATTGAAAAACAGAAAGACTATAAAAGGTGCTGTTGTACCCCAGGATTCGCAACCACGTAAACGGATTTTCATTAGCTATAAACGCGATCTAGAACCAGATGAGCAAATAGCTTTACAAATACAGCAAGCACTGTCACCATAGCACCAAGTTTTCATTGACCAGAATATCTCTGTAGGTACACCTTGGGCTGAAAAAATTGAAGAGGAAATTCGCCAAGCTGATTTTTTGATTGTCTTGCTGAGTGAGCATTCAGCTCATAGTGAGATGGTAGAAACAGAAATCCGCATGGCACATAACTTTGCTCAAGTCCAGTCAGGACACCCCGCCATTCTCCCAGTAAGGCTAGCATACCGTAAGCCGTTTGAGTATCCTTTAAGTGCTTATTTGAATCAAATTAACTGGGCTTACTGGGGTGGTGATAAAGATACACTAAAGTTAATAGAAGAGTTAAAGCAAGCTATTTCTAGCAAAGATTTAAGTATTACTACGCAAGCCAAGATTGATTTACTGCCATTAAACGAACCAATTGATTTACCACGCCCTTACGCTTCTGCGCAACCAGGAGTATTGGAGATTCCAGAAGGGACGATGAAACTCAAATCTGCTTTTTACGTGGAACGGCAGGCTGACACCATTGCCCTAGACACAATTGTACAGGAGGGTGTGACAATTTCTATCAAGGGCGCGCGTCAAGTTGGTAAGAGTTCCCTATTAAACCGGATTATGAAAGCGGCTAGGGATGAGAGTAAGCAAGTACTATTTTTGGATTTTCAACTTTTCGGGAAAGCAGATCTTTCCAGTGATGAGATTTTTTTTCGTCGGTTTTGTTCTTCGGTGAGTGAAGAGCTAGAACTGGAAGACAGAGTAGATGAATATTGGCAGACAAAAGTTAGTCATATTCAACGTTGTACGCGCTACATGAGTCGTTACGTCTTAAAGGAATTGGCTAGTCCATTGGTGTTGGCAATGGATGAGGTGGATAAGGTGTTTGATTCACCGTTTCGCAATGATTTTTTTGGCATGTTGCGTAATTGGCACAACAGTCGTGCTATGAGTGATATTTGGAACAGTCTAGATCTTGTTTTAGTGACTTCTACGGAGCCTTATCAGTTAATTGACGACCTGAATCAATCTCCTTTTAATGTGGGACAGGTGATCGAACTAGAAGATTTTACGTTTGAACAGGTAGCAGACTTGAATCGCCGTCATGGTTCGCCTTTTAACACCAGTGCGGAAATGAAATTGATGGCACTATTAAATGGACATCCTTACTTAGTGCGCAAAGCACTGTATTTGGTTGCTAGTGGACAAATCACTGCTACAGAATTATTTAATAATGCTAGTAGCACCAAGGCATTTGGCGACCATTTACGGCGCTTATTGTCACTATTACATGACAGGGAGGAATTAAAACAGGCTTTACGACAAGTGGTTAACGAAAATATCTGTGAAGATCAGCAAATATTCTGGCGGTTGCGGGGTGTTGGTTTAGTACGCTCATCTGGGCGGGAAGTTATACCCCGTTGTCAGCTTTACGCAGACTACTTCCGGGAGCAGCTACGTGGCTAAGGCAAACATTTACTCTTTAGGTGGTACAGTCCAAGCTAGTAAAGGGACTTACTTAAAAAGGCAAGCGGATGAAAAGCTGTTAGAGTTGTGTCAACAAGCAGAGTTTGCCTACATCCTCACTTCCCGACAAATGGGTAAGTCTAGCTTGATGATTAGTACTGCATCTGAGTTGAAAAAAGTTTCGGTGAAGTCAGTGATTATTGACCTAACAGGAATAGGTACACAGGTGAGTGCGGAACAGTGGTATTTGGGTATACTGCTGAAGATCGAAGAAGAATTGATGCTGGATACGGATGTTGAACAATGGTGGCAAGCAAATAGTAATGTGGGTGTTACCCAGCGATTAACCAAGTTTTTCCAGCATATCTTGCTAGAGGAAGTCACATCCCGTGTAGTGATTTTTGTCGATGAAATTGATACTACCCTTAGCCTTGATTTTACGGATGATTTTTTTGCGGCAATTCGCTACTTTTATGTAGCTCGTGCGCAGAATGCCAAGTTTGAGCGTCTTTCGTTTGTTTTGATTGGGGTAGCAACACCAGGAGATTTAATTCGTGACCCCAAGCGGACACCTTTTAATATTGGACAACGATTAGATTTAACTGATTTTACTTTTGAGGAAGCAATACCCTTGGCAGACGGGTTGGGACTGCCAACGGAGCAAGCACAACAGTTGTTAAAATGGGTGCTGGAATGGACTGGGGGTCATCCTTATTTAACTCAGCGTCTGTGTAGTGTTATTAGTCAGCAGAATAAAGACAGTTGGTCATCAGCAGCATTGGAAGAGGTGGTTAGCAGTACGTTTTTTGGGGCGATGAGCCAGCAAGATAATAACTTGCAGTTTGTGCGGGATATGCTTACCAAACGTGCTCCAAATAAAGACCAGGTGTTAACTGTTTATCGAGAAATTCATTTAGGTAGACATCCTGTTATTGATGAGGAGCAGTCGATTATTAAGTCACACCTGAAGTTATCAGGGGTAGTGCGGCGTGAGGATAATACTTTACGGGTACGTAACCGCATTTACCAACAGGTGTTTAATACTGAGTGGGTAGAGAATGAACTGGGGCAATTACGTCCCTATTCCCAGGCTTTAACTGCTTGGTTAGAGACAAACCGAGAAGATGAATCGCGGTTATTGCGTGGACAGGCTTTGCAGGATGCTTTGGATTGGGCGAAGGATAAAACCCTAAGTGATGACGATTATCGGTTTTTGGCTGCTAGTCAGGAGTTGGATAAGCGAGAAATTCAATTTGCTTTAGCGGAAACAAAGAAAGAAGCACAGCAGATTGTTGCTGATGCAGAACGGAATGCTAAACGCATTACTCGTATAGGTTTGGGTATTTTATCAGTAGCGATTTTGGGGGCTGTTGGAGCAGGTTGGTATGCCCAAAAGTTAATCCAGGATGCACAGACAGCTACTGCTCTAGAACGACAAGGGAATAGCGCTTTACAGCTGTTTAATACCTACCAAATAGACGCGTTAATCTTAGCGATGGATGCTGGGGAAAAGTTACAAAAGCTGGTTGGGAAAAATACCCCTATAGAAAAATATCCAGTTGTTACTAGCCCCATTGTTGCTTTAAATGGCATTTTGGATCATATACACGAGCGGAATCAACTCAAGAGCCATACAGAACTTGTCAGAAACGCCAATTTTAGTCCCGATGGCAAGCAGATCGTCACCGCTTCCTCGGACAAAACCGCCAAGGTGTGGGACAACCAAGGCAAGTTGCTTGCCACCCTCTCTGGCCATACAGAACTTGTCAGAAACGCCAATTTTAGTCCCGATGGCAAGCAGATCGTCACCGCTTCATATGACAATACCGCCAAGGTGTGGCAGCACAGAGGCTTAGAGGAACTATTAAATTTTGGTTGTGAGTGGTTGCATGATTATTTGATAATTAATCCTGAAGAACTGCAAAAATTAGAGGTATGTCAAACACCATCTACATTAAAAGCAGCAGCACCGTTTTTGGTCAAAGTGGGGGAGGAAAAAGCAAAAGCTGGTAATGTTGAGGAGGCTGTTGCTACTTTTAAGACGGCTTTGGAGTGGAATAAGGAATTAAAGTTTGACCCGCACAAAAAAGCACAAGAGCTTGCGAGCAAAGTGAAAGCAGAACGCAAGGTTAGTGAGGGCAAGAGTCTTGTTAAAGACAAGAAGATAAAGGAAGCTATTGCAGCTTATAACGAAGCACAAAAACTTGATCCGCAAGTAGAAATTAGTGCTAAAGATTGGAATAGTCTTTGCTTGAAAGGTAGTTTACATCAATCTGCTAAAGAGGTGATATTTGCCTGTGAAAAAGCTGTGAAACTTGCCCCGAATGATGGCGCTATTCGTGATAGTCGCGGGTTAGCGAGGGCGCTGACGGGTGATTACCAAGGAGCTATAGCCGATTTTGAGGCATACATTGCGCAGACTAATGATAAAGATATGAAAGCACAACGGCAGGGGTGGGTGCAAGATCTGCGGGTGGGTAAGAATCCGTTTACCAAGGATGTGTTAAAGAAATTGGATCGGTGAGCAGGAGCAGTTAGAGAGGGAACATCTCAAATGTATCGGATAGAATTGAGAACTGCTATAGAGCGATCGCGCGATCGCTCCACCTAAAGAAGCTGACACTCGCACCATTCTGAATCAGCCCGATACTCCGCCCAGAACTTAAGTTCCGGGCTAATAGCTTAAGTCCATTGAAATGGACTGAGATCCTTGAGCAGTCCTCTTGAGAGGACTTTAGCTATCAGACAGCGATTTCAATCGCTGGCTGGTTGGCTTGCACGAGAACCTAGCAGCGCGATCGCTCCACCTAAAGAAGCTGACACTCGCACCATTCTAAATCAGCCCGATACCCCGCCCAGAACTGAAGTTCCGGGCTAATAGCTTAAGTCCATTGAAATGGACTGAGATCCTTGAGCAGTCCTCTTGAGAGGACTTTAGCTATCAGACAGCGATTTCAATCGCTGGCTGGCTGGATGGCTGGCTTGGACGATAACCCAGCAGCGCGATCGCTCTACCTAAAGAAGCTGACATCTCGCCCCATTCTAAATCAGCCCGATACTCCGCCCGGAACTTAAGTTCCGGGCTAATAGCTTAAGTCCATTGAAATGGACTGAAATCCTTGAGCAGTCCTCTTGAGAGGACTTTAGCTATCAGACAGCGATTTCAATCGCTGGCTGGCTGGCTGGCTTGGACGATAACCCAGCAGCGCGATCGCCCGCATCCCTCCCTCTATAACATCTTCATCTCTTCTTGCACATCCAGTAAAATTTGCGTAAGTTCATCTAAAACGAAGTTACAATCACTGACTTGTTCTTTTACGTTTAATTGAGAAAGAAATGTTGAATCACTCATCATCTTTTTCCGAGTATTCCCGTCATGTTCTTTTCTCGCAATTCTTTCGTTATGTAAAGCATTAACTAAAGTTTTCTTTGTTTCCTGAAAAGCTTTTATTACCCTATCTTTATCCATTAATCTTGTGGACAATTTACCCGACTCTAATTGATAAAGTTTGTCCATTTTTATCAAAACTCTGTTATAATTATCTACTTTCTGAATTAAGCTTAAAAGAATTCTATACTTTTGTCTTTCTCTCTTATAAATAAAGCTAGCTATAACAAAACTAATGATTAGTGATATTGGGATCGTACTTATAGTAATAAGTGTACCATGCTGAACACATATCCCCCGATTATATTCACAACCAATAGTGACGACAACAAAGAGAATCAAAAAACAATACAAACTTATCCAAAGAGTTAAGTATTTTACTGTTTTCAAGTAACTATTTTTTATTAACTGTAATAATTGAATATTGACCTTCGCTAATTGTTGCAGTTCTTCTGGAGTAATTTCTAACTCTCTTAAATTATAGTTCATAATTATATAGTTGTATTTTTTTTGAGAAAATTGACATAGCAATCCTGAATGAACTCCAAAATAAAAATTATTGGAATTCGCCTCCTAATCCGAGCTATATGAGGTATCAGCTATTCTTCAATCAAAGAAGATAGCCATAGAGTAGTTAATGTTATCGTACAAAACCTGACGGAAAGATGCGCATTAAGGTTAAAACTCTAAACCATCAATATTGATATGCCCATCTACTTAGTTAACGTAAGGGAACTAGCCCTGCTTTTTCAACAATCTGCTGCCCTTCTTGAGTCAGTAACATCTTACTGTATGCATGTCCAGCTAACTCATCAATTGTACCGTCTTGACGAAATACAATAAACAGACGCCGAGTGACAGGGTAACTGCCATTCTTAATTGCAGCAGTATTACTTTGCTGATTTCCATTAATGAAAGGTTGCACATAATTTTGGGAGTTAGCTTTAGCAATAGCAAGGGGACGAATTGATTGTTGCCCAATAAGTGGTGCATTTCCTCCAAAAGAAATTCCGCCTGGCGTAGAGACTACCTTACGGATAGCTTCTGTGTAATCACGAACCAACTGCACTTTAGGACTGATTTGTGCAGCCGCTTTTTTTCCAATCAGATCGCTCAACAAATTGGAAGCGCTAGGATCAATAGTGAAAGGTACAATGGCTAAATCTGCTCCTCCTACCTGCTTCCAGTTAGTGACTTTACCTGTATATATATCTTCAATTTGATCCAATGAAAGTCCAGTAATCCTGATTTCTGGGTGTGTAAACAAGACAAGCATATCTAAAGCCACTGGTACCTGCTTGAGCTTGAAGTTCCGTCGTTCAGCTTTGACATAATCTTGCTCGTCAAGAGGTGCGGCAATCTGAGCGAAACTCAATTCACCATTAAGCAACATAGCTATACCCTTTCTCCCACCTGGTTTATTGTCTCGTGGTTCCGTGTAGCGGAGGTGAAAATTAGGGTGAGCTTTCATAATTGCGTCGTTCAAACCGTGAGTGTTCAGAGAAGCAAACAGAGTCGCACCTCCATAGTTAAATGTACCCCCTGGTACATTCGGTACTTCCTTTATAGAATTGTAAAGTGTGATATCGGAAGGGATGTTCTGAGGGCTGCTATTAGAATTTCCAATAATACTCGAATCGTTGAGAGTGTCTCCAGTTCCGAACAAAGAGTACATTGAGTAACTGACAATCACAAACAGCAACCCAAAACTAAGCCAAATCATCCAAGGCGTAAATCGTTTACCCTTGTTGCTGCTTTGCAAAAGCATATAATCTAAAGGTTTTCCACACTTTAGACAATGCGTAGCTGTAGCAGGATTTGTGTTGTAGCCGCAGTTGCTGCATACTACACTCTTTTGATCGTTGATTTTGTTGTTATTCATCCTGGTTTATAAGAGGTATGTTTGTACTTACGGTATTGCACCCAGGAATTTTTGTTATATTGTACAAATTTACCATTAGTTATTCAGTATGTTTAAAAGTAATACCCATGAATGCGGAGTACTTCTATAGCAATTTATGCATCCGTTGCGAAAACCAATGGTTTGCTGATGTGGAGAGAAAAATTTTGAATGTAATATCTCTACACATTTTTAACTAGTAATTTAGTGTTGCTATATCCCTCAAATCAAATTTTTTCTGATTTTTCATCGCCTTGATTTACTACGGATTACCGGTTTCCTTGAAACTTGTAACCCTTACTAAACAAGGATTTCTAGATTTGAATTGAATCCATTCACGGGTATTGTATTTAAATGTGTGACATCTACCAGCTATTTAATTTACTGTTAGTACAGTAATTCTTTACCTTTTGCTCAGGCAATTGAACGACGAGGTAAGCAGAACTATCTGTACATCAAAAAACCTGATTGTTTTGTTCAATTTATACTTTGTACTTCATTGTCTACTCAATGAGAGCAAGGTAAAAAGTAA
Source organism: Aetokthonos hydrillicola CCALA 1050 (assembly GCF_017591665.1). Lineage (GTDB taxonomy): Bacteria > Cyanobacteriota > Cyanobacteriia > Cyanobacteriales > Nostocaceae > Aetokthonos > Aetokthonos hydrillicola. Next base: position 19,473 of record NZ_JAAKGC010000054.1, on the reverse strand, counting down.
TGCTTGCGTAACTAGCTTTAGAGAAAAAAATAATGCCAGAGAGAAAAAACGTAAAACACCCTTTGAAAGTTGATCAGATTGTACCAATAGGTTTTGGTATCGTTCTGATATTAATCGGTATTGTTATAACAATTTCTCAAATTTCCAAAGCTAAATTGATCAAAATGCAGCTAGCGAACGCCCAGAAATTTGAGGTTAAGGAACTACTTGCACAAATTGAGAACGATTTAATAGATGGTGAGACAGAGCAAAGAGGATATCTCATCACTCGTGATGAAAACTATTTAGAACGCTATGAAGCTAGACGAAATACTTTTAAAAGGCACGCTGAGTCTTTGAAACAACTAGTCAATAGCGAACAATCTCAAGTCACAACAACTAATGAGATTGTAAACATAGCTCAGAAAAAATTTGCTGAATTGGACGAAGCGATCGCTCTTAAAAAACTTGGAAAAGATCAAGAAGTTTTGGCTGTTTTACAGTCTAAGAAGGGACAGCAGATCACCGATAGCCTCAAAGCTAAGCTTGTTCAAATGAATCAGCAACATCAGCAGATTTTAGCACAAACAAAACAAGCATCAGATCAATTTCAACAATTTTCAACAATATTAGATTGGGGCGGATGGGTTGTGAGTGTAGCGGCGGGGATATCCATCTCATTCTATGTTGTTCGTTGGATCATGCAACCAATTAATGAAGCAGCCAATGCAGTAAGCACTTCTTCCACAAACATTGCTGCTACAATCCTTCAGCAGGAACGCACGATTGTACAACAATCAGCTTCAGTGAATCAGACTACAGCTACAGTTGAGCAAGTGGGCGCGTTTGCAACTGAGTCAGCAAAGCAAGCTGAAACTTCGGCAGAAGGAGTGCAACAAGCACTAACACTCACCGAGAAAGGAGTTTCAACAGTTGCTCTGACAGTTGATGGTATCTCAGAATTAAGAAACCAAGTCATGGCGATCGCAGGGCAGGCTGCACATTTGAGTCAACAGACTTCTCAAATATCTAAAGTTTCTCTTCTTGTTGCTAAGTTTGCAACCCAAACAAATATCTTGGCTCTAAACGCCGAGGTAGAAGCAGTAAAAGCTGGTGAGGAAGCAACAGGCTTTGGGATGATAGCTAAAGAAATTCGTAACCTTGCTGATCAAAGCAATGAGTCAGCTGCTCAAATTAGTCTTTTGGTTGATCAGGTGCAAGGAGCTATAGATTCTACCGTCTTAGTAACCCAGGAAGGCACAAGAAAAGCTGACGATGGTATTAAATTAGCTCAAGAAACAGGTGACGCATTTACAAACATCGCTGATGCTGTCAAAAACATCTTCTTCAACAATGAAAAGATTGTTCTAACTGCAAAACAACAAGCCGCCGCCGTTCAACAGATCATATCAGCCATGAATAATATTAACTTAGGCGCAAAAGAAACAGCAGTTGCTATTACACAAATAAAAAACGCTACTGTAGAGCTTAATGAAACTGTTCAAAATCTTCAGGATTTGATTTAGGTGGAGCAGGAGTCAGGAGTCAGGAGTCAGGAGTCAGGAGTCAGGAGTCAGAAGTCAGGAGTCAGGAGTCAGGAGTCAGGAGTCAGGAGTCAGGAGTTAGAAGTAAAAATAGCTTTGTGTCTAGCTCCTGAGTAAAAGCATTTTACTTGTGTTACTTGTCTTCCATCTCGCTGGGATAAAATCTAAGATTCTCATTCCTGTATTCTCAACGCCAGATCCTATAAGTCGGGCAATGCCCGCACTCACGCCTTCTGACTCCTGAATTCTGACTTCTGAATTCTTTTTCAATACACTATTTCTCCATCTAAAAATGACTTAAATTGGAGTACATTGTTTGAAGGATCTTTCAAGAAAAAGGTTAAAAGTTCTGTTCCTCTGTATTCTAAGAAAGGTTCTTGAATGAATTCAAGATTGTGCTTTTTCGCAGCCTCTAATACAGCATGAAAATCTTCCTTGCTTTGAAAATTTATTCCAAAGTGTCTAGGATAAATTTCTGGGGAATTATCTACTTTTTCAGGATGAAGATGACATATTAACTGGGCACTGAAGAAATTAAAACTAATTCTGTCTGGAGATCTACGTCCCACCTTACAACCTAATTTTTTCTCGTAAAAATCCTGAGCTTCATCTAAGTCTCTACAGGGTATTGCTAAATGAAATATTGAATCTTTCATGTTTTCTCCTAATCAACAAGATAGAAACTGATTGTTTATCAAACAGAATTTAGGATTCATTTGTGCAACAAAAAGTTATTCCTGATTGAAATCTGGGTGCATGGGGATTAATTGGTAACTGATAACTGATAACTGTTCACTGTTAAGACTTGGGAGTGAACCCTAACTGAAATCCATAGGGATAGGTTGACTTTCCAGAAAACCACAATTTATTTAATCTACGAGGCTCATCTGTGGCATAAGCAGATCTTCCATGAAATATACAAGTATTATCTATTACGAGTATTTGATTAGCTTGAAGTTTAAAAGTCAATTGATTTTTAGGATCATTAACATACTCTTTGATCAGATAAAACGCATTTTTCACAGCTTCTTTGATTTCAATAGAAGCATCAGCTGTTTCTGATCTAAAAATCATGCGAACTTTGTTGTTTTCTACCTTGAAGATAGCGTGGGTGGCTATCTGATCGCCTCTTTCTATGTAAAATGCTTCGTTATCAAATAAACTTTGTAATTCTTGCGGGTAGTTTTTAGCCAAGTAATCGTAGATAGATTCAGCATGAACTATTTGTGACAATCCTCCATTTTGAGAAGGTACTTCACATTGTAAAGCGAGCATCTTAGGAGGCTCTATTTCAAATGAACCATCTGTGTGCATTGGAGCAATATCATTCGTTGTATCGAGATAGCCGGGGGAATTTGGTATGTATCTAACTGGAACAATACCATCTTCTTCAGAGCGTTTATGCCACTTTACGGGACCTAATAAATTTGTTAAAGCTAATATATTTTCTCTGGGATTGTCAGATGGTTCACAATCTAGAATCAAAAAATGAAAATCATTCATTATTTCCCAGAATTTTTGTTGTTCTAAGTCTGAAATATTTCCAATATTACTAACTTTTAAAGTTATTTGAGCGATTCTAAGAGAACTCAAATCAGTATTCTTTACTGAATCTTCAAGTGTTTTGTTATAGTTCATATTCTGCTCAGGTGAATTTAGAGGAACTAATTCTTGGAATTTCTGATTCGTAAATGATTTTAGATTGCGAGATCCAAAGCTATTTTTTTTTCAACAGAGGCAGATAGAAGCGTGTCATAAAAGGCTTTACGAGCTATGGCTGCCATTTCAACACCTTGCCAGACTTGCTGAATTTCTCTGGGAGAATCAGCAATTTGTTCCATGACATGAATAATTTCATTGGCATGGGTTTCATCACATTCACAATGAAGTCGAAAAAATTCTTGTCCGTTCTGAGAAATTCCCAACCTTTGTAATCCTTCCAAAATCAATTTGTTTTCATAGGGTAGAATAGCTTCTGTAAAGCTGATAGCACCCAATCCAATAAAGACTGAGTGATTGAAGCACGCTTCTGTATAGGTTTGGATGTAAAACTGAGTGCCTGAAAATAAATCTCTTGCCGATACGGGCAGAGGTAAGGATTCACCAATTCTCAAAATTCCCAATTCTTCAAACAATTGCTGCCACATTTGAGAATGGGGTTTATTTGAGTGAGTACTGTTCTCGACTAGTCCATGTTCTTCATATAAATTATTCAGTAAGGGAATACGAGCCTCCGATGTTGTGAGTTTTGCTACTACAGATGTCAGCCAATTAGGAAAGCACCAACTAAGCAAATACCTCTGCTGCAACCAATTTGTAATAACCTCCTTACTCAAAAGTCCCTTTTGAAAGGCAATTAGCCAAGGGCTAGACAAAATCTCGTGGTGTCTAGCATACTGGAGAATCTCCTTGACGGGACGTATGGTATTAATCTCAGCAATATCAGCTCTTTGTATAGTCAATATTTGAGTGGTATCTTGCTGTGGATACAAAGACTGGATATATGCTACGAAGTCTTTCATATGCTACTACTCTAACAATTTTGGTTCGACATCAAAATTTGCTCTGAATTCGCTTGATAACCATTTTTTGAATTGTTTCGACATCTCTAGCAAGCTGAGTTTTAACACAACAAACTCAAACAGAGTAATTAAGACTTAATTTTTAACTGACTTTTGACACCCTCAAGTGCCAGATTAGGAGCTACTTTTCGCATAGCCAACAATCGGGTGTAGGGTGTATCGGAAGAGGAATCATGCGCGGGGTTTTGGTGTTGCCCACGTTTGAAAAAATATGTTTTCGCAACGCGCAGCGCGCGTATTCACTGCGTCGTTATTCTAATCCCATGACTTCAGCCGTGGGTTCCCTACACTCCACACCCTACACCCTACCCCGTGTTCATCCACATTTGTGGAAGACACTCTTTTGCAGGTGGTTAAACTGTACCAATTTCGGCGTTGAGAGGCTTAAATATGGAGAATTTTGCCTAGGATGTACTGCTAGACACTCTATATGCCTCTTGATTTTGTCTTGCAAATAATCAAAGGAGTGAGGGATTACTTTCTCTCTAGCGGTGTCGGGATGTTACAGGGAACAGGGGGTTAGGGCAATGATTTAAATCGAAACCCAAACTTGTAGATTATAAGTACATACACAAAATTATTTACACATCCGATTCTTTGAACAATAAGGTTGTTTTTGGGTGTTGAGATTAACCCAGTGTGTAATTAACTGTGTTTTCCTTCTTAGAAGGTCAAACTTTAGACCCCCCAGAGGTGAACAAATAAAACTTCTAAATGTAGAATATCGTTATTAAAAAATTAAGTCAACTCTGTCTTTTTAGGAAATTATACTCTGAAAAATAAAAAAGTGGCTATTAACAGTATACTTGCATTCAATGTGGATTCTTTAACCGACGCCAAAGATTAGGTACCCAATCCCACAAACCTAGGTGATTAGGTAATGTTAGATTTGTTTTACTAAGACGCCTAATCGAATTCTTGCAAATTTGCACTTGAGCATCAATACTCATTGCATAAAACAATTCATGGGCATTTTGATAGGCAGCTATTGCGTCGGATTGCCAGTTAAGATTTTCTAATGTCACACCTAAGTTAAGTAAAACATTAGCTTCTCCCAGAAGATCGCCTATATCTTTTTTAATCTGGCTACATTGTTGGAAAAACTTAAGCGCTTGTTGATACTGCCCAAGAAAGTAGTAAGTATTACCCAAATTCTTTAAAGCTGTGGCTTCACTAATGCGATTGTCTATTTCTTTGGCTATTTCCCTAGCCTCGTGAAATAACTTAATGGCTTGCTGGTACTGCCCAAGGAAGTAGTAAGTATTACCCAAATTGTTTAAGGAAGTCCCTTCGCCATTCAGATCCCCTATCTCCATAGCGATTTCTCTAGACTGTTGGTACGACTGTAGCGCTTGTTGATACTTGCCCAAAGAGTTGTATGCATTACCCAACCCGATTAATGAAGTCTGTTCCCCATAGCGATCGCCAATCTCGTTTTTGATCTCCTTTGACTCCTGGTACAACTCTAGGGCATCTTCATACTTGCCCAAACAGTAATAAGCATTACCCAAATTGTTTAACGAAGTACTTTCACCGTGGCGATCGCCAATTTCCTTTTTGATCTCCCTTGACTGTTGAAGGAAGTACACGGCTTGTTGGTACTCCCCTAAGTAGTAGAAAGCGTTACCCAAATTGTTTAGAGAAGTCCCCTCCCCGTAGCGATCGCCGATCTCTTTCGCTATCTCTGTTGACTGCAAGAGGAACACAATAGCTTGTTGGTAATGCCCCCAAGAGTAGTAAGCATTACCTAAGTTGCCTAATGAATTCCCCTCGGCATTGAGATCGCCAATTTCTTTAAAAATTTCCCGTGACTGCTCAAGGAATTTAATAGCTTGTTGGTATTGCCCTATGGATTTGTAAGTATTACCCAAACTGATTAAGGAGTTCCCCTCGCCGTAGAGATCACCAACTTCTTTAAAGATTTCCCGTGACTGCTCAAGGAATTTAATAGCTTGTTGGTATTGTCCGATAGATTTATAAGCATTACCCAAATTACCTAACGAACTGCCTTCACCATAGCGATCGCCAATTTCTTTAAATATTTCTCGTGATTGCTGAAGAAATACAATAGCTTGATGATATTGCCCTAACGATCTGTAAGCGTTGCCCAAATTCCCTAAAGAAGTCGCTTCGCCATAGCGATCGCCAATTTCCTTAAATATGTCTCGTGATTCCTGAAGGCACTCTATAGCCTGTTGGTATTGTCCCAAAGAGTTATACGCACTACCCAAACCAATTAAAGAATTCCCTTCCCCGTAGCGATCGCTAATATTGCTGGCTATATTTCTTGATTGCTGGAGGCATTCAAGAGCTTGTCGGTATTGCCCCAGAGAATTGTACGCATTACCCAAAGTGATTAAAGAATTACCCTCTCCATTCAGATCCCCTATCTCTCTGGAGATTTTCGTTGACTCCAAAAGAAACTCAATAGCTTGTTCGTATTCTCCTAGAGAGTAGTAAGCATTACCCAAATTGATTAAGGAAGCGCTTTCGCCATAGCGATCCCCAATATCTTTTTTTATCTGCCTTGATTGCTGGTACAGATGAATCGCTTGCTGATACTGTCCTAAAGAGTAATAAGCATTGCCCAAGTTGCCTAACGAGGTTCCTTCGCCATGGCGATCGCCCATCTCTCTTTTGAGCTTTGTTGATTGTTGGAAGACTTCGATAGCTTGCTCGTACTGCCCCAGAAAGTTGTAAGCACTACCTAACCCGATTAAGCTACTACTTTCCCCATCAATATCGCTGATCTCAATAGCGATCTCTCTTGATTGCAACAGAAATTCAATAGCCTGTTTGTACTGCCCCAGAGAATTATGAGCATTACCCAAACAAATTAACGAATTCACCTCACTGTAGCGATCGCCTATTTCCACAGCAATCTCCCTTGATTGCAACAGGAGTTCAATAGCTTGTTGGTACTGCCCCAGAGAATTATACGCATTCCCTAATGAAGTGAGAGTAGCTAGATAATCCTGGTTTTTTTCATGTCTCGTTTTTTCCCAAGCTACTATGAACTTTCCGTATAAATTTACAAGATCAGTGTAATAGCCGTGCATTGTCAAGAAACTATTACATGCCTTTAATATATTAAAGGCTGAGTCATAATTTTCTAATTGATACCAGTGATAGAGAACTTCTAAATATTCCTTAATATTTTCTTTAGTCTGCCAAGGCTTCTGCTTAGCATTCAGAAGATAGTAGTTAATAGCTTGTTGATGAACTGCTGTTTGTTCACCAGCCTTGTACCGCAAATAGTCTAACACCACTGGGTGAAACTCAAACTGCTGATGATTGAGTGTTTCTAACAACAGAGAACGCTTAACAAAATTCCTTAATTCTCCCTCGATATCAAACTGCGAAATGCCAGAAAACACTGCCGCCGCCGCACTAACGTCAATAGAACCACGATAAACACTAAGATTGAGCAATAAAGCTTTTTGCAATTCGCTCAAGCGTGCAAAACTGGCATCTAGCACCGATACCATCCCCACATTTACCCGTTGGTACTGCCTACTGATCAATGAGTCTGTTAACAACTGCGGTAAATGCCCCAAATCTAAATCTGCTAATCTTGCTAAATTAGGATCTTGAGGATATTCTTCAGTTAACAAATCTGCTACTAATCTCAATAACAAGGGATGTCCATCTACCAATTTAACGAACTCTGTTAAATTGCCTTTAATTCCTGACTCTGCTAACAGTGCTGCTCCGTCTTCCACTTGCAAACCGTAGAGAGATAACCATTGAAATCCTTGTAATTCTGGTTTTTCTCTTGTTGTTACTAACACCTTACTACGACCACTATATTTCACCCACGCGCTGAAAAAATCGCCGTACAATTGACTTGCCCATTGTCTATTTGGTTGTAATAAACCGTCTAGGTTATCGATAATCAGCAAATATTCACCTTGTTGCAAACACTTCATTAGCGCCTTGAGCAACAGAGCTTCTTGTTCTGGTATAGGAAAACCAAACTCAGTGAGTGCTTGGCGGGCTAAATCGCTAAAACCTGCCCCATAACTGACATCACCCCAGAATCGTTTAGAGAAACCCTCAAATTCTGCATAAATTTTAGCTGCTAGCGTTGATTTCCCTATACCGCCGATGCCTTGTATGCCAACTAAGGAAGTATTGTGATCAGCAAGCCATTGATGTATTTGGGTAATTTCTTTTTTACGCCCCTGCCAGTAAGCTAAAGTGTTGCGCGGATTCCCTGTTTTAAGAAACCTTGATAATTCTGGTAGAGGAAGTTTCTGCCATTTTTCTAGTATTGGTTTTATATGGTCAGCAATTTTGACTTCTATTGGGTTTAACTGCCCTACTGTACTCACCTGAGTAGCATCGTAGGCAGTGGCATTCATTTCAATATTATTGAATCTACTGGAGTTCGGGTTTTCTGCCATTGCCTACAACTGGGAGGAATTATTGCTAGTTGTTGCATTCTTATTGCAGTTAAAGAAGAACGTAGAACATACAACGTACAACGCAGTTATCAGAACTTTTAGTCTGTTAATCAGTCCTGAGTTCTTTGTGATTTATAAAGAAGAATTCAGGAGTCAGGAGCCAGAAGTCAGAATGAGCAATACTGGTTAAAACCTTGTCTATGAGTGGACGAGATAGGGGTTGAAACTTTTTTTAAAACACCATCCCCTTATGGGTGGTGTATTCTGACTCCTGAATTCTGTCTCCTGACTCCTATTTATTGATATCACATCTTAACATGATTCAGAAGTACTAAAACGAAAATAATAACGGAAAATTCTGGTTGAATTTCGAGAACATGCTAAAACTCAACCAGAAAGCAAACGAGAATATTAACACTTAGGGTAGTGAAAGTATTACAACAAGCGGAACTCAAAAATTGTATTGCACGATCGCCGTGATAGCTAGATGTGTGATTGTCTCAGATGTAACCTTAAAAGACGTAGCCAGCGTAGCCAAGTTTTAGCAGGTTGCTCAAAAAATGTCAAAATATCACCATAAGCTAAATTAGTTTTTTGATGGTGTAACCAATGTCTTTCAGGGGTTGTAATAAATAGAACCTTGCATACAAAAATTATGAACTGTGGAGTGTGGCAACCTAAAGCAAGAATGTGTCTCCACCACACATGAAACTGGCCTAAGAGTAAGCCAAAGATAAGGCCAGATGGAGATCAAAACCACAGAAATAATGCTACCAAAAGATACGGGAAAGCACCGAGAACACCATCGAGAAGAACCGGAAGATTGAAGATCAAAATAGCATAGTGAGGAAAGTCTTTTTCCCAGAGTGATGTGTTTGCAGGTGAAGAGTCCCAAAAACATGTTCCGAATTGCTATAGAAGAATGTAGAAAGTATATATTTGCTTATATATGTCACTTACACTGCATGTTTAAATGACACGAAATCAAAGCCACTTCCTTTTTTATAGACCATTTCAGGCACTTTTTCTTTAGCAAATTACTAGGGATAAAATACTATTGCTTTAGAATTGAAAATTTGGTGTTATTTGTGACGCTTATGATAAAGTAGGGAAAGAAGGTGTAGAGCTTTTTATAAGCGCCTGCCAAATCTAGCATTCATTTCTGTGTAAAGTGCATTTACCAAAACAAAATAGCTTGGCATAACTCTTTAGAATTATCAGAGTTTCTGATATTAGCAAGCTAGAACACTTTAGCACTCAGGGTGTCGAAATAGACAAAGTTTAGAAACTGAAATTAAGTGTTTACCTATCTAAAACCTGTTAATTTGCTACAGAATTAAGCTCCAGAGTTCCCAAGCTCCCGCAAAGCAGTGTGTATGAAGACTAACAAAAAAAAGTATGTTATGAGCAAACAAGCCCAGATTGTCATGGTCTTCGTATTGATCAGCATTTTGTCTGTTTTTGGTAGGCTAATGCCTTTCAAAATTGCTACAGCGAACGCTACACAGTTGTTACAAATTACAACAAACCTGACTAACACACCATCTTTTCTGTTAGCGGATTCCGGTAATATCACAAGCCAGGAAAAATTACCAGCACCTGTGAAAAATGCTGTTCTAAAAGTTGCATCTCAAGATGTAAAGTTACCAACCTCTAAGCTAAAAATCATTGAAGCTCAGCCTCGGACTTGGAACAATGGGTGTTTAGAAGTGTCAAGTGCTGATGAATTATGCACTCAGGTATTGGTTAATGGTTGGGAAGTGGCTGTTAGAGCCAGTGGGAAAACTTTGGTTTATCACACCAATGATTCTGGCTCTGTTGTGAGATTAAACCCTAATAAGAGCGAAATCTCACAAAATCAATCACCCACTACTAAAGAGGAACAAATTCAACCTGTTACGATTCCCCGGAGTGAGTTACCCCCACCTCTAGAAAGAAATGTTATATTTCAGCAAATTTCCAGTGGTGGTTTTGCTGGGATAACGGATAAAACTATGTTACTAAATGATGGGTCCATAATTCATGTTAATATCAAAAACACCAATAATTCTTCCCGTAATGTGAGACGTATTTCTCGCTCACAAGTGCAACAATTTCAAGACTTGCTAAAAAAAGAGAAATTTAGCAAATTCAAAAATCAAAGTTATCCAGCATCTACGGGCTCGGCTGATTACAAGACTTACACGTTAACTAGCCGTGAAGGAACCGTTCAATATAATGATATTTCTCAAAGCCATTTGCCTAATGAGTTGCAGATAATTATTAAAGCCTGGAGTCAGATCACTCAATCATAAGCAGGGTTTTAATTTACCTCAACTGTGGTAATAGAAGGATGTTCTCAATTATGAAGCGGCGACAGTTTATTCAGAATATAGTAGCTGGCACAGCAGCAACATCTGTGTTAGTCAACTTAGGCAAGAAAGCTCATGCTTATGACTTTCCTGTTCCGTCACAGTCACTCTATGGTGTGCGTGCTGTTGATAACACAGCACAGATGTTTTCTTTAAACTTAACCAATAGTTCGGTTAACGATTTAACTGCTCAAAATCTTGAGCTTACATTACAACCCAACGAGCGAATAAGCGGTTTTACAGTCTTAGCTGATGGCAGAGTTGTGGTTGCTACTTCCCCTGCAACGACTTCGCAAAACCCTAAGCCTAGTCGGCTGCTTTGTTTCTCAGATGCTCTACCAGCGTTACAAGGTTTAGACAAAAATAGTACAATAGAGAGTCTGTGCGCTCCTAAAGGTGGTGGGATTCTAAGTATCATTAGTCTCAACCAAGGAACTCCTCCCTTTAAGTTAGCAAAAATTGACTTAAAAACAGGTCAGGTAAGTTTTATCAACAACTTCTCTTTGCCGGAAAATCAGCGTTTTAGCAATCTTACCCAATGCCCAAAGGGACACCTTTACGCCACTAATATTAGTGGACAAGGCTCTGTTAAGATTGTGCAGATATTCTTGGATCAGGGAACCTATAAGACTTTATCAGAACTTAGGTACAACGGTAAGCCTTTGTCAAATGATGTTCAAAGTCAAGCTTACTCTCCATTAGACAATGGAACCTTTGTCTTAGCCAACCCCACCTATCAAAGCACGAGTTCTGTGTTCTGGGTAAATGAAGAAACAGGTGTGTTGGAGCTAGTAACCTCATTTGCAGCAGATAAGATTGCTTTTGCACCTTCTTAGCTAGTCCTTGAAGATTGGAGGGGCTTACCAAGGTTTGCCCCTGCATTTACACAAAACAGGACAAACTGCGTTATTCTGGAAAACGTTTCTGTTTTTTGGCTTCTGGTGGGAACGTAATATGTCCTTCGTACCTTTGCACATTCATAGTGACTACAGTCTGCTTGATGGAGCAAGTCAATTGCAAGATTTAGTTGATCGAGCGATCGCGCTAGGGATGAAAGCGATCGCCTTGACTGATCACGGTGTGATGTACGGTGCGATTGAACTGATCAAAATCTGCCGCAGCAAGAATATTAAGCCAATCATCGGCAACGAAATGTATGTAATCAACGGCGATATCACAAAACAAGAACGCCGTCCTCGCTATCATCAAGTTGTTTTAGCTAAAAATACAAAAGGTTACAAACATTTAGTAAAATTAACCACAGACTCTCACCTCAAAGGTGTACAAGGCAAGGGAATTTTTTCGCGTCCTTGCATCAATAAAGAATATCTCAAACAATACCATGAAGGTTTGATTGTTACGAGTGCTTGTTTAGGTGGGGAAATACCCCAAGCTATTCTCAGTAATAAGCTAGAGGCTGCTCGTAAAGTTGCTCGTTGGTATAAAGAAGTTTTTGGGGATGATTTTTATTTAGAAATTCAAGACCACGGCTCTCCAGAAGACCGTATTGTTAATGTAGAAATTGTTAAAATTGCCCGAGAGCTAGATATTAAATTTATCGCTACGAACGATTCCCACTTTATCTCTTGTTACGACGTTGAAGCACACGACGCTTTACTGTGTATTCAGACAGGCAAATTGATTGCTGAAGATAACCGCATGCGCTATAGCGGTACTGAATATTTAAAATCAACTGAGGAGATGAAGCAGCTATTTCGAGACCATTTGCCTGATGATGTTATAGAGGAGGCGATCGCAACAACTTTAGAAATTGCAGACAAGGTAGAGCCTTACCAAATCATGGGTGAGCCTCGCATCCCTAATTATCCTATTCCATCAGGTCATACTGCGGACACTTATGTCGAAGAAGTGGCTTGGCAAGGGCTTTTAGAACGATTAAATCGCAAATCTAGAAATGAAGTTGACCAAGTTTACAAAGATCGACTGGAATATGAGTTAAAAATGCTTCAGCAAATGGGATTTTCCACATATTTTTTAGTTGTGTGGGACTACATCAAATTTGCAAGAGATACTGGTATACCAGTTGGACCTGGCAGGGGTTCAGCGGCAGGTTCTTTGGTAGCATATGCTATGCAAATAACCAACATTGATCCGGTACATCACGGATTGTTATTTGAGAGATTTCTCAACCCTGAACGTAAATCAATGCCTGATATTGATACAGATTTCTGTATTGATAAACGAGATCAAGTTATTGATTACGTTACAGAAAAATATGGCAAAGACAGAGTTGCCCAAATCATCACCTTTAACCGTCTGACTTCCAAAGCAGTTTTAAAAGATGTTGCCAGGGTGTTAAATATTCCCTACGGTGAAGCAGACAAAATGGCAAAGTTAATCCCTGTTTCACGGGGTAAACCGACTAAACTGTCGGTGATGATTTCTGAGGATACACCAGAACCAGAGTTTAAAAACAAATACGATAACGATCCGAGCGTTCGCCATTGGCTTGATATGGCGATCCGCATTGAGGGAACTAACAAAACCTTTGGCGTTCATGCAGCAGGTGTGGTGATATCTGCTGACCCTCTAGATGAAATTGTACCGCTACAAAGAAATAATGACGGTTCTGTGATTACCCAGTATTTTATGGAAGATCTAGAAGCACTGGGCTTATTGAAGATGGATTTCTTAGGGTTAAGAAACCTGACGACAATCCAGAGAACAATTGATTTGATTCACGAAAATCGAGGATTTAAGATTGATCCTTATGACATAACTAGCCAAGAAAGAAAAGCGCAGAAGATATTAGCCAAAGGAGAATTGAACACACTACCCAAAGATGTCAAGAAGACATACGAGCTGTTAGAAGCCAGTGAATTAGAGGGTGTTTTTCAATTAGAATCTTCTGGAATGCGCCAGATAGTGCGCGATTTGAAACCCTCTAATATAGAAGATATTTCTTCGATTCTAGCACTTTATCGACCAGGGCCATTAGATGCAGGACTGATTCCTAAGTTTATTAACAGAAAACACGGTCGAGAGAAAATAGAATATGAACACTCTATACTTGAACCTGTTCTAGACGAAACTTATGGAATTATGGTCTATCAAGAGCAAATCATGAAAATTGCTCAAGATATGGCTGGATATTCTCTAGGGCAAGCCGATTTGCTACGCCGTGCTATGGGAAAGAAAAAAGTTTCCGAGATGCAAAAGCAACGAGAAAAATTCGTTGACGGTGCAGCAAAAAATGGAGTAAAGAAGCAAATAGCTGAAGATTTATTCGAGCAAATGTTAAAATTTGCCGAATATTGCTTGAGTTATGATACTGAGGTTTTAACCAGAGAATATGGTTTTCTCAAGATTGGGGAAATTGTAGAAAACCGTATAGAATGCACGGTTTACACAGTTGATAGTAATGGGAATATTTACACACAACCTATTGCACAATGGCATAATCGTGGTCAACAAGAGGTTTTTGAATATTCTTTAGAAGATGGTTCTGTTATTCGGGCAACAAAAGACCATAAGTTTATGACTACAGATGGTCAGATGTTACCTATTGATGAAATATTTGAGCGAGGGTTGGAGTTGAAGCAAATACATGGTTTGGGTGATCTTAATTCGTCACTGATTCCTCTTGTTCAAGAGAGCGAGGAGTTTTGCCATCAAGTAAAGCACTAACAGTCATATCCCCCATAACATTGATCACAGTGCGGCTGCGATCTAGAAACCAGTCTACAGTTAAGAGTAAAGCGATGTACTGTGTAGGTAAGCCAACGGAACTGAAAACAAGTGTCATTGTCACCAACCCCGCTTCTGGAATACCGGCTGCACCTACTGAGGCAAAAATCGAGGTTATAATGACAACTAATTGCTGTCCTATATTTAAATGTAGCCCCAGCACTTGGGAAATAAACAATGCAGACATTGCCTCATAAAGAGCAGTCCCATCATTATTAAAGTTGGTGCCAACTAAAGCGCCCAAAGAAGCAGATGATTCCCGCAAGCCGATTTTTTCCTGCAAAATTTGAAATGTGACAGGCATTGTTGCTGTCGAGGAGTCTGTTGAAAAAGCTGTCAAAAAGGCATCGGAACCACCGCGCAGGAAGTTGATCGGTTTAACCCAAGAACCCAATTTGACTCTGGTGAGGTAATAGCAGGCTTGTAATGTTAGTCCTAGCAACACTGCGATCACAAACGCACCTAAAGATAGAAACGGTTCAAAGCCTTTTTCTGCTACTGTTTTTCCCACAATTGCAAAAACAGCGAAAGGAACCAAGGTAATCACCCAGTTGAGAATGCGGATCACCGCCTCAAACAAAATGCCAATCACCTCTTCTATCGCTTGGTATCCCGTCTTACCTTGAGCAACTTGCTCTGATTTTATAGCACGAAGGACAATGCCAAAGCTCAGAGCTACAACGATAAGTTGAAGGACATCATTATTAACTAGTGGTTGGAGAATGGCTTCTGGTATAGCATCTTTGAACAATCCCCAGGGATCTAGGTTTTGCTTGGCTGTGATTGTGCTTCCGGGGGCAGAAAAACGCCTCCAGGTGCCGGGGCGTAGAACATTAGCAACGAAAAGCCCTATTAGAATAGCTACAGTGGTGTTAGTTAATAGCAGTATACCTAAACGCCGTCCTACCCTACCTGGGATGTGGGTTGTCATCAAGGTATGCAGCACTGCTACAAAAATTAGAGGTGTAGCTAGAGCACGAAGGGCTTTTAGTACCAGTTGGGAGGGAATCGCCAAGTTCTCGATGAAGGCTTTATTGGCTTCATTGGGGTGTCCTGCACCTAGTGCAATTCCTAGAACTACAGCAAGAATCAGTGCGATGACGATTTGCAACGCAAGCGGGATTCGTTGCCAAAACGGACGATTGGTGTTCTCTGTTGTCGTTTCGTTCATTGCTAACGGCAGGTAGAGCGATGTTAATATTTAACACCACTTTGGCAATTTAAGATTTCGGATCCGATCCTATTTCTTCCCCTGCTCCGTTGCTCTTTCACGCCAACCCACCGCCTTCTCCTTATTTAAGGTGGAAAACGTTTCTGTTTTTCAGATCTCAGTGAAAACTTCTATCTCGTTATATATCTCCGTGGAAATTTAAGACAAAAAAGTGCTTGGTTGTTTTGACTTTTAACTTCAATACAAGCTTCTAGGATTTCCACCAATTTTCTAACCAATGGGAGCCCCAAATCAGTATAATCGTATTTCCAAAGTTCGTTATTTTTCATGCGATTAAAGTCATTAGAAATGAAGACTTTATCTTCCGGAGGGATTTCGACCGCAGTATTAGTATTCATGATACATAGAGCAATAGATGATTGACGAGTTTCCGTTTGAATGGTAATTATTCCACCTGCTGGAGTGTGCTTACAAACATTATGCACTAATTCCCGAACAATACGCTCTAAAATTTTTGGATCAACAGAAATATATAACTTTTCTAGTGCTAAATTTAGAATTAATTCCTGTTCCTGGTTACGAGCATCTCTCAAATATAAGTACACACGCTGCGAAAGCCAAAAATTGAGTTCAACTAATTGATTCTGTATAGTTTTGGCTTTAGTATCTAGATAACAAAGAGCTAGTAAATCATCAATTAATACCTTTTGTCGTTGACATGATTCATGAAAAATTCCAACGACTCGTTTAAAAGTAGGAGATTCTCTTGGATTGTTTTCACTGATCAAGATTTTTTCTAGAGTTTCGCTGGCAAGAGAAATAGTACTCATCGGTGCTTTTAATTTGTGAGAAATATGTTTTAGGAAATCGTCTTTGATATGATTTAGCCTAGCCAGTGTTTTGACTTGTTGATTAGCAGCTTTATAAAGTCGAGCTTGGCGAATGGCGATCGCACATTGAGAAGCCACCTGTTGCATTAGCTGAATCTCTAACAGAGAAAAGACTTCTTCTGGTGGTCTAAGTACCCAAAGGTTTCCCATAATTTCTTGTTTGTCAAAAATCGGACAAGCCAAGCGCGTTACTTGAACTCCTTGGGGATTAAATTGAGGAATGGTTTCTACCAATTGTAGAGGATTTTTATTTAGGAGTTGCTGATAAATTTCGGGAAAATCATTTATTTGTCTAGTTTGTCCTTGACCTTTGGGTAAAGTCATTGTATATTCGTGAGCTATAGTTGCTGTCATTCTATCGGAGTCATAAAGTTCAATTTGGCAGCAACTGATTTCAAGAATGCTTACTAACTCTTGAGCCGCTATCTGCAAGCTATAGCTCTCGTCCAGATTATCTCTAATTTTATCAGTAATACGTCGTACCAAGGCTTCAAAATCTAAAGCCTGTTTTAGCTGTCTGTTTTGTGCTGCTAGGATACGATGCATTGTTCGCAGATTGAGATGGGTTTCAATCCGTGCTGAAACCTCTTCCTGTTGGATAGGTTTAGTAATATAATCAACTGCACCTAGCTTGAATCCTTGAACCTTGTTAAAAGTTTCAGAAAGGGCAGTCAAGAAAATTACAGGAACGTCTCTGGTAGATGTTTTCTGTTTAAGGAGACGACATGTTTGAAAACCATCGAGATCGGGCATTAGTACATCTAATAAAATTAAGTCTAGGGGTTGGGATTCGGCAATTTGCAATGCACTTTCGCCATCTTCAGCTAACAAAACTTTGTAGCCCTTACTCTCTAAATAAGAAAACAATACCTGTAAATTATTTGGCGTATCATCTACAATCAATATTGTCTTTGAGTTATTAGTGGTAGAATTCGCTGCTAGTGTCCTATTTGGTGTTTGAGCAACAAAATGATTCAGAGTTTGAAAAAACTGCTGCGTTTCTGGCTCTATATTTTGTTTTAGCATAGACAGTAGTTGCAGAAATAAGCACTATTTGAGATACTTAATGATAGTTTACAGAACATAAAAGTGTCCACTTTGGAAAAAATATCCACTTTCAAAACGTATCGTTATTTTTTATTTCATAAAACTATAATCAATAATTTTTCAGTAATAAATTAGTGTAAATACTACTATTTACTGGGAGCATATCAATCTTGCAAAAAGATTGTAGTAGGAGCAAAATGCTCCCTACTCCCCTGCTCCCTGCTCCCTGCTAAGAGCTTCCTCTAAATGTTGTCGAATCAACTCCTTAAGTTTTTTCATTTGACAAGTTTCAGCTAACTTAATTATTTGTTGCATAAAATCAGTGGCTTGAGGTTCATCTTGCTGCCAATGATTTACTGCGGATATAACGCTTCGAATATCGCCCTGAATGATTAAATTCCAAAGATGAGTTAATTTCTCTTGAGAAAGAATGATTAAGGATTGAGCCGCAGTATTTTTAGCTGCTGGTGTTGCTGGTAATGGTTGAGTAAGCAGCGATCGCGTCGTGCCATCTGAAGTTATCCATTCAAGTTTTAAATAGATCTCAAGAATTCGCAGTAATTGCTCAAAACTAAGGGGTTTATTCAGAAATTCATTTGCTCCTACCTCATAACATTGAGATTTGTGTATGGGTAGGGTACTAGCAGAAATAATAATTATTGGCAAATCTTGGAACTGAGATTCTTTTCTTAAGCGTCTAATGGCTTCGCAACCATTTACTTCCGGCATGATTAAATCTAAAAAGATCGCATCTAACTTATTTTTATGAGTTAGAGCAATCGCTTCTGCGCCAGAACTTGCTTCGAGTATATCAAAACCTAAAGGAGTAAGAAAATTGACTAAAATATCTCGGTTGGTATCTATATCGTCCACAACTAAAATTCGCCGTTGTTCCCCTGTATAACCAGTAATTTCACGAGCAAAATCATCATTAGTTGTCACCATCATAGGAGTTTCTAGGACAGAAAAATTTAGATCGAACCAAAATGTACTCCCTTTCCCTAAAGTACTCTTAACTTGTATTTGAGAACCCATTTGCTCAGCTAGGTTTTGACTAATACTCAAACCCAGTCCTGTTCCTTCTTGAGATGATTCTGCTTTGATTGTATAGAAAGGTGTAAAAATATCTGCTAACCTCTCTTCAGGAATGCCAATACCTGTATCTTCAATGTAAAAACGAATTTTATCTTGGTTAGCAACAGAGGTAGAAGTTCTATCTATTTGTACTGCCGAAAAATTTGCAACGTAACCAACTTTAAAAATTACTTTACCTTTGTTTGTAAATTTTACTGCGTTACTGAGGAGATTGAGTAATAGTTGACGCAGACGGGTTGTATCTCCTTTTACCAATGTCGGTAAATCTCCAAGAATCTGGTGTTCAAACTCAATATTTTTCTCTTGGCAACGCATATGAATAATATCAGCAAGATTATCCAAAAATGAAGGCAGGATGAGTTCCCGTAATTCTAAATCGAGTTTACCTGCTTCAATTTTTGCTAAATATAAAATATCATTAATTAAAGTGAGTAAATGTTCCCCTGATTGTTGTATAACTTCAAGTCCACGCTGTTGGAGAGTGAGATTTGTAGTTTCTCGTTTGAGAATTTGAGTAAATCCTAAAATAGCATTGAGCGGAGTCCTCAATTCATGACTGGTGTGAGCAATAAACTGGAGTTTGGACTAAAAGCTCAGACAGAAGCAAAGCACGGATAGAAGAAAAGATAAAAAATAGACATTAGTACTGAGGCGCGGATTGATTGTTAGAGAGGAAAGCAGTCAGAAGTTACACTGACTG
>NZ_JAAKGC010000260.1 GCF_017591665.1 Aetokthonos hydrillicola CCALA 1050 | reverse complement strand
ATGTAATTATTTATACAATATATTAATTTTAGCAGCAGTTGCCCAAGGGCATGGCTGAACTGAAGTATCGAGACAGTGGCTACAATAGGAGCGATGCTTGTGGGAGACTGTGCCTACGCACTAACATTATATTTATATCGAGTTTAATTTAATTGGTATGGAAGTTTTAAAACTGACTACAAAAATTGATGAATCGGGTTATTTAAATATTAATATTCCGACCCAGTTAACTGCTGTCGAGGTGAATGTTGTTGTTGTTTTGAATCCAGTTCCAGCAGCCAGTAAGCAGAACTTCAAGTATGATTTTTCTGATTTGGTGGGACGGTTAACCTGGGAGGGAGACGCAGTAACGATGCAGAGGACTTTACGGGATGAGTGGTGATCGCTACTTGTTGGATACGAATGCGATCGTGGCTCTGCTGCAAGGAACTCCCCAACTAATTCAATTACTACAAAACGCTGATTGGATAGCGATTTCAGTTATTAGTCAAATTGAGTTTCTGGCTTTTTCTGGGCTAGGACAAAACGATCGCCAACTTTTTCAGCAGTTTATTCAGCGTGTTGAAGTGATCGATCTGGCAGCAAATGACACAGTTTTGCTTGAGAAAATCATTGAAATTCGTCAACAATTTCGGTTAAAGTTACCCGATGCAATAATTGCGGCAATGGCAATCCAAAATTCTGCAAGTTTGGTAACTGCTGACCAACAATTTGCGAAAGTAACGGCTCTCACGGTAATCAATTGGTAGCGCTAAGACTACAAAATTAAGCGAAGGTTTGATATATAAAGATTTGAGTGTGATGGTGTCCTTTAAATAATTATTGTCATTTTTAAAGAATTCTTGTCAGTTTTCTAAAATTGGAAGAAATTGGCTCAAGCCATTGCTGGAGATGGCTTTGAGCCTTTTATTAATGAAAAACTCTTTTTCGTGTTTTTTAAAGCAAATGATGACATTTTTCTGGAAAATCTTTAAAATAAATGATGTCATTTTTCCATCAACAGATCTTCTTTAGTTTAATCTTACTGCAAGGGGTCGGCGAGTTTTAATACAATGTGTAGCAATTACTACCAAGCGTGAGCTTTTGCTATCTTCTGGAAAGTAGTATGCTTAGTTCGTATCAAAAGCTTAAAAGTTAACCTATTGTTGACGAACTAATAGAAAAGAGCATATTAATATAGTATTGTGAAAAAAATTCTAATCCTCTCAGCAAACCCCAACGACACAAATAGACTGCGCCTAGATGAAGAGGTGCAGAAAATTCAGGCAGGCTTGGAACGCGGCAAAAGATGGAACCAATTTGAAATCATCTCTAAGTTAGCAGTGTGTTCTGAGGACTTACGCCGTGCCCTATTATATCATGAGCCACAAATTGTACATTTTTCTGGTCATGGGAAATGATGACCGTAAAAATTGCATTAATTCAGGAATTTCTAGAGTCGCCGCCTTTTGAGCCATCTTGGAGTAATTTGATTATTTAATATTTTTTACTCACCGATTTTACACTCTTCGTACAAAAATTATAAATATTCAGTTCTTCACTTTCAACACTATACTAATATCCTTGCCAACTCTCCTTCAAAGTCTGCCGGTCGCCTGAAAAACGCTGAGTATTTATACTTCATTCATAGAGCCTATAGTTTTTTACGCTCTCCTCTCACTCACCCAAAATAGTTCTTTTGTACTATTTCTTGAGTTTCAAAATGGCGGTTAGTATTGTATTTTTTTCAAAATGAGAATTGCTGCCGGATTCCTCACCTGACTAGGATTGTATCAATTTGAATTGGACAACAATTCTTTAAAATTGACAATAATTATTTAATGTACAAATGGAGAATAGGAGACTCGAACCCCTGACCTCTGCGGTGCGATCGCAGCACTCTACCAACTGAGCTAATTCCCCGTATAACCTAACCAATCACCGATTATAGCATTTATTCACTTAATTTTGGTGAAAAAACTTCTTGCACCCGTTCAAGTTCCAATTCATTCAGGTAATCAACAGTCCAGTTGCAGCAGCGTTGAAGCATATGGAATGGGTACGTGTGCGCCACACCCACTACCCGGATACCTGCTTTTTTTGCTGCTTGTATACCAGCTAGACTATCTTCAATTACCAGACACTCTTGTGGTGCAAGATTCAAATTGGGATATTGCTTGTTCAGGCGTTCTATTGCCAGTAAATAACCATCCGGTTCTGGTTTACTGGTCGTGATCTCATCACCTGCAACTATAACTTGAAAATATTCAGCTAGTTTACTACGATTGAGTACCAACTCAATTTCGTTGCGAATAGCACCACTAACAACAGCTAAGTGAATGCTGCGCGATCGCAGCTGAAATATCAAGTCCTCTAAACCAGCATACAAAGGCAGTTTTTCGATTTTTTCCAGTTCCGAAGCGTACATGAGTGCTTTTCGTTGTAGCAACTCAGTTAATTGTGTCTGACTAATAACACGACCACGACTTGCAAGCAAATCCTTAAGGCAAGTGCGATCGCTACGTCCTAGACAAATTTTCTTATACTCCCCTGGTTTGAGGGTGAGATTCTCCTCAATCAGAATTTGCTCCGTGAGTTTTTCATGAATTGGCTCATCGTTGATGATGACACCATTAAAATCGAATAAAACTGCCTTTAAACTCATGGCACTATGTCAAACGCTGGAGATGGAAAACCTTGTAAATTATCGTCTGTTTTGACGTCTTTTGACGTAGAGGTGTAATGTCGTGCAGTTCTTTGAGTGCGAGTATCTTCAGCCAAGATTGGTTTAACGGCGCTATTGACTTGACTTATCCACCATACATCTTGGGTTAGCACTTTGGCAAATCCTGCTGCACCCATACTTGCCTCAAGACTGCTAGCAGCATATTCTCGGATATACGGTTCCTCAAAAACATCATTAAGCCAATCTAGCTGGCGCAAAGTCTTTTGGTTCCCATCTAGAATTACAACTTGCCCACCTGGT
>NZ_JAAKGC010000259.1 GCF_017591665.1 Aetokthonos hydrillicola CCALA 1050 | reverse complement strand
TACAATGACCAGCTAAAGCCTGTTAGCCTAGAAAATGTGGGTTATTGACCCCAAGATGAATCTCCAGAACAGGTGAACCAAGTAATTTTGGATTGGATTAATGACGTAATTTGAGCAAAGACCATACTTAGATACAAATGGTTTATGTTACTTTATATAACGGTTTTGGCAACTATGATGTGATCATTGCTGGGTGTGTCATACTGATTAGGTGAGACTTAATTCGGTGACGTTGTTTGTTCTTAGTATTGTCAGGCTTTTTCCTTTTAGTATTTACAGACTTTTCTCCGAAACTTAAATTTCTACAACTTTATAATTTCGGAGACAGTTTATGTCAGTTTATGTAGGCAACCTTTCTTATGAAGTAACAGAAGATGGTTTGAATACGATTTTTGCAGAATATGGTTCTGTCAAGCGTGTTCAGCTACCTACTGACCGTGAAACCGGTCGTGTACGCGGGTTTGGTTTTGTGGAAATGGGTACAGAAGCAGAAGAAACAGCTGCTATTGAAGGACTTGATGGTGCTGAGTGGATGGGACGTGACCTTAAAGTTAATAAGGCTAAACCTAAAGAAGATAGAGGTTCATTTGGTGGCGGTCGGGGAAGCTACGGCGCACGTAACCGCTACTAAGCTTTATCGATATAGCTACCAAAGCTAAACCAGTAAAGTAGCACATTAATTGCATTTAGTCCCAGCTCAGGCAGAAATGCTTGAGCTTTTTAAATAGAATCTGGACTAAGCAGCCAAAATCTAAGCTCTCTGAGCTAAAACCTAATCTCTGGAGTTCTCGATGTCAGACTCAGACGCTTACCTAGAACCTGCTGTTTTAGTTACCATCATTGGTGAAACAGTCTTGAAAGACTCTATTCTTAAGTTGCTAAAAAGCTATGATGTAACTGGCTATACTATTAGTCAAGTCCAAGGTGAAGGCGGTCACGGAAGACGCTTGGCAGACTTAGCAGGCTACAACACTAATATTGAAATTAAGACCATAGTTTCATTAGAAGTCTCTGATGCAATCCTTTCCGCGTTAAAAGAGTATCAGGGTAAGCGCGCCTTAATCGCTTTTCGACACAATATAGAAGCTTTCTATTGATTAACTTTTCTTTCTAGTGCAGTTTTTATGAAGAAGAATTCAGGAGTCAGGAGCCATTGCGGTAGACGGTTTTCCGCCGTTGGTTTCGACTTCGCTCAACCAACTGAGAGATCGTGAGTTGAGCGCAGTCGAAACTCGCATTCCCCAGATATTTTCTTTCTCGGAAATTACCTCACCTGGACAAGTTTTTGGTTAAAACCTCGTCCCTTGTACACGAGATAGGGGTTGAAAATGAGTGCTAAAACACCATCCCTTTATGGGTAGTTTATTCTGACTTCTGTATTCTGACTCCTGACTCCTTCTTCTATGACTATCTTTACATATCAGATAGCTGAAGAGATATCGTGTTTACTCGAATAACAAATTGCCAGGTATATCAATAATGGAAACTACTTCAAATATAATTGCAGAATTTGAAAAATTATTTAGACAAAAATTACATCTAAATAATTGTAAGTTGATGAAAAAAAGGCAAGAGAATAATTATGAAATTACTACTCCTGCTAAAGACATTTTTTTGATGTACTGGTGCGAATTCCCTGAGATTAAATTGATATATCAGGCTGTAGGAATACGCACACAGCAAACTGCTGTTTATGAGCGCGCTATCCGCTCCCATATTAGTTCTTGCGTAAATCGTCTCCAAGAAGGCACGATGACTACTACTGCTACATAAAAGCCGTAACCCGTAGGTTGGGGATCACTTTTACAGGGGTGTCTCCTCAACCTACTGACCTAGATAATAGTGCTTGAAAAATTTTTGCGGAATGACCAGCAATCCTACTGAAGTCATCTTCATGCTAAAAATTAAATATAGCACCTGCACCGGCTCATGAATGAAGAACGTCAGCAAGCCTACCTCAACCTAATTGAAATGTTGCTGAGTTGCCAAAGCGGCGAAGAAGCAGCTATTTTAGAAGCTAAGCAAGATTTACTTGATGCTGAGTTTGTGCAGATAGTGAAAGCTGTAGCCGAGTTTTACTCGCAGGAAGGAGAAGAGAATACAGCAAATTGGTTGAGAAATTTGGCAGTTTATGTGGGTCAACCTGTATATTTAGAATTTTTACTCCAAGTACTACAAGCAACGTCAGAAAGTAACGGTGATCCGCAGGTAGTTTACCCGTTACTAGAAGAGAACATAGAAAAACTTGATTATATCCTCCCAGAAGTACTGCAAAGTTGGGCAAAAGATAAGCTGGCGGAAGTTGAGACAGATACGGCGGAATATATTGCAGGAGTTATTGGGAATTTCAGCAATCTAATTGGGCAATTCCCCTTAGGAGACAAAGCCAGCAACATGGAAATAGCTATTGCTGGTTATGAAATATTGTTAACTGTATATACCCGCACTGCCTTTCCTCAACAATGGGCAACAGTGCAAAATAATCTGGGGACTGCTTACAGTAATAGAATCGATGGGGACAAAGCACAGAATCTGGAGAAGGCGATCGCAGCTTATACCCAGGCTTTAGAAATTAGAACCCGCAGCGCCTTTCCCCAAGATTGGGCAACGACGCAAAATAATCTGGGGAATGCTTACTTATATAGAATCGATGGGGACAAAGCACAGAATCTGGAGTTGGCGATCGCTGCTTATACCCAGGCTTTAGAAATTTATACCCGCAGCGCCTTTCCCCAAGATTGGGCGATGACGCAAAATAATCTGGGGACTGCTTACAGTAATAGAATCGATGGGGACAAAGCACAGAATCTGGAGTTGGCGATCGCAGCTTATACCCAGGCTTTAGAAATTTATACCCGCACCGCCTTTCCTCAACACTGGGCACCGGTGCAAAATAATCTGGGGAATGCTTACTTAGATAGAATCGATGGGGACAAAGCACAGAATCTGGAGAAGGCGATCGCCGCTTATACCCAGGCTTTAGAAATTTATACCCGCA
>NZ_JAAKGC010000258.1 GCF_017591665.1 Aetokthonos hydrillicola CCALA 1050 | reverse complement strand
AGGCAGCAAGAGATTCTCCGGTTTTGGGAGTTTTAAGAGTATCCATAAAAAGCGACTAATAACCCTTCCAAAAAGATATATAATTTGTTGGTAAATAACCCTGATGCAAACACACAAATTCGAGTGAGATAGGGGTTAAAACTTTTCTTAAAACACTATCCCTTTATGGGTTGTGTATTCTGACGACTGACGCATGTATTCTGAATTCTTTTATTTGATGGGATGATAAAGCCCATCTTTTTGGTAGCGCCACGCCACACCGCCGGGATCTCGCTGGAGACACCAGGACTCGAATTCCTTGGGAGTTTTGCTTTCCCGGTAATTGCGTATAGTTTCAGTAGTTGCTGCTAGTCTTTTTGCTAGATTTTCTTCGGTGAATGGTTGAAGCTCAAGCTGTGGCGGGTGGTAGTTGAAAGCTTGCCTTCTTGTGGGGGTTGAAACTTGGCGCTGTCCAAGGATTGAAATTGCACCTTCCATTTGTACCAGTCTTGTTGTAAGTGCTTCTACCTTTTGTTCCAAACTGGTTACTGATTTTAAGAGTGAATCAACATCGCTATCATTTTTGTCACGAGATTCTAGCTTTTCTAACCTTAAAGCTAGCTGTTTAATGGCTTCACCCGATGCTCCAAAATCGATATCACTGTTGCTATCAATAGCTGATATCAATTCTTGTAAGCCTTGAAGCACGGCATTTGTATGACCCAGCCTGTGTAGCCGTGATAGATCCTTGACTGCCTCAATGAGTGGGGTAGGGACGCGGATCATCTCACTGGGTGGGGGCTTTTTGTGTTGGGGTGGCTTCTTTTGGGGCATGTTGATATCATTTTTGATAGCCATATCGCTATCAAAATTTATCATATAACGCACGCGGGGCGCGTGCGTCGATTTTGGAAAACCCTACCAATGGGTTACTCTTTGCTATCCTATATATGTAAACCACTTTTAAGTTAATTATGGTTAAGAATTATGGCAGGAAGGAAGAAGTTAGACCGCACTAATCTTCATGCACGGGTTGCACCAGGGACAGGAGATAAGCTTAAAGAAATTGCGCAAATACTAGGCTATATCTATGATAATGAGGGTTCAACAGGTCAGTTGTTAGATGCTATAGCCAATGGGGAATTAATATTAATCTCCACAAAAAATCGAAGTGAATCTTCTAAAAATGGTTAATTTTATCCATAAAAGTGGTGTAAAATAAATTTGGTGACATTTATTGTCCCCGGTTGTCCAAAAAAAGGAGGTATTTATTGAGCAAAACTGGTAATGGTCATCGAGGTTTTTGGAATCCAGTTAAAATTTTTATTCGTCTTATACTGGGACGCTGGGAAAAAGACGATAAATTAACTGGAGAAAGATACCTTGTTGACTCCTTTGATGTCAAAAGGGACTTAGAAGATGTAGCGGATGAGCCACATCAAGAGTTCCCGGATGACAATAACTAACTAAAGTAATAGCCCCTAACTAGCTCTTAGGGGCTATTGTCCATTAATAATTCTAGAATAAATTATCATGTTGAATTCAGACACAATAGTCCGTCCCGTTTATTATCGAATAATTGAACGTCGTGGCAAGATTTGGGCATTTAAAGAAGGTGAGCCATTTGTAAATTTATTTAACGCGCCTAGCCTTGATATGGAAGACCTATTCTCCCTATTCGATACCTCAATGGAGAAAATCGCTGCTGAACTGCGACGAATTAATGGTGCAAAACAGGGTTATTATATAGCAGATATTTTGGATAAAAAATACTACTACTGCGGACGAGAGTGGTCAGATGTCAAAGCCAAACTGCAGGAATTGGGGGTCGGTAGACCAGACCCAATGTCCGCCTAGTAACCCTACACCGCATCATCTATCCACCCACACGGGATACTGGTTCTTTTCCTTTTGTTTTTTTTTATCGGCTGCTGTGGTTGACCTCATAGATATTATTGCTGAGTCTCGCAATCTCGTAAGGTTTTGAGAGAAGCACAGACAGGCTTTACTATTGTTGAAGTCAAACTTGAGGAATTGGACAGTGAGTGAGGATAATGCTAATAAAACACTTCTACCCCAATTGCAAATAAATATTCCTGAAGTGGTAGCAGAAGTGACAGAGGCTTTTAACCGCTACGAACAAGCACTGGTGACAAATGATGTCTCGGTTCTGGATGAGTTATTCTTCAACTCACCCAATACAATCCGTTATGGTGCAAGTGAAGAAAGTATCGGTTATCAGGCAATTCAAGAGTTTCGTCAAGGGCGTAATCCAACTAACTTAGCCCGCAATTTACACAACACTGTTATTACAACTTACGGTCATGATTTTGCTATAGCCAGTACGGAATTTACTCGTGATACATCACCTAATAAGTTAGGTCGGCAGCAACAAACATGGGTTCGTACAGCGCAAGGATGGCGAATTGTGGCAGCACACGTCAGCATACGTGAACAGCAATAACTACTAAGTAGGGAAGGGCGATCGCAACCTAGATATCGCACAACTTTGAATGCTGGCGCTGGTACGGGCAACCATTTGGGTAAAAGTGCTGCTGAAACGAACACAAAAATGTTTTCTCTAAATCCGGAATGGTGGAATTGGATGTTGTAGCTTTATACAGATAAATAAATTAACTTAAAAATCACTATACCTAACCACAGACCATGCTGTTCCTCCCAGTATGGTCTTATATGTTTAAATGACAATTTGTAGGGTTTACCTAGGGTGTTAATTCTGTGGATGGTAGTCAGTGAAAGAGTTCATGCAGTTTCTGTGTCAAGTGTAGGAGGCAATGAAACCGGTATTTACTCATTACTTATTACTCATTACTCATTACTTAATGAAGTTGGATTGTGCATGAATTTTTAACCCCCAAAAAGGTACAAAGTTAACACCCTAGGGTTTACCGTACCAAAAGATAGCAAGCTTCCACACCTAAAAACACAATTCGGTAATCATCATTTAACTTGTGCTAAGAACCGAATTTACAGTCTTTTTATCAATGCCTAATATAAGACTAAAG
>NZ_JAAKGC010000006.1 GCF_017591665.1 Aetokthonos hydrillicola CCALA 1050 | reverse complement strand
CCATATCAAGTCAGAGCTTGGGAGAACAGGCTTACAACTATAGAAAGGCTTTTAAACTATGGTGAACGACAGTTTCGTTAGAGGGTAATGGGCAATGGGCATGGGGCATGGGGCATGGGGTAAGTACTCGCGCAAAATTAATTTTATATTCACATTGCTTGAAATACTTGTGAAACCATGATTCCAGTTTCAAGAAATATATAAATAATTTTGCATAACCACTTACATAGCAGTTCTGTGTTGTATACCAAACATTCTAGCCCTCCTCCCCCAATGCCCCATGCCCAATGCCCCATGCCCAATGCCCATTTACGCATTTTATTTCGTGGCTTGTAAATATTTTTCAAGATATATACGCAGAATTATGGATTCTATATGAAGCAAAAATATTAGACAATGATTGTATATTTGCTTGATATAATTATGTATGCAACCCCTAGCTGAATTGCTGTTATTACCATCATTGAATTCTGCAATTGACTTTTCACCAATAACTGTTCCACCAGACACACCTTTATTAGATGTGATTGAGCTACTCGGTAAGTCTCAACCACAAGCGAATAGCGTATTAGTCGTTGAGAATTCACTGATTTTAGGGTGTTTCACGAATAACGATGCCGTTCGACTGTTTCCCGCAAAAGTTGACTTCAAAACAACCAGTATTTGTGAAGTGATGACTACTTCAGTGACTACTGTGAAGCAATCTGATATTCAAGACATTACGTCTGTCCTATCAATATTACGTCAGCATCACTTGCCTTTAATATCAGTGGTGAATGAGCAGGAGCAACTAATTGGTTGTATTTCATGTGAAAGCGTTTGTCAAGCACTGGATTCCTACAATTTTCTCGAAAATGAAAATATTATCAATTATGAACAGGTAGAACATAAGCTACTAGAGGCAAAAAAACAACTTTTGAATGTTGTATGCGGACTTGTTTCTAGGGTAAATGAAAGTGTAGATGAGCATTGTCAAGGTATTGACCGTTATTTAGCAGAAGCCACAGATTTGACAAATGACGGTTTTACTAGTGGTACTCAGAAAAGTACAGATTTTCCAGACTTGATGAACGAATTTCTGGTGACTCAATCTTTAGCAGTTCCGAGTATCATCGATGGTACAACACATAATTGGTTAATTCCTGAACAGAACTACCAACGAGGAACCGCTGCTTTTTCTAGAAAGAAAGATTTCACTGAACATCAGCAAATACAAACATCTGTTATAGAAAGCGAAAGACTATTCCGTGATATCTTCGATGGCACCTTCCAGTTAACTGCGGTACTAACACCAGAAGGGAATATCTTACAATTTAACAAAACAGCACTCAATTTTGTTGGATTACAGCAAAAAGATGTAGTAGGGCGTTTATTATGGGAAATCCCAGCGCGGACGATTTCTCAGAAAACAGAGAACCAATTGAAAAAAGCAATAGCGATCGCTGCTAGAGGAGAATTTGTTCGTTATGAAGTTGATATTTTGGGGGCTGCTAATACTGTAGCGACTATCGACTTTTCTTTGAAGCCGATGAAAGGAGAAACTGGCAAAGTCATACTGATTATTGCCGAAGGACGCGATATCACTGAACTTAAGTCAGCACGAGCAGCTCTTGAGAAAGCGAAACAAGAGTTAGAAATGCGAGTCGAGGAGCGGACAATTGCCGTTAAGAAGGCGAATCGCCAGTTAATCTTAGAGATGGCAGATCGTCTCCTTGCAGAAGAGCAGTTGCGGCAATCTCAGGAAATGTTGCAGCTCATTATGGATAATATTCCCCAATGTATTTTCTGGAAAGACACAGATTCTGTTTATTTAGGTTGTAATCGTAACTTTGCTAGAAAAGCTGGTTTTGAAAATCCAGAAGATATTGTGGGTAAGACTGACTACGATTTACTCTTAGACAAAATAGAAGCTGAGATCTACCATAAATCGGATGCTACGGTCATACAGAGCGACGAGCCATCATACCACATCGTAACAGAGCATTTGCAAAAGGACGGCACAAAAGCTTGGCTGGAGACGAATAAAGTCCCACTGCATGATGCAGAGGGGTATGTAATAGGTATTTTAGGTAGTTTTGAAGATATTACTAACCGGAAGCGAGCAGAAGAAGCTTTGCAATTGCGCGATCGCGCGATCGCTGCTAGTAACAATGGTATTGTGATTTGCGATGTCACCTTACCAGACTGCCCAATGATTTATGCAAATCCTGCTTTTGAACGCATTACTGGTTACAGCGTAGCAGAAGTCATCGGGAAAAACTGCCGTTTTCTTCATGGTTCTGATAGCAATCAACCAGAACTAAAAAAACTTGCCTCGGCTATTCAACAAGCCAAAGGTTGCACCGTTGTTTTAAGAAATTACCGTAAAGACGGCTCTTTGTTTTGGAATGAATTAAGCATTTCTCCTGTTTATGACAGTAATGGCAAATTTACCCACTATATTGGCATTCAAACGGACATTACCGAGCGAAAGTTAGCAGAAACGGCAGTACTACTCTCGCAAGAGCGGCTACAGTATTTACTCTCTTCCAGCCCTGGTGTGATTTATACTTGTAAACCTTCTGTGACGTATAGCTCGACTTTTATCAGCAAAAACCTTGTTACCGTGATGGGCTATGAAGC
The DNA here is from genome assembly GCF_017591665.1 of Aetokthonos hydrillicola CCALA 1050. Taxonomy (GTDB): domain Bacteria; phylum Cyanobacteriota; class Cyanobacteriia; order Cyanobacteriales; family Nostocaceae; genus Aetokthonos; species Aetokthonos hydrillicola. The sequence goes on along the minus strand of NZ_JAAKGC010000006.1, from coordinate 161,209 downwards.
AGAAGAATTTCTGGCCGATCCTAACTTTTGGTACAATCACATTCATCCAGAAGATAGAATACAGGTTTTTGATGATCGACTAGATTTATTCGAGCAAGGGAAATACAGTGTTGAGTACCGTTTTTTACACAAAAATGGTACTTATTGCTGGTTATACGATCAAGCAAAGCTTGTTTGTGATGATGCTGGGAATCCAGCAGAAATTGTTGGTTACTTGACAGATATCACACAACGCAAGCAACTTGAGGTGGAACTAAGAGATGCGTTGGAGAAAGAAAAAGAACTCAACGAGCTAAAATCTCGTTTTATTTCAATGACTTCCCACGAATTTCGTACCCCATTAAGCACTATTATCTCCTCCTCAGAATTACTAGAACATTACCGTCATAAATGGTCAGAAGAAAAACAAATCACTCACTTGCACCGCATTCAAACCGCTGTTAAGCGAATGACTGAGATGTTAGATGACGTGTTAGTTATTGCCAAGGCGGAGGTGGGAAAACTAGATTGTAGACTAGTACCCTTAGATTTGGTTGAATACTGTCTGACTCTGGTGGAAGAATTACAACTCAATGTCAAAAATCAACATACAATTGCTTTTAGCACTCCGCACCAATCTGTGCGATGCTATATGGATGAAAAATTGCTAGGACATATTCTTAGTAATTTACTTTCGAATGCGATTAAATACTCTGAAAATGGTAGCAGCATTAAATTTAATCTCACCTGTCAACAAGGACAGGCAATATTTGAGATTCAAGACCAGGGAATTGGTATTCCTCCAGAGGATATACCCCGTCTGTTTGAATCCTTTTATCGTGCCACGAATGTTGGAAATATTCAAGGTACGGGGTTGGGATTGGCAATTGTTAAAAAGTGTGTAGATATCTATAGGGGTAAAATTACAGTGAACAGTCAAGTAGGAGTAGGAACAACATTTTTTGTCACTTTACCATTAACTCTTGAGTAAATGCTTGGTGTTATATACCAACTAAGGACGGAGGTGATTATAGATAGTTGATAATTAGTTGGTAAGAGTGGCTCGGTTATCCACTGCTTTGCGGTGATTTCGTCTCCTAAAACGATTAGGGGTGGCTATACAGGCTTATGCTCGTCTTCGCAAGGACGAGATCATTAGGGAGGTGCTGTACTCTCAATACACAGTTCACCTACTTGGTTTGAACACACTTATTAACAACAAACAACAACCAATAATAAACAACAATGGCACACATTTTAGTAATTGAAGATGAAGAATCGGTAAGAGAAAATATTTTAGATCTCCTGGAAGCAGAGGGTTTTGAAACTCTTGCTGCTGCTAATGGTCGAATTGGGTTACAGTTGGCTCTTTCTGAGTCTCCTGACTTAGTTTTATGTGACTTAATGTTACCAGAGATCGACGGGTATGGTGTGCTAACAAAATTGCGTGAAGAACCTTTTACAGCAACTATCCCATTTATTTTTCTCACTGCTAGATCTGCTAGGGCAGACTTTCGTCAAGGGATGGATCTAGGTGCAGACGATTACCTCACAAAGCCATTTACTCGGGTGGAATTATTAAGTGCAATTACTAGCCGTTTATCAAAGCAAGCGACTTTGCGAAAGCTTTTGGGTAGCAATCCTAAAAGTAATAAATTATCTACAGAAATGCAGATGATAGAAGTCTGTTTACGCCGCACTTTAGAAAACAGAGAAGTTCGCCAATTTCAGGTTTACTATCAACCCCAAATTGATCTTGTGTCGGGAAAAATTATTTCTGCCGAAAGTTTAGTTCGTTGGCAAAGTCCTGAATTAGGGATGGTTGAGCCCACAGAATTGATTCCTTTAGCAGAGTCTACAGGGTTAATAGTTCCTATTGGTGATTGGATATTACAAAATGTTTGTAAACAAACTAAAATCTGGCATAATGCAGGATTTCCAGGTTTGCGTGTTGCAGTAAATTTATCAGTACATCAATTAACACCAAAAAACTTTATTCCAAAAATAGTTAAATTTCTAGAAGCAAACAATTTAGAAGCACAATGTTTAGAGTTAGAACTTACGGAAAGTATGATTATGAAAGATGTGAACAGCGCGATCGCAACAATGAACGAGTTACAATCTATAGGAGTTAAAATAGCAATTGATGATTTTGGCACTGGATACACTTCTTTAATTTATTTAAAAAGGCTACCAATTAATATTTTAAAAATTGATCGTTACTTTATTCACAACGTTGGAAATGATACACAAAAAGCAGCGATCACCACAGCTTTAATTCAAATGGCGCATAATCTCAATCTTCAGGTAGTCGCTGAAGGTGTGGAAACAGAGACAGAACTATCTTTTCTAAGAGAACACAACTGCGATGCAATGCAAGGTTATCTCTTCAGCCGTCCACTACCAACAGCGGAGTTTGAAAATTTGCTATTTTCTGACAAACATTTAAACTGATGAAAAAAAATCTACTACTCAGAAGATCGCTGAAATTTAATAAGTAGATAGATAATGTTGACGCCAAAGCAAAAAAATCTCAATGCAATTATATTTTACTCCATATGTATCAAATTTTAGTTATTGAGGATGAGACCAGTATACGGCAAAATCTGTTGGACTTGCTTGCACTTGAGGATTTCAAAGTCATTTCCGCAGAAAATGGTCAAATTGGTTTACAGTTAGCCCAACAAACAATTCCTGATCTCATTATTTGTGACGTGATGATGCCGGAATTAGATGGGCACAATGTTCTAAAGATATTACGTCAAGAACCCACGACAGCGACTATTCCTTTTATTTTTTTGACTGCTAAATCTGATAAAACTGATTTTCGTCAAGGGATGGAATTAGGTGCAGACGATTATCTAACAAAGCCTTTTACGAGAGCAGAATTATTAACGGCTATTACCTCTCGATTAGAAAAACAAGCGGTTTTTAATCAGCAATCTCAGCAAAAGCTAGATGACTTACGCAGTAGTATTACCTTGTCCCTTCCTCATGAGATGAGAACACCTCTAAATGGCATTTTAGGTTTCTCAGAACTTTTGATCAAAGATGTTGATATTCTCAATTCTCACGAAATTCGTGAAATGGCAGAAGGTATTCATAAATCTGCTACACGCTTATTAAGGTTAATTCAAAACTTTTTACTCTATGCAGAACTCGAAATCATATCAAGTGCTCCTGAACGCATTAATTTAATGCAAAGTTATCGGACAGTCTTTCCTACAGTAGCTTTGACCAACCTGATAATTGAAAAAGCAAAGCAAGTTGGACGGACAGGAGATTTACAAGTCAATCTATCAACCAATTGTAGCCTAAAAATTAATGAAACAAAACTTTATAAAATTATTGAAGAATTAATCGATAATGCCTTAAAATTTTCATCATTAGGAACAATTATTCAGGTCAATACTGCTTCCATTAACAATAAACTCATACTATCTTTTCTGGATCATGGAAGAGGTATGACATCTGCTCAAATTTCCGAATTAGGAGCTTATCGGCAATTTGAGCGTAAGCTCTACGAACAACAAGGTTCAGGCTTAGGTTTAATCATCGCCAAACGTTTGGTTGAATTACATGGGGGTGAACTTAAAATTAATAGCCAGCCAAACGAAAAAACACTTGTACAAGTAGTGCTTCCGTGTGATAACTCATAATGAGTAATGGGGAGCAAGTACGGTTGTGAGGCAGCTGATTGGGCGGCTTCCCGCAGGATACAACTGCCGTCATCTGGCATCAATAGCCAAGGGGCAAGGAGAATAGGGTGTGTAATTAATTCTATCTCAGCTCTGTACGTATAATCAGATTTTAAATCAAAATGTTTCGCTATTTTTCCTCAATTCTTTGTTAGGAGTTGTATCAATTCTTAATGAATCTGTAGTTAGATGAAATGAGCCTATTAAAAAAGCTATTAGTAAGATACTAAATATTGCGAAGAAAGTAATATTTGAAATTCGATAATTTTGAGATGAACGACGTTCTTTTGATCGTCTTTCTTTACCTAGAAGTAAAACGAAATAATATCCTTTCCTAAAAAACGGAATAGAAAGTCTAATATCTACAGCATGACGTTTAGCAAGTCTGTCTCCAAATACTTCTTTCAGGGCAGTTAATTGAGCCTTGTTAAAGGTTGCTGCTGTTTGATCAGGGATACGGGCAAAAAAGTGCTGCACGAAACGATCATTGCTTGCAGCATTTTTATTTAAGTGATTTTGCGAGCTTTTGCTTTTCATATAAATGCAAGTACGTTCTAGAACATAGGATTGTGTTCATAATCCCAACACTTTCCATGCTCCCAGATCCTACCAGTGTGTTGACAATCAGATTTATTTTCAAGCCAAGGAATTGATGCAGGATGTGGGGAGGAATTGTATGTGTAAGACAATGAGGAAAATACAAAGGACAACGTTGTTAACCCGGACACTGATAGGACGATGATGAATCCTATCATAAAAATAATATTGCTAGGAGTCCACAGAGGATATAAGCCTTTTTCGGATCGCAAGCGCTGCTTTGAGCGACGTTCAGAGCCAGCCAATAGCACAAGATAAAATGGTATCCCTGGTATCGGAACTGAAACACGCACGTCTATAGGGTGACGATTCCAACTACGAGATCCAAAGGCTTCTTTGATCGCATCTAATTGTTCGTCAGTAAAGGTATCAGCTATTTCTGGGTCTATTTTCGCTAAAAATTCGGCAAAAACAGTGTCATTGTGCTGTAAGCTTCTCATTAGTTATAAATTGCGATAGACTCCGTAGTAAAAGAATGAAGTTAGGCGCAGACACCCTAAATTAGAAAAACTAAAAATTCCTGTCCTTGATTTCCGTAGATTGTTGGATTAGGTAATGATCTAAATTACTTGAGTAGATTGATTTTGCTAACCACCAATACTAGTATGAACAACTAATGTTTGAATTAATATTTGGCTGTTTGTTTAAGTTTGGTTATAATCTGTAGAGGATGTATACGAATACATAAATTCCGTAGAGTTAAATTCTGTAAAGTTTTTTATAAAAAATATGGCAAAGCGCTCGCTTCAAGCCTCTATCGACGGTATTAGAAGAGCTAAACATGCTTTTAAATATAAAGGTTGGACACAAGAATATTTAGCTGCTGAAGTTGGTCTAGAAACTCGTCAGCCGATTTGGAAATTTTTCAGTGGAAAGCCGGTTGACCGCCAGGTTTTCTATGATATTTGTTATGCTTTAGATTTAGATCCAGAAAATATTGTTCAAAAGCCTGAAGCTGAGGAAGAAGCCCGCTTAGTCATAGCACAGCAAGATGTTGTAGATATTGATACTTTAGTCTCAAAAGCACGAGCCGCCCACTTCGAGAAAATTCGACAGCAGTGCAGCACTTTGCACGTCGTAGATATTGCTCGCCCTTTGCAGTTAGATGAACTTTATGTTGAGGTTAATATTCTCGAGGAAATCACCAGCCAAAGATGGCTAGAAATTTCGGATTTTAAAACATGTGGAGTGGGCGAAGCTGATAATTGTGTTTGTCGATCATCCCAAGAAAGCTTTACAGGAATAGAAGTAGTCTCTAAATACACCAAGTTAATGGTTCTAGGAAAACCTGGTTCTGGTAAAACTACCTTCTTGCAATCAATAGCCCTGCGCTGTAATCAAAAAGAGTTCAAGCCGGATCACCTACCCATTTTTATCACTTTAAAAGACTTTGCTGAGGATGCTGGCGAAGTAGGTCAAAATCAAAGCAGCTTATTTAACTATATCAGTGAAGAATTTGTTAATTTTGGTATTTCTGAACAAGATATTACCACTATATTATTGCAGGGTAGATGTCTAATTTTATTAGACGGTTTAGATGAAGTTACTGAAAAAGATAATGATAAAGTTATCAAAGAAATTCGTCATTTCACGGATAAGTTTTACAAAAATCACATAGTTATTACTTGTCGCATAGCGGCTCAAACGTATAAGTTCAAGGGATTTACTGAAGTTGAGATTGCTGATTTTACCCAAACACAAATAGCAGCTTTTGCGGAAAGATGGTTTCTGGCTGTCGCGAAGAAGCCCATACACGAAGCTAAAGCTTTTAGTTCGGAATTTATCCAAAAACTCAACTTACCGGAGAATCAACAAATTCAGGGATTGGTCAATACACCAATTTTGCTCAACCTTACCTGTTTAGTGTTTCAATTTTTAAAGGATTTTCCTAAATTACGTTCTGAACTTTATCAGCAAGGATTAGATCTGCTGTTAGTACGTTGGGATGAGCTTAGGGGTGTTAAGCGAGATGAGATTTATCGGAATTTATCATTGCCACATAAAATTAAGTTACTAAGTCGTTTAGCAGCAATTACGTTTACGGAAGAAGATTGCTTTTTTTCAGAGAATAAAATTCAGCAAATTATTTCTGAATATCTATCAGAACTTACCAACGCACCGACTGATGTCTATAATTTAGAACTAAAGAGTAGAGATGTACTAAAATCCATTGAGGCGCAGCATGGTTTATTGGTTGAACGTGCTCGTGGAATTTATTCTTTTTCTCATTTAACGTTCCAAGAGTATTTCACCGCCAAGGAAGTTGTTGCTCATGCAAATTCTCAAACATTATTAGAGTTTGTTGCTCATATCAGGGATAAGCGTTGGAGAGAAGTCTTTTTACTCACTGCGGAAATGTTACACCCTGCTGATGAGTTATTGCAGTTAATCAAGCAACAAATTGATACATTAGTAACATCGAGTAAGAAATTACAGGATTTTTTGAATTGGTTATCGGAAAAATTTTCCAGAATCAATGCACCTTATCACCCTGCTAGTGTACGTGCTTTTTACTTTACCCTTGTTCTTCCTCCAGAGCATTCTCTATCGCGTAACCAAGATCTAGCTCTATCTTTAGATCATCGTCTGGCTGGAAAGCTGAATAACGATTTAGCCCTGGATTTAGCTCTGATCGATGCCCTAAGTATCAGTCTAGTAATGAACGCTGATATTTTCTTCCAACGGCTATCTGCTATGAGTTTATCCGTTGACTTAGAGTATCTCCTACAAGATTATCCGTCTTTACGAGAAAAATTGCAACGTCTGAAAAACCAGCTACCATTAGCAAGCCAAGGAAAAGAATCTCTCAAAGCTTGGTGGTTAGATCATGGAGAGGCTTGGACTGAACAATTGCGAAATTTCATGATAAGCGATCGCCAAATTGGTCATAACTGGCAGTTTTATGAAAACGACTGGCAATTGTTACAGCAGTACTGGGATGATAACAAATTACTCCTTGATTGCCTTAATAGTGCAGGTGATGTTTCCTTTCATGTGCGCCAATCAATTGAAGAAAATTTGTTTATGCTCAGTCAGTAGGGAAGTCCGTAACGCACCAAACCTGTAATCCTAATTAACCCTACAAAAATCGAACTTTAGATGAGTGACACTTTTTCAGCTTCAGATATACCCTTAAAAAACCGTGCATCATCTAAATATTATGAAAGCCTCTGCGCGTTTCTTATTATTTTTTCTACTAATCTCCACAACTGTAGCCTGTAACCAGACTCGCGCTTCTTTAGAGACTCCGACTGTTGAAGCCTCCGCACCTTCTTCCCCGCAAAAAATAGCACAGAATTCCACACAACCGAAAAATATCGTCCGAACTAAACCTTTTTCACCCAAACCTATCCGCATCACTCTCAACGATTTACCAAAACCCTTTACAACTCAAAGTTCTTCAAAACCGCCTCAAGTCGTTCCAATTCCCGCAAACCCCACATTGCAAGTACCTCCTGGCTTTGTAGTTAATGTCTTTGCTGACAATCTAAACGCCCCACGCTGGCTAGCACTCACCCCAAGTGGTGATGTACTAGTCACTGAAACCAAGGAAAATCGCATTCGCCTGCTAGGTGACACAAACGGGGACGGCGTAGCGGATGTTAAAAAGACGTTTGCTAGTGCAGAGAATGGACTTAATATTCCTTTTGGGATGACTTTTGTAGGCGATTCCTTTTTTTTGGGTAACACTGATATAGTACGTAGGTTTCCTTATAAAAAAGGTCAACAGCAACTAACTGGTACTGGTGAAAAAATTACCGATCTACCTGGTGGTGGTTACAATCAGCACTGGACACGTAACGTAGTTGCCTCTCCCGATGGTCAAAAACTTTATGTTTCCATTGGTTCGCAATCAAACGATGATGAAGAACCTCTTCCACGCGCCTCAGTTCAGGCAATGAACCTAGATGGTTCACAAAGACAAACTTTTGCTTACGGCTTGCGTAACCCAGTTGGCTTAGCTTTTCATCCAGTCACCAAGGAACTTTACGCTACTGTGAATGAAAGAGATGGTCTTGGAGATAATTTAGTACCAGATTATTTTACACGTTTACGTTCAAGTGAATTTTATGGATGGCCCTACGCTTATTTAGCGCCGAGTAACGTCGATCCAAATCATAAGACAAATGGCAAGAGTAAGCGTCCTGATTTGGTAGCCCGCACAAAGACTCCAGATGTACTGTTTGAATCACATTCAGCAGCACTAGGATTGCAGTTTTATAACGGTAAGACTTTTCCTGAGAAATACCGTAACGGTGCTTTTGTTGCCTTTCGTGGTTCTTGGAACCGCGATCGCGGCACAGGTTACAAGGTTATTTTTATACCTTTTAATACTAATGGACGCCCGCAAGGTTACTACGAAAACTTTCTAACTGGTTTTCTCTTAAACCCAAGTGTACCAACAACTTGGGGGCGTCCTGTAGGTTTACTGACTCTACCCGATGGTAGTCTTTTGGTTACTGATGAAGTTAATAACCGGATTTATAGAGTTCAGTATGTTGCAAGAAGAATACAGGAGTCAGGAGTCAGGAGTCAGAATAGATAATATATTCTTTACTTTAAACCGACGGAGAATCATGATTTAAAGCAGAACTTTTATTTAATTATGGAGAAGAATGAAAAATTTTCTTTGCCTAAAGTGTTCTGAACGCCAGGTGCTTTAAGCCGGGGAACCCGTAAGGGCGCACTGGCTCCTCCTGACTCCTGTATTCTGACTCCTGACTCCTTGCTCAAAACCACCCTTCCAGTTCTAACGTTTCAATCAATTGAAGTCCACGTGGATCTCCGACTCCTAAAATGGCAGCTTTGGCGTCTTCGCGCACTCCCAAATCTTTGTCTTCGGCAAAGGCTTGAATTAAAGCATCCAAGGCGGTAGCATAAACCACATTAGAAGGTAGTTCTCGGCATAGTTGTCCAATTGACCAAGCACAATTACTTCGTACTGCTGAAATAGGATCTTGCACTAAAGCTTGAATTAACGGTGGTATTGCTTTGACAACAGTTTCGTAATTGACTTGTGCCATTTGTGCTAAAGCACTAGCAGCCCACAATCGCACAGCAGAAATATCAGTTTTTAAAGCGTCTGCCAGGGGTGCTAAACAACGTTGATCGCGGCAATTTCCTAAAGCCCAAACCACACCTTTACGCACATAACCATTCCAATCCTGATTTAATTGGTTAATTAATGGCTCCACAGCGTCTACACTAGGATTGCGGCCAATCCCGTACGCTGCGCTTACCCGTACTAAAGGACATGTATCAGCCAACAAACGAATAAGGTGAGGAGTTGCCCGTGCATCTTCTATGTCACAGAAAGCACGTGCTGCCAACATCCTCTGCTGTGGTTCAGGGTTTTCTAAAAGTGCCAGCATTTCCTCCGGATCTGGCTTAGGCACCTCTAACTCGGCGGTGATGGGTGCTAAGTGATCTAGAGGGCTATCTAGTTCCTCTTCATTCTCAAGTAAGCTTATATCGTCTTCGTCATACATATTTTATTTCGTTAAAAAAGGCAGCAGGAATAGATAACAGGGAATAGGGGAGAGAAAAACAATGGGTTGATTCTTTGTAAATCTCAAACCTCCCAGATTTCCCTCCCTTCTCTATTGCAGGAGTGCCTATTCCCTATTCCCTATCTAATTTAACCTTTATCCGACCGGGATACTTAATCTCCACGCAGTGATTTGAACATGCATAGTGACTGGGTTTGATAACCCAGTTGATTGTAAAGATTTAGTGCGTTTGTGTTTGACACAAAAACTTGCAACCCAATCTGGCGATCGCCCCTGCTTTTTGCCCAATTTTCGACATATTGCATTAAAGCTTTACCAATACCTTGCCGCCGGTACTCTGGTACAACGTAGAGTAAAAAGATGTGAGCATGGCGATCGCCATGCACTTGATCTATAGAGTTTCCTACCCAAGTACAAGCGACTGGTGACAAAGGACGAGGAAGCGACTGCTGTTGTTGTTCTTCTACCCACCACAAAGGAGTAGAGGGAGAGAAGTACTGCTCGACGGTTTGTGCTAGATGAGAAAAATCTTGTAGTGGAAATAAATCTTGATAAGTCCACTGCATAAACTTGACTAGCAGTGTTCTGTCTAAAAGTGTACCAGGGCGGATATTGTATCCTGTTAGTAGTTGTTCAGACACTCATGTAGATCATCAACTCCTGTTAATTATTTTAGGACATTGAATAAGAAAGGCAGTAGCACTCCTGCTTCCTCAACAGGTGCAGGAGAAGCCAGATCAGACGGTAAAAATATCCGAGCACTAACAGCCACAAGGGCAAAAAGAAAAACTAGCACGATTAAAAAGGGAGCAATGTACTGACGGAATATAGCCATTTATTTTTCTAGAGGAAATAGCTAAAGATTTGTGAAACTTTCTAATTTATTTTAACGAGTTTCAGTTTTTTTTGCGAAAACATGCTAACCCATCGTTAGCGCTGATCCCGCTCCAACTCAGCAATTGATTTTTCCCAATGCCAATTTTCTGGCATATCAGGATTTTCCCGCTTTGACTGCTGAATTAAACGCTCAGCAGCAGCCGTGTCGCCTCCTAAAATAGCAATAAGCCTACTTCTGAGACGGTCATCAGGTAAAACCTCTCCACGTTGGAGCGTTGTTCTCCCTGATGATAACGACTGTGACTGATTTCGCCTAAACTCCCAAAATAAAACATAGTAGAGTGTGCCGAAAATGACAATGAGGCTGAATGTTCCAAGAAAAGTTAGTAAGTTAAGGATCAAAAATCCTAGAACTAGCTGGGAGAGAACATAACCAAGTAAAACCCCAGTTATCAAAAGAATGAATGTTGCCGTAAAAATGATTATTTTCTGCCCCATAAATCTTCCTCATCGTCTAATCCTGGTCTAGGAATTGTTACTGGTTGGGGGTTCCAAGGGGCAAAAAATGGTAGAAGCAGCAATCCTGGTAACGCCGCTATTGCTGTTAGCAAGAAAAATAATGGCCATCCTGTGGCTTGCGCCCATACACCGGCTGGAGCTACAAGAATATCTCGACTAAAACCTTGCAAACTACTAAGTAAAGCAAACTGAGTTGCTGAATAGCCTTGATTACAAAGGCTCATTAAAAATGCAACAAACGCAGCTGATTCTAAGCCTGCACAAAAGTTTTCGATATTAATGGCGAGTACCATTAAAGGATAATTTTTACCCACTACAGCTAAAGCAAAGTAGGCTAGATTACCTACAGCTTGAAGTATGGCGAAGATCCATAAAGAGCGATTAATACCTATTTTGGAGATCACCGCTCCTGCTACTAAAGTGCCAACGATAACGGCAACAATCCCCAATCCACCCGGAAGTGCAATGTCGCTTTGGGTGAAATTTAAACCCTTAGCTAACAAAAATGGGGTGGAAACATTTTTTAGCAAAGAATCCCCCAACTTGTAAATAACAATAAACACCAAAATCAGAACAGCTTGGAGTGAGCCATTACGTCGAAAAAATTCGATAAACGGCAATGTGACAGCCTCATATAAGGTTTGAGGCGTCCCCAAGTCTAAAACTGGTTCTGGTGCCAAGATAGAACTTACCACACCAAAGAGCATTAACAGCGACATCAACAAGTAAACACCTTGCCAAGGCATTCTGTCTGCTAAGAACAAGGTGACATAACCTGTTACCAGAATTGCAAGCCGATACCCTAAAAGAAAAACAGATGCACCTGGACCCCTTTCTGGTATCGCTAATACATCAGTACGGTAGGCGTCAGCCACAATATCTTGACTCGCGCTAAGAAAAGCGACGATAGTAGCAGCGATAGCCAATAATTTCAAGCCCTCTGATGGCTTTTGGAAAGCCATGGCGGCGATCGCAATCAGTAGTCCTACTTGTGTTATCACTAGCCAACCACGACGACGACCTAAAAATGGAGGTATAAATCGATCTAGTATTGGTGCCCATACAAATTTTAACGAGTAGGGCAATCCCACTAAACTAAATGCGGCAATGGCATCTAGACTCACGTTTTCTTTAGTCAACCACGCTTGCAGCGGTGTTTTACTGGTTAAATAGAATGGCAACCCAGATGAAAAACCTATAAATAACAAAGCCGCCATCTTACGACTGCTAAAGATTTTCAATATTTCCACAGTTCCTCCTTGAGCAAGTTTTCAGTGATAGCGGTTCTCTTTTGCAGAGTGTATAATCTTAAAAGCCGATTGGGAATATCTTGTCATATCAGCTATTATCTTTTTTGCCAACAGGCTCGCCGCTACGCGGAAGTTAAAAGTAGGGGCGAACGGCGTTCGCCCTTATAAGGTTTTGGATGTGTAGTCACATTTATGCGAATTAGTATTAGACGAGACGTCGTAACGCACCAAAACGGTATAGAAGGTGCGTTATACCAATTTACTTAAATGTTGATACACATTAAATATCTGTAAGGGCGAACGCCGTTCGCCCCTACAACGTATTTGTATCAGGATTTTCGTGAAATGGTATTACATTATCGTTTCGACACGAATATAAACGGTGCGTTACGCTATCGCTAACGCACCCTAGGTGTTAATGGGGTTAACGGGATAAACTTGATGATCTCTAATTTCTACCCCATGCGCACTGAGGCATTTTAACCAACCTTCGCGAGTCCCAATTTGGCTTTTGTCCTTAAGAAGTCCTAATTCCTCTTCTTGTTGGGTAAGCCGAGCAAATTGTTCATAAAGGGGGTAGTTAGGAGTTACAAATGTTTCTTTGCGGTGTAAAACAGGAGGATTCTCTCGATTCTCATAGTTTCTATGAGTTATGTGTAAAGATTTTAAATCAATACTGATACTTGTTTTGAGTACAGGATGGGGATCAGTATCGAAGTCAGGATAAAACAAATAAGATACTAGCGGTTTATCAGTAGAAAATTTTACCAGTGTTGCTCCATCAACACGCCCAATTGTGCGACTAGCACAGCCTTCGTAAATTCTTAGCAACGAATCAAGCTCGGAAAGTGCATTAATATGGACGTAAAGAGCGCCACGGGTTTGTTTACCAATCTTGCTTTTTTGACAAGCACTCTCAACAACGCCTGGCTTACCTAAGCTGAAAAGCTTTGCGTCAGCAACCTCGCAAGCTTCCTCATAACTACCAAAAAAGGCTTTGATATCGTAACGCATTTCTGGTGCTAGCTTTGAGAATGAGGGGCGGTGGTCAAAGTGCGACAGAGCAAGGTAAACTTGAATATCAAGAGAACGACGGTAGGCGATCGCGTCCCATTCTGCTTCATCGGTTGCTTGGCATATCACAGCAAAAGCCCGGCGAAAACTACCAAATTCACTCAGGAGTTCATGCTCATTTTCCAACTCACCTTTCGCCGGAAGTCTCCCACGGTTCGTAAAAAAAGCCATTAATGGTTCTAGATGTTCTTTATAGTCCTCAAACCGCTTGGTAGAGATACGAACTCTTGGTGTAAAAGTCCTGGAATAAAACCGTTTCGCTTTATAAGCTTCTTTTTCAGCTTCATCGCGAAACACAAAATAGACGCCCAACGCCACTGGTACTGCATCTACATTCAGTACCTTATCAATATAAGCTTTAAGCTCTTCTTGTTCGTAATATTTCTGAAAGGTATTGCGGCGAGTCACAATACCATCACCATATGCTATTTGCGTCTTGCTAGGAGCGTTAATTAGCACCTGTGCAGCAACAATTAATACCTTATTAGTGAGTTTCCAAGCTTTGATTAAGCTGTCTTGACGTTCCTCTGGATCCTCAATCACATTTAGGACGTAGCCCAAATTGACAACATCAGCGGCAAAAGTCGGGGTGTCTGGGTAATAATAAGGATCCCAACCTGCGCTGGTGTAGCCGAAGTTTGCTACTCGCTCTACATCACCGCCGTGTCCGCATCCGTAATCAAAAAACGTGGTATCTTTAGTTAAAATCGCCGATTCTATTGCTAATCGCACAGGTCGAGATAAGTCAGTGCGAAAAATTGCGGCTCTATGACGCTCGATTTCTAAATGGCTTTCTGACATTATGCGCAATACCTATACTAAAGACGATGCTTCAAGCACGTTTTCCAGACTAGCTCCCTTTATACAAGAATATATATACAACAATAACTGGACTGAATTACGACCAGTTCAAATAGAAGCTTGTAAAGTTATTTTTAATACTGATGCGCACTTGCTGGTTGCTGCGGGAACTGCTTCTGGAAAAACCGAAGCTGCATTTTTACCAATTTTGACTTTATTACACGAAAATCCTCCTACTACCATAGGAGCATTATACATTGGTCCTATTAAAGCTTTAATTAATGACCAATTTGAGCGTCTCAATGGTTTGTTAAAAGAGGTAAATATACCTGTTTACCATTGGCATGGTGATGTTTATCAAAGCCAGAAAAATAAGCTGCTCAAAAATCCCCAAGGGATTCTGCAAATTACACCAGAATCTCTAGAAAGCTTGTTGATCAACAAACATAACGAACTGTCGCGTTTATTTGCTGATTTACGGTTTGTTGTGATCGATGAAATTCACGCCTTTATGGGTTCCCAAAGGGGTTGTCAAATTCTTTGCCAATTAGCACGGTTAACAAAAGTAATGCAGTCTCAACCCCGTAGAATTGGTTTATCGGCGACTCTTGGTGATTATTCAATGGCCGAAGAGTGGTTACGTTCTGGAACCGACAAGCCAGTCATTACTTCAAAAATTGAAGGAGCAAAACGCCAAATTAAATTAGCTTTAGAACATTTTTATACTTTACAACCAGAGCGACAAATAGATTCAGACATCACAGCCTACGAGAGATATATTTTTAATTTAAGTAAGGCTCGCAAATGTCTAATTTTCGCTAACAATAAATCTCAAACAGAATCTGTCATTGCTTCCTTGCGCCAAATTGCTAGCTCCCAAGGAGATCCAGATATTTATTATGTACATCATGGTAGTATATCGGCTAGTTTACGGCAAGCTGCGGAAGAGGCTATGCGTGAACCTAATAATCCTGCTGTCACTGCTGCCACTTTAACTTTAGAATTAGGTATAGATATCGGTCATTTAGAGAGAGTCATTCAGTTAGAATCGCCTTTGTCTGTAGCCAGTTTTTTACAACGTCTGGGAAGAACTGGAAGACGGGGAGAGGCTGCTGATATGCGTTTTATTTGCGCTGAAGATGAACCTTCCCCAGATGCAACCCTACCAGAACAAATTCCTTGGCAACTTTTGCAATGTATTGCAATTATTCAACTGTATTTAGAGGAGCGTTGGATTGAGCCGATACCACCTCTTAAATATCCTTTGAGTTTATTGTACCAACAAACAATGAGTGTTTTAGTAGCAAGCGGGGAAATAACACCTGCTAGCCTGGCTAAACAAGTATTAAGTTTAGAAGTATTTGCTGCTATTACCAAAGAAGAATTAAAGCTATTGCTGCGTTATTTGATTGATATTGATCATATTCAAAAGACTGAGAAAAATACATTGATTCTTGGTCGTACAGGAGAAAAAGTAGTAAGCAAATTTCAGTTTTATGCTGTGTTTGCGGATAATCAGGAATATGTTGTGAAACAAGGCGCGATCGCCATCGGTAGTATTGTCAAGTTGTTACCCGTGGGAAGTCAATTTGCCTTAGCAGGGAAAACTTGGGAAATTTTAGAAATTGACTTTAAAAGAAAAATTGTTTTTGTCAAGCAAGTACAAGGTAAGGCTAGTATTTTTTGGCGCGGTGGTAGCGGCGCTATTCACACAAGAATTTTGCAAAGAATGCGGAAAGTCTTATTTGAAGAGGTAGAGTATAGTTTTTTGCAAAAAAATGCTTTGGAACGTTTGCGCAAGGTTCGTAGCTTAGCTCAAGAAGCTGGATTAGATAAACAAAACATTTTCTTAATAGAAAAAGGTCAGTGTTGTATTTTCCCTTGGATGGGTACTGTAGCATACCGCACCTTAGAAAGGTTACTAAACTCCTTTTGTCGAGAGTCTTTAGAAATTCAGAAAATTGGCGGTATTAATCCCTATTTTTTGACAGTTAAGTTAGGTAAGGGCAAGTGGAAATCTCTTTATCCTGAAATCGTTTCTTTGTGCGAGCAAAGGATAACCGCCGAGAATTTATTAAGTGATTCAGAACCTCTGGAGCGACAAAAGTATGATGAGTATATACCTTACATACTTTTATTAAAAGCGTATGCTAGCGATAATCTAGATATGGTGGAATTGAGACAGCAAGTGTCGGGTTGGGAGGATTTTGTAGGTGACTAGGCTAAAGGGTGTGTGATAAATGAAGGCGATCGCTTATAGTATGGACTTGTTAATCCCTGGCTTGTATGTGTGGCTTCCAGGATTTAATATTAGGATTGGAGGCAGTATCCCTGATGATTTACCTTACAAATATCCTGGTAAGATTCACAGTCCGACTGGTATTGCTTTAGTATTACCTGGGTATAAGATATTTACTACCAGGGAACCTATGACCCTAGAGAAGCACTAAATACAAGGGATACCACAATTTAAATGTAAGGTCATATACTCAAATTAATTTGAAGACATGATGCAAAAAGCTGGTTACTCTATGACCGGAAGTGCGCCAGATCAAGGTAACAGAATTAAAGTCTGGTGGACACACACTCAATATCAACGAGTTGAATCAATATATAGTCCAAACAAAACAAAGGTTATAACGGCGTATCACGTTTAACAAGCTTTTGCTTTGGTCAGTTAGCAATTACAATAAAACTTACGCACCATACAAATTGAACACTATATGTATTGATGGGTAATGGCTGTTTCACACCTCTAAGGGCGTAGCCTCCGGCTTCCCGTTAGCGCAGCGAGCCCGCAGGGATTAGGGTATGGCATTCGCCCCCAATACTGCGTAGGTTTTGCCCGATAATTCGCCCTGAACTAAAGTTCGGGCTAATAGCTAAAGTGAGCTAAAAGCTCACTGGGTAGTCTTTTAACCCATTTTAATGGGTTTGGGCTTTGAGCCGGGAAATTTATTTCCCGGCTCTTGACTGGGGCTATAAGATTTACAGTTTCTTTTGTTTTTTCTTCAGCAGTGAAAGTCATGAAAGTCTCCAATTGCTTACTATACAAAGATTTCTTTCTTGGCGCTCAGGGAACTTTTTTGCACCTAAGTAACAATATTTAATAGTTAAGCAACCAGATATTAACCTTGCTATAGACATAGATACACTGCATAGTTTAAGAGTGATTTAACACTCCGCAGGTAGAGGGCAATATTCTGTAGGAAAATAAACGTATTCTCAATGCAGCACTGGACACCCGAAAGAACTACTCGTACTAGATTTAAGGGGAGTATTAAATTTCTTCTTTCTGCTTCAGAATACCAAAACCAGCTTTTCTTTCTATATAGTCAGCTAAGTTAATAAAATCATCGCGTGGATAGCATTTTCCGCCAATGAGTTCAAATGCTAATCTACTTGAGGGGTTTTCATCTTCCAAAATATGCATCCCCCAATAATAGAGTTGATCACTAGTGCGAATACATGCTTCTTCTGGATCTATACAATAAAACTTATCGTCTGTTTGGCTAACTTCTTTATAAGTATCAAAATAAATCTTTTTAAGAAGCTGTAATCGCTGTTTACCTGGATCTTTAAAGTTATTCACTAGCACAAATAAATAGGCATGTTCGTTGATTTGACGTATTTGTTGAACAGTTTCTTGAATAACTTTTCCGTGCTTATTAATTCCTAAAGGATTTAAGGTTGTTGGTATAATACAATATTGAAATTTTTTAACGAGTTCTATAGGATTACGTTCAAGTGCAGGTGAGCAATCGCAAATCACTATTCTACTATCGCGGGCAGAATCCTCATGCCAATCTTTGCCATTAAACACTTCGATAGTTGTGCCAACACCTTTAGGATTAGGAACAAATATTCCATCACCCACAAGCTTTTGTAAATTTTGTTCTGGATCTAAATCAACAAGCGCTACATTAAAACCTTGTAAAGCAAATGCTCCTGCCAAATGTCCTGCTATAGTAGTTTTACCTACTCCACCTTTGCAAGTAAAAATCCCAAAATAAACTTTTTCTGATGGGATCTTTGGCTCTTGATCACTTTTATCTTCGTTATCAATACCCTCAATTCCAAAAAGTTTATATTCTTGTACAATACCACAGTAAATTTTAGCATCTTTTCCCCACGATCTTATTAAAGCTAATGCAGGGGTACTAAAACCTTTTGTAGTGATAAACAAGCCAAAATTAAATTTTTTACCTTCTTGAGAATCTAAAAAATCTGCAAATTTTAAAAGCTGTGGCGCTGCAACATTATTTCTTAGCCATTTAAGTTGAACGGCACCAACTAAGTTACGCTTTTTGATAACCAAATTATAACCAACCTGGTTTTGTTTGGCCGTGATCACTGTCCATCCAGACTTATAGAGGAGTTTTGCTACATGTTGTTCAAGATGGTTATAGTCTTTGGTATAAGAAGGTTCCATGGTTCCATAAATAGTGAAAAAAATGCTTTATCCGCACTCGTCACGTATATTTATACCTTGTATCATTTCTCTGATTCAATCCTCCTTTTGGCAAAAATTACACACAAATTAGTTTTTTAAGTATAAATACCAAAACAAATACAGCGTTTATAAAAAGGTGTCAGAGTAGAGAATACACCATCCCTTTACTGGGTGGTGTATTCTCTCTTCTGGCTTCTGACTCCTGACTCCTGACTTCTGAATTCTGTTTGATAAATTTTTCAAGAAGATATTTTGGTTAATACAGATAATATGTTAGCTTTTGGATAAGCTGGAAGCGCCAATCTGAGGAGAAAATCAGCGTTATGCATTTGTTGTTATCTGGACCGTTGGAAGTAGAAAGATTGACGGTTAAGATTGCAGATTTGCCAGTTTCATTAGATGGAATAAAGCTGGTGCAATTGTCGGATTTTCATTATGATGGTTTACGACTATCGGAAGAAATGCTAGAAAAAGCGATCGCACTCAGCAATGAAGCTGAACCCGATTTAGTTGTATTAACCGGCGACTACGTGACTGACGATCCATCACCAATCCGTCAGCTGGTACTAAGACTCAAACATTTACAAAGCCGTGCCGGTATTTATGCTATACTTGGAAACCACGATCTACGTTACAGATCTTCAAAAGCAGAAGTGATAGGAGCTTTCAATAGCATTGGGATCAAAGTTCTATGGAATGAAATCGCCTATCCACTAGGAAAAGAATTCCCATTGGTGGGACTAGCTGATTATTGGTCACGGGAATTCGACCCTAAATCTGTCATGAACCAGCTAGATGCTGCAACACCCCGAATTGTTTTATCCCATAACCCAGATACCGCCGCTATATTACAACAATGGCGCGTTGATTTACAACTGTCTGGTCATACACATGGTGGTCAAATAGTTCTTCCAGGACTTGGTCCCTTGGTAATTCATTACCAAAGACTTCTATCAAAAGTTCCTCGAAAACTGCAGCGCTTAGTACCAATGTTACGATTAGACTGCTCTAAGGTAATGCGACACTGGGAATGGGCGCAGGGCTTTCACACAGTAGCACAAAATCAACTATACGTTAATCGGGGTTTAGGAACTTATCCACCAGGGCGCTTGTTTTGCAACCCAGAAGTGAGCGTAATTACTTTAAGAAAAAGAATTTAGGAGTCAGGAGTCAGAATGAATCATCAAGAGCTTGAAATCCTCGTCCCATAAATTCTGGCTTCTGACTCCTTCTCCTTTTGTCAGAAACAGCGAACCGCCAAAAGCTACGACAGGCCGAGATCAGGAGCTTTTAGCGGTTTATTAAAAATGCAATTGATTTTGAATAGTAGAAAATTCAGAAAAAAAGCAGGTATTTTTAACTAAGGTGTATAAGATTCGCAACTTAATCTACTCAGATCCACATCCCTCATTCCAGCTAGGTGAGCGTTTCCGATTCTATTTTACAAACCTCCTAATCAACTCGATGAACTTTAGGTAAAAGCACATTGTAGAGGATGTAATAGCTGAGAAGTTTTTGCGATGGTATTAGAGCGGGAGGTACAGGCTCTAATTGAGTTTTTTTCTCTTTTTTGTACCTGTTTATAAATTAACACCCCATTGGTAATAAAAAGTTCTTTGTTTACTAAGTGTTATCATGATTAACGTATCTTAATATTCTCTAAAGATTTCTACACTTTTCTCGTACTCCTTGTTCCCCTACCTTTGCCTTACCCATGAAAAGGCAAAAGTGTAATAGTCTTATCTCCATTAGCACTAGCTAAAGTCTTACCATCTGGGCTAAAGGCAACGCAATAAATGGGATCTTCGCTTCCTGTAAAAGTAAGGAGTTCTTTACCCGTCTCAACTTGCCAAAGCTTGATTGTTTTGTCTTTACTTCCACTGGCTAGAGTCTTACCATCTGGGCTGAAGGCGACGGAACACACTGGATCAGAATGACCTAGGAGAGTGCGGATTTCTTTACCATTGGACAGTTGCCAAAGTTTGATCGTTTTGTCTCTACTACCACTTGCTAGGGTTTTGCCATCTGGGCTGAATGCAACAGAATTAATACCACCATACAAGTCAGAATGTCCTTTGAGTGTTAGGAATTTGTTTTCAGCTAGATACCAAATTTTGATGGTTTGATCATTCGCCGCACCACCACTAGCTAAAATTTTGCCATCCAAGCTAAAGGCAACACACAGAACCTCGTCGGAATGACCTGGTATAGTATAGATGCCTTTATACTTTTCTATTGACCAAAGCTTAATAGTTCTATCCTTACTACCACTGGCTAAAATTTTTCCATCAGGACTAAAGACGATAGAGTAAACCTTTTCTCCATGTCCTGTAAAGGTACAAATTTCCTTTCCTGTCAAAACATCCCACAACTTTATTGTTTTGTCATTACCACCACTAGCTAGAGTCTTTCCGTCTGGACTAAATGCAACTGTATTAATTCCTCCAAAATAAGAAGATTCTCTGTGTCCTTTAAGAGTACGTGGTTCATTGGTAGCCAGATTCCAAATTTTTAATGTTGTATCATGACTACCACTAGCTAAACTCTGCCCATCAGGACTAAAAGCGATAGACATCACTTTATCTGTATGTCCCCTAAGAATGCGTTTAAATGTTAAGTTTGGCTTGATTACCTCAGATGTAGGTGGTGCAGAAGGTGTAATGATTTTGTCATCAGAGTTTTTCTCTGCTGCAATAGGTGGGGGATTCTGAGGGGGATTTGTTTGTTGTATCTGTGGTGTTACTGGTACTATTAATTTTGAATTGGTACCCTGGTGAGCTAATGCTGGAGGAGTACTGCCATTGCGTTGGTGAGCCAGTTCTGCATCCGGGTTTACCGGCGTAGGAATCTGGCGGTTAGCCTCATGTGGTAAAGGAGGGTTGGGAAACGGCGCTTCTGCGGGAGAGTTTTCTTGTTGTTGATCCCCAGAGGAACTAATGGGTTCCACGAGTTGAGAATTATCTGGCGATCGCTCTACCGTTGATTGAGGTTGTTCTTGACTTGGTTCGGGAGTAAGTACAACAGGTAAGGTATTTGTAGGAGAAGTTGTTTGCTGTACCTGTGGTGATGGTGGTTCTATCGGTGGGGTAGTTGCTTCACTTTGTGGCGGGGTGATAATTTTCTCTGGCGTATCTGGTGAGTTTTGCTCATTCACAGAAAAGGATAAGGTTAACACTTGGAGTTCAGTCTGGATTTGGGCGATCGCGGACTTTAGCTCCTCCATGTGGTTAAAAGTATCTGTACTTAATTGTTGAGTAAAAGCTTCTAGTTGAGCTAAACGCTGCTTAAGATGGTCAGTATTATTTTGTGGCTGGTAGCGTTGTAGTTCTTGTGTCTGTTGCTCAGTTGTTTTACTCAACTGTTGTATTAAGCCTTCAAGCCGAGAGAGGCGCTCACTAAGAGGTTCTATTTGATTATGAGTATTTATACTTAATTGTTGAGTAAGATTATCTAGTTGGGCTAGCTGTTGCCTAATATTGTTAATATTATATTCTTGCTGGTAGCGTTGTAATTGTTGGGTGTGTTGCTCAGTTGTTTTATTCAACTGTTGTGTTAGCGTATCCAGTTGGGTCAGACGTAGATTAAGAGGGTCAATTTGTTTTTGAGTATTTGTACTCAATTGTTCTGCTAAGGAATCAAATTGAGTCAGGTACTGGTTAAAAGCATCAGCATTTTTCTGTTGTTGGTTGAGTTGTAATTCTTGTATTTGCTGAGCTGTGGTTTTGCTAAGCTGTTGTGTTAACCCATCAAGTTTAGTGAGACGCTGGGTAAAAACATCAACGCTATACTGTTGGTTATTACGTAACTGCTCTAGTTGCTGCTCAGTTGTTGTACTAAGTTTGCGCGTGTAGGTGTCGAAGTTCTCCAAACGCTGCCTGAGTGGATCGATCAGTAGATCTAGCTTGTTGATTGCCCGGATATGCTCTTGTTGATTCAGATACTTCAACCTTTCGCGATTAGCTATGTTCAAGCCGATTGTTAAAGTTAGGGGAGCAACCGCGTAGACAATCTGTTGAGTAACTGCTGCTGTAACGATTCCTATTGTAGATAAAGAAAGGGAGGCGTATTCGCTAACTTCTAACCAATGGAGTTGTGTCATAGTTCAACTGGTGTGCTTGGCTCTTAAAGGAAAAATAGCTTGCTGTGTTTTACCGATGTATCAGATATCTTCTTCATTTGAAATTTCTCCAACTTGTGCTGAGAATTTCCCATTGCCTATGAGATGCTACTAAAACAAATACGTCGGTTAGCAAAGACTTTGTGTGAATTACCATTTGAACCTCAGTAAACGCTTTATCCACTGGAAGAACTTTGTTATCAAAGATTTTCGCTTTGATTTCCATCCCGAGGATGTTGATGCACGAGAAGCTTCTTTATTTATTTTCCCTTCAATTTGTCCAGCTTTGCTTAAGTCTGAGGTGGCTCTATACTCATATCCCAGTTGGGAGCAGATAAACCCACGATATTTGTATGCTTCAACATAGTAAGGATCAAGACGAATGGCTTGAGTAAAGTTGGCGATCGCTTCTTCATATCTTTCTAGTTTTGCATTCTCTACTCCCCAGTGGTAGAAAATTTCAGCATTAGAGAGAGTAGTGTTAATTTTTGTTGCGTTTATTTGCCCAAATGAATTGGCAGGGCTTAAGTAGTAGGATTTTAGCCTGTTGTAAGCTTGGTTAATTTGTTTAAGTTTTTTTTCTGCTTCCTGCTTTTCCTGTGAATGAAGAAAACGATCTGGATGCCATATTTTAACTAGCTCACGATAGGCCAGCTTAACATCCGCTTGGGATGCGCTAGGTTTTAGACCTAATAGAGAGTAAGCATCATTTATATCAAAGCTATCATCGCGCATACTAGGAAAATAGGCAGCACATCGTAAATCCATGTTAACTATTCCCAGAAATGCTTTTCATAAAATATAAATAGGTCATAATAGTTATTATGAGTAGTATAGTCATGATTATTTCTCTAGAAGATAGTATTACTACGTAACCATATAAAAATTTATTTATGGTTGATAGCCCTAACAATCATCTTCACGTAACCCAGACACCTCATAGCGGCTACCATTGGGACGGTAGTAGTCGCCGCTTCTTTGAAGGTTGGTACTATCGTGTAACTTTGCCTCGAGAAGCCCAGACTTTTGCTTTCATGTATTCCATAGAAGATCCCATCGGCGGAAAGCCTCACAGTGGCGGTGCTGCACAGATTCTTGGTGCAAATGACGAGTATCTATGCCGTACTTTTCCAGACGTAAGGAAATTTTGGGCTAGTCGTGATGTGTTGGCTTTAGGTCATTGGGGTAAGACCAAACAGCACACCGCTCCTGTTTATCTTCCACCCCCAGAGTTTGACCGTTATGTAGAAGAAGGCTATCAAGCTACAGCTACCCTGAATCAGGGAGCAATTCATGATCCGGGTACTGGTTGCTATTGTCGTTGGGAATATGAAATTAAGCCACTGCTGGGCTGGGGAGATCAAGGAGGTATTCAGCAATCAACTGCTGGGTGGCTATCATCTTTCCAAATTTTCGAACCAGGATGGCAAATTTTAATGGCTCATGGTTTAGCTTCCGGGTGGATAGACTGGAATGGCAAACTCTATGAATTTATCGACGCGCCAGCTTATTCTGAGAAAAATTGGGGAGGAGCTTTTCCCACAAAATGGTTTTGGATGAATTGTAACTTATTCGAGAATGAACCCAACTTAGCATTAACCGCTGGCGGCGGGCGACGTGGGGTGTTGTGGTGGATGGAATCTGTCGCGATGATTGGGTTACACTACCAAGGTAAGTTTTATGAATTTGTACCTTGGAACTCACAGGTTAGCTGGGATATTCATCCTTGGGGCGCATGGAAAATGCAAGCTAAAAACGAACGCTATAAGGTTGAGTTAATAGCAACTACTGATTTACCAGGTACTTCTCTCCGTGCCCCAACAAAAAATGGTTTGGTATTTTGTTGTCATGACACGATGCAGGGCAAGTTAAATTTAAAACTACAAGAATTCAGTAATGGGCAAGGCAAAATAATTTTGGAAGCACACAGTTTTCTTTGTGGATTAGAAGTAGGTGGCAAACCTTGGCAAAATGTTTGGCAGTCCGAATAAAGATGGTATCATAATACTATTGACATATAATTGGGGCTGTAGCTCAGCTGGATAGAGCGAGCGCCTCCTAAGCGCTAGGTCGCCGGTTCGAATCTGGCCAGTCCCGTAAACAAAATTGAATAATTAGCCGGAAAACCGTTTTATCTACTTGAATATCAAATAAAGAAGGCAAGAATACCGGATCTCAGATCTGGGTATCTCCTAGCAGGGAGAGCAAGGGAAAGCCCCATAAATAAGTGTAGGGTACTGAAACAAATACCTATTGTTTCTCGTCAAACAATGAGACATGGTAATGCGCGTTAAACACCCCACTGCAATTTAATGCTGACTTTATAAATAGTCCATTAACGGAGCTTCCTTTACTCCCCCCTTCGGGTGACGCTCCTGCGACTGGCGTTAGCTGGCGCTAACGCCAGTCGCCCAGACGCTCGTAGACTCGCTATCGTGACGGAGACCGCCAAGATGGGCGCTGGTCTCACCTGCTCCCCCGCTAAGATTTCCCTACCTCTTGCGTATTTCCTATTCCGTTATTATCCTTTAAAACAGAAAAATTACAGTCTAAACAGCTCAAGTGGATAGAGCCGTCAACTACCCACACTAACCGCAAGCGGTATAGTGTGGGATTGAAAGAGCCAGATTTCAACGTAAGAGATGACTAGCCCACGAGACTTGTTCTGTTACGGACTCCCGAATATTTCCCTAGTTCGGGTTATCTCTAAGCCTACTGGCTGTAGGCGCTCTTAGAAAGGACATGCAGAACAAGTTGGGCGAAGGGACTGATAACTTTACTCGGAGGTTTATCACTTTATGCGAGTACCAGTAAAACCAAGAATATTTCAGTTTATAACCACGATTGGCGTCGTATCGGTCAGTTCAGTCCATCAAAAGTGCAACTAATTAAACGGAGCACGAGATTATGCGTAGCAGTCTAAGAGATTGCTTGATTTATCGCTATTCTCCGCCTCCTAACCACTACGCGGGAAATTGGTCAGGGACGCAACAAATTAAGCGCGTAATTCCTCCCAATACCGAATCAAATATTTCGGTGTGAGACTCAAGAGCAGGACATGTTGAATAAGTTACTATCTAAAGTTATGGCTTTAGTCGCCCTACCGCTAATGGGGTTATGGGGTTACAAGGAGATCAAAATCCAATTTCTACAACCGCAAGCAATTTTAGTGTTGGGTGGTTCAACCAAAAAATTAGAACGAGAGAAGTTTACAGCCGAATTTGCTCGTCAACACCCAAATTTACCAATTTGGATCTCTGGAGGTAGTCCTCCAAAGGTAACTAGACTGGTGTTCGCCAAAAGCGGGGTAAATACTAAGCGATTGCATTTAGACTACGAAGCCAACAACACATTAGAAAATTTCACCACGGTTGTAGACCATCTGGAATCTCTTGGCATCAAAAGCGTATATTTAATTACATCAGACTACCACATGCGTCGAGCTAAAGTTATCGGCGATATCGTTCTAGGTAGCCGAGGAATTGATTTCAAACCAGTACCCGTCCCTTCTGACTACTCTCCAGAGCCAATTGAAAAATCTATTCGAGATGGAGTAAGAGCCGTACTTTGGGTAGCAACTGGTTATACGGGAACACATGAATCGCAAGAAAAGCGATAAATTAGGTGCTAAGCTGGTTTCTCCTGCACAAGTACATAAGGCTGCACAATTAGAGTGTTAAATTTTTTAGTGCGCTCGTGATTCCATTCTCCCACCTGAGTGGCTGAGGGTTTGGCAATCAATGCTTCATCAATCCAGGCTTGTACTTCTGAAACTTTATCGCTAGCGATCGCGACACCCACATCGAGTAAATCTAGTCCTTGCACCACCACAATGACTGCGTCGCGTTTTACATGAGGAATCAGCCACTCCCATTCCGACTCATCCAAATTTTCTGTTAATTCCGTTCTTAAATCCGACATAATTTCCCCAAGTTGATGCACTATAGATTTATTCTACTTACCGCCCCAAATCATGAAGCGCATTAATCGCTGCTGCACATTGCTTTGTCACCGCTTCTAATTCCTCTTTGTCAGTAGAACTTGGTGTTTCAATCACGCTACCAATCCGTACTGTCACTGGAGCCGAACGGGGGGCTCCACCCTTAGCTTCAATAGCTTCAGTTCCCCATAAACATACGGGCAAAATTGGTGCTTTAACCTTAGCAGCAATCAGAGCTGCACCCCGTTTTGGATCTGTAATACGCCCATCTGGGGTACGAGTCCCCTGTAAAAAAATACCTACAGCCCATCCCTCATCAAGATACTTTAACGCTGCCCGCATAGCAGCACGATCAGCAGCCCCCCTATTTACAGGGTAAGCACCGTACAACTCAATTGCTTGTTTCAAAATTGGGATTTTAAACAGTTCTTCCTTTGCCATATACGCCACTGGACGACCTACACAATTAGAAACAATTGGTGGATCAAAGTTACTAGCATGATTGCTGACTACCACAAGTGGTCCAGTTTTAGGAACATTTTCGGCACCATAGATCCGTCCTCGAAGGTACGTATGAAGTACAGGACTAACTACTGACCACTTAAAGGCATGGTACAGCAATAAACTAATAATCGGTTCGCGGCTTCGAGTCATAGGTCATTGGGCGTGGGGCATGGGGCATGGGGCATGGGGCGTGGGGCAGGGGAGCAGGGGAGCAGGGGAGCAGGGGAGGATTGAACAAGTAGTATTTATACTCTCTTGGCACTAAAGATTTACCGACTTAATTCTTCTCCTGTGCCCCATGCCCTATGCCCCATGCCCTATTCAGAAATACTTTGAACGTTTTCTAATATTAAATCAGAGCAAGTGCGTTTAATTAAACCTGTCAAAACTTTACCAGGTCCAATCTCGACAACTCGTCCGATACCATTTTCTGGTAGTGCTAGTGATATTTCTCTCCACCGTACTGAACTAGTCATTTGTTGTGTGAGGCGGTGCTTTAAAACATGAGCATCAACAGATGGAACTGGTTCTACATTAGATAAAACTGGCACGGTAGCTTGCTGAAATTCTACAGATTCTAGCACTTCTTGAAATTTGTCAGCAGCAGTTGTCATTAGAGGTGAGTGAAAAGCCCCAGAAACATCTAAGGGGATGGCGCGTTTTGCCTTCACTTTAGACATAACCTCTTTGACCGCTTCTGGAGTGCCGGAAATAACGACTTGCATTGGACTATTGTCATTTGCTAGCACGGCGTTAGGAGTTTCGGTAATGACTTGCTCTAATTGTTCTCGATCAAAATTCATTAAAGCAGCCATCATACCACCTGCTGTATTGTCCATTAATTCAGCACGACGCTTCACAATTTCTAAGCCAACAGACCACTCAAATACACCAGCAACATAAAGGGCAACATATTCCCCCAAACTATGCCCAGCTACTAAATCGGGTTTTTCCTTTTCTTTGATGACATCAGCAAGAATACTTGCTACAACGTATAAAGAAGGCTGAGTGTATAGAGTGCGTGATAGTTTTTCCTCATTTTGGCAAATTTCAGTTACAGACCAGCCTAATATTTCCTTGGCTTGGGCAAACTTTTCCTTAGCTAAGGGTAGCTCTAATAAATCTACTCCCATTCCTGCCGCCTGGGAGCCTTGACCGGGAAATACCCATGCAGTTTTAGTCATTATGTTGTTTTCTGTTTCGTATTTGGTATAAAAAAGAATTCAGGAGTCAGGAGTCAGGAGTCAGAAGTCAAAAATCAATTCTTTAGACTGCTGGGTAAGACAGCCTTCGATTTTAGTTGTGGAGCAGAGTGAAGAATTTTTTCATATTTCAAAACCCTGGCTTCAGCCATGGCATATTCTGACTCCTGTATTCTGACTTCTGACTCCTTCTTTATTTTCCCCATTGAAAAATGGCTGCTCCCCAAGTTAATCCCGCACCAAAACCCGATACAGCGATTACATCACCAGTTTTGATGGTTCCTTGGCTGACTGCTTCATCTAGTGCTAACGGTATGGAAGCAGCAGAAGTGTTACCGTAGTATGCAAGATTCGTGATAACTTTATGCTCTGGAATATTTAGGCGATCTTGTACAGCTTCAATAATGCGCTGATTAGCTTGATGTAATATTAACCAATCGATGTCGTCAACACTGAGATTAGCACGGAATAAAGCTTTGTCTATGATTTCTGGTACTTTTTGGACAGCAAAACGGTAAACCTCTTTGCCATTCATCGCAATTGGTTGGAAGTTTCCTTTCCCAACGTTGATACCTTGGACAAGTTGTGTTTGTTCGGGTGTGTATGCCACGCTTAAGCAATAGTTTTGAGTGCCGTCGCTTTTGAGTTCAAACCCCAACAAGCGATCGCACGAGTTTGCTTGCAACACTACAGCCCCAGCACCATCTCCAAATAACACACAAGTGCGTCTGTCTTGCCAATCGACCCAACGAGAGAGTATATCAGCCCCTATCAGGAGTACTTTTTGATAAACTCCAGTTCTTATATACTGAGCAGCTGTCACCAATCCAAATACAAAACCAGAGCAAGCAGCTGTCAAGTCAAAAGCCACAGCGTTGCTTGCCCCCAATTGCGCTTGAATTTTACAAGCACTGCCGAACAAATCATCTGGGGTAGAGGTAGCTAGTAGAATGAGATCCAGATCTTGTGGTTCGATTCCTGCGGCTGCGAGTGCTTTTTTACCCGCAGCAGTAGCAAGGCTAGTTAAAGATTCAGTGGGTTGCGCTAACCTTCGTTGATGAATTCCTGTTCGTGTGGTGATCCATTCATCTGATGTATCAACTAGTTCAGTTAGTCCCAGGTTATCTAAAAAAGTTGCTGGTACTTCTGAGCCACTACCTGTAATTGCGATTCCTAAATTTTGCACTCCTA
Organism: Aetokthonos hydrillicola CCALA 1050; assembly: GCF_017591665.1. Taxonomy (GTDB): domain Bacteria; phylum Cyanobacteriota; class Cyanobacteriia; order Cyanobacteriales; family Nostocaceae; genus Aetokthonos; species Aetokthonos hydrillicola. The sequence continues at coordinate 131,537 of NZ_JAAKGC010000006.1, read as the reverse complement.
AATTTCTCCCAAGCTATCAGCTATTATCTGCGTCAACAATACCAATTATGTAAAGTTTTTTTAAAATTGACTTAAAAGGCTTGTATTTGCGCTCCACATACGCTAATGCGGAACCACAAGCCAATCAGAATGCTATCTACTTAAGTGTTAGTTGTTGGTTGTTTAATGGTTGATAACTCATAACAACCAACAACTAACATGGGCTAGAGAATATAAATTCCTAGCTGGTTTCGCCTTGTAAACTTTGATATTGATAGAGAATTTGTTGCAGCACTTGATTATCTACTGCTTCTTTTGCCATACGAATTGCATTAAAAATTGAAGGTGCTTGAGAGCTGCCGTGACTGATAATGCAAATTCCTGCCACGCCAAGAAGTAAAGCCCCTCCATGTTCCGCGTGATCTACTCGTTGCTTAATACGCTTCAGGTTTGATTTTAAAATTGCTGTACCTATTTGACCGTGCAATCCTTGAGGTAATTCCTCTCGGATGATTTGCAATAAGACTTCTCCAACTGCTTCGGCAAATTTCAACAACACATTGCCCACAAAACCATCACATACAATTACGTCAAAGCGACCAGACAAAACATCACGACCTTCAGCATTACCAATAAAAGAAATTCGAGAATTTTCCCGTAGCATTTGGTGAGCACGGACTGCGGCATCATTGCCTTTGCTGTCTTCCTCCCCAATGTTTAATAAACCAACTTTAGGTTCTGGAGTACCCAAAACGTATTGGCTATATACCGACCCCATAACAGCAAACTGTTCTAAAAATTTGGGGCGGCAGTCTACGTTTGCACCGACATCAAGTATCAGTACAGGCTTATTCGCTACGATTGTGGGAAAAACCGCGCCAATTGCTGGACGGTCAATTCCCGGTAGCCGTCCCAAACGGAGCAAAGCTGCTGCCATAGCTGCTCCAGAGTGACCGGCAGAAACGACAGCGTCTGCCTTGTTTTGCTTTACTAAATCCATTGCCACGTTGATCGAAGCCTTCGGTTTGCGTCTGATGGCGCTCAAAGGCTCTTCTTCCATAGTGATCGCTTCCTCAGCAGCAACGATCTCTATCTGCCCCAAATTGGTCTTTGGTGGCAGTTGGCATTGAATTTCTTGGGGATTTCCCACTAACAATACTTCCACACCCAGTTCTTCTCTTGCCCGCAGTGCGCCAGCTACGATTTCACGAGGTGCGTGATCCCCTCCCATTGCGTCAATTGCGATCCGTACGCCAGTCGATCCCATTGCTCAAAGCTTCTAGAAACCTTACAAATTTTACCAGATGCCTCTACTGAAAGTTGCTAATTTCTAATTGCCAAAACATGCTCTTCAATTCAGGGCTAAAGGGTGACATAAATGCCACGGATAAACAAAAATAATGATGTAACAAATGAACACCTTTTTTTGTGATCAACCCAAAAGCTTTCGGCCTGCAAGTTTCATTACTTTCAACAGAGGTTATACCTAGCCCAAGATAACATAAATGATCACAAAATGCGCAGAAATTCACTGAAAAGTCAGGGTTTTAGTCGATGTAGACGCAATGCTACAACGTAATTGGTTCAACCAAATTGAACAAAATTCCCTGATTTGCTTCCTGACATTAGGAAGAAGATATTGGATAACACAAGCAACGTAGCGAAGGACTAAACTGATAAAGTTCGATCTTTTTTATAAAGTAGTCAGGAGTCAGAATTCAGGAGTCAGAATGATTATTGTTTTAAAACCGTGTCCCTTGTGGACGAGATAGGGGTTAAAAATTTTTGTTTAAAACACCGTCCCTTTATGGGTGCTTTATTCTGACTCCTGACTCCTGAATTCTGTTTTATTATTTATTTTTCATTCTCCCCACTTCCGCAGAGGAAAAACACCAGCTATTATGGCTCAGTGCGGACAAGTATCCCTCATACTATAAAAACAAAGTAGCACATCCTAATAGAGGAATGAAGCATGCTGGAATTATTTGGTTCGGGTTTGATTTCACTTTGGCTGAAGATGGCTGGAGTACAAGTCAAGCCTTTAGATGCCTTAGATATATTGTCTTGGCAAATTAGTCCTGGCTTGGTTCTTGCCTCTGATCCAAATCCAGCTGGATCCGCCACAGTGCAAGAATATCTCAAGGAACTACAAACATTGAAATTGGTGAATCTTAATGAAATAGAGAGTCAAGGTGTTTGGATGCAGTCAGGTCCAATGCTGATGGCTAATCACCAAGGTACAACTCCTTTACCAGCAGCTTCTTTAACCAAAATTGCCACTACACTAGTTGCTTTAAAAAATTTGGGACCAGACCACCAATTTCAAACTTTAGTAAGTGCTACAGGACCATTGCAAAATGGAGTATTGCAGGGTGACTTGGTGATAACTGCTGAAGGAGATCCTTTGTTCGTTTGGGAAGAAGCGATCGCCATTGGCAATGCCCTAAATAAAATGGGGATCACCCAAGTCAAGGGTAAATTACTCATTAGTGGCAATTTCGCCCTGAATTTTCAACGTAACCCAATCTTAGCAGGTCAGTTACTCAAGCAAGCATTAAACCATACTACTTGGCCACGCGCGGCGGCTTTTCAATATTCACGCATGCGCAAAGGAACACCTAAACCTAAAGTAGTCATCACAGGACCAGTGCAATTAGCCTCACAGGAAAATCCAGGGCAAACTTTGCTGTTACGTCACTATTCGTTACCACTGAAGCAACTGATTAAGGAGATGAATGTTTTCAGTAACAACGATATGGCGGAAATGCTAGCACAAGCGGTTGGAGGTGCAACAGTAGTGCAATCAACAGCTGCTCAACTTGCTCAAGTGCCAGAGTCAGAAATTCAGTTAATAAATGGTTCAGGACTAGGAGCAGAAAATCGGATTTCCCCTAGGGCAGTCTGTGCTATGTTAATGGCAGTTCAACGTGAAGCCTTTGCGCATCAATTGGATCTGGCTGATTTATTTCTTATCTCAGGATTAGATCACCGGGGGACGCTGTATGGTAGACACTTACCTCTTGCTACCGTGATCAAAACTGGCACGCTCAAAGATGTCAGTGCGTTAGCTGGAGTCATGCCAACACGCGATCGCGGTTTAGTTTGGTTTGCGATTGTTAACCGTGGTACAAATGTATCAGCTTTTCGCACTGGTCAAGACAAACTCTTGCAACGTCTTGCTCAGCAACTTCAAGCAGTGACATCCATTCCTAATGTTTTAATTCCTCACGGAGCTATCAACGTTTGGCCAGAATACGGTGCTGTTAATCGTAACGAAATCGTCTTTAAAGGTTAGGGGTAGGACAAAAGTAGGGGCAAACGGCGTTTGCCCCTACTTTTGTGGAATAATTTCTGTCAAGACTCTACCACCAGAATCACCACCATGCACGGTGATCGATTCTGCTTCTAAATTACCAGAGGCTGTTTGACCGGTAAAACTTAACGGTGGATCTATCTGTCGATAAAATACATCGCCAGCAGCATTAACCAAATGATTATTAAGATACCAAGTTAGGGTTTTAGATTTAAGTACTTGACCGCGCTTGCCAATGCTATTAACATTACCTGTTAAATAAACAATCCTTTGCGGTATATTCATCTGACCTTGATTAGCAGTTATGCGAATATTTTCCGCACGATGAAACACACGTACAGGTTGGTTTGTGCTTACATTTTGAGCGTTTAAATCCCAGGTCATAGAGTTACTAGCTATTTGCATTGGTGGGTCTAGTAATTCTACCTGTGCATTCTTGGTAACGGTAGCAATCTTAGTTTTCAGGTTGACTTCAGCCGTATCACCTCTACCACGGTCAGTAATTTGATTATTTTGATAATGGTCGATTTTTACTGGGCGATCGCCTATTAGTTTTTCTTCTTTTATCTGCCAGAACAAATGGTCAGTTTGCATTTTTAATGCTGGTTCAGTAGAAGTTGCTACTACCCCGCCTAAAAATTCCATATGTTCTTCGCGAGTTTTTACTCGTGCTTCTTGCGCAACTGCCTTTAGTTGCTTGTGGGTGACGTTAAGCTGGTTACGGACGATCAACAAATCTTCTTTCGGTCGCCATTCCAACTCATTACCCCTTAACACAACGCCATTGTGAGGATTTGTGGCTACAATTTTTCCTTGAAGAAACAGTTGTTTCCCATCCTGCTTAATATCTGCTTGTTGTCCTTGTACTTGGTAAGCTACTTTGCCATCTTGGTAGAGTTCACCATAAGGGTTTTCAGCCTGACCTATTTGTTTCTCTTTGATGTATTTTGCTCGTTTAGCTTTGACTTTCCAAATAGGTCTTCCTACTTCATCTGCTTGTTCAAAAATAACATCAAAGAAATTTAAATTGCTGTCCGTCTCCCGACGAGCGGGACTTTGCGTGGGGGAGGTGGTCACTTTATGGCTTTGATTCCCGCAAGCACTTAATGCTATCAGCGTGCAAAAAGTTACAGGCAAAATAATCAGTGGGAAAGGGGAAAAATGTTTCTCCCTTTTTTCCCCTCTCCCTTTTTTCTTACCTTGTTGCTTCATCACTCTTGTATTTCTAAATGACCGGGATCTACTGACTCATCCAAAAAACTCACACTAGACAATGGTCGGTATGGATAGCTTTGGCGAGGAGTCTTTTGAATATCTTCTTTGACAGCTTCTAAATCAATATAGCGGTCAGAGACGTTGATTAAGCTGTCACTTGTCATAGAACGCAAACTGACTACCTCTACCCGCACGCCGCGATAACTAACCGAATTAACGGCGTATGCCAGATCTCCATCACCACTCACTAATACTGCGGTATCATAGGAATCTACTAAAGCCATCATATCTACTGCAATTTCTACATCCAAGTTGGCTTTTTTTGATCCATCTGGTAGCTGTACCAAATCTTTAGCAATCACTCGATAGCCATTACGGCGCATCCACAGTAGAAAACCCTGTTGCTTCTCGTTAGTCCGGTCCACACCAGTATAAAAAAAAGCACGTAGCAGCCTAGATCCCCCTGTTAATCGACAAAGTAACTTTGTGTAATCAATTTCGATTCCTAGTTGCAGCGCTGCATAAAATAAATTTGAGCCATCAATAAATATAGCAACACGACCGCGATTTTCTAAAACTTGTTCAGGCGTGAATATCGAGTCATTATCTAAATTATTTAACATCATGGTCATACCTCATTTTTTATCAAAAGTAATAATTGATACTTGTATTAACAGTTACAAGCAAGCAAGTAAGAGCTAATTATGATAATGTTTCAGAGCTAATAAATAAACTTAGCCCTGACAAGTTTGAAAAAAACAGAGTTTGAAAGGACTAATCGTTTTCAGAGATTTCTATTCGCTTAAAGATTGGATGGGGTGCACCCAATTTTTGTTGACTACTTAATACGCCCCAGCAAGAGTGAATTTCAAAGGGGGCGTTAGCTGAAGTTTGTATTTGATCGTTAAAATTTATTCCAAAGCCCAGTTGCTGGTAAATATCGCTACTGATATCCGGAATAACTGGAGACAGAAGATAAGCTGCTAGTCTAACTGATTCTAGAACCGTATATAATACGAGTTCTACTGCTTCCTGCCGACCTTGTTTATATAGTGACCAAGGGGCTTGATCATCAATAAACTTATTGCAGGCTTGCACCAGTGAGAGGATATTCTCACAAGCTTGATTGAAAGCTAGCGTTTCATAAGCATTTTTTACCTGCTCCCCTAGACGTAAACCAATACCTTTTAATGGATGGTCAAAAGGAATATTGTCGTTTGTGATTTGCGGTACATTACCACCGCAGTATTTTTTAACCATGTTTAAGGTGCGATTTAGCAAATTACCCAAATCATTTGCCAAATCTGCATTTAGTTTTTCAATGAATCTGCTTTTATTAAAATCTCCATCTTTGCCAAATTCGATTTCCTTAAGGAAGTAATAACGAACGGCATCTGCACCATAGCACTTAATCAAGGATATGGGATCAAGGGTGTTACCCAGACTCTTACCCATTTTCTGACCATCTTTGGTCAAAAAGCCATGCACAAACACTCGCTCTGGCAGAGGCAACCCTGCTGATATTAGCATTGCAGGCCAATAAACGGTATGAAAGCGGAGGATATCTTTACCAATTAAGTGCAAGTTAATTGGGAACCATTTTGCTATAGCATTTTCTAAAGTAGGTTCTTGGTCTGGTTCTAGTAATGCTGTTACATAACCCAACAGGGCGTCAAACCAAACGTAAATAGTGTGCTTGGGATCAACTGGTAGTGGAATACCCCACTCTAGATTCACCCGAGAAATAGAAAAGTCCTGTAAACCTGAGTTCACAAAGCTCTTGACTTCATTACGACGGCTTGATGGCTGGATAAAATCCGGTTTAGATTCGTACAGTGCTTGTAGTTGAGATTGATATTTGGATAAACGGAAAAAGTAGTTTTCCTCGTCTCGCCACTCAACTTGTTTATTGGGGTGAAGTGGACAACGGTGTTCGTCTAGAAGTTCCCGTTCCTCTTTAAATTCCTCACACGAGACGCAGTACCAACCTTTTTGTTGTCCCAGGTAAATATCTCCTGTATTCCAGAGTCGCTGAAAGAATTCTTTAACGATCGCTTCATGGCGGTGATCCGTCGTCCGAATAAAGCGATCATATTGAACATTTAGCAATTCCCATAGGGAGACGAAACCAACTGACATTTCATCACAAAAACTTTGTGGTGCTAGTCCTTTGCTTTCGGCTGTTCGCTGAATTTTTTGCCCGTGCTCATCTGTACCTGTAACTAGCAGCACCGAATGACCTAAAAGTCTTTCAAAGCGGGCTAACACGTCTGCTGCCATTGTCGTGTAAGCGCTGCCAATGTGAGGTAAATCGTTTACATAATATAGCGGTGTTGTAAGTGCAAATGACAATTCTTTTTTATTCACTTGATTCCTGGGAAATAAAAACTACTTATTAACGCGGTTTTGTATTTGATTTTTACTGGCAAAACGACGTCATTGTATAATACAACTACAAATTTTTCAACCAATGCCATAATGCTAACAAATTTCTTTTCTCCTCGATTTTTTTTAATGAGAAGTATAAGAGCCGTTAATTTATACTTAAAATTTATAAAAAATTGACTATTAACTGTAACAAAAGCTCATTATTCTTTTTATTGTCGTGGTAGTGCAGAATCCCTTGTAGCTCAGATATTTCTATCTTACGGTAGTCCTCTGGTAGATTAAGAAATGTAAAAAATAAATTAAGATTAATTGATCTACGATCTGAAAATTTTTATTGAAAAGGCATGAGTGTAAAGAGTCCCCTGGACATATCCCGTTCCTTATTGGCAGCCCTGTCAATGAAAATGTTTCTCTATTACGAGAACCGCATTCCCCAGGATATGAGCGTGCTGGTGGTAAGCAATCACCGTAGCTTTATGGATGCACCAATTCTCATGTCAGCAATATCCCGTCCAATTCGCTTTGCTTGCCATCACTATATGGGGCAAGTTCCAATTATGCGGGAGATTGTCACAGGTCAGTTGGGATGCTTTCCCCTAGAAGCCAGCCAACAACGCCAGCAGAGCTTTTTTGTCCAGTCTCAAGTACTTTTACAATCTAAACAGGCTGTTGGTGTGTTTCCCGAAGGAACAGAACCAATGGTAAAATTTACCCAACCAGACACAATGAGCGAATTCCAGAGGGGATTTGCCCATTTGGCTTTGCGATCTCAAGTAAGAGATTTAGCAATTTTGCCAATCGCCATAGCTTCTCTTGAAGAAGTTAACACATCCGCCGTACCTTTAAAGCTACTAAGTTTCTTCGATCCTTCAGAAGCTTTATTTAATCAACCGGGTTGGCATCCTCTGGTAATATACCGTCGCGTCGCAGTGTTGGTTGGTCAACCTTATTGGATTCAATCGAAACATCAGGAAAAATACCAAGGAAAACAAGCTAAAACCGTTGTGGCAGAACTGACAAATCACTGTCATTCTGAGATACAAAACCTATTACGTCAAGGTTATTATTAAAATCAATAGTTAATTGACTATATGACTATTTAATATTGAAAAATGACTATCCCCCAAGTTGAAATTAAGCCCTGTTTCCTAACGCCTAAAAGGCTACAGCCAGAGTATCCGTTATTTATTTTTTTGCCAGGAATGGACGGAACTGGTAAATTATTGCGATCGCAAACTGCTGGATTAGAAGCAGGCTTTGATGTCCGTTGTTTAGCTATTCCACGAGATGACCTCACTAGCTGGGACGTGTTGACTAACAGTCTATTAGACTTAATTCATGCAGAACTGGAAAAAAGCCAACCAAGGTCAGTCTACCTATGTGGAGAGTCTTTTGGGGGCTGTTTAGCCCAGAAAGTAGCGCTGGCTGCACCGCAATTGTTTAAACGAATTATCCTGATCAACCCAGCTTCTAGCTTTCATCTTCATCCTTGGCTTACTCCGGCATCTCAGCTAACAAACTTAGTGCCATCATCCCTATATGAAGTCGGTACAGTTGGTTTATTGCCTTTTTTAGCAGCATTAAACAGAATTTCTAAGCGCGATCGCCATGAACTCTTAAAAACTGTGCGTTCCGTACCGTCAGCAACAGCCCTCTGGCGACTCTCCTTGCTTAGAGACTTTAATGTAGATGAAGCCCAGTTACGTCAACTCACTCAACCTGTTTTGCTCATTGCTAGTGCTGCTGATCATCTTTTGCCATCTTTAGCTGAAGCAAAACGGTTAGTGAAAATTTTACCCAACCCCCAAGTGGTCGTATTACCCCATAGCGGACACGCTTGCTTGCTTGAAAAAGATATTTTTCTCTACGACATTATGAGAAATCATAATTTTTTACCTTAATTGGGCAATGGGCAATGGGCATGGGGCATGGGGCAAAAATTGTTACTCAGCGGTGCGTTACGGCGCAAAAACAAGTAATTGGTAAAAAATGATACTTCTTGATGCGCCTAACGCACCCTACTCCCTGCTTCCCCTGCTTCCCCTGCTAAGAGCTCCCCTGCTCCCTCTTCAAACCGGTAACTTTATCGTAAACGTCGTACCCAAACCTTGTCCCAGGCTCGACACATCAACGGTTCCGCCATGCATTTCTACTAAATGACGCACAAGCGATAACCCGACACCCAAACCACCATATGATCTAGTCATGGTGCTATCACCTTGACGAAAATGCTCAAAGACGAAGGGCAAAAACTCAGGACTAATACCTATGCCGGTATCTTTGACAGTAATTTTGGCATAGTTAGGAGAGGGTGGTAGAAAAGGATAAGTCATTTTTTTTGCTACTTGTTCTAGTTGCACCTCCACCTTTCCCCCTTTTGGAGTGAACTTTATCGCGTTTGATAATAGATTTCTCATGACTTGTTCTAAGCGCTTTGGATCACCTAGAACTTGAATCTCGGGATTTTCGAATTGGGCTGTAAACTGCAAATCAATTGATTTAGCAAGAGCATCTGAACGAACAGTATCAATAACTGTTGTGATAAGAGGAACAAGTGGAACTGAAACAAGATTTATTTGCAGTTTACCAGTAGTGATCTGAAATAAATCAAGTAGATCCTCTACTAGCTGTATTTGTGTTCGGGTGCTGCACTCAATAGTCTCTAAAGCCCGTGCAGTTGTAACTGCATCTACAGATCCATTTTGCAACGTTTGTACCCAGCCGAGGATCACACTCAGGGGCGATCGCAGCTCGTGTGAGACAATAGCCAAAAACTCATCTTTTACCCGAGCGTTTTGCTCCCCCAGGAAAAGCTTAGTCTGTTCCGGTGTTCCCGACTTACACTTAAGTTCGTTAATCTCACGGAGTAGCCAGCGCAGTCCAATCAAATTGCCTGATTGATCGCGCACTTTTGTCGTCGTTATAGAGACATCAATAGGTTTACGGTTACGGGGTTGTAAGCTAATTTCCCACTCTGAGAATTTATTTAAAATATGTAGCTGGCGGAGGCGAAAACGAAAATTTTTCCGAAGCTCGGAAGGGATAAAACTCACCAACAGTTTACCTACCAGCAATTTTTGCGAAACATTTAATAGATTTGCTGCCGCCCGGTTAGCTTTTTGGATTACGCCATGCTGATTTGTGAGTAAATAGCCATCTGGTATGGACTCAAATAATTCTTGGTAAAGGTAGTGTTCTGCTTCTATTAAAAGTTGAGTACTTGCCACAACAGGATTATGCCCGTTCAGTTCCTCCTCAGCTAGTATCAGTTCTTCTAAAAGGATGTGTAGTTCGTCTAAAGCTTCTCCTAGCGTTTCCTTTTCTAGTGTTGATTTATTAGTACGCTCTAGGAATCCAGCTAGTTGTGAGCGCCATACCGTTACTTGCCAAGAAAATTCGTCTATATTCATGAATCAGCGATAACTGAGAAAGCAGGCAAAATTCATCCCAATCCTCCTGTGCCAAAGGGAACGCTTTCGCGTTAAGGCAGTTTCTCGCCTGCGAAGCACAAGTGAGTCTTGGGGCTTTGAGTTAAAGATTAAAAAATTGCATAACAGGGATTAGATGTAGGCGCTATTTTCTTCGCTAATAGTGACTTTAACATCACACAACCCAAAGGAGGAAGCCCACAGGTTAAAATCGTGGTTGCTGAATCGACAAATTGTGCTTCGAGAAGGAGGAGAAATTTAGCGTATTTCCGCTAAAACAAAAAAAGAAAGACTTTACCCAACGGTCTGCGAAAATGAACACTGAACCCCAACATGAGTCAGTTGATGCACCCCCAACAGGGTTACCTCCTGTCAAGCAAAATAAACCATCTTTTTTGGAATCCTTCTTGCGGACTGGACAAGAGGCGGTAAAAACAGCCGATGCGGTAGGAAAATCAGCAACAAAACAAACACAAAAGTTTATTGAGGACGCTACTCATAAAACAGGAAAAGTCGTTAATTACCTGAGTGGCAACTGGTTCCTCAGAAAGCTTGCTGGCGTATTAAATCTTAGCTGGTTGGCTGGCGGTGTTGATAACGTAAACCTTGACAATGCACAAGCAGCAGTAAAAAAGCTACAACAAGAACATCCCGAAGAATCACCAAGCCAAATCAGTCACCGCATTATGATTGCAAAAGCAACTAAGGCTGGGGGGATCGGGATAGCGACTAGCATTATACCAGGGGAAGCGTTGGCGCTGTTAGCAGTTGATTTGGCAGCAACAACGCAATTGCAATCAGAAATGATATATCAAATTGCAGCTGCTTATGGATTAGACTTAAAAGATCCTGCTCGTAAAGGTGAAGTCTTAGCAATTTTTGGTTTGGCGCTGGGAGGCGGTCGTTTGCTCAAAGCAGCGGGTTTAGGTTTGCTACGAAACATTCCTTTTGCTGGAACAATGATAGCCGCCAGCACGAACGCGACAATGATTTATTCGTTAGGATATGCAGCTTGTCGGTTTTATGAGGCGAAGCTGGATGATCCATCAACTTCCATAAATTCAGAACAGACACTGACACAGTTAAAGGAACAAAGCGAAAATTATTTGGAAAAAGCGATCGCCCAAGAAGCAGTCATGGATCAAATCTTAGTTCACATGGTCCTTGCCAGCAACCCAGAGAAAACTTGGTCGGAAATTTTGCCGGGGTTGCAAGCTTTAAAGCTAAGTCCTGACTCATTAGAAGCTATTGCGCAAAACATCAAATCACCTCAGCCTTTAGACACACTGCTTAATCAGCTGAACCGTGATTTTGCCGTCCCATTACTAGCTCAGTGCTACAGAATTGCTCAGTTCGACGGTGAGATCACACCCATTGAACAGAAAGTGATAGAAGCGATTACTAGTAAATTTAACATTGACCCTAACACAATACTGTAAAAAAATCTTGAACTGACTAGTTTGTCAAGTTTCTGAAGAAGTATTTTGCGCGTGAATCTTAACAAAATCTATCCAAAGATAATTTCACCAAGCTTAGCATCAAGCATATGGTAGATTTTAGAGATTTTTTGGCTTTTTCAGAGTGGCAGATCAATGCGGAAAATAGTATCCCCCGCTGAAATATTATTAAGGAGAAAACAGGTATTTGAGGTTGGAGTGATCGGGTATGCCTAACCTCAGCACGACTAAAGCTGGTTCAAATCTTGCAAGTGCCATTGTTGTGATCGTTGGCTGTCTTGTACTGATTGGCTGGAAGTTTAATTTCGCCGTGTTAAAGAGTGTTATACCAGGTCTAGCTTCAATGAAAGCTAACACTGCACTCTGTTTTATCCTAGCTGGGGTATCACTATGGCATACTACTAGGAGAAATACCTATAGTAGTGTGCTAACTCGCCGAGGGTGCGCGATCGCCGTGGGACTGATTGCGCTGCTTACTCTTAGTCAATATTGGTTCTATAATCTAGGCATCGACGAACTGCTAGTTCGCGATTTACCGTTATCAGCAGCAACTTCTTCTCCGGGACGAATGGGAGCGAATACTGCTGTGAGTTTTTTGTTAATTAGTACAGCGCTTTGGTTACAGGATCAAAGGACTAACCGGAGTTATTGGTTAGCTCAGGGTTTGAGCTTGGTTGTAGCGTTGATCTCCTTTCAAGCATTGATAGGCTATGCCTTTGGAGTGAAAGTTTTTTATCACCTCAGCGTTTATACTACCTCAATGGCGTTACATACGGCAATAACCTTTGAGGTACTTTGTTTGGGAGTTTTACTTGGTAGTTCTGAAAGGGGGCTGATGAAAACGATTACCAGTGACTTAAGCGGAGGAGTGTTCGCTCGTCGGTTGATACCGAGTGCGATCGCCGTACCGATAATTGTCAGCTGGTTAATTCTTCAAGGACAAAAAGCCAATTACTACGACCCAGCCTTTGGTTTATCACTACTAGTGGTGTCAGTCAACCTGATTTTTTTAATCTTGATTTGGTGGAATGCCAAGTTTATTAACCAAGTTGACGAGAATCGCAAAAAAGTAGAGCAGACACTACAGCAGCAAGCTAGTTTATTGGAGTTAGCATACGAGGCAATATTTGTTCGCAATGCTAACGGTGAGATCAGTTATTGGAACCAAAGTGCCGAGGAAATGTATGGGTATTCAAAAGCAGAAGCTATAGGAAAAGTAAGCCATACGCTTCTCCAAACTCAAGTCATACAGGGTCTTAAAGATATTGATACCACGCTGGTCAACAGCGGAAGTTGGCAGGGTGAACTTCTGCACACGTGTAAAGACAATACAAAGCTCATAGTCGAGAGTCGTCAAGTGGTAATCAGTGATTCACAAGGAAAGGTAAAAGGTTTTCTAGAAGTAAACCGTGATATTACTGAGCGTAAAACAGCAGAACAAGCATTGCGTAAAAGTGAAGCACGACTGCGGTTATTTGCCGATTCAGACATTATCGGGATTCTTTTTGGCGATGTATATGGAGGAGTGAATGAGGTAAATAATGCTTTTCTTCACATTATTGGTTATAGCCGCAAAGACTATCAGTTTGGCGGAGTGCGGTGGACTGATATAACGCCACCAGAGCATCTAGTATTGGATGAGATAGCGATCGCCCAGGCAAAACAAAAGGGGATTTGCACACCTTACGAAAAAGAATATATTCGCAAAGACGGTTCTCGTGTGCCTGTGCTAATAGGTTTCGCTTTGATTGGCGAGCAAAAGGAAGAGACAATCGCCTTTATTCTAGATTTGAGCGATCTTAAACGAGCTGAAGCAGAACGCGATCGCTTTTTTAAGTTATCGCTGGATATGCTTTGTGTTGTGGGAATAGATGGGTACTTTAAACGTATAAACCCAGCCTTTGAAAAAATTCTCGGCTACTCTCACCAAGAATTACTTGCCAAACCATTTATTGAGTTTGTGCATCCAGAAGATCGGGCAAAAACTTTGGCTGAGGTAGAGAACCTAGCAAAAGGAAAGACTGTCATCAACTTTGAGAATCGCTATCGGTGTCAGGATGGTTCTTACAAATGGCTACTCTGGAGTACAGTTCCAGACCAAGAAACTGGGTTACATTATGCTGTTGCTCATGATATCACTGAGCGCAAACTGGCTAACGAGACACTGGAAGAACGGGTAAAAGAACGCACCGCTCAACTAGAAGCAGCTAATAAAGAGCTGGAATCTTTCTCTTACTCAGTTTCCCATGACCTACGCGCACCATTACGCCACATTAGTGGGTTTGTGGATTTGTTACAAAAACGTCTGGGAGCCACAGCACTCGATGAAACGAGTAAGCGTTACATCAATATAATAACTGAAACTTCAAAACAAGCAGGCAAATTGATTGATGACTTGCTAGCTTTTTCCCGTATGGGACGCACTGAGATGCGCTTCACAATTATTGACATGAATCAGCTAGTTCAAGAAGTTGAGCATGATTTAGAGTCAGAAATGAGCAACCGTAGAGTTTCCTTGCAAATTGAATCCTTACCACAAGTGCAGGGTGATCCCTCGATGTTGCGGCTGGCTCTACACAATTTGTTAGAAAACGCCCTAAAATACACAAAAACCCGCCCTATAGCAGAAATCACTGTAGGCACCAGTATCACTTGCGATCAGCAAGTGACATTTTTCGTGCGAGATAACGGTATTGGCTTTGACATGCAATACGTTCATAAACTGTTTGGCGTTTTTCAACGTTTACACAGTGATCCTCGATTTGAGGGCACGGGTGTTGGACTAGCAAACGTCCAGCGCATTATTCACCGTCATGGTGGACGTGTTTGGGCTGAAGGTGAAATAGACAAAGGGGCGACATTTTATTTTTCGCTACCGAGCGCGTTGGGGACACAAAGTGGAGAGTATAATGGATCTTAAACGCATTCTCCTAGTAGAAGACAGCATTAATGATGTTGAATTAATCCTGACTTCACTATCGGAAAATAATTTGGTTAATGAAGTTGTCGTTGCCCGTGATGGTGAAGAAGCATTAGACTATCTTTATAGACGTGGTGTCTATCGACTCCGTCGAGAAGGCAACCCCGTCGTGGTGCTGCTGGATCTCAAGCTGCCAAAAGTTGACGGCATAGAAGTTTTGGCACAACTTAAGGCTGACTCAAGTTTACGACTTGTGCCTGTGGTCGTGCTAACATCCTCAAGAGAGGAACAGGATCTGTTGCGGTGTTATGAATTAGGTACAAATGCTTACGTAGTTAAACCCATTGACTTCCATGAATTCATGGATGTGATTAAGGGGTTAGGATTATTCTGGGCAATAATAAACGAACCCCCGCCTGGTTCTATACCCCCTTTACGGAGTAGTCAAGGAATAACAGGAATACAGTAATGTCAGGTCTAAGTTTTCTGTTGCTAGAAGATAGTTTACTAGATGCAGAACTGATCGACGCCCTATTGACTGAGGGTGGTATTGTTTATAGATTAAAGCAGGTCAAAACGCGCGATGAGTATCAAAAGGCATTAGAGCAAGGTAGCTTTGACCTGATTCTTTCAGATTACTCTTTACCTGGCTTTGATGGCATTACTGCTCTAGAAATTGCACAGTATGTGTGTCCGGATGTGCCTTTTATTTTTGTCACAGCAACAATGGGGGAAGAAGTAGCAATTGAAACCCTCAAAAAAGGTGCCATAGATTACGTACTAAAACAAAGAATGTATCGTTTAGTGCCGTCAATACGGAGAGCACTGCGAGAAGCTGAGGAAAGACGGGCTCGCCAACAAGCAGAAACAGAACTACACCGTCGCGAGCAGGAATTTAGAGCGTTGGTGGAAAATTCGCCAGATATCATCGCCAGAATTGACAAAAACCTGCGCTACGTCTATGTAAATCCTGCAATTCAAAGATCAACGGGAATGCCACCAAATATGATGGTAGGGAAAAAAACCCCTGAATTGGGAATTCCTGAGGAAATTTATTCTCCTTGGGAAGCAAGGTTACGCAAGGTTTTTGTCACAGGGCTTCCCTGCTTTTTTGATTTCGACTTTCTGTCTTCTAATGGAATTCGTTATTACCAGTCGCAAATTGTACCAGAGTTCGCTTTAAATGGTTCGGTCGAAACGCTACTTAGTATCACTCGTGATATTACAGAGTCTAAGCAAGCAGAACAGGCTTTGCGAGCAAGCGAAGCTCAATTGCGGCAACAGAAAGACGAGTTAGAACAAGCAAACCAAGTTAAAGATGAGTTTCTGGCGGTTCTTTCCCATGAATTGCGATCGCCCCTCAATGCAATTCTCGGTTGGTCAAAACTACTGCGTAGCCGTAAATTAGATACACCAACCTTTGAACGTGCCTTAGAAACTATTGAGCGCAACGCTAAGCTCCAAACTCAACTCATTGAAGATTTACTAGACGTTTCTCGCATCATTCGTGGAAAATTGACTCTCCACCCCCACCCAACCAGTTTGGTTCCAGCAATTGAAGCTGCAATAGATACAATGCGTTTGGCTGCTCAAGCTAAATCCATCGATTTACAATTCAAGATTTTAGATGTGGGAAATGAAGAAACTACTGATTCACACTTCCCAAAACAACAAAATGAACTCCAAAGCTTAGAACTAACCAAAATAAGAAATTCTCAATTCCAAGTTTTAGGTGATCCGAATCGATTACAACAAATTATCTGGAACCTTTTGTCAAACGCTATCAAATTTACACCCAATGGTGGAAGTGTCAAGGTAGAACTGTCAACAGAAGACAGAGAGATTGGGAGAATTAGGGAAGTTATTTCCGACTCCCCCCATGCAAAAATCATTGTAAGCGACACCGGCATTGGTATTAGCCCAGATTTTTTGCCCTATGTGTTTGATTCATTTCGTCAAGCAGATGGTTCTACGACTCGTAAACAAGGTGGTTTGGGGTTAGGGTTGGCAATTGTGCGTCATTTGGTAGAATTGCATGGAGGATCCGTCACAGCAAGTAGTTTAGGAGAAGGTCAAGGATCAACATTTACGGTTCAGCTACCTCTGTGCGCATCAAGTAAGGACAAGAAAAAAGCAGGGATAGTAAATTCTTCACTTTCGTCTAGCGTTAAACCAAACAGTTATACTTACTCTCCGCTTAAAGGTGTGCGAGTTTTAGTGGTAGATGACGAAGCTGATTCAAGAGATTTTTTAGTGTTTGCTCTAGAGGATAGCGGAGCAACGGCAACTGCTGTTGCTTCTGTCGAGCAAGCATTGGAGGTTCTAGGAACCTTCAAACCACATGTGCTGGTTAGTGATATTGGAATGCCACAACAAGATGGTTACAATCTTATCCAACAAGTAAGAACACTACCACCTCGACTGGGCGGCGATATTCCTGCGATCGCGCTCACCGCCTACGCAGGAGAAAAAAATCGTACTCAGGCGATCGCAGCAGGTTTTCAAAGACATCTGGCTAAACCTATCATTCCTGAAGAACTAACTAATATAATTTTGGAATTAGTTGTTGACACTAGGACGTGATGACTTTATACTCCTCTTGTTGAGAGGGTGTGGGCTTCTAATTTAAGCTATTGTAAAGTATTGTTCATGATCTAAAGCTTCTTTATATGACAAATCGAGGAGTGGTTTATTTCGCAATCGGAAATAGTTTATATCTGGAAGCAGCGTTAATCAGTGCGATGAGCCTACGTCAATTGGAGCCAAAGATACCGATCACTCTGATCTGTGATCATCTGTTATTGAAATTTCTGCCTCTTGATGCCTACGAAATTACTCCTAGATTTATTAAGGCAACTGAGATAAATGATCATAGATCATTTTTATCTAGGCACATTAAGACACGTCTATCAACCTTTAGTCCATACAAGGAAACACTTTTTCTAGATGCAGATATTCTTCCCCTAAGACCTATTTCTGATATTTGGGACTATCTCTCTCAAGGAGATATAGCTATGGTGGTCGACAGACGTCCAACCTTGTCCCTGTGCGATCATATTTTTCCAGAAGAGAAAAGTTACACCTTACAATATCTTCCAGAAAGCACAACTCAGTTTAATAGTGGGGTAATTCTTTGGAGGGACAGTATACAAACTCAGTCTTTATTTGAGCTATGGCATCAGGAGTGGCTAAAGTTTAAAAAGCACGATCAGCTAGCCCTAGCTAGAGCTATTAATCGCACACAATTTTCTGTAACTAGGCTTCCTGAGATATATAACATTTCCCCAATCGACGCTGTATCTAGCGTGAACAATAAATCTGTTGAGATGCTTTCTCACACAGATCAAATGTGCCAAATTAAAGCTGCATCTATGCTCAGGGAGAAAAATGATAATGATATTTGCTTTCTTCATTGCTGGGGCAAGCTTGTTACTTCAGGCGAATTCCGTCAAATTGCTCACGGATTCTATCCAAAAATAGTTGATCAAGTAGTTGGGAGTCGGATTTTTAGCCCTCAATATGATTGACACTCTCCGGTCTAAAGACGCGGAGATTCTTAAGAGACAAGTCTCTCAATATCCTTATCACTAAGGTTCCCAGGCTCAACACGTTTGCCTTTGCGGCGTGTTGATGTCTCCTTACGTTGTTTCGGGCGTTTAGAGTCTCGTGACCCTGGTTTCTGAGAGTCCCCCAGTACCATACTTGCTATGTTAGACACAGCCAGTTCTTTGATATTTTTAGCTGCATTTATGTCAGCCTGCGCCATGTGATTACAGGCAACACAAATGAACTTTTCTTTGTCCCTACTACTAGCATCAACGTGACCGCAAGCGTTACATTTTTGGCTTGTGTGTTTAGGGTTCACTTTGATTAAAATCTTTCCTGACTTCACAGCCATGTACTCGATTTTCTGAGTTAACTCATTCCAGCTAGCATCAGAGATTGAACGATTTAAACCTTTCTTTGCACTCTGCCCATTCTTTAAAAATCGTCCTGTTACCTCATCAACTTTTGGACGGCAGCGCTTGAGCATTCCAGAAACATTCAAGTCTTCAATCGCTATGCAATCAACATTTCTAGAAGCGATTAAGCTAGCTACTTCCCATTGGTAAGCTTGACGTTTGTCAGCAATTTTCTTGTGTAGCTTACCAACTCTAATAGCCGCCTTTCTACGATTCTTACTACCTTTAACCTTGCGGTTAACTCTACGCTGCCTAATTTTCAGCCTGCGCTTAACTTTCTTGTTGGTTGAAAACTTGGGATTTTTAACTTGATAACCATCCGACAGGTGAACGAGTTTGGATATCCCCATATCACAGCCCAGTACAGATTTGATTTCCGTTAAGGGTTTTGGGATGTAATCAGGTACAGTTTTGTTCTCGATTCTCACCGATACATACCACCCATCTTGACGCTTACGAATTGTTGCAGCTTTGACAGTGAAACCAGTGGGAATCGGTCTAGAGTTAAAGAATCTCATCCAACCCAGTTTGGGCAGATAGATTTTATTGCCTTCAACTTTGACCCCTACAGCGTAAGTAAACGATGAGAAAGTTGAACGATTTTTAAACTTAGGGAACCCGCTCCCATTAAAGAAATTCTCGTAGGCTTTATCTAATCTTGTAATGTTCTGCTGTAGTACCGTTGCATCAATCTGAGCATACCAAGGTCTAGCTTTTTTAAGTATTGGTAGTGCTGTTATTTGAATAGCTCCAGCGCTACGGCGGGGATTCAAGGTTTTCCCATCCTTATCAACCTTGCTGTCTTTCCAAGGTTCACCAGTAGCCCCATTCTTGCTAACAAAACATGTTAATGGGCAAGCCTCGCCCTTGGTTCTAATATCGCAGTAATCACCATGAATGAATTGCTGGTTGTATTGGGTAATCCTGTCAGCCAAACACCAATTATATTGACTTCTCAACATGTCAATCCAGTGATTCATTTCGTTTGATTGGCTGACGTTAGGACGTAGCTTGTATACATAGTTTGTTAGCAAGTATTATCACCTCCTTGTTTGTTGTTAACTGAATCTATGATAACATAAATGTGTCGTCATTGTGTCTCAAAATGGCTAAAAAAGAATTACATATTCGGATTACAGAACGTAGAATGCATAAGTTACAATTATATGCTGCTGAGAAAGATAAAACCATGACTCAAGTGATCGAAGAGTTGTTAGATACGCTACCCGAACCGAAAAGAGAAAACGTCACTCAGCCCTAAAGGGCTTCTGGTAGCTTTCATCCCCGGCATAAATGCACGGGGTTTTCAGCCTACTTTCTTATAATTTTGGCGTGGTTCAAAGTAGACTAACACGCTGAGAGGAAAATTCTCTGTTAATCATTACTTACAAGGGGAGCAGTGAGATTTCGTCAGGTGCTTAAACCTAGAGTACTAAATCACCTATTTCGGGCTGCGATCGGAATGTGGATCGCGATTTTCTCGGGATGTTCGAGGACGCGCTAACCAATATGCATAAACTGCATATTTTGCGCAATACTGGTACAAGAACTTTTACACAGAATCTAGAAATGAAAATTCGTGCAACGAAAACCCCACTTCTTGAATGGACTGGGGACGGGTTGGTAATAGGATTATTTGAAGACTCAGTAGAGTTAGCTGGTGATTTAGTAACTCTAGATGAAAAATTTGCCGGTTCTATCAAAGAACTGATTGCTGAAGAAGAATTTAAAGGTAAGCAAGGTAGCAGTGTTGTTACTCGAGTGGGTACAGCAACGCCAGTTCGCAAAGTTGTGGTTGTGGGTTTAGGAAAAAAAGAAGCCTTAACTCTCGAAACCCTACGCAAAGCAGCCGCGTCAGCAGCACGTTTAGCTAAAAAGCAAAAGTGCAAAACAGTCGGCGTTAGTTTACCAATTTGGAATGATGATGCAGAACAAACTGCGCAAGCCCTAGCTGAAGGTGTTGAGTTAGCACTGTATCAAGATAACCGCTTTAAATCTGAACCAGAGGATAAAGGACCACAAGTTGAACAAGTAGATTTGCTGGGATTGGGTGAACAAGAGGCAGCTATTACCCGTGCGCATCAAATTTCCTCCGGTGTTATTTTGGCAAGGCAGTTAGTAGCAGCACCAGCAAACTCAGTAACACCAATTACTATGGCGGAAACTGCCACAGCGATCGCCTCGGAACACAATTTGCACGTGGAGATTCTAGAACGAGAAGAGTGCGAAAAGTTGGGTATGGGGGCTTTTTTAGGAGTAGCACAAGCTTCTGACTTACCCCCTAAATTTATTCACCTCACTTATAAACCAGAAGGTACACCCAAACGTAAGCTGGCAATTGTTGGTAAAGGTTTAACCTTTGACTCCGGTGGACTTAATATAAAAGGTGCTGGTAGCGGTATCGAAACCATGAAAATAGATATGGGCGGTGCAGCAGCTACTTTAGGCGCAGCTAAAGCTATTGGACAGCTTAAGCCAGATGTTGAAGTACACTTTATTTCCGCAGTCACTGAAAACATGATCAGTGGTCATGCTATGCACCCCGGTGACATTCTCACAGCTTCTAATGGTAAGACTATTGAAGTTAATAATACTGACGCTGAAGGCCGTTTGACTTTGGCTGATGCTTTAGTTTTTACTACTAAACTAGGTGTTGATGCGATCGTTGATTTAGCCACTCTTACCGGTGCTTGTATTATTGCTTTGGGTGATGACATTGGTGGTTTGTTCTCTCCTGATGATGCTTTAGCTTCTGAGTTACAGAAAGCTGCCGAAATTGCCGGAGAAAAGATTTGGCGGCTACCAATGGAAGAAAAATATTTTGAAGGGCTAAAGTCTGGTATTGCTGATATGAAAAACACCGGACCACGCGCTGGTGGTTCCATTACAGCTGCCCTCTTCCTCAAGCAGTTTGTCAAAGAGACTCCTTGGGCGCATCTTGATATTGCAGGACCAGTTTGGGCAGATAAAGAAAATGGCTACAACGGTGTTGGAGCAACTGGTTTTGGTGTTCGTACACTCGTTAGCTGGGTATTAAATAACTGAGTAGGGCAATGGGCATGGGGCATGGGGCATGGGTGCAGGGGTGCAGGGGTGCAGGGGTGCAGGGGAGAAAAAAAGGTTTATTCGAGAACAATTAATACTTCTCGCTAAAACTTTACCAATATATTTCTTCCCCTCCGCCCCTCCGCTCCATGCCCTATGCCCTATGCCCCATGCCCTATGCCCTATGCCCCATGCCCCATGCCCCATGCCCCATGCCCCCCTCAACAAACATCTACTGGTGTTTTCACTGGTGGCACGTACGGCTTTTCTTTACCTTGTGCTAGATACTCGGCTAGTTGAGATTCGATTTGGTCGCGTACAATTTGGCGATACTCTAAGAAATGCTCATTGTGGGCACAGGTATCAAGATAAAGCTCAACAGCCCTAGGGTTACGCTTAATTATGCTAAACAAGTGATGCCAGAACTTCCAACGGGTTTGCCTTTTGATTCCTTGTCGCCAGATAATAATTAAAAAAGCTTTTAAAATTGTCCAATCTGGAATCTTGAAAGGTGTATTCCAACTTGGACTACCGATCATCAGGAAACAACGGTAAGTCCGATCCAAGTATTGCACTGGGTCATATAAAGCACAAAATGCCTCAATATATTCCCTGGCAATATCTTCTAAAGGACGGGTGGGAATGAAGTTCATTAAAGTTGTTTGATTGATATTACCATCTTTATTTTCCCGTAGTCGTCCTTCTTGACTAAGGCGATGCCAAAGTGCTGTATGAGGAAGTGCTTGTAACATGGCGAAGGTCGTAGAGGGAATTGCTGCTAGTTCTGCAAAGCGGACTATGCGATCGCCTGCGCCCTTTTTCTCTCCGTCAAACCCAATAATAAACCCAGCCATTGGGCGCAGTCCTGCTTTGATAATCGTATGCACCGCATCAACTAAGGAACTGCGGGTATTTTGAAACTTCTTTGTCAGTTCCAAACTCTCTTCATCCGGTGTTTCAATTCCCAAAAACACTGCTTTAAAACCGCACTCAACCATCAACTCCATTAATTCCGGGTCTTGTGCTAGGTCAACTGAAGCTTCAGTGTCAAAATGGAACGGATAATTGTGTTCTGCCATCCAGCCTTTTAACTCTTTTAGCAACAATTTCACATTACGCTTGTTGCCAATAAAGTTATCATCTACCATAAAAACGCTACGCCGCCAACCCAATTCGTACAGGTAATCTAATTCTGCTAACAATTGTTCTGGTGTTTTAGTACGGGATTTCCGACCGTAGAGAACAATAATGTCGCAAAATTCGCACTGGAAAGGACACCCCCGCGAAAATTGAACCGACATCATACTGTAAGCATCAAATTCTAGCAAATCAAAGCGGGGTATTGGCGTTGTTGTCACGTCGGGTTTTTCTGTAGCGCGAAAAGTCCCAGAAGTTTCTCCTCTTTCGATTGCTGCCACAAACATTGGCAGGGTGATTTCTCCTTCATCAAGAATAAGAAAATCTGCACCAACTTCCTGAACCTCATGAGGTACTGAAGTGGGATATGGACCACCCACCGCGACCAACTTACCACGTTGTTTTGCTTGTTTGATTTGCTCGAGTAAATCTTGTTTTTGGACTATCATGGCGGAGAAAATTACCACATCTGCCCATGCCCATTCTTCCTCGGTGACTGGTCGAATATTGCGATCAACTAACTTAAATTCCCATTCTTGAGGTAGAATTGCTGCGACTGTTACCAACCCCAAGGGTGGTAATAAAACTTTGCGATCAACTAATGCTAATATTTTTTCGTATGACCAGAAGGTTTTAGGAAAAATAGGATAGACCAATAAAACTCGCATTAAGTGTCAAACCTCTTTTTTGAAAAATTACTCAAATCGTGAGTTAAGTATTTAGGAAATGGAAAAACCATTTTCATCTAAAAAGAATTAATTAATAATTAAGATAGGCTAAAGCCCTATTTTTGTTCCTAAAGCGTTGCTTAAGTCATCAGTTTATTTGGGTAGAAACCCCGTCCTTCTAGGAGGGCTTTATATTTTTTTTACCACTACCGCCTTGGGGCTACTTAACTCGGTGTACTTTTGTGTTGTACTTTCAACGGGACAATTACCGCCTCAAATTGTTCGCCCTGTACGCATAGTAGTTTTGCCCAAATGAGCCTTCCCGAAAGGGAGACGCTCCACGAACAGACCGGGGTTGCTGACAGGGATAATCACTAAAGATTGAATATAAAATATATCACCTAATTTGCCGAGTGGTTAAAACCATTCACAGTTGTAGGGGTTACCGGTCTTTGATGTGGCAACCTATAGAGTGCCTCGCTTTCTTTCAGTCCATATTGTAGCCCTATAGCTGAAAAACAAAATATTCTCCGCAGGTTGTAACAGCAGTTTTTTCATGTTATGATCAGTTATCAATTGAAGGGGAGTAGCTGCTGGTTACTTATTCAACCAGTTGCCCAGATCAACATACTGGCAATTCGCCTGGTTTGGGTACTAAGTTTTTGATATTTAGCTCAATCTAGAAACGGGATTGAGTTTGATATTCAAGCTTGAGAAGCGAGACCTTCACTGAGTTCACATCGACTGTGTGAGCTTGGTGAAGTGTTGTTGCGCTCATCAGGCTCACTCAGATTAAGTTCAATTCTGAGGAGACTGACTGTGTTAGCAGCGTTTACGGCAGGTTTATTACTGATCACAATTTCTGAACTGGGTGACAAAACTTTCTTCATTGCTGTCATCCTATCGATGCGTCACCCAAGAAATCTAGTTTTTGCTGGAGTCATCGCGGCATTAGCAGCGATGACGGTTCTATCAGTTGCGCTTGGACATGTGATTGCGTTTTTACCCAAAATCTATACCCACTACACAGAAATAGCATTGTTTTTGCTATTTGGTATTAAGTTGCTTTATCAAGCAAGTCAGATGTCAGTTGCGGCAGGAGACGAAGTTCTAGAGGAGGCAAAAGCAGCCGTTGAACAAAGCGAAAAGAATCTCAAAAACAGCAGTAATACGCTAGCAATCTTATTAGAAAGCTTTATCATGACATTTTTAGCTGAGTGGGGCGATCGCACTCAAATTGCAACGATCACCCTAGCCGCTTCTAATAACGCGTTAGGCGTTACCGCTGGAGCAGTTTTGGGACATACCATCTGCACTGTAATTGCGGTGATGGGTGGAAAGTTAATCGCTGGAAGAATTTCTGAGCGCATGATCACTGCGATCGGTGGGGTGCTATTCTTAGTTTTTGCCGCTGTCGCATTTTGGGAAGGAACAGGGCAAACAATTTAACACACTCATTAAAATAAAGATCCGCTTGCCTTGGGGCTTAAGCATTAACGGCTAAACCTAACCTGCTGCTCTTGTTGGTCACTTGGCTCGATCCAAATGCTGATCTTCCCAGGAGGCTGGATCTTCGAGAGGCTCTAGATGTGTTGTCACGGTGGTTAAAGGTAGTGCTTGGATAATAGCTAGTTCAATCGCCTCGCACACGTCGTGTCCTTGTTGGACTGTCCAAGATCCAAGTACAAGAACATGGAAGGAAACAAACCGACGCGTTCCGGCAACACGAGTTCGCAAAGCGTGAAACTGTATGCCTTGACGTTCGTACTCGCTAAGAATCAGGGAGATTGTCTGAAGTTCGTCTTTCGGTAACCCCGCATCCAGTAGCCCAGAAGCAGTTTCCCGCAGTAAACGAAATCCTGTCCAAACAATATTTACTGCTACCAAGAGAGCAATAATTGGGTCAAGCACTAAAGAACCTGTTAACTTGACAAGGAAGATTCCAACTACGACACCAACCGAAGTTATCACGTCGGTAAATAAATGGTGTGCATCAGCGCGAAGAATAATAGAACGGAATCGTCTCCCTGCGCGTAGCAATATAAAGGCAACAACACCGTTGACTACTGTTGCAACCAGCGAGAGTGCTAACCCAAGTCCAAGTTGTGTTAGAGGTTCTGGATGTAGCAAACGTCCCCAAGCTTCAACAGCAATACTAATCGCTGCTATTACAATCAACGCACCTTCTGCACCACTAGAGAAGTATTCAGCTTTAGAATGACCAAAGGCGTGTTCAGCATCGGCTGGTTTGGCAGCATAAGTGATTGCCCACAGTGCTACCACTGCTGCGACTAAATTCACAATTGATTCAATTGCATCTGAAAGGAAACCCACTGATCCAGTTAGCAGGTAAGCCCCAAACTTCAGGGCAATGGTGACAATTGCAGCAGCAATCGACAAAAAACCGTAGAAGCGGGGTGTTTGACGACTCATCAGATTTACGCAGTAGATAAAATGATCAAAGGCTCACTTTACCAGGGGCTACAAGAATAGTCATCACCCTCCTGGCTAAGGTGTTGGCTTGCTGGGAAAGTGGTTAATTTTGATTTTTGAATTCCCCTTCACCCCACAAATTTTTAACACATCGGTTATTGTGACACAATAATTTAACAAACCAAAACTGGCGGGATTGACTACGTTTTGGTAAGTAAAATGCCGATAGTTCATACAAAACCGATCCCACTCAGCCATCTGAATGCGGAACAAAAAGATAATCAAATTGGCTATTGATAACGATAAGGGAATGCGGAAGTAAATCTTTTTGCCGAGGTAAGCACAAATTTCTTCAATGACTTGGTTAGCAGTCACCTGTGCTTGACCTAAAACTAAGTGGTGGGGTTCATCACTTTGAGGAGGGTGTTCAATCAAATGTCGCACCACTGTAGCAATGTCTCGTGCGTGGATGAAGTGAAAACTACCATCAGCCTTAAAAAATCGAATTAAATCTATATATTTAGTAACATCTGGGATGCCTGATGTTACGGCGGAATAGGGTTTATTGCGATCGCCCCCCAGCACAATAGTAGGAAAAACAGTGGTAATTTTGGGTGCGATCGCTAACTTAGACATACGATGTAAGCAATCATATTTAGAGCGTACGTAGTCGTGCCCAATTTCCCCAGCTTCCTTTAATGGTTGATTATTGTTCCCCAAAACGCTAGCAGTGGAAAAATATATCACCTGTTCGCATCTGTTTGGGTGTAGCAGTTCCAGCAACTCTAGTGTCTTGCCTACATTAATATCAAATGTCTGTGTACCACCCCAAGCCGTCGCCGTTAGCACAGCAATATCAACCGTTTTCAGCAAGTCTGAGAAACGACTAATTTCTTGCATATCACCTTGTAAAACCGTGACACCCGAACGTACTTGTGTATCAATTTGTAGTTTACTAGGGTTTCTTACCAACAAATACAAATCGTGGTTTGTTTCCTGAATTAAGGCTTCAGCTAAGTAATGACCGATACAACCACTTGCACCAGTCACTAAAATCCTTTTCTGGTTCATAAATTTTAATGGGGCATAGGGCATAGGGCATAGGGTAGAGGAGAAGAATTACATCGATAAATTCTTGGCTGGAAGGAAGAAGGAAGTTAATACTGCGTAGAATTTACCTTTTTTTTCTCCCATGCCCCATGCCCCATGCCCCGTGCCCCATGCCCCATGCCCATTGCCTCTACCCCTTAATTGCCAAGGAATTGATCTGCTTTGCAGTTTCAAAAAAGAAAGCTACATTTTCCTCTGGTGTTTCTGGTAGAACACCGTGACCAAGATTGAGAATATGTCCCCAGTTACCAGCTTTGCGAACAGTATCAAGGACGCGATCGCGGATAAACTCATGGGAGCCAAATAGCACGCCTGGGTCAAGATTACCTTGGACTTTAACGTGTTTTCCTAATCTTGAACGTGCGTCTGCCATATCTACTGTCCAATCTACAGTGATAACATCCGCACCAGATAAAGCCATTCTCTCTAGAAGCCCTGCACTTCCACTAACCAATAAAATTAGGGGTGTGTCTGGATGCGTTTCCTTGACTTGCTGAAAAACTTTTTGCTGATATGGTAGAGCAAAAGTTTCATAATCTTGAGGACTCAGTTGACCTGCCCAAGAATCGAACATTTGTACTACTTGCGCACCACAGTCAATTTGGTAGCGAACATAAGTGGCGATCGCTGAAGACAATTTTTCCAAAAGCTGGTGCAGTACCTTGGGGTCTGAGAACGCCATATTTTTGATGATGGAGTAGGTTTTAGAACCTTTCCCTTCCACTGCGTAAGCTGCTAATGTCCATGGCGCACCAACAAAACCTAACACTGTAGATTTGTCACCAACTTCTTGGCGCAACGCTTGTAAAATTGTTTTGATGAAGGGTAGTGACGCTTCCGGGTCTAGAGGGCGTAGCTGATCAACTTGTTCTTGAGTGCGAATAGGTGAGTCAATAATTGGACCTTTACCTTCAGCAATGTCCATGTCAATACCTAAACCAGGTAGCGGTGTGACAATATCAGAAAACAGAATCACTCCATCTGGCTGAAAAGCTTTCCAAGGCTGTAAAGATACCTCTATCGCTACTTCGGGTATTTCTGAGCGATCGCGAAATGAAGGATACTTCTCCCTTAGATCTCGATAAGCTTTCATATAACGTCCTGCTTGACGCATCATCCAGACGGGAGGACGATCTAATACTTCACCACGAGCTGCCCTTAGAAGATAAGGAGCGTTTGAGGAAATACCCATTTAACAGTTATCCTAAACTCTTTTTTATGTCATTGTTTAGCTTATCATTCCACTATTACAACTTTCTGAGCCATCAGGGAAAAAACAAGCTATTTTCGTCGTTTCAGCTTTGGCAAAACAAGCGGTAAGCGGAAGCCGAGCCCACCTTAAGTGTAAAGCGCTGGATAGATGTTGGACAAAAAAGGTGGAATACTGTTAAAACAAGACCAGTCAACCACCCTAACCCCAAACAACCTTTTTGTGGGGTTATTATGATGTTACAACTTGAGTAGTCTATCGCGTCCGAAACAATACATACAAAAATAAAGTTTCGAGAGGAGACATTGTCTGCTCAAGCTTGGATACTGATAGTACTTTCTTAAGCTTGCTATTGGACGTATGTGCTGCTAAATACTTAGTTTAGGGTCTATTACTCAAGATTGTTTCAATTGTTGATTATTGACCTGATCCGTCCTTTTGGTTTCTGGACTTAGAAAAGGAGGACTATTCTAGATTACTAACTAATAGCTAGAGAACTTCTATGCAAACCGACTCAAACCACCGTCGCTTTAATAAAGAATCTAATTCTCGCATTCCCGACTTGTCTAAGTTTTTAATCCCACGCTCCCAGCAACGGAAATTCTTAATTAAATTTACAATTATGACCATTCTGGGATGGGCTGTAGGTGGAATTGCTAGTCTAACCTTAGAGAAAACATTACTCCACGGATTCTCACCTACGGTAGGGCAGCAATTAACATGGTATAAAACTGAAAGATATCTAAGTAATGGTTTATTCGCAGTGATTTTTGCTGCTGATCAGGCGTTTGTTATGCATCGATATATATCTGGTTGGCTGTGGGCTCTTGCTACCAGTATAGGTTGGCTCATTGCTAACGGCATTTCCGCAGCGTGGATTAGTCATATTTCATCAATGGTATCAACTTTAAATAAAAATTTATCTCCTCATGAAATATTCTTTTTTGGGATATTATCAACCTGCGCATACATTATTTCAGGAATTTGGCTTGGTTTTTTTCAATGGTTGATACTGAGACGATATACTGTAGGTTCTTGGTGGTGGAATTTTTTACCCTCTTTTTCATTTTCTTTAATCAGTATTTCGATAGGTTTTCTTTCCCTTATACAACAATTTATTCCACTAGTATATCGCGATCAAATATTGTATTTTTTTGGACAAGGATTGACAGCAGTTATTTTAGGTGTTATTCCAGGAATTGGTTTATGTACATTGAAAAAAAACTCATCAAATCAGAAAAATTAACTATTTATTTAAGATAACTTTAAACAATTATTCACTACAGAAGTGGCTGGTTTACTCATAAGGAAAATTATAAAGTAATTTTACAGGCTTGCCTGTAGATAGAGCCTGTTCAATAATATCTACAGCACGAGTCACTCCACCAGCTCGCTCAATAGCTTGTTGGAGACGCAAAGCATTATTCTTGTAAGAATCTTCGTTTAGCACTCGTTGTACAGCTGCTCGCAATCGAGGAACGTTCAAACGGGAGAGGGAGACAGCTTCACCTGCTCCTGTCCAAGTGAGACGGGCTGCTACCCCTGGTTGATCATCGGTAATGGGGATCGCCACCATCGGTACTCCATCTCTCAAGGTTTCTAAAACCGTACAAGCACCTGCATGGGTAATGACAAGAGAGGCTACCTTCAGCAGTTCTAATTGGGGTGCGTAGCCTACAACCAAAGGAGAACCTGGTAGTTTTGGCATAGATTCTGGACTGATACCACCACCCAGAGAAATGACCAACTGTACATCCAACCCCAGACAAGCTTCAGCAATACATTGAAAAATCTGTATTTGGCGATTTTGCAAAGTACCTAGAGAGGCATAAATCAGTGGTTGATTAGTTAGTTGTTCAAAAGGGAAAGGAACTGGTTTCCTTATGCGTGGATTCTGTAAAGGTCCTACAAAATGGAAACAATCAGGCAATTGAGTACGAGGAAACTCAAACTCAGCAGGTTGTTGACTTATCTGAGCAAGATGCGAATAAGAATCGCTAGGTTTAGACAACCAAGGTAACTTCCATTCTTGACGATATTCCCTTACCACATCCAAGATAGGTTGCCCAACATAATTAAGTAGTGCGTAACCAGCTTGATTACGTAACTTTGCCCACCAAACTTTTTGATAATTCCAAGAAGTGAAACAGGGAGGAACACTGTTTTCAGGGTTATATGGTAAAGCAGAGCAAATATTAAAAAAGGGAATGTTTAGGAATTCAGCAAGAGAACCCCCCTCATAGGAAATTTGATCCACTAGCAAGGCTTCTACACCTTCTTCTCTCATGGCTCTGGGCGCATCTCGCAGTAAAGCAGCTACATCCTCTGCGGCTAAATCGATGTGCGATCGCATTGCAGCAAAACCAACCTTTACAGATGACTTAGCTCGCTTTTGGGCTGTCTTTTCTTTGGGAATATCTGAATCTCCTACTACACGAAAGCCTAATCCTAAGTCTGATACCATAGATTGAGCATAGGGCAAACCAAAAAACGTGACTTGGTGACCTCGTTGTTGAAGTTCCCAACCCAAAGTTGTCATTGTACTGATGTGAGACGCTGCACAGGGACAAACTATCCCAAAATGAGTCATAGAGGATGCCCTACTTTTGTGAAGAACTGGAACACTATCAATATAGTCTGTATCGCGAGAGATTTTACAGAGCCCTATTCCTGGGACTCTTAACTGGGATCTCCCCCAATCACCAATTCCGGAGCGCCCATTCCTCCCCAACAGAAGTGCGCCTTTATTCGGAGGCTCTTGGGCGCGACCAGTTCAAATATAGTTATAATCTCCGTTTTTTAATCGGGTATATGTGAGTACTTATGATTATGATGGAGAATAAAATTTTTTCTTTACACCATCAGGTAATTCTTTCAATATACGATAGTGCAGAAAAAATTCATTTCCAACCTGACGAGTTTCGATCAGTTCGAGCAAAGGAGCATTTTTAGGCAGAAAACCTTCCCCCTCTACGGGAGTAGGTGCCTGCTTACCTCCATAAATCGCAGGCCAAATACTCAACCACCAATCGTCAATTCGCCCAGCATCCATTAGAGAAGCTGTCAAAGAGCCACCCCCCAGAGCAACAACCTTGCGGATACCCCTTTTTGCCATGAAGTTGTAGGCTTTCTCCCAATCTATATCTGTCTCACCCACATCAATTAATTCTGCCTGCTTACTCAAGATTGCCGTGTTAGAACTTTGCTCTAAACTAGCCCGTGTTGTAAATATCCATCGCTCAACTTCCTGGGTAAAAAAAGGCAGATTTGCTGGTATATTTAGTGAGCGTGAAATAACACAGGTAATCGGTTGAGCAGACTGATCTCGAACTTTACGGGCGGCTGATAATTCGGGATTATCAAGAATAAAAGTTACTCCTTCCATCCGAATTGTTTGTGCTCCTATCAAGAATAAATCTGCAAGGGAAGCTTGATATTGCAAGTGTAAAGAATCAGCTGGAAAAGAAATACGAGGTGCTTTCTGATCTACAGGAGTAATTTTTCCATCAGCCGTCATGCCAAGAACCAATGTTGTTTGGATATTTGTCATAGTTTCAATATAAATAACTTTATAATAGCAAGGTTAATTAAATAACTATCAAGTCTGTTTTCAATGAACCTAGCATTTATTACAGCTACACCCCAGAATGCTAAGCTTGGGAGTGGTACCTTTGTTGGTAATGCATACCTGATTGATCAGCTGCGATCGCAAGGTCATACCGTTGATGTATTTACTCCAGATAAACCATCGGGACTTATGGGTTATGTGGTAGATCGTTTTCGGTGGAATTGGGGACTTGATCCAAGCCGATTCGATGATTATGATGCAGTCGTTGGGCTAGATATGGATGGTTACACCATCGCTAATCGCATCAAAGCACCTTTTATTGCCTACATTCACGGTATCATTGCTGATGAAGCCAAATTTGAGCGGGGTTTAGTGCGTACATCGCTAGAGTTAATGGCAAAAGCAGAGCGAATTAGTGTCAATCGTGCTAGTATGGTAATTGCTACTAGCAACTACTCCTGCGCTAGACTAGCCGAACTTTACGAGTATAAAAGAGATATTCAAATAATACCGCCACCGATAAATCTTCAAGGGTGGGATGCTGGAGTCGCAGCTACGAGACAAAATCAACAGAACAGAGTGACTACGCATCCTACCATATTATGTGTGGGGGTGCAATATCCGCGCAAAAATGTTGCTACCCTGATTAGAGCTACGGCACTTCTTTGCCGTCAACTCCCAGATGTGGAAGTGCGAATCGCTAGTAAGGGTCCAGAATGGCACAATCTGCGTCGTCTCGCGGAAGAACTTGGTTTGAATCAAAATGTAAAGTTTCTTGGTTATCTTTCCTATGAGGATCTTGTATCTGAGTATCTTGGCTGCGATGTCTTCTGCTTACCAAGTTTGCAAGAAGGCTTTGGGATTGTCTTTGCCGAAGCGATGGCGACGTCTAAGCCAATTGTAGCTAGTCGTTCGTCTTCTACACCTGAATTAATTCAGCATGGTGTACAAGGAATGCTTGCGACCCCTTTAGATCCGGAAGATTTAGCACGCCAGCTAGCAGAGGTACTCCTGTCGCCTGAAAAAGCCCTTACTTTGGGGAAAGCAGGTCGTGCTAAAGTGTCGGAATTTGATGCACCTCGGATCGCTCGACAGTTTATCGAGCTTTTGACTAAACTCTAAACTTACTTGTTACCTACTTTGTAGAGCCACACGGGATGGGTCAAACACCCCCTATTGACAGTTAACAGTTAACAGTTAACAGTTAACAGTTAACTGTCAACAATCATACATCTGTTTCCCAAGGCTCTCGGAAGTCTTCTCCAACAATAAACCTGATTGTATCGGTAGGATAGGTCTTAACATAAATAAGACAACCATTTTTTGAAGCGGGACTATAACGGCAATTTGGTGAATACCGTAGCCAACTGTAAGTTGGATAATCCCCTAATTCATCACTCCAAGTCCCTTCGATAACAAAGATTTCTTTAACCTCAGTTTCAACGACATTAGATAACTTAGTACCTGGTTGCCACCGTTCAATCCAGACTTTTTCTGGGTATCCCAATTGTTCGTACAGTGGTTGAACCTCAATTTCTGGGACAGTTCCAGTTTGCCAAGGTAACTCGAAAATATTCGTTCTTACTTGCTGACGAGTCTTGCCACCATGTTGCCGTAATTTAACAAAAGTTAGACATCCTTTATCGCTGTAGGGGAGGTGGTTAAAGCCTTCAGGATTAAGCATATAAGTTCCTGGTGGATGCACACCTGTTTCATCTTGGACGTTTCCTTCAAGTACCAAAATTTCTTCTCCACCAGGATGACCATGCAGTGGGAAAAAGCCTCCTGGATCGAATCGAGTTAGCATTGTTACTGGATGATCCTGAATCTCTTCATCAGACTCAAAACAAGCAAACGAAATCCCAGTATAGTTTGTCTGATGCCAAATGAAGGAATTTGAGAGTACAGCTGAACGGATAAGTAAGTCTGCGTGAGTTTTTCTAGGTTGCCACAGAACTTGAGAAGATCCCATGTTTAAATTTCAATTATTTTTAAGATAAAAGTGATTGTTTACCTGAATTTTATCATTATTGTTGATTGAATATGGATTTTAGAACATTAGATATCGGTGGTGACATTAGTGGCATTGAGACCGATTTATCTTGTAATATCCAATATTCCGTGTTCCGCATCTAATGTTGCTTGCACCCCAACAGGTAAAGCTGCATTTGAACCATCATGACCAAAGGGTAAATCCGAAACAATAGGAATATTTACATCAGACAAGCGATCGCGCAACACTTCCTCAACATTAAAGCTAGGAACATTTGGCGGTGGTTCACAACGGCTAAAACTACCCAATGCAATACCTCGGATTTTTTGCAATTCTCCGCTCATCCGCCATTGTGTCAGCATTCTATCTATCCGATAGGGAGCTTCTGTTACATCCTCAAGAGCAAGAATAACACCGTCGAAACTTGGCTGCAATGGGGTATTCAAAAGATGGGTTGCTACTGTAAGATTACCAGGAAGTAAAGTACCGCTAACGACTCCACCCCCCCAACCACAACCTTGTAAAGGAGCTAGAGAACGACCTTCCACCCAATCAAATAGCCTTTGCTTTGACCAATCTGGTTCTGCTGCTATGGTTGTTAGTACAGGGCCATGAACACTAGAAATTCCTATATTATAGAGACTCCACAATAAGGCGGTAACGTCAGAAAAACCGATCAGCCACTTGGGATCTTCGCTGTTTTGCCAAGTCCAATCCTCTAAAAGGCGGGTACTACCATAACCACCCCTAGCACAAAGAATTCCACGACACGCCGGATCTTTCCATGCTTCTGCTAACTGGTGGCGGCGGGTTTCATCTTTACCAGCTAAGTATCCCCATTTGTCATCTATCTCTAGACTGATTTCTACTCGGTATCCACGCGATCGCCAAATTTCTACCCCTCGTAAAAAATCCTCTAATTCTCGCACAGCACCGCTAGGCGCAATAACTCGTAACAAATCACCAGGTTTTAAGGGCGGGGGTATGATTTTGGATTGCATGAAACAATTTAGAACTTACGGAGAAAGTTCAAAAATAATAACTCATAACTCCTGTTGTCGTGTAGGTGATGACTTAAGCATCAACGCGATACCCTAGAGGCTGAAGCAAAACAACACCCTATGAAACCCTCAGAAATCGCAGATACACTTACAAACTTATTTGGCGCAGAGTCTGTCAACGCCGTCGCACCTGGTTCTTGGCAGATAGAAGCTCCTACTTATAGACTACTAGTCATACTTTCGGATGATGAAAGCTGGTTGCGAATTTTACTACCAATTGTATCAGTACACGAAGCCCTACCCTTTGTAGAACAGTTCCTAGAAGCAAACTTTGATGATACTCAACAAGTGCGCTACGCTATTCAGCAAAATGTAGTGTGGGGAGTATTTCAGCACAACTGTAATACTTTAGTTGTAGAAGATTTTCACGAGGCGATCGATCAACTGAAGATACTGCACGAGATTGGCTTAGATGATGTTTTTAATAGACTCATAGAACGCCGTATTCGGCAAATTATTCAGGCTGCAAAACAGCAAGGTCAATCATTGCAAACTACAATGCAAAACCTAGAACGGTTGTATGCTGAAGGAGTTATGGGCGAAATAGACCAAAACCCAGAGGTTCAAGAAGAAGTTTTAGCTGCTTGGCGTCGTCAATTGCAAAGTCTATGGGATGAGGTAGAAGCTTAATAAAAAACTCCATCCCCTTGCGGGTGGAGTTTTTGGGCATGGGGCATGGGGCATCGGAAAATAAAATTGTTAGGGGATAGGGGTTATGGCTCACCTGTCATTTAGTCCTTTGTAACAATCCCCAATCCTTAACACTCAACCCCTAACATCCAACAATATGAATATCGTTATGAATATCGTTGAAACTTTAAAACAAGATTATCAAAGATTTCCCATTAATCAAACTTACAGCATCTACGCTGACGATGTTTATTTTCAAGATCCGCTTAATAAGTTTCGTGGTGTTCAACGCTACAAACAGATGATTAAATTCATTGAGACTTTTTTTATAGATCCAAAAATGGACTTACACAGTATTGAGCGTTTAGGAGACACCATAAAAACTGAGTGGACACTTCACTGGAATACTCCTCTCCCTTGGAAACCGAGGATATCTATCCCTGGTTGGAGTGAATTACGCCTAAACGCAGAAGAACTTATCGTTTCTCACATTGATTATTGGAATTGTTCACGGCTAGATGTGGTGAAGCAGCATTTCTTCACGAAAAATAATTGATAATGTAAATAAATGTAAACACTTCTCAGCTAAGAGAAAACTATCCATGCGTGTAATTTTGTTAACTGGCAAAGGCGGGGTTGGAAAAACCTCCGTAGCCGCAGCAACTGGACTCAGGTGTGCAGAACTCGGTTATCGTACACTAGTCTTAAGTACAGACCCGGCACACTCTCTAGCAGATAGTTTTGATTTAGAATTAGGGCATGTACCAAAACAGATCCGCCCAAATTTATTTGGTGCTGAACTAGATGCACTGCTAGAACTAGAGGCAAACTGGGGTTCTGTAAAACGCTATATTACTCAAGTGTTACAAGCACGAGGGTTGGATGGGGTACAGGCTGAAGAATTGGCTATTCTACCAGGTATGGACGAGATTTTTAGCTTGGTAAGAATGAAACGCCACTACGATGAAGGCGATTTTGACGTGCTGATTATCGATTCAGCCCCAACAGGTACAGCACTACGTTTATTAAGCTTGCCAGAAGTTAGTGGCTGGTATATGAGACGTTTTTACAAACCGTTTCAAAACATCTCAGTAGCGCTTAGACCGCTAGTAGAACCTTTTTTTAAGCCGATCGCTGGTTTCTCGTTACCAGATAAAGAGGTTATGGATGCGCCTTATGAGTTTTATCAACAAATAGAGGCTTTGGAAAAAGTATTAACTGACAATAGTCAAACTTCTGTGCGCCTTGTGACAAATCCAGAAAAAATGGTGATTAAAGAATCACTCCGCGCCCATGCTTACTTAAGTTTGTATAATGTTGCAACAGATTTAGTGGTTGCAAATCGTATTCTTCCCAACGAAGTACAAGATCCTTTTTTCCAGCGATGGAAAGAGAATCAGCAGCAATATCGCCAAGAAATTCATGAAAATTTTCACCCTTTACCTGTAAAGGAAGTGCCCTTATTTTCTGAGGAGATGTGTGGTTTACCTGCCTTGGAACGGCTCAAGGAAACACTTTACAAAGATGAAGATCCAACTCAGGTTTATTATAAAGAAACCACTATCAAAATTACTCAAGAGCAAAATCAATACAGCTTAGAGCTTTACTTACCTGGTATTCCTAAAAACCAGATTCAACTCAGTAAAACAGGTGATGAATTAAATATTACCATCGGTAACCACCGCCGTAACTTAGTGTTACCGCAAGCCTTAGCAGCACTCAAACCTTCAGGAGCAAAGATGGAGGAAGATTACCTAAAGATCCGGTTTACCGAAGACGTGAAAGTTGGTTAAAAAGAACGCTGTATAGCTTTGTCTGTAAGGAGGAGGCTAGCGATTACGCGGTGCGTAATCGCTCACAAAAAATAGTAATCACTTTCGTTTTACTTAGAACAGCCAATATTTCCAGAAGTGTTAAGTTGATTTGGATTTGTTTGTTTTCCTTGAACTAAATTAGTGATGGAGTTACCAAGATCAGAAGCGACAGCAGCAGGGTTGAGATTTTGAACAGATACTTGTAACTGACCACTTACACCACAGAAATTATTTGGATTAGTTGGGTTCTGCTGGTTACTTTGTTGATCTTGTTGAGGAGCGCTACCATTTTGGCTAGTCAGATTCTGCTGATTAGTCTGTTGATTTTGTTGAACATTATTATTTTGATTGCCTTGATTACCTTGCCCTCTCAGGGTGTTAATACCATTGATAATATCAGGAGCAGCTTGTAAGATCTTACCAAAAGTGGATCCACCTTGTTGTTGAGCCTGAGCAGCAACAGGAGCGATTGTTAAAGCTGTAGTTAATAGACCAAAGAGGATGTAATTTTTCTTCAACATAGTTAAAACCACCATGAATGTATGTTAGTAGAACTCGGTCAAAAGTTTATGATTCAGTGAATTTTCTTATTTATTTCAACATAAGCCGGGCTACATATTCCCAAAATGCTTAACATTTCTTTACATTTTTCGTGATTTCTCGCACAAGAGCAATCGCGAAAACTCGAACCTCTAACTCCTATCCCATAGCAAGGCACAGGCAAATTATGAATATAGACAAGAGCAAGGGAATCTTAAAATGCACACCATCGTAGGTGGCTACATTGAATATCTGGGTGGGCGTTTAAAATAACCAGTTACTTGAGTTAAAATTTCAGCAATCTGTAACAGCTTCATATCACTCCCACGTTGGGCTACCACTTGCACACCAATAGGTAATCCGTCTCGTGATTGGGTAAAGGGCATAACTACAGCAGGGTTGCCAGTTAGGTTGAAGATGGTAGTGTAAGCGCCTATTGTTGTCAAATAGGGGAACTCACAACCATCCACCTCAATCGGTGTTCCTGGCTGACGATGGGTGAAAGCCGGGACTGGTACCACTGGACACAGCCAAACATCCCAATCAGATAAGAAATTTTCTATATTCGCAATTAAAATACTACGTTCCCTGAGGGCGGTAATATAATTTTGTTGTTGTTCAAACTGTGTTAGTTCTGGCTGTGATAAACCCAATTCAAAATTATAAATCTTGAGGTAAGTATCTCGTACCGCATTGCTGTCAAAATGTGGCAGTTGGTTGTGTTGCTCTACACAGCAACCTAACGCGGCTAGAGATAATGCTAGTTTTTGTAGAGCAGCTTTGGTTTCTGCTGCTGCTGGAATATCACCAAAACCTTCTGACCAAGCATAGCGGTAAGACTGTAGTGTGGTCACTGGGTTGACTTGTTGAGAGAGTGGCATAACTTCTGGCTGGTGCGATTTTGAACCTTCAATCAGTGATAGGCACAATCGCAAGTCTTCCACGGAGCGGGCAAGAGGTCCTACTGTCTGTAAGTGTCTGATGGTTTTAGGTGTTTCTGGTAACTCTGGAATATGTCCAAATGTGGACACTCTATGCTCAGTTGGTTTCAAGCCGAAAATACCACAGAAGTGAGCTGGAACACGGATAGATCCACCAATATCACTACCGATTTCTAGAGGGGATAGCCCCGCAGCTATGGCACTCGCTCCACCCCCAGTGCTACCGCCTGGGGTGTATTCATGATTCCACGGGTTGTTGGTTCTACCAAATAGGGGACTATTAGTCTGAAAGTTATCAGCTAGTTGTGGTGTATTGGTCTTTCCCAAAATAATTGCTCCAGCAGCGCGTAGCCGAGCGACGACGGTAGCATCTTGTGTTGGAACATAATTAGCTAAGGGTTGATAGCTACTGGTTGTCCGTAATCCTTTGGTTTCAAGGGTGTCTTTGATAGTTACGGGTACTCCATGTAAGATCCCCCAATTTTCTCCTTGAGCTAATGCTTTATCTGCCTCTTTCGACTGCGCGATCGCATTTTCCGCATCCAGAGTCACAATCGCATTTAATCGTGGGTTGTATTTAGCAATTTGATTCAAATAAGCGTGTGTGACCTCTACAGAGGAGACTTGGCGATCGCGAATTGCTTTTGCTATTTGATGAGCAGGTAAAAAAACTAAATCATTCATTCTAGCTAACTAGATTCTTGTTTTTCTTCAACAGTTTTATACAAAACTTTTCAACATCCCAAAATATAATCATTCAGGAGTTATCAGTTTCTATTTGCGGTGATTGTAAAAGATAGTTTACTGTATATTCTTATTTTTGATGAAATCGTTAATTTTTTATGTATAATTATTTATAATCCACATACTTTGTTTGGCTTACCCAATACTTTATTAAATCGGACCTAGTGATTAATCCTATTGGAATACTATTCTGTTCAATTATGATAGCAGAATTGGCAGATAAAAGAACTCGATAAGCTTCTGAAATATCAGTGGTTTCGTTTAAAATTGGTAAAGGTTTACTCATCACCTCCGAAACTTTTTGTTTGGAGAAATTAATACCTTCATGCAGTAGTTTCATTAAAGCAGCTTCATTTAAACTCCCAAGGATGTGATTGTCTTCAATAACTGGAATTTGAGAGATATTCAGTTGTTCCATCACTGCAATGACTTGACTTAATGTATCCTGTGGATTGACATAAACGAGTGGGGGAAAATCTTTTTTTTGGATAAGTATGTCTTGAAGTTTTATTGTCTTTCTGCTTATATCTTCCCAAAAACCATTTTCCTGCATCCAAGTATCGGAATATATTTTATTGATGTAGTTTCTTCCCGTATCTGGTAATAAGACCACAATCTGCTTCGCTTCTGATAATCTGGCTGCATACTTAAGAGCTGCAGCCATTGCTGTGCCGCAAGAGCCTCCTACCAATAAACCTTCTTCTCTTGCTAGACGACGAGCCATATTAAAAGACTCTTGATCGCTAACTCTCACCATTTCATCTATGACTTGGCGGTTAAACGTCTTTGGAATAAAGTCTTCACCTATTCCCTCAACTTTATAAAGTTTAGGCGTGTCACCGGAGAAAATTGAACCTTCTGGATCTGCACCAACAATTACTATATTTGGATTTTTTTCTTTCAGATATTTGCCAACTCCTGAAATGGTGCCACCTGTCCCCATCGCGGCGACAAAAACATCAACTTTTCCATTAGTATCCGACCAAATTTCTGGTCCAGTTGTTAAGTAATGGGCTAAAGGATTATTAGGATTGGCAAATTGATCTGGTCTGTAAGCTCCTGATATTTCTTGAGCAAGTCTTTCTGCTACTCCGTTGAAGCTTTCTGGAGAATCGGGCGGAACTGATGTAGGCGTAATTACTACTTCTGCTCCATAGGCTTTAAGTAAGTTAATTTTATCCTGGCTCATCTTATCTGGCATTACGAATATGCATCGATATTTTTTAATCGCTGCGATTAGCGCCAGCCCAACTCCCGTATTTCCTGCTGTCGCCTCAATTATTGTTCCGCCAGGTTGTAGTTTACCTGCTTTCTCTGCGGCTTCAATCATGGCAAGAGCTATTCTATCTTTCGTGCTACCACCAGGATTAAGGTACTCTACCTTACTATAAATTGTTGATTGAATTTCTTGAGTAATATTATTAAGTTTAATTAGGGGAGTTCTGCCAACCGCTTCCAGAATATTATTGTAAGTCGTCATTAGAATGTCTTTAGTACTTTATAATCTTTT
Organism: Aetokthonos hydrillicola CCALA 1050; assembly: GCF_017591665.1. GTDB lineage: Bacteria > Cyanobacteriota > Cyanobacteriia > Cyanobacteriales > Nostocaceae > Aetokthonos > Aetokthonos hydrillicola. The sequence goes on along the minus strand of NZ_JAAKGC010000006.1, from coordinate 90,471 downwards.
ATTGCCGTGTGATTTACAAAAAAACTTCAGACTAAGCTAAAACATTTTCTATAGCAGTAGCGTGTCGTATAGCTGCCTGAAATTTTGGCAAGGCACGCGAAATCATATCATCATTTGCAGTCAGAGAGATCCGGAAATAACCTGGTATTTCCTGGAGTGTTCCAGGGAACACAAAAACATTGTGGCTTGCTAGCAACTCGGCAAAAGCACAATCATCCAACCACGGCGACTCTACTAACAAAAAGAATGTCCCTTCAGGAACTTGCAACTTGTAACCCATTTCCTTGAGTGCTGTTACCATCCAATCACGCTTGCGTTGTAGATGATCCATATCGAGGGTAAGTTGCTCTATGTCAACGAGGGCATATTGCATCAAGGCGCTGGGGAAACACCAACCAAAAGGACTACCTTGTAGCGTACGGATTATGCGCCTTATCGACTCACGTTCAGGCATCGTGGGTGGCAAGGCTATATAGCCGATGCGTTGACCAGGAGCCATCCAGACTTTACTGTAGCCATAGATGAGGAAGGAAAACGGGTAGAACTGGGTAGGACTGGGACAAATCCGTTGATCAAACACAATGCGGCTAAAGGTTTCATCCGAAATCAGGTAGATGGGTTTACCAAAACAATTGGAGGCATCGGTCAGCAGAGTTGCTAATTGCTGTAGGATTGTTGCTGAAAAAATCTTGCCTGTGGGGTTTTGGGGTGAATTAACGATGATTGCTCGGGTACGTTCGGTTATAGCAGCTGCGATCGCATCTAGATCCGGATCAAAGGAGGCTGGGTTTACTGGAACGTCAACCGGAACTGCACCAGCGACATGAATCATCCGCCTATAGTTTAACCAGGGTGGGCTAATGATAATAACCTCATCCCCTATTTCAGTCACCATCTGAAGACAAATAGCTAGACCAATAAGACTACCATTGGTCATGAAAATATCTTCAGGTGCAATCAAAATTCCGCGTTGTGTCTTTAAACCCTCTGATACAGCGGCTTGTGCTTGCGGAAGATTATCTTTATAGCCGAACCAACTCTCATTTTGCGGTATGCTCCAGCGCTGAAGGGCTTCCGCAAAACCTGGTGGGGGTAGTTCGTGGGCATCACCCTCTGTAAAATCAATGCTCCCCGGTTCAAGCCTGCGATTCATATAGTTTGCCTTGGCAAGCAGTTCGCTAGGGGTCTGGATTTGAATCGCCCTCTGGAGTCGGGACGAGATGGTATGAGTTGTTGTTATGCCGCAATTCTCTTTAATATCAACTTCCTGTGTTACCTGTTCGTTCTTGGTTGGTCGTTGTGTCTGATCTGACATTATAAGTCTTTCAAATTGTTGGTGTTTGATTCTGAAATATGACTGGATTATCAACTAAAAGTTGAATATCTCTGATTAACAATTCATTTTAAGAGATTAGCAGTTTTTGTAACTAAGATTCTAGAAATCTTGAATTATTAAATATTTATAATATGATAAAAAAGTAAATAAATCTATATAGTATACTATTTTCTCACAATTTAATTATTCGTTGTCAGTTATTTTTTATCTGATTCTGCTTTAATTATATGTTGTTTCGATAACACAATATTTTCTTAAAGTTTAAGTATTTTTAACTACTATAGGATTTCTCATCCTTTCACGGATGGCTAGATATATACCTAAACAAATTACAAAAAAAGCCAGCCAATTAATCAAATTTAGCCGCTCTGAGAAGATTAGCCAAGCAAGCATTGCAGTTATGATTGGCTCAAGTAAAAGGAACAAAGAAACAAAACCTGTAGAAAATTTTTTGAGCGTATAGGTTATAAGTCCTTGTCCTACAAATTGGCATAGAATTGCTAGCCCGATTACTGCCGACCACCCTAAAGCGGAATAAGGAAAGACTCTATCTTCAGTAATAAGTGTAATTGGAAGAGTAAACAAACTACCTAGTGTACAAGACCATAATAGTATCTTTGTTGTCTCAAATTTGGTTCGTAGGTGTTCTCTAAGCAAAAGGCTGGCAGCATAAAATATGGCAGAAAGTAAAGCCATACTATCACCTATAAAATTATCAGTAGACAGTTGCCAATCTTGAATTGCTAAAATAATCGTCCCTCCTAAAACTAATACAAAGCTCATATAAAAATTTTTACTAAAACGATGCTTAAAGAAAAGCCATCCTCCCAAAATCGCAAACAATGGATTGAGGTTATGGAGTAAGTTTGCATTAGCAATACTCGTTTGAGTTATAGACGAAGCCCAGGAGAGTAACGAGCCGATGTTAATAATAGATAAGACCACAAAATAGATAATGTCATTGGTTGTATAAGATTCTCGCTTGCGTGGTAAATTTGTGGATAGCTGATATTGCCACGATTGAATACTATTCCACAAACCAAAAGCAACGGCACCAAGCCAAAAACGGTTGAAAATCGTAGCATTTGAACCAATTTCGGTTTCGCTCAATTTAATAAAAATTGCAGATAGAGACAATAGAAATACGGCTATAGGCATTGACAAGTAGCTCAGTATATCTAGTTTTATTTCTATTTCTGAGACTGCCTCTATCTCAACAGGGATTTCTAAATTTGTATTGAATTGTTCTTTATTTGATTCCATGAGGATTTAGAAAAATTAACTACGTATTAATGATTGGTACCAATTCTGTGTGAAGCTGGACATTATTTTTACGAAAACAGGTTAATGTTTAAAGCCTCGCCCCTCTCTACGAGACGCTGCAAGGGACGTGGGCGAAAGAATCTTTTCATTGTAGGGTAGGTTGAAACCGAGTGGAATTGCGGGCGACCTAGTTTTCACGGCTTCGAGTTCCCTTTCATTCCTCTTAACCTCCCCGATCCTCGGGGAGGGCATTCTAGATGGTTGAATGCGGAACTCCTTTAATTTCGTAGTTGCACAGGCATAGCTAAATAAGTCATTTTCAAACCACCCAGGGGTGTGAAAATCACTGGGGTTAAGGCTTGATTTAACTGTATTAAGATTTCTGTGGCTGGCAAGGCTTTTAACCCTTCCATTAAGTATTTGATATTAAAAGCTATATCTATATTCTCTCCAGATATTTGTGCGGGCATTGATTCTAGGGCACTACCTACGTCTTGAGCTTCACAGGTAATGGTAATTTCTTGCGCTGCATTATCTAGGCTAACTTTTACAATATTATTCTTCTGATCTGCTAAAACAGCAATTCTTTCTAAAGCACTTAAGAATTGTTTTCTTTCTAAAGTTAATTCTCGTTGAAATTGATGGGGTATGAGTTGCCGGTAAGCAGGGTATTGACCTTCTAAAGTGCGGCTAGTTAGCCTTTGATAAGCCAATTCAAAAACCACTTGCCCTTGATCAAAATATAAGGCTACTGGTTGATTTTCTGAATTACTATGAGCTAACATCCGCTCTAATTCTCGTAGTGCTCTTGCGGGTACTGTAACTTCTAATTGATTTTCGGTATTTTCAACTTTACTCTCGTTAGTTGTTTCCACTACTGCTAAGCGGTGTCCATCAGTAGCAGCAAATTCCAGGGTGTCTTGTTTAACTGTTAAATGTACTCCGGTGAGTACTTGCTTTGTTTCATCAGCACTAGTAGCAAATAATGAACCTTTCAGTCCCTCAAGCAATGCAGTGGTGGGGAGATGAAGTGCTTGATCGCCTTCAATAACAGGAAGTGCTGGAAAATCGTCGGCTCCCATTGCCCGTATTTGATACCGTCCACTCTTGGATGTGAGTGTAACAATTAAGCCTTCAGCCCCTAGGGTATCCCCCATAGATGATGATTCATCTTCCAAAGTAATTTCTCCCTCTGGAAGACGAGAGGTGATATCATTAAGCAACTTAGCAGGAATAGCAATTGTTCCCCCCTCTAAAACTTCAGCACTAAAGCTTGTGCGGATACCTAGGCTAAGATCAAAGGCTGTTAAGCTTACCTGATTAGTTTCTGCATCCGCTTGTAGCAGCACATTCGCAAGTACTGGATGAGTCGGGCGTGAAGGCACGGCACGACTTGTGAGTGAGAGGTTAGTACTGAGATCACTTTGGGTGCAAACTAATTTCATGGCGGAATTTCAGCTTATGTGTTGGATATGGTAGCACCGTTGTTGATAATTTGTGGCGACTGAATCGTTCTTCAGCAAAAAAGCAGTTACTGTGGAAATTGTGGAGAAATCTGATTGAGTACTGATTGCTGATAGTCCTGTCAATCAACACCTGTGGAAAACCTGTGGAAAAACCCCTATTTTTCCACAAATTAATGATACAGATGAAACTTTTTCACTCAAATGATCATTTTTTCCACAGAAAAGTTGAAGTTTTCCACAGAAATGTTAAAGTTTTCCACAAAGTAATTTTATCTTAATCAATTTTTAGGCTTTACTTAATAATGAACTAGTGACTTATCCTTAGAAGTTCTGTAGTACCATTAAGTTCCAAAAATCCAACTTATTTCAGGGGGCGGCTTGTCATATTAATGCGATCGCTCAATTGACGCAGTCTTTGTGACAAAGCTTGATCAGTTTCTCTTAGCTGGGTAATTTTTTCACAACTATAAATCACTGTTGTGTGGTCTTTACCACCAAATTCCTCTCCTATTCTAGGTAAACTCAGATCCGTATGCTGACGCATCAGATACATTCCGATTTGACGAGCCCAACTTATTTCCCGTCGGCGCGAATTACTTTTAAGGTCTTCGACTGAGACATCGAAAGCATCTGCTACGATTGTTAAAATTATCTCTGGGGTTGTTTCCACCTTCTGAGTTGGTGGTTCCAAAACTGGTGCTATATTTTCTACCGTCATAGGTAAACCCCAAATAGAGATATAGGCAACAGAGCGAATTAAAGCTCCCTCTAATTCTCGAATATTAGAAGTATAGTGAGAAGCAATGTACTCTATGACGTCTCTTGGCAGACGAATATTTTCATACTCAGCTTTTTTTTGTAAAATTGCCATTCTGGTTTCCAAATCAGGTGGCTGAATATCAGCAATTAACCCCATAGAAAAACGAGAACATAAACGTTCTTGCAGTCTGGGGATTTGGTTTGGTGGACGATCAGATGCTAAAACCACCTGCTTACCAGCTTCATGTAAAGTATTAAAAGTGTGAAAAAATTCTTCTTGAGTGTATTCCTTGCCTTCGATAAACTGAATGTCATCTACTAAAAGCACGTCAGCCGCACGGTAGTGATCCCGAAAATTCTGCATACTATCCTTGCGAATAGCAGTAATCAAATCATTGGTAAACCGCTCAGTAGAGACGTAAAATATTCTAGAATCAGGACAAATCTCGGAGCGATAGTGACCAATCGCTTGCATGAGGTGAGTCTTACCCAAGCCGACACCACCGCATAAAAATAAAGGGTTAAACTCTCTTCCAGGAGATTCAGCAACAGCTAAGGCAGCAGCGTGAGCCATGCGATTATTAGCACCAACGACAAATCGGGAGAATACATACTTCAAATTTAAATCAGTAGTTGTTGCTTTATTTTTGGGAATACTCTCAGCAGAACTGTTTTGGGGTGGTAAGCCCCAAGAAATCTCTCGTTCGCCTTCAGGCGATACCTCATCACCTTTTGCAACCGTGATGTAAATCTCTACTGGATAACCCAGAATATCTTTTACTACATTGCCAAGAGTTTTTATGTAATACTTCTGTAACCAATTACGAGCAAAGGGGTTAGGGGTGCGAATCACCAAGGAATTATTTTCCAATCGCTCCGCACTAGCGGTTTTGATCCAAGTTTCAAAGGTGGGACGGGATAGCTCTAACTGCAAGCGCTCTAGTACCTGACTCCACAGACTTTCTATGGTAATTTCCATGATCTACACCAATGCTAGCAATCGTCACAATAGAAGATACAAAAAGGCAAGCGCCAATTTAGCAAACTAAACTCTAGAAAGTTGTAACTATTGTTGAACTCCCCTTAGTAGACAAGATCCTAACACCGACTGATTTCGACGGAGCAGCGAAAACATATGAACAAAAAAGAAGATGATATTAAGTTAAAATACTCTAGAATTATCATAAAAAATGGTGTATCGGGGATAAGCAACGAAAAAAACAGGCAACAGAGCAACATGAACTCCCCCTTTTTCCGTTACGTCATCCTCCCAATAAGGACACGTAAGCTTCACAAATGTTCACCAAAGAGTATTCTGTCTATCTTAATAGGTGGAATAGCGATCGCGTCTCTTGGAGGATGTTCTATACCTAGCAGCTTTTTTAAGACTCAACAGCCTAATACTGAGTCCCAAAATGAAACTCAAAAGACCACCCAAACAAATCCTGCTATTGTTCCACCCCCGATGATTGCAGCGAATGGAGATCCGAATTTTATTGTTACAGTTGTGCAAAAGGTGGGATCAGCAGTGGTTCGTATTGATTCTACTAGAACTATAACTTCTCAAGCTCCAGACGAGTATAGTGATCCTTTTTTTAGGCGGTTTTTTGGAGACAGGGATTCCTCAGAACCTAGGCAGCAAATAGAACGAGGCAGCGGTTCTGGATTTATTATCAACGCTAATGGCCAAATTTTGACTAACTCTCATGTGATCGATGGTGCTGACACTGTAACAGTGAAATTAAAAGATGGTCGTAGTTTTAAGGGACGTGTACTAGGAGAAGATCCAGTAACAGACGTTTCTGTGGTTAAAATTGATGCAAATAACTTGCCAACCCTTGCTGTGGGTAACTCAGATATTGTGCAACCGGGAGAAGCAGTCATTGCGATCGGTAATCCTTTAGGTTTAGACAACACGGTAACTTCTGGAATTATTAGCGCTACAGGTCGTTCTAGTACTGACATTGGTGATAGCAGCAAGCGCCTTGACTACATTCAAACCGATGCCGCAATTAACCCAGGTAACTCTGGTGGACCACTCTTAAATGCTCGCGGTGAGGTAATTGGAATGAACACTGCCATCATTAAAGGTGCGCAAGGGTTAGGATTTGCTATTCCTATTAATACTGTTCAGAGGATTAGTCAACAATTAATCACTAAAGGGAAAGTTGAGCATCCGTACTTAGGTGTTCAAATGGTCACACTGACACCAGATATTAAACAAAGAGTAAATAGTGAATTTGGCGTCAATCTATCAGTAGATAAAGGGGTTTTGTTGCTCAAGATTGTTCCTAGTAGCCCTGCATCTGTTGCTGGATTACGAGCTGGTGACGTCATTCAAAGCATTAATAGCCAGTCTGTGAGTAGCATTGAAGAGGTACAAAAGTTAATAGAAAACAGTAAAATAGGTGCCCCTTTGCAATTACAAGTGCAACGTAATGGGCAAAGCACACAAATAACTGTGAAACCAGCACCTTTACCAGTTAGAAGACCCAGTTAAGCACTAGTTTAGTTGCATAAGATGTGGAGTCAGTCAAGCAGTGGAAATCTGGCTCCTTCTGTTTTACCTCATCTTTACGATTAATTGTTCTTCTGTTTTTAATAAAAATTTTCAATACTTATCAAAGGTATCTAATATTTATTAAAAAATAATAGCTTTCTGGTTAATAAATTCCCCTTTAAAGATGGTAAGGTTATCTACAAAAGGTTATTGTTAACCTGCGACAACGCAGTTAACGTAAGTGAAAAAGTATCAAGTTGTCAGCATAATGGTCTTCACAGCCGTGTAACGTAGTTCCCGGATAGCTGATAAGACCTGACTATTTTGTAAATGTCAGGTTAGTCGAGCAATTGTCTAGGGATGTGACTCGGCATAACTTGCTGCTTGGCTCTAAGGTTTGACACTTATAGTCTACTTTGAAAACAAATTTTCATTGGTAGTGCTGAACTGAAACTTCATGACCCACTAAATTCAATTGTAAGAGGTTATAGCGATGAGTTGGATAAATGGTTTTGTTGGACGTCGCGAGCTATTGAAGCTGGTAGGTGTGGGAGGAGTCAGTCTGGGGGCTACTGCTGGTAGCAGCGCAGTCTGGGACAAACAGCAAGCTGTTGCTCAGCAAAACCCTAAACCCGTTAGCCCTGCTGTTCAATCAAACCCTAAAGCACTTAGTCCTGACGAAGCTTTGAACCGATTGGTGGATGGGAATAAACGATTTGTGCAGCAAAGGCGTCAAAACCCCAACCAATCAGTAGCACATTTGCAACTAGTTGCTAAAGCTCAGTATCCGTTTACAGCAATGCTGAGTTGTTCTGATTCACGAGTACCTTCGGAAATTATTTTCGATCAGGGATTTGGGGATTTGTTTGTCGTCCGCGTAGCTGGGAATGTCGTGACGACTGAGGGTATTGGTAGCCTGGAATTTGCTACATCCGTATTAGGTGCTCCACTGATCGTAGTTTTGGGACATAAAAGGTGTGGTGCAGTAAGTGCTGCGGTAAAAGGCGAACCACTTCCTGGTAGAATAGGTACTTTTGTTGAGAGCATCAAACCATCTCTGACCAAGGTAAAAACTAGATCTGGCGATTTGGTTGATAAAGTGGTTATCGCCAATATTCAATATCAAGTGGAAATATTGAAGCAAACCTCAACAATCTTAACTCAACTACTAGAGTCAGGGAAACTAAAAATTGTTGGTGGTCGCTACGATCTGGACACTGGGGAAGTGACGCTGGTCACATGAACCACAATTGGTCGCTCTGATTAGATTGGCAAATTTTGCTACAAACTATTATAGTTGTAGTGGGAAAAAAAGGTGCTTATCAGATGCATAGACCACCCGCCCGAAAACCTTTCCCTTTATCTAATACCCAACTGTTGTTCGATGAGCTTATACCATCCTTTAATTAATATATCTAGGAGCTTTCGCCCAAAATGCAAACTTGCAAATGCATACATACGTTAAATGGTCATTCAGACTGGGTTTGGTCAGTTGCATTCAGCCCAGATGGTCGGACACTGGCTAGCGGCAGTGATGACAAGACTATTAACTTGTGGGATGTTAGCATGGGTCAACAGTATCGTACCCTGAGTGGTTATTCAGAAGGGATTGCGTCAGTTGCATTCAGTCCAGATGGGGAGAAGCTTGCTAGTGGTGGTCGCAATAAGACTGTCATTATTTGGGATGTTCGTACAGCAAAACCGATTCGCACTCTTGGAAAATGGTTTTCGGGTCATTCGGGTTGGGTTAATTCCGTTGCATTCAGTCCAGATGGTCAAAAGCTTGCCAGTGGAAGCTTAGACAATAACATTATTATCTGGGATGTTTGTAAGGGTAAGCGTATTCGTACGTTGAGAGGTCATTTGAGTTGGGTTAATTCTGTCGCGTTTAGCCCAGATGGGAATAAGCTGATCAGTGGTTGTCGTGATAAGAGCGTCATTATTTGGGATGTTGATACAGGAAAACCTCTTCATACTTTCACTGAACATTCACGCTGGGTTGACTCTGTAGCATTTAGCCCAGATGGTCATACATTTGCTGTTGGTAGTTACAAAGAAATTAGCTTGTATTCTTTTAGAAAAGATATTTTATGTTGCATTTTGACCGGTCATTCACAACGGGTTAATTGTGTTGCTTTCAGTCCTGACACTCAAAAACTTGTTAGTTGCAGTCGTGACAAAACTGTGATTGTGTGGGATCTCAAAACCACTACCCAACTTTACACTCTCACGGAGCATTCAGCATCGGTTCTAACTGTCGCATTCAGTCCAGATGGTCAAAAGATCGCCAGTGGTTGTGCAGATAAGACTATAAAGATTTGGCATTTGTCTTCTGATACTCCTAAAAATTAATAGATAAAGTGTATTTTATTGATATAAGTTCAATAGTTAAATAATATTTTGCCAACAGCGTCATGGTCAACCGAAGCTAATAATTTTGGTAAAATTATTTCTCTCTTGACGGCTTTACCCGCATAAAGTTTGAGATCAAAGAATTCGCCAACAAAGTCTTTTTCTTAACTTATCTTAAAGATAGGTAGAACCTCTTTTACTCTATGCTGAAACTGAATACTGAATTAAGTAAGTCGTCTATACCAAATGAGGATTCTTTTAGTTGAAGATGACATCCCTTTAGCAGAAACTTTAGCAGAAGCTCTGAGCGATCAACTTTATGTTGTTGACTTGGCACAGGATGGTGAACAAGGTTGGGATTGTGCCAAAGCCTTTGACTATGACCTGATGTTGCTGGACGTGATGTTACCAAAAACAGATGGGTTTGCCCTGTGCCATCGACTGCGATCGCACGGCTATCAAATGCCCGTGTTAATGATTACAGCACGAGACACTATTAGCGACAAAATTACAGGATTAGATATTGGAGCGGATGATTACATCCTTAAACCAGTTGATCTAGGAGAATTATTTGCCCGAATTCGCGCCCTTCTCCGACGAGGCAGCAATATCACCCCTCCCATTCTAGAGTGGGGTGGGTTGCAACTGAATCCCAGTAGTTATGAAGTTAGTTACAATCAGAATTTTCTCCGGTTAACACCTAAAGAATTTAGTTTATTAGAATTACTGTTACGAAATAATCGCCGAGTTCTGAGCCGTAGCATTATTATTGAACATCTCTGGAAAACCGAATCCTCTCCAGATGAACATACGGTAAAAGTCCACATCAGAAGCTTAAGACAAAAACTTAAAGCCACTGGCGCAGATGATGATTTTATTGAAACGGTTCATGGCATTGGCTATCGCCTAAAATCGCTTTAACTATGTTGGCGAAAAAAATTCAATGTATATGAAGAAATGTAAATTGACTGTAGGGTGCGTTAGGCGAAGCCGTAACGCACCTTAAATTATGCATCGGTATAGCCTGTGAAGTCGCCAGACTTAGATACCCCTTCTCTGGCTTTAGACATCTTTCCGATTTCTTTACAATTTCCTCACCAGTTTCTTTACTAGGAATTTGCTAAGGTAATTGAGTTTTTATAACTCAATTTAGATTCTCAGTATTGAGGTGATGGTATATGACATTTGGACCTGCTTCGCGGCTCGGGGTAGCCTTATTTGAAGAGACTCCGCCATTGGAACTGACCCCTGGACGCACAGAAGAAGAAGTGGAAGCCCTTATTCGTGGTGTCTACCGTCAAGTTTTGGGTAATGCCTATGTGATGGAAAGCGAGCGGGCAACTATTCCCGAATCTCAATTTAAGCGAGGGGAATTGAGCGTGCGAGAATTTGTCAGGGCTGTGGCTAAATCTGACCTTTATCGTTCCCGTTTCTTCGAGACTTCCCCTCGCTATCGTTTTATCGAACTCAACTTTAAACATTTTCTAGGCCGCACTCCTGATGGTTTAGAAGAGATGCGCTACCACAGCACTATTTTAGATACTCAAGGATTCGAGGCGGAAATTGACTCCTATATAGATAGCGAAGAATACCAGAACGCTTACGGAGAAAATATTGTTCCCTACTACCGGGGCTACAAAACTCAACCAGGCAAAAATATGGTGGGCTTTACCCACCTTTTCGCCTTATTAAGAGGAGCTTCTAGCAGCGATTTCAAAGGAAGTCTTTCTGGCAAAGCACCGGTATTAAACCAATATGTGATTCAAGAAACCCCTTTGCCTGTAATTCCTCCCTCTGGTGGAACTATTGGAGATGGTTGGTCTTTCCAAGAGACTTATACTGGATCCAAAGCTCGCTTGGGTGCTCGCCTTGGAGAAGATGGCAAAGTCTATCGCATCGAAGTTACTGGCTATCGTTCCTCAGGGAAAGTCAATCGGGTTTCCAAATTCCGCTCTAGCAATCAGGTTTATTTTGTACCTTTTAGTAAACTCTCGCAGGAATACCAACGAATTCACCAACAAGGCGGCGTGATTGCTAGTATTACCCCCGTTTAATGCTGAAAGTTCCTAATTTTTCAGTTGGCTTTAGGGACAATGACTGTTGCTAGGGGATTATCAACCTTATAGCAATCAAGAATTTTGAAACAACTTTATCAATTGAGGAAACAAAAATGGCAACTTTAACACCAGGGTTCGTCAGTGACCCGGTAAAATTGCGGCCTAGCCCATCAGAAGATGAATTAGAGGTGGTCATTCGCGCCGTTTACAAGCAAGTGCTGGGCAATGCTAACCTGTTTTCTGCCCAGAGATTATACACTGCAGAATCCTCACTGAAAAATGGCGATATTACAGTACGGGGCTTTGTTAGGATGGTCGCTCAATCTGAGCTCTATAAATCCTTATTTTTTGAAGGAAATCCTCCCTATCGTTTTATCGAATTAAACTGCAAACACTTGCTCGGTCGTGCGCCACTAGACCAAACGGAAATTTCCAAGCATGTCCAAATTTACAGTGAACAAGGCTACGCAGCGGACATTGATTCTTACATCAATAGTGAAGAGTACACTCAGAAGTTTGGGGAAAATGTAGTACCTTATCCCTGCTCGATCCGCAGCCAAACTGGGGTAAAAAATAATGTCTTCAATCAAACAGTTTCTTTACTCGGCGGATTCGCCACTAGCGATAGCAGCAAGCAAGCTCAATTGATATCTACATTAGCTGCTAACCTGCCCCAGAAAATCAAGGTTTCTACATCAAAAGGTGGTGCTTCTAGTCCTACAACTAAACGATTTCGCATTGCGGTATCGAAAGGAGGATTTACTCCTATTACAAGGCGGAGTAACACCACATATACGGTCGGCTACGCTCAACTGTCCCAGAAAATTCAAAACATTCAAAAAATGGGAGGCAAAATTCTCAGTATTACTGAGTTAGTCTGAAATTTATTTTATTCTAAGAATATAACATGATTTTCCATATCTCCTAACTAATGTATCTCTCTAGAGCGAATTAGGGGGAATTGACTTTAATTCGCTCTTTTATTACATAAAAAAGGACTCTTTTTTCATGGATATTGCCGAGTTTGTCAAGCTTTCTTTAGGGCGTTGGCGCTCTCAACGTAGCGCGCATCACCTTGCTTTTGGACACTTTGAACAAGTAACTTCTATTATTGATATTGTGCCCTTAGATAAAGACGATTTGGAAGTGATAAAATTATGTAAATCCCATGAAATTGATCCACAAACAGTGAACCACCCTTTTCGCATGAGTTGGGAAGGAGAATCAGATTGGGATGAGGAAGAAAGCTTTAAAGGAACGACTATTTTAGTCCCAATTCCAGACCTAGATAACTCGCAAACAGGAAGACTTTTACGAGATCAAGGCTATGCAGAAACTATTCCTTCTATTGGGAATTACCATATTACTGAAGACGGCACTTTTGTTCTTTTAACTCAATACGAAAGAGCGACAGCAGAAGAAAAAATTTGGTTTGTTAATCCTAATTTTCGCCTGCGAGTTTCCATGATTAAAACCAGTGAAGGTACAGGAGTAGTCACAGCTTCTTTTTCTTCAGAAATTCGTTCTTTATCGAACAATTCCGAGAATTAAATGACAATTTATAACAACCCATGTTAACGAATAATTTTTTTATTAAAGAAAATTTAATGCTAACTTTAGCTTATTGGCTAGCGGGAGAATTTAGTAATCAAAAACAATCCTTTGCAGACGCTAAAAATTATGCCCACATTCATGTTTTTTTTCGTCCCTTACCTTGGGCATTTTTTTCAGGAATTGGCTTTTATTCTGAACAAGCCTATGACTATGATCTCTGGAGACCATACCGTCAAGGAGTGCATCGATTTGTTGATCAAGGAGATCAAATTTATGTTGAGAATTATAGCTTAAAAGATCCCATTCTCTATGCAGGATCGGGACGGGAACTCAGTATTTTAAAAACCATTAAACCCGATTGTATTGAACGCCGCTATAACTGTTCGATGATTTTTCGCTGGGAAGAAAATTTATTCCGAGGAAATGTCGAGGGCAATTGTTGTTTGATTGAAAAATACGGAAAACAAACCTATCTAGTTAGTGATGTCGAATTGACAGAAACAACTTTTGTCAGTTTAGATAGAGGGTTAGATGTGACTAACCATGAACAAGTGTGGGGTTCAACCGTAGGCCCGTTGAGATTTGAAAAATGCCAGAGTTATGCTGCGGAAGTTCCTATGTAAAGGGGATTGGGGCATTGGGCATTGGGCATGGGGCATAGGGGGTTTGACTAATTCCTGCTCCCCTGCTCCTCTGCTCCCCTGCTCCTCTGCTCCCCTGCTCCCCCTGCTTCCCTGCTTTTTTACTTGTTATCTTTTTTTATCTTTTTATAACGATGCTACCTCCAATTGCTCGTCAAAAAATGCAAGCTTGGATTCGCAGTCGCCACCTGATTTGTTCGCGAAATTTTTTTATTTTTGAAACTCTAGACTATTCAGCTGTTGAGCGATTTGAACAATGTGTTACAAGTCTGGGAGGAACTTTAATTTCTGTCGAACCTATCAAGCGAGTTTGGATCGGTACGCATCGCAAAATTCTGCTCTACCAAGCTAAAGCTAGTCTCCATACTTCTCATAATGACTTGAGACAATATTGGTTCAAATATGGAGGATTTAATACTCGGTTTGATGAAAAACCGTGAAAAAGCAGGGGAGCAGGGGAGCAGGGGAGCAGGGGAGCACAGGAGCAGAGGAGCAGGGGAGCAGACGAGAGAAATCACCCACTCATAGGTGGGGCTTTGAAAGTTGTTAGTTATTAGTTATCAAAGTGTATGGTGTCGTGTTAACTGATAACTGTTAATCACCATTCTTCTGTTTCCGACTCCCTTTGTAAATTAGTGATGGCTAACTTAATAATTTGTTGAATACCTGCTTCCGATTCTATTTCTAAAGCACTTTGTAAAGGATTAATAGCGCTTTTGTCGTTTATTTTCATCAAGGATAAGGCTGCAGCCTTACGAGTTTCCCCTTCAGGATTATGGAGTAACTCAACCAGACGGGAGACGGCTGGCTTGTAGGCTAAATTGCCTAGAACTGCGGCTGCTTCACAGCGTACTGTTTGTGAAACATCATGAAGAGCATTCATCAGCACAGTAAAGGCTTCTTCTTCTCCACTATCTTGCGCAATTTTGGCCATCGCGCCTACTACTGCTGTCCGCACCGACTCTGACTCTGAGTTAATTTCTCGATAGAGATATGCTTTGGCTTCGGTTCCAATAAACGCCAGCGCCCAAGCTGCATGACCTTTGGTGCTTTCCGGGTGCTCTGGAGAAGCTAAAATCTCTAATAAGACGGGAACAGAGGCTTCCCCAATCCTGGCTAATGCGCCTACCGCTGAACCTTTGACCACCGTATCCTCGTCATGTAAAAGAGCATGGACTAAGGGGGAAACCGTTTCCGGATCGGCAATTAGGGTCAGGGTTTTAGCACTTGCCCTACGCACGACGGGATTGGCATGATTAAGGAGAGCTTCTATTAAAAAAGGCGTTGCTGGTTTGCCAATTTTCCCTAGGGTATCGGCAAAACCTAGCCGCACCATTCCTCTCGAATCTCCTAGACACTCTACCATCAGTTGAAGTTTTTGGCGATCGCTGTCATCAAAAGTCTGATCAGCCACCTCCTGTCTTGCAATCAAGAGAAATTCATCCACTTGTTCTGAAGATAAGGAACAAGCCTCAAGTTGATTAGTCATCCGTTATCCCTTCTCAGTTATTAGTCATGATCGCGTATTGGGCGCGAAGATTGGCTAAGGCTGCGTCTATTTCGGCTAATTCAGGTTCAAGGCGGCTCATGAGTTTAGATTTGGAAAGTTTAGCTTTTTGGGCTGCTGTAGTCATGTCTTCTACGAGCCGTTGTCGATATTGCTCAAATTCTTGAATGACTTCTGCCAATTCTTCAGGGGTGACTGGTTCTGGTAAGGGTGCTGTGACGTTTAAATCTTCAGCCATGTTGACAATTGCCTTATTCTGTTCAAGTTCTCACTTTGTCTAATTTTCTCAGATTTTGTTACCTCTGTCAGATAAATTGTAATAAGTAGTAATGAAGAATTAAACAGCAACATGGATAAACGTTTTTTTAATATGTTTGGGTTGACCGAAGACCAAGCGATCGCCCTGCTAAAAACCCCCATGGAACAACTTGCTGCACCTACCGAGCATTACGTTGCGGTTTCCCATTTGATTAATTTTCCCACAGAGCGCTCAATTAATGCTCTTATTGAAGTTGTAGAAAGTTCTGCTAGCAATCTCTATGATCGGATTACCAGGCGTAAGGCGTTAGAAAGTTTGGGACGTTTGCAAGCTCAAAAAGCTTTGCCTCCTATTGTTCAATGTTTGGGAGATGAAGATTGTTATACAGTCGAGAATGCGGTTTGGGCTATTGGAGAAATTGGCACAGAAGATCTCTCGATTCTAGAAACAATTTCGCAATTACTAGACCAACCTAATCAGAGCTATCGAACGATTATTCAAACTCTTGCTAAACTCAACTATCAACCAGCTTTAGCAAAGTTAAAAAATTTTAAACAAGCCGATGACCCAACAATTTCCAGTGCAGCAATTACGGCTGCTTGTCGTCTCAGTGGAGATTACGGCCAGATTGGTGAGGTTGTGGAATTTCTGCAACATAGTAGCGTCAATGCAAGACGTGCTTCGATTCAAGATTTAATAGATGCTCAATATTATCAAGCTATTCCTGAAATAGCGCGTTGTCCTGTTTCCATTGTCTTTCGGTTACGAGGAATTCGCTTGTTAGCAGATTATGCTTTTTCTCAGCAGAAAATCTGCTTTGCAGATGTAGAATCTCATTTAGATAAAGTTATTTTAGATCATCCTAATAATTTAGATTTAGTCCATGAATATGACCAAAAACCTACCTTAGATTTTTTGGTTAATGAACTTTATCATACTGATTTTGGCCGTTGTTATCTAGCTAGTAAAACCATACTAGAACTTTATCCAAAAGAAGCCCCTGAAGCTCTTTTACAAACCTGGGAGAAAGAGGCGCACAATGATTATGGGGCGCATTATCATGTTATCAAAATTTTAGGATGGCTAGGATATCATCCAGCTTATGATTTATTGGTAGAGGCACTGCAAAATACATCTCCTCAATTTCAAAAATCAAGAGCAGCAGCAGCGATCGCGCTAAGCAATCTGGGAGATGAGAAAGTGATTTCTCTCCTTAAAGAATCTTTAAATAGTAAAATTTTTGATTTAAAATATGCCTGTTTACTAGCGTTAGAAAAATTAGGAGATACTACAGGAAAAGAGATGGTTAAAGATGACCCCGAATGGCTAATTCGTGCTAAAGCTAACCAAAATCTATACTCCAACACTCACCGTTCGGTCATTGAAGAAAATGAGAAGGGTGTAGGGGTCCTATAAATAACTTTAGCTTTATGGGGTGTGATATTTCGTCTTTTCCCTACACCCCACACCCTTCTTAACGTAGATTGTAACAAAATATTGCCTTCTTAATGAGAAATGAGACTAATGTTAGAACTCTTCCCTATGCTCACGAAAAGAGCATACTTAGGGACGAGTTAAGTTTATGTTTCAGCCTTTCCTCAAATATTTAGAGCAAGAACTATTTACTCGGTTCGAGTTACGGAGCCGTCCTGTTCTCCCAGAATTAGAATTTCAAGTGAGTCAACGTGGCAAAAATCCAGCCATGATTGAAAGTTGGTGTTATCAATGTCCCCAATTCCGCAAAATTCGCTACACTTACATCAATGCGGGCGAAACTGCTCAAATTTTTAATAGTGTTATTTATCCTAACTATCACTACGATTTGCCCTTACTGGGGATTGATTTCTTATCATTTAATAAAAAGAAAATATTAGTTGTTTTAGATTTTCAACCTTTATTCCGTACTCCAGAGTATTTAGAAAAATACATCGAGCCAATGCATAATCTCAGAGACAAGTATAGTGAGTTGGCGCAAGATTTACCGATGAAATTTTATGATGCTAATCAGTATTTTTCACCTTACCTTTTGTTTGCAAAAACTGATGCAGAAACAGTCATTAATCGACTTTTTCCAGCCTATAAAGAATATATTCAATTGTATTGGCAATTATTAGATAAAGCGGAAAAACTAACAGACTCAGAACAGATAGATAACGTTATTCAAGCTCAAAAAGATTACGATCAATACAGTGCAGAAAGAGATCCAGCTTCTGGGTTATTTAGTAGCTATTTTGGTCATGAATGGTCAGAAAAATTTCTACATGAGTTTTTGTTTGAAGATGCTGTTTCTGTAGCTGTTTGAGGAAGACAATTGTGGGGTCGGATAGTAACCGTTGTTCACCTGCCTACCTCACTACTAATCACAGTATTTTTGTAGCTAAAGATACAGATTACTTGGATGAAAGAACGTGATGCGCGAACCCACAAAAAATTTATGCTAATCGTCTAACTATAATTCTAACCATTGCTTGATTAGTTTTATTATGACCTTTTCAGAACAGAAGTCAGCAAGAGTACTGTGAAATAACATGTCTTGGTTAGTCACCTTGAAAGGGCTGGTTTGATCCCCTTAGCAACCCACCAACTTTCGTAGCGAAAAGCTTCCGGTAATGCAGCAATGCGGTAGTATTCTCTAACTACCTGCTCAATAAGGTTTTTATCTTCTAACTTCAACATAATACTCGCCGTAGGAATATAATTGTCTGCGCAATAGCGAATTCCTTCTCCCCGCTCAATGTTCATAAGCTGACGCACATTGACATCGGTATAACCAGTATTTACTAAGTATGAACCGAGTTTAAAACTGACATATTGGTCTCCCCCATAAAACATTTGTAACTGATATATTCTTTTAAGAAAAGATTCGATGATAGGTGAGGTTGGATAGACCAGTCCAGCAGGAGGATAACCTGCGTCCACTATACAAATAATTCCTCCAGGCTTAAGAACTCGACTGATTTGACGTAGGGCTTGTTCAGGATTTTGCAAATGTTGAAACAAAAGCTGTGACCATACAAAGTCGAAGGAGTTTGGTGGAAAACGTAGGTCATAAACATCATGTTTCTCGAAATGCAAATTCTGGAGAGAACTCTTGTGTTGAAGCTGTCTGGCTTGTTCTAGTACAACGTCACTTGTGTCTATACCCACGACTTTACCTGGAGCAGCAGCATGAGCAAGACATTCTGTTGTTACTCCAGATCCACATCCAATATCAAGCACAGACATACCAGGGCTAAGCCCTGCCTCCTGCCAAAAAGTGAACTTAGTTGCCCTTCGAGAGCGTTCTTTCATCAAAGAGAGTTCGACTTCATAGTCTAACGTCTTGTCTGGACAGTACGAACCATCTTTTGCTCGTAACAAATCTTGTTGAAGCCCAGACAGCAAACTGATTTCTAGGTGATTAAGTCCGTCGAGTTCTTCATTAAATGGCATTGTTAAACCTTCACTAACTTGTAAGTAGGGCAATGGGCAAAGGAACAAAGCTACTTTCATGCTTAACAGTGAAAGTTGTTTCATTTGGACTGCCCTGAAAAATTCAACCTTTTGACGGTTGAAATTAGGACTTACACATTCACAAAAATCATCAGATATGTGTTAGGAATTAATAGCGTCCAACGTTTGATTTTTCCACAATTGAGAGTTTTACCGTCTACCTGTAGGGGCGCAAGGCATTGCGCCCTTACAAGTCTGAAACAACCATTATCCATTAATACACATGATGGTCAATTTGTTAAGCTGCTGTCCTGATGCTGCCCGTTTCATAAAACCCGGAAAAATCTGCCCAATACCAGATTTTTCCGGGTTTTCCGACTCATTTTATGGGCCGATTTTTCAGCTATGCTGGCAGATTTTTCGCACTTTTTTAGCCCAACCCTTCCCAAGAGCCGCCCATAGCCACAGACATACTGCGGGTGCGGTTAATACTGGTGCCTAAACTTTCTTCCTGAGACCAAGTATTGGAAGTATTAAATGTTTTCAACATGCCGTGAAAAGTCAGATGAGTGATGCAGCAACTCATTTTGTCATGCCGTTAGTCTAAACTCCAGTTGTAAGTTATCATCATCAGCAGACCGGTTAATCAGACTTTCCTGTGATTTTTGACTTGCTTAAATACCAAAGCCTGTTGTAATACAGCTAAAGCCCGCCACTACTCCGCAAAATAAAAAGAGGTTCAAAATGAAAGCCAAAAAACTGAAAAATAATAGTTTCGCTCTATCCAACAACCTGAGACAATCTCTTGTCTTTTCTACACCCGAACTAAACTCCAAATCACCAGTGGTGGATGGGGATGCCACAGTGATGATTGAAATGACGACAAAAGACATTGAGGTTGTTGTTGGCGGTTTTGATGGAGAGAATCAACCAATCAAAGAACAAAAACATTTGTATCAAGTAGCTGATGTAATTCCTTTGATTTTTTGTTTAAAAAAAGAATTCGAACAAACTAAACTACTTAAATATATGCAGGACGAAACTATTTCTCATACCAGAAAACTAGACTTTGCTCCTTATTTTGCTTATTTTGTGAACTCATTTTCCGACTTAAACAAGTATATATTGCCTTACAATGATACAGAACTTGAAAATGATGAACTAGGACTAAAGAAAAAACTTAATAAACACATGGAAGAAGATGAATCGCATAATATTTTATTTAATGATGATACCCAATTATTTCAAGTAAAATTTAATAATTTTAGTTTTTCTGATTATTTAACTTTTTTGTGGAATGATAATATTAAAAATAGTCGTCTAGTTGGGTTTGGAATTGCAAAATTAACGCAAATTGCTTCAGAACCACGAATAAGATACTGTCTAATTCGTACAATAGAAGAATTAGGTAATACCTTTTTTTCAATTTCACACAAGTGTAGACTAGATGGGCATGAAAGTAAATATTTTGGTTCAATTCATTTAGGATATGAACCAGGAGGATTACATCTTGAAGGTGATAACGAAGAAAAATTTTTAAGCCAAAACCTAACACTAGAGGAATACAATTTAGCCAAAAGTATTACTCAAGAATGCTATATATTGTTCTTTAATTTCTTGGAAGAGGTTTATGACCAAATTATTAAATAAGCTGAAACTAAAGAATTAGATTCAAGTGTAACTTCTTCTCCATAGGTATCGCGATCTACTCGCGAAGAAATATCATTATTTGTTACTTTGGGAGGCAGACCAAAGACAAAATTTAATTGGCTACCTAATTTGCCCATATCGGCCAATACTACTGTCATAGCCCAACTCCAGATATCAGCATTAGCACCTTTTGAACCATTGACAGCACTTACAACAGGCGAAGCCTCTGCATGAGCATTAAAGTAGCTAACCCAACCACCTACAATACGGTTCGGTTAAAGCTTAAAATCCTAAATTGCGTAGGCTGGGTTGAGGAACGAAACCCAACGTTTTTGAGATTTTGTTGGGTTTCGCTCACGCTCTACCCAACCTACAATTATCCTTAACCAAACCGTATTGCAACCACCTAGAGTAAATTGTTTGTTTAACTTATAAGTAAACTGTAATTAGAGGAAGTCGCCGTACTTCCTCCAAAAGGCAACTGAGCAAATGTGCTACCCTTATTCCCAGTTACATCTATGTTGTTAGTATTACTACCTCAGTAGCGAAGGCAATCCATAATTTCGCTGTTAACATGTGTTGGGAATTGTTCACGAAAAAATATCGGATATCATCAGGAAAGCGCGGAAGTATCACGGCAATGGGGGAGCCGGATAGTAACCGTTGTTCCCCTGCCTACGTCACTGGTAATCTCAATATTCCCCCCATGTAATTCCACACATTTTTGTACAACTACTAAACCTAGTCCAGTACCTGCAATGTGACGGATATTTTTCCCACGGTAAAAAGGCTCAAACAGTTGTTTTTGATCTTCTATAGGAATACCTAAACCCCAATCTCTAATCTGAATTTGAACACCTTTTTTTTCAAAAGTAAGCAAACATTGAACCTGTCCCGATGGAGGTGAATATTTAATCGCATTTGAGAGAATATTAGATAATATAGAGCGCAATAACTTTTCATCGCCATAGACAAGAGTATTTTTCCCGTGACAGGCAAAATTTAGTGTATGCTGAACCCCTGCACTCAGTTGCATTTCTTCGACAAAATGACGGCAAAATCTCTCTAAATCAAGCCATTGCGCGTTGAATTCTAGCTTGCCAGTTTCAGCACGATTAATCGTTAGAATATCTTCTAAAAGTTGCACCATATTTTTCACTGAATCTTGAATCCTCCGCAGATTTCGCTCCCGTTTTTGAGAATTTTCCCAAGCTCCTGGTGATGTTTCTAAGAGTTGAGCAGCCGCGAGGACGGTACTGAGTGGAGTCCGAAATTCGTGGGAAACCATAGAAAAGAAGCGAGTTTTTAAAGCCCTTAATTCTTTCTCTCTCTCTAAAGCAAGTCGAACTTCATCTAGTCTTTTACGTTCGGTAATATCTCTTGAATTAACCACGATTTTTGGGGATTGATTCCCCTCAAATAAAGACCCCTCTGTTTCAGTAAAACTAAGTGCTTTTGATAAAGCTTCAAAAGTCCGCCATTGTCCATCCTGATGACGACGACGAAATTCGATGGGACTAGTTTCTTCTGATTTGTGGAACGCCTGGCTGAGAATTAGCTGGATATGACCTAAATCATCGGGGTGGATATAGGTAAAAAAGTTCTGACCAATTAATTGTTGCGGTGAGTAACCTAAAACTTGTTCAACAGACGGATTTTCGTAAAAAATCGTCCCATCTGGTGTAAGAATGGTAATGATATCTAAGGAATTTTCGATCAGGGAACGAAAGCGTTCTTCACTCTGGCGTAGAGCCGCTTCTGTGCGTTTGCGCTCAGTTATGTCTCGCTGCACCGAAATCCAGTGGGTGTAGCGACCTTGCTTATCTGCTACGGGAACGATACTAAACTCAGCCCAAAACTCACTGCGATCTTTGCGGTAGTTGATCAGTTCTACGGTGATGGATTGCCAACGAGAGAGCGCAGAACGTACCTGGGCAATAACAGCCCGATCTGTTTTTGGCCCCTGAAAAATGCGGGGGGTTTTCCCTAACACATCTTCCAAAGTATAACCCGTCATGGTGGTAAAAGCTTGGTTAACGTATATAATACGAGGGCCAGGGGGATCGATAGGTTGAGCTTCGGTGATTATGATCGCATCATTGGTGTTCACAACTACTGATTGAAGCAAACGTACCTGTTCAGCTTGACGCTTTTGTTCGGTGATGTCAGCCACAACAGCCACCAGTCCGGTAATCTGCTCCTCACTGTCAGTTAAGGGTGCAGCCGAAAAAACAATCTCCAGGGGAGAACCGTCTTTTCTATAGCGGCGCACTTCTAAGCTTGCAGGGGTAATCCCGGCCAAAATATTCTGCCAGATAGCTTCATACTCTGACCCTTCCAAGTCTGTCATAACGGGGTTAGGGCGATCAATCACTTCCTCTACAGCCCATCCGAACATCCTCTCGGCAGCAGGATTCCAGATTTTCACCCTTCCTTGTAAGTCTAGGGTAAAAATGGCACGGGGTGAGGCAGCAATCAGAGAAAGAAGGGTTTGATTAGTGTGATTGAGAGCTTCGTTAGTTTTAGCCAGTTCCTCTGTTCGTTGTTGGACACGACACTCTAATTCTGCATTGAGTTTCCGCAGTTGCTCATAGAGTTCTGACTGTTGAATGGCGATCGCGACTTGTGCTGCTAGTTGCCGCATCAGATCCATTTCCAACGGTCGCCACCGTCGCGAAGCACGGCAATGATGGGCAATGAGTAGCCCCCACAGATAGGGTTTTGCAGGAGTAGGGCTAGTTTCTCCCTGATTTCCTTCTTCTCTAGAAGACTCGGTTAGGGTCGGTTTTCGAGCATCCAGTTCTCGTAATTGCTGGATAATAGGAACTACTAATTTCGCCCTAACACCAAACTGCTGTAAAAATTCTACCAAACAAGGCTCTACGTTGTCGCGAGTTATGTGGGTAATCGCCCGGATTTTTCCTTCAGCGTAAGCTTGGTGGTATTCTGGGGGAAAGACTTCTGGCGGGAAGGTTTCGCCCAAAATAGAAGGATATTCTGGCAAAACGGCTTCTGTGATGGCGGTACCTGTCCCATCTCCCCAGACACGATAGATTAACACCCGATCTGTCAAGAGGAATTCCCTAACATCAGCAACGGTAGTGTTTAGCACTTCCTCTAGATTCAAGGATTGACGAATGTGTTGGGCAATTTGGTTTAATAATTGTTCTAAGTTACTCCTTAATGCTTTTTTATCCCTTCTGCCCATGCTTCGTATTTCTTCGATTCTTTACGGAAATTTAATTTCGGAATGGTCTATTTAACATTTTTGCCAAGACAAGGGAACAACAAGAATTTTACTGTTGCCTTGTTAATTGTCGCTCCAAATCAAACAGAAACCCGTGAATATATTCTTCTGTCCAATCTTGGCCATACAACCTTGTAAACATTCCTCTTGCTGGATCTTTTTCGGCTCTATAACCAATGTACCGCAGTTGAGCATTTTTTATCTCTTCTAAGCGTTGGTTATCTGTAACAAATTCGGCTTGCTCAACCAAATCTAAATAAGCCTTCAAATAATCCTTAAATGCTTCTAATACTTTAGTCTCAACAATTTCGGTTTCTTGAGGACGACTCCAGAGAAAAGCAGGGGAAAAGAACGGTTTAGCCTCTTCAGGAAAATCCCCTCCCCAAGGAAGATCTTCTTTATAAGATTGGAAAATAGGCAAAATAGGATCACTATATTTTTTTTTGTAAGTCGCATCATGGAAAAGGGGCTGCATATCCAAAGCTATCAGATGCCCTCCCGGCAAAGTCACTAAATCTGCCCCAAAAAAAGGCAAATCATAGTTTAATTCTGGAAAAATAACGAAGTTAAGCACCTGTAACCCCTTGCCTCCCTGGACATGAGCAGCCCGAATCTGCCTTAATTTTGGGGATTTAAAGGCGTGGCTAGTGGTAATCACTAATTCTTCTCGTTTTCCTTGCTTGGTGAGGGCTTCTTTTCGTTCAAACCCTTTAGGAATGGGATAGGGTTCTAGGGAAAGCCTCTGTTGCATCAAGGCTAGGGCATAGTCTAAAAAGGGCTGGTAAAGGGACATGGTTAAAAGGAGTCAGAAGTCAGAATTCAGGAGTCAGTAGGGGGTGTTAGGACTTGATTTTTTCATAAATCAAACCGGATTCCTATAATCAACTTTAGCTGAAGTGAATCACAAAATTTGAAAAACATTATTTGAAAAAAGGAGTCAGGAGTCAGAATTCAGGAGTCAGGAGTCAGAATCAATTTGGGGTCTAAAGCCCCTTACAAGATTTTTGATGTGTAGCAACATTTATGCGAATTAGTATAGCAATTTTGGAGTACAAAACAAAGATTCAAAATTTGCGAAATTATATGGGAGAGCCCTAACTTTAGTCTCATTCCTAATTGAGAAGGCAATATTTTGTAACATTATTGAATTAAATATAAACAAATGTAACTTTCTTTCTCACAAATGGGACGAAGCGAACAATTTCTTCATATCTTCTATTGTGGTTAGTCACAAATACCCCGTTGACGACCGACCTCATAAACATTCACATCCGTTTCAGTTAATCATAAGGAGAGCTCAATGCTTGACGCATTTTCCAGAGCAGTCACTACTGCCGACGCTAAAACCGCTCCTATTGGCGGTGCTGAATTAGCAGCACTCCGTAACTTCATCTCTCAAGGTAACCGTCGTTTAGATGCAGTTAACGCGATCGCTAGTAATGCAAGCTGCATGGTATCTGATGCTGTTGCTGGTATGATTTGCGAGAACACTGGATTAGTTCAAGCAGGTGGTAACTGCTATCCCAACCGTCGTATGGCTGCTTGCTTACGCGATGCTGAAATTATCCTACGCTACGTTACCTATGCCTTACTTGCTGGCGATGCTTCCGTTCTCGAAGATCGTTGCTTAAATGGACTCAAAGAAACCTACACAGCTTTAGGTGTTCCTCTGCAATCTACTGCTCGTGCTGTAGCAATCATGAAAGCTCAAGCTGCTGCTCACATTAAAGACACTCCAAGTGAAGCTTTTGCTGGTGCTAAATTACGCAAAATGGGAACACCCGTTGTAGAAGATCGTTGCGCTAGCTTAGTTGCTGAAGCAGGTAGCTATTTTGATCGCGTGATTGCTGCTCTGAGCTAACTCTAACCAGTCTTAATCAATCCAATCGAATCAAACTTTAAGAGCGTAAAGACATGAAATCAGTTATTACCACCGCAATTGCCTCTGCTGATGCTGCTGGACGTTTTCCTAGCACCTCCGATCTCGAGTCCGTACAAGGCTCTATTCAACGGTCTGCAGCTCGTTTAGAAGCAGCTGAAAAGCTTGCTAGCAACATTGATAACGTTGCTAAAGAAGCTTATGACGCTTGCATTAAAAAGTATCCTTACCTCAATGATGCTGGTCAAGCAAATTCTACCCCCACCTTCAAAGAAAAGTGTCTGCGTGACGTCAAACACTACCTCCGCTTGATCAACTACTGCTTAGTTGTAGGTGGAACTGGTCCCCTTGATGAGTGGGGAATTGCTGGTCAAAGAGAAGTCTATCGCGCTCTGGGATTGCCTACAGCTCCTTACGTTGAAGCTCTAAGCTTTGCTCGTAATCGCGGTTGTGCACCTCGTGACATGTCCGCTCAAGCTTTAACTGAGTACAATGCTCTCCTCGACTATGTGATCAATTCTCTGTCCTAGGGACGCAGATTCACTTCACATCTAGTCTAAAATAAACACTGGGGGACTCTAAGTTCTTAGCCTGTCTTATTTTGAGGTAAGCTAAGCACTAAGAGTCCCCCCAGCCCCTTTGGGGAAGTCAAAAGTCAAAAGTCAAAAGTGTTATAAAACAAGGCTTATGGCTGTTTGAAATGGTCTACTTATTTCTGCTGAAGTGTGCTAGTTAAAAATAACCGTTCAGAACACCCATGACACAAGAGCAATTACTCGAACAACTCAAACACCCTAATCCCCACTTGCGTGAACGAGCAATCTGGGAACTTGTGGAAATCCGGGATAAAACGACCATTTCTTCCTTGATGGCTGCTTTGGATGAGGAAGATACTACCTATCGACGGGCGGCGGTGAAAGCTTTAGGGGCGATTGGGGTTGATTGTGTTCCTCTTTTGGCTGATTCATTGCTCAACAGCGAGAACTTGACGGTGAAGGGAAGTTGTGCGAAGGCTCTTGCTCAAGTTGCTGTCAACTATCCTGATGTACCTTTTCCAACCCAAGGAATTGAAGCCTTAAAAATTGCTCTTAATGATCCTAATCCTGTGGTTCATATCGCTTCGGCTATGGCTTTAGGTGTAGTGGGATTACCTGCATTAGAGAGTTTATTAGAGGTACTAGAAACAACAGATAATATAGGGTTGGCTGTATCCATTGTTAATGCTATTAGTTCTATCAGTGATGACCGTTCTAGGGAAGTTTTAACCCAATTAGCTAATAATGAATCTGTGGATACTTATATTAGGGAAACGGCCATCAGTGCCTTATCTCGGCTAGATTTGGTACAGTCAAAGTTGACACCAAGTTGAAGAGTAAGAAGCTAAGCCATTAAAAGCATCTAACTACTTGGACAGAATAAATAAATTACATACATTTAAATCCCAATGCCCAATGCCCATTGCCCGATGCCCATTGCCCATTGACCATTGCCCATCTAGAAGCTTAAATGCGTACCAGTTTCAGCCAACGCTCTGACGCGGTTTTGTTCCATCAACTCCTCTAAGAAAGCAGGAGAAACG
Organism: Aetokthonos hydrillicola CCALA 1050; assembly: GCF_017591665.1. Classification (GTDB taxonomy): domain Bacteria; phylum Cyanobacteriota; class Cyanobacteriia; order Cyanobacteriales; family Nostocaceae; genus Aetokthonos; species Aetokthonos hydrillicola. The sequence goes on along the minus strand of NZ_JAAKGC010000006.1, from coordinate 62,990 downwards.
CAGCGACGCTCAGAACAATAAGTCATCAAATTAACCCCATTAATCATCTTGACAGTGCTGACACGTACTCGAAAGTTTTCTGTCACAAACCAACATCTTTCTTGTCCTTGATTGCGTTCGTATTCTGTCTCAATGGTTAAGACTCCATCATCTGCAAACTGGTAAACACTAATCACTGGAATCCCTTCTACATAGCCTCGATTGCGTAAAAATTTTCCCTTGCGGGGGTTTTCAGGATGGGGAATATCTACTAGAATGGCTTCGTAATTGGGGTCTGGTTCTTTTTCACTTAAATTGCCCTGCCACTGGAAACTTGCCCCCCCACTGATTAAACTGGGATTTACTCCGTAGGTTTGACAAACTTCTAAAACTTTTGGGTTATCTTGCTCCAAAACCTTGATAATTAAATTAGATTCCCCTGACTCATCTCCGGCAGAATCAAAGCGATGAACGGTGCGCTGAGAAAACCAAACTCCCTCACTTTTGCCGAAGAAATCTATCATTGTCATGGGCGTTGTTATTAACATTTCCAGTTAAACCTCGATTGTTTAATTCCTAACTAAAAGTATTGTCTCACAAGGCTTTCTCTTTTTTTACTTTTTACTTGCTTATGAATCCCCTAGTTGCTCGTCTTAGTTTTGCTTACGTTTCTGCCGATGATGTTCAACAATCCCTTCTTCATGGCAAAAATTTCAACAATTCTAATTTAGAAGAGATCAATCTGAGTCAAAAAAACTTAGCTTCGGCTAGTTTTAGGGGAACTATCCTAATTGGAGCTGATTTAAGCCAAACTAATCTCAGTAACGCAGATCTTCAAGGGGCAGATTTGCGAAGAGCTAATCTGATAAACAGTAATCTCCATCAAGCTAACTTAGAGAATAGTTATTTATATCGGGCGATTTTATGTGGTTGTAATTTGAGCGAGGCAAACCTCAATGGTGCTAAATTGGAACTTGCTCAGTATGATTCGCAAACTATCTGGCCAGAAGGCTACGATTACCGTAACTGTGGTGCAGTTGGTCCAAAAGCCAATTTAGCTGGTGCTTATCTTAACACCGCCAATCTCAGAGGTGCAAATTTACAAGGCGCTAACCTACGGGGAGCTTACTTGAGTGGGGCGGATTTGACGGGGGCTAATTTAGAGGGAGCTGCCTTAAGTGGGGCTAATCTGCAAAGAGCGTTACTGACTGGTGCTTATTTACGCAATGCCAAACTGGTGAATGTAGAGTTACAGTTTGCCGATTTACGAGGAGCGGATTTGACAGGCGCAGTTTTGGAACAAGTACAAAGCTTGGAGGGGGCAGATTTTACGAATGTGGAAGGCTTGAGCGATTGGGAAAGAGCTTATTTGTGCAGTCGTTCTTCTCAAGAGTTGGGAACTTGGAATCCATTCACACGAGCTAATACAGCACAGAGTCTAGAATGTAAAAGATGACTTACGCATTGACAGGAATTGTCCAATAAACTGTGGGCATTTAATTTGTATATGGGACGCGGGCTTTCCGGCCCGCACTACAATAATTTTACGTTTTCGTCTTATACAAGAGATTTCTTCACTAGTTAATGGGCTTTTGTCTGAACATATCTCCTCGTGTTTTTTTGAGATATAGATGAAAATGGCTTTTCAAAGATTATGTAGAACAAATATGCAAATGTCAAAGCTACTCCTCCACTCACAAAGTATATTGATACTGCAAACATAATTGGAGTCAATTGTAGATTGAGCAAAAAGTGACGTACAAGCGTAGTCACTGCGCCGTGAGTTAAATATAAACTGTAAGAAAATGCTCCTAATTTGACTAAGGGCGCGGATTCGAATATCTTTAGAATCATTGGCAATCTTTTACCCTCACAGATGGATTTAGTGCAGTAGATCATTAGACAAGCGGCTGCCATGCTAGCAAAAATAAAAGTAACCCATCTATCTATTTTTAATTGCTCCCACTCTGTTAATAAACAAAGAGCAGTAAAAATTACTGTCAGAAAAGCCCATGGATAAGACTTTTTCACTGAAAGGAAATGTGGCTGATTAGAAAAGCCTATTTCTGCTGCTAGCATACCTATGGAGAATGAAACTAAAAAAATAAAACTGGTATCCTTCATTGCACCATTGAACAAATAAATTGGAGCAAGTCCAATGACAAAAGCAGCGCCAAACACTGACAACCATCCCCAACGCCTCCATAACGGTAGTAACAGTAGTGGAAACAGAAAATAAATTTGCCATTCCACAGCTACGCTCCAAAATGGAATGCTAATACTATAAGCTTGTGTTCCTAAACCCAGATTGTGGATGAGGAGAAAGTGTAAAATTACATCAATCAAGGAAAATTTAGTCGAAACCCAATCCCAAGGAAGATCATGCCATTGGAAGTTAGTAAATTTCTCTAAGACATATATAGATAGAGCTATTAGTAAACAAAAAATAAGAGATGCATAGTATGTTGGAATTATTCGCCTCGCTCTCCGCTTGAAGTAATCTAACAAAGTACCTCGAATATAACCTGTTTGAGAACGAACTACAGGCAGCATCAAACAATAACCAGATAATACTATAAAAACTGGCACCCCTAAGAAACCATATCTTAGAACTTTATGTGGCAAAGTTATCCATACAGGCAGATTTCCTTCTTGATGTTGAATCAGATGAAAGAAAAGGACAAATAGAGATGCAACGCCACGTAGTCCATCTAAGTAAGAAAGATGAATTTTACCCCTCTTGAGGTCTGGAGAAATCTGATTCATTGGATTCAAATAATTAAGAGCAAAAAGTTTATGTGCAACCCAATTTTCTAATTGCAGAGATTAGAGTGATATCACACAATTTCACAATTTAATACATGAATATTCGCAAACACTAAAAATAATAGGTTGTTCTTGCATGTTGGCTAACCAAAACCTATTCATTGGTTGACGCGAACACAATGTATCAACGACACAATGCAAAATTGAGTTGATATGAGGATTTGTACTATTGAGGTTCAGAGACAAGTCAATTTAAGGTGGGGTTAAACCACCAGGAATTCTTACAGCCGGGACTCTTTGAACAACAAAGTCATACGCAATAAAAAGAGTACCCTTTAGCAGTGGCTGCTGGATGCGAGCGGCGAGGATTAATCTGAGAAAATCTGTTCTAAACATTACAAGTAACCTCTGAGTTCAAATTGTGCCGCTTTACTCTTTTTTGCACAACTTAACTACTGCTCAACTCCTTTTTTTAGACATCTCCAGAAATTAATTATCAGCGCAGGCTAAATAAGAATTGTATATTCATTTTCGGAGATGTAGATGTCTATTTAAGACTAATTGCAAAAAGCTCCATTTGTGATTGGGAACGCAAATAGTCTCCGTTAGAGAGTTCGGAAAAAGAAAATCAAAGCCTTGTGCAACGGGGATCAATATTTAATTTCTACAGAGGTCATAAAACTTTACGGTACATAGTTTATTGTTTACTTTATTGCCGCCTGTGTAGTGTAGATAACAACAGTGTAGACGAATACGAGTTACTGACCTGTTTGTATGCACACTGAGCTTTTCGATAAAGAAACAAACTTATGTTAAGTAGATGTAAGTAGTTTCATTTGCTCGTTACATGATTGACCTTAGCACTTGAACCAATAAAGCGTGCAACAGGTTCTGAACTTTTTTACAAAAACTTTAAGATTTGTTGACAAATACTTTACAATTACCTTTTGAGATTCCTTTGTTCTTCACTTCCGTTCGGTAAAGCGAAAAACGAGTGCGATCGTCGCTAGTTCCCTGTGCGACGCTACGTGTAGCTTGCTTCCCCAAAGAGGTGCACCGCAGCGCTTCGCGATCGCCCTCACACTTTTGCGTTACGATCAAATAAGTGTTGCATAGTGTAAAAAAATAAAAATTTCTCTTATGCCCGAATTACTCCCAATCATTCAATTAGGCAATTCGGTACTGCGCCAAAAAGCCTCGGTGATAGAAAATATACATGATGATCGTATTCAAAAACTCATTGAAAATTTAATGGCAACAGTAGCCAAGGCTAACGGAGTGGGGATCGCAGCACCGCAAGTCGCAGAATCTAAGCGTCTATTCATTGTAGCGTCCCGTCCAAATCCTAGATATCCCAATGCACCGGAAATGGAACCAACTGCGATGATTAACCCCACAATCGTTGCAAATTCAACAGAAATTGTTAAAGATTGGGAAGGATGTCTTAGTATTCCAGGGATTAGGGGCTTAGTTCCTAGGTATCAAGCGGTTGAAGTAGAATACACTGACCAAAATGGTAGGCTTCAAAAGCAAGAATTTACCGATTTTGTAGCGCGTATCTTTCAACACGAGCATGACCATCTTGACGGTATCGTTTTTTTAGATCGCCTGGAAACGAATCTAGACATCATCACAGATCAGGAGTACCAAAAGCTTGTAGTTCATTAAGCCTTTACTTAAATTTAGCGAGCTTCAAGAAATTCTCCGGAGTTTTGTAGGTTTTCAATTGCTTTATTTGCTACTTCTGTATAGTATATTAGTACTCTAATTCGTCATCTCGATAAGAGTTATCTTGTTCAAATAGTTCCAGATGAGAAATTATTTATGTCTTCTGCTCAAGATATGGCACTAATTTCAGAAGATGCGCCAGAAGATGTTATATTTCCTCCTGGTGACTTGTACAGTGATGAACCGCCTTTGGAAACGGAACTACACTTAAGACAAATACTACTGTTAATTCAGTGTTTAGAATGGTGTTGGAAACAGCGTCAAGACTTCTATGCTTGCGGCAACATGACAGTATATTATAGTCCTCGTCAACGGAAATCTGAGCAGTTTCGGGGACCAGACTTTTTTGTAGTTTTAAATACCGAACGCAAAACACGTAAAAGCTGGGTAGTTTGGCAAGAAGATGGGAAATACCCAAATGTGATTGTCGAAATTCTCTCTAATAAAACGTCTGCTACTGATAAAGGTTTGAAGAAAGAAATATATCAAGATATTTGGCGAACTCCTGACTATTTTTGGTTTGACCCAGATAGTTTAGAATTTAAAGGATTTCATTTATTAGATGGTCGTTATCAACAACTGCAACCAAATGAAGCAGGCTGGCTGTGGAGTCAGCAATTAGAGTTATATTTGGGGATTCATCAATCGAAACTGCGCTTTTTTACTCCTGATGGACAACTTGTACCTACACCCGAAGAAGTAGCACAGCAGGAACAGCAACAACGGCAACAAGCCGAGCAGCAGCTTGCAGAAGTGGAGGCTATGCTTGCTCGTTATCGGGAAAGGTTTGGGGATTTATCTTTGTGAACAGGGTGTAGGCTGTAGGCTGTAGGGAGCAGAGAACAGGGAAAACTACGTCTATAAATGTTGGGTTACCTTGCACTGAAGCCATCTTTGGGGTCCCCAAGCCAAGAGGGGGGAGGATTCAGACGCGGCAACTTTTCCTGGCGATAAGCCTAGCTGCTCCCCCAAGAAGTACCAGTCCAGGGAAAGGCTGTCCGACGGCTCTTAGCGAAGCGTGCCTCACCCCTCGCCCGCGCTCCACCTGGATGTAACCGTGACCCCAATGGCACGCTCAAAAACATCCAACCCTGATTCTCTGTGTCGAAAACTTAGATCTATTAAAACAGGTTCAGGCGCTAAATTATCAAATTTAGATGCGTGCCAGCTTATCCCTCTTTTATCACTTTCGGCAGGGAATAATCTGAAACCCTTTATGGGTAAGGATTTTACCTAAAAAGTCCAGTTTTGGGGTTTTGCAATGTTCGCGATCGCTAATCTCCTTATCAAGTCTAAGTTTCATCATTTAGGCTTGATTTTTCTCTACCCATAGTGATAAAAGAGGGTTATATTGTGAGTAAATTTCACTTTATGCGCGAATTGACTTCTACGCTAAAACCCTTACCCCACACTAGATTTCACTTTATGCGCGAATCTCGTCGCCTGAAACACTTATAACTTCGTTCTCAAAATTTCACTTTATGCGCGAACCGACACTTATGCGCAAATCGAATGGCTGAAAGTGCTGTAAACTCGTGCCTAAATTTTCAACTTATGTGCAAACCCACATGTCATAAAAGTCTGTCCATCATTAACTTGTAAAGTTTCTTTTCCCTTTCTTTGGGACTAGCTACACTGTCAGTGCGTCAGCTATTTACTAAGGGTTTGCAATTCGAGACCATTCCCTGGTATGTATTGGGTTGGTATGCTTTTGATAGCTTTATCAAACTGCATGGCACCAGTCAAACACAGCCTACTAGTGAGTGATATCGGTTATGAAAAAGCTGATTAATACCCCTGTTGACTTTATCCGCGAAAGTTTAGAAGGTATGGCAGTGGCTCATAGTGATTTAATTAAAGTTAACTATGAGCCAGCCTTTGTTTATCGATCTGACGCACCCGTACAAGGTAAAGTAGCAATTATTTCTGGGGGTGGTAGTGGTCACGAACCGATGCATGCTGGTTTTGTGGGGATGGGGATGCTTGATGCAGCTTGTCCGGGAGAGGTTTTTACCTCACCAACTCCTGACCAAATGTTGGAAGCAGCGAAAAGGGTAGATGGTGGGGCTGGTATCCTTTATATTGTTAAGAATTATAGTGGCGATATCATGAACTTTGAAATGGCAACGGAGTTAGCTCATAGTGAGGGTATCCCGGTGCTAAATATTTTGATAGATGATGATGTTGCTGTAAAAGATAGTCTGTATACTCAAGGACGTCGAGGTGTAGGTACAACGGTTCTTGCAGAAAAAATTTGCGGTGCAGCAGCAGAGAAAGGGTATACTTTACAACAAGTAGCGGATTTGTGCCGACGGGTAAATCAGAATGGACGGAGCATGGGGATTGCGCTAACTTCCTGCACTGTACCCGCTAAAGGAACACCAACGTTTCAATTGGGCGATCGCGAAATAGAAATAGGCATTGGAATTCATGGCGAACCTGGAAGAGAGCGTATTAGCATAAAATCGGCAGATGAACTTATACAAATGCTAACGCTATCGATAATTGACGATTCATCCTACAGTCGTACAGTACGAGAGTGGGATAATAACAACGGGGAATGGGTGGATGTAGAATTGGTAAATCGGGCTTTTGAAAAGGGCGATCGCTTGCTAGCATTTGTAAACGGCATGGGCGGAACTCCCCTAAGTGAACTTTATATTGTCTACCGGAAACTAGCAGAAATCTGTGAGCAGCAGGGAATACAAATTGTCCGAAATTTGATTGGTTCTTACATCACTTCTTTAGATATGCAAGGTTGCTCAATCACCCTATTGAAGTTAGATGATGAAATGATTCAATTGTGGGATGCGCCTGTAAAGACACCGAGTTTGCGCTGGGGGATTTGATCGTTGATGCACAAGATGATTCATTTGAGAGCGTGCGTAAGTCCTATAATTAGGAAGGAATTTCCCAAAATGTTATAGATTTATGACAAATACAGAACTTAAAAACACAACAATCACTAACGAGGAAGTCGAAAAGTTGTGGACAGCATTCAACGTGTTTGATAAAGATGCTAACGGTGGGATTTCAGCAGAAGAATTAGGTCTAGTCATGCGTTCCCTAGGACAAAGTCCTGATGAGATCGAACTGCGCGACTTAATTAAAGAAGTAGATGTTGACTTGTCGGGAACTATCGATTTCGAGGAGTTCAAAGCGCTAATGGTGTCCAAGCAAGGCGATCGCGTTAGCCGGTTTCAGCTTGCATTTAGTGTGTTTGACGAGAATAACAGTGGTGAGATTACCGCAGACGAAATGCGATCTGTGATGAATCAGTTTGGGCTGACTGACGAAGAACTCGACGAGATGGTCAACGAGATCGACCACGATGGGGATGGTTCTATTAACTTTGAGGAATTCTGTAAGCTAATACCAGAGGAGTCAGAAACAAATATAGGCTATAAAGACTCACCAATTTTACAAATCAGTTTATTGGAAACAGGAGACAATTTAAATAGTGCTGTAGCTGCTACCAACGAGACCACTTTACAGCAAGAATCGACTAACTTGGAGTCAGAAGTAGCACAGCTATCGCAACTACTTGCTAAACACCCAACTCATAAGGAAAAGCGCGGTACTTCCCGCTTGCAGATGCAAATTGGCATGTTTCGCCTGCTTCAAGGCGCAGCATACCGTTGCTTCCGCGAGAGTTTTTCTGCTCACCACGAAACTCATCTGCGTGTAAGAAATCTACCATACCGAATAACTGATTTCGTGCAGTATGTCAAGAAGGCAATTGAATTGTACAAACGATTGGGTATCGCGTCTGAAGCTTGTAACCCGGTACTCGATGCGGTAGTTCAATCAATTACAGAAGAATATGCACGACTAGAGGAACGCATCAAGAACTGGAAAACAGTGCAAAAGACACCAGAGATGTTGGCAGAACAAACAGCAATGTTGGATCTGCGCGGTAAGTCTGCTAGTGTCAAGCAGAAATTCGCGGCGGGAGTTGAGTTTGCAATCACTTTGAAAAAGAAAAAGTTTACCATACGTGATATTGCTGAAGGTGTGCTTGCCATCAATGAACTTAATAGACTCAGAAAGATGGAAATCACTGAAGAACTAGCTCCACCACCAGCAAAATCAAAGTCAAACCCACTAGAATACTTGAAGAAGTGGAACCGTGTTGTCCTCTCTAACGTATCAGAAGAGGTAGATGGTGCGATGATGCCAGTGTCTTACTGGTATGAGGATTTCATGCCAAAGCTGCTAGCTGCATTTAGTGTCACTACAGAAGCAGATATCCAAAGTAATACAATACCTGATGAAGCAGCTTTGAACCAGTGGTACGAGTCAGTCAAAGCTAGTGGGGAATTTAGCCGTTATGGAGCGGATGTTGCAGAAGGCTTTGCAAACTGTACTCCCAAACAAAAACTCATGCTCAAGCAAGCGTGGCAGCTCACACACCACTACCTTAATGGGGTGCAGAAACGGCGCGAACGTGAAGAATTTGGGCGCGACTCAGGCGCACTTTCACAATACGTCGCGTTCATTGATGCATATATAGGTCGCAGTGATGTGGAGAATTCACAGATGCGCCTAAGCTTCCCATACTACCTTGGACCTGCGGTGTGGCGCTTTTTCCACACTACTGCTGAGATTGTGTCTACCAAAACACCTGATCAACAAACAGCATTGGTGGCAGTTTTTAAGGAGTTCTTTGAGCTGTTTGCCAGTATGTACCCCTGTCCTTACTGCCGCCATCATCTTAACATGTACGTTGTACAGAATAAAGAAGTGGAAATGTATCCTGTAGAGTACCTGTTACTTGGGCGTGATATACATTTAACAAACTTTGAGGTATCATTGGAGGCGAAGCTATCTTATGTTGTAGATGGTCCCTCCCTGCGCTTGTTCTTATGGAAGCTGCACAATACCGTCTCCTCATCTATTGCACGCTCGGAAGAATGGTATCATAGGGATGAGAAAGCATTATACACCACTCGGTACTGGCCTAGCCTTGACTCCGAATTAGCACAAGCTCGTGCACTGAAATATGACAGCATTTTAACTGACTCTATCTCCCGCCTTTATGGTGTAATCAAACCAGCTTCACGGCTTGCTGGGGTGAGAACAACATTACAAAAGCTTTTGGAAAAAGGTGATCACGAAGGCATCAAAGAGGCATGTATAGTCGCACAAGATTACATCAAGGACTTAGAGTCGGCTCTTGAAAGTGGTAACTTCCTACAGGAGACATACTATTTTAACCCTGAACTTGTGGATCAAGCTCCCCACTTTACCCCTGAAGAGGAGGCGTTTGCACGTAGCGGTATGTTTGTGGAAATCAGGATCGTCTGAGTCAATGAGTTTTTGTTTACATTCATTGACTTTACAGCAGTCAGTGTAACTTCTGACTGCTTTCCTCTCAAACATGCTCGTAGAACATTCCCCATAATATAGTCTAAAGCTTGTCCCCATCGCCTTGCGGGGAGGCGTAAGTGTTTAATCAGTTCAATTCCAATGCAGCAAAGAACGCATCTGTTTTACCAAATCAGGGGCTTTGAAGGGTTTAGCAATGACACCTGCGATCGCGAGAGAAGAAAATTGGCGCTGTTCACTGGTTTGAATTTTAGCGGTCAGTAAAATCACGGGAATCATGGAAGTAGCAGGATGGGCTTGTATTTGTTGCAAAGTTGTAATTCCATCCATCCCTGGCATCATTACATCTAGGAGAATAGCATCCGGAAATTCTATCTGGGCAATAGCTAAACCTTCAGATCCCGATTCTGCTAGCAAAACTTCCCATCCCGCAATAGTACGAAGTGAAATTTCAATAACTTTGCGGATACCTTGTTCATCATCAATGATTAAAATTCGCTTAGTAGTCATTGCAAATATTCCCCACCGGAAGCGTAAAGTAAAAAGTACTGCCAATTCCTAAGATACTATCAGCCCAAATAGTCCCTCCATGTTGGTGAACAATACTACGACTTATAGCCAGTCCTAAACCAGTTCCACCTAAATGGCGCGAGTCAGAAGCATCAACTTGCGCAAACGGCTCGAAAATACTTGACAAACAATTCTGAGGAATACCTCGTCCTTGGTCTTTAATTGAAAAGATTAAAAATGACTCGTCAGGGCAAGTGATGTCACAAGTATATAAGTTGAATGGGCAAATAATCTCTCTACTAGAGGACTCAGTGTGAAAATCTAAATTTAACCAGATAGTTGAGCCTGGAGGAGAAAATTTAATAGCATTACTTAGGAGATTGATCAACACTTGTAATAGGCGGTCTGGGTCAGCGTAAATCTTAAATTCTTTATTATCTGCATCTGTAGTATTAATGTGAATACCAGCTTGCGTAGCCATTCCTTGGATTTGAGTAATAGCAGTATTGATTAAATCAGCCGTACTACAAAAACGTTTCTCTAAAGCAATTTTGCCAGACTCCAAGCGCTCCAAACTAAGAATATCATTGACCAGACGTACCAAACGGTCAACACCATCAGCTGCGATTTCAATAGTTGCTTCGCCTTCCGGGGAGGTTGGATCAATAATTTTCCCATGGAGTAAACTCAGGGATGCTTGCATAGAAGTCAGGGGAGTTCGTAACTCATGACTTACAATAGCTACAAATTCAGCTTTCATGCGTTCAAGTTTGTAATGCTCGGTGATATCTTCGCCAATGCTAAGAGTACCGATAGGATGACCATCGATATCTTGTAATATGGTGTTATTCCATTTAATCATCCGCTTTTCACCAGATTTGGTGACGATAAGATTTTGATAGTGAGGATTTATATTCTGTTCTGATAAGTGTTGGAAATCAGCTTTTATTAAAAGTTCTTCACTCCTGGGGATAAAATCCTTAAACCAGTTTTTACCTAGAACTTCTGCTTCGGTGTATCCAGTGAGACGCAAGAAGAAAGGGTTAGCATACTCCACATAACCTTTATCATCTAAACCAATTACTATTAAATCAATATTATCCAGAAGCGATCGCCACCTGCGATCTGATTCTCTTAATTCGGCTTCTATTTGTTTGCGCTCGCTAATTTCTAAAACAATAAAACCCAGATTTATTGAATCAGCCGATTCTCCCAGAATTGGGAAGTAGGAAATTAACCAGTGACTTATGGCTCGAGGTCTGGTGGGAACCATCACGCTTATTTCCATGTTGGAAATAGGTTCGTGAGTATCAATAACACTTTGGAATAAAGGTAAGATTGTTGGGGCAAGTTCTGGAATTATTTCTGCTACTGATTGACCATTATGTTCTTTGATGGAATGACCGTTTATATCTGCTAATGCTTGATTAACTTTTAAAAAGCAAAAGTTTTTGTCTGCTATCCCTAATCCTATATTGACTTGACTTGCTGCATGAAAAAAGTTATCTAATAATTTCTCTCGTTCTCTAAGTTCTCGTTCCAACTTCTCCCGCTGAAGCAGTTCTTGTTGCAGTTGATTATTAACCTGAGTTAATTGTCCTGTTCGTTCTAAAATTCGTAATTCTAGTTCATTATTCAATTTTCGTAGAGCCTCTTTAGCTTGCTTGCGTTGCCGAATATCCCGTAGAACAGTGACAATAGTATCTGGCTGACCTGTTTTTGAATCTTTCAGTGTAAAAACATTGCACCAAACTGCAATGAATTCCCTTGTTTGAACATGTTGTATATCAAACTCACCTTCCCATCGACCTGTAGAAATAGCAGTGGGAATAATATCTTGTTGTAAGGTTTGCTGAAATTCTAAAGTTTGATATTCCCAGATAGCTGTGTACTGTACTTGCGTATTCTCCAGCCCCAACAAGTGTCTTCCTGCTTGGTTTATATATAATATTTGACCATTGACATTAGCTGTAGCGATGAAATCACAGCTATTTTCTACAATCGAGACTAATTTTTGGTGTTGTAACAATTGAATTTGTAGTTTTTCAAATAAAATAGCTTGTTGAAGAGCTATTCCCATTTGGATGGCTAATTGGTTCATCAATTCACATTCAGCCTTTGTCCAATGGCGCTGAGCATAACATTGGTGAGCAATAAGTAATCCCCATAAATCATCATTTTGAATAATTGGAATAACTAGATTAGCTCTAATCTGCAAACTTGCCAGAAGCTCGCAGTGACATTGTTGCAAATCTGTAGCTGTATAGATATCATCAATTGTTCTAATACGCCCCTGCCGATATTGTTCCACCAAAGTTGTCTTAAAGCAATCATCTTGAATTGTTCGTCCAAGAATTGACAACGCTGGGTCTACAACAGATTCTGTACTTACAATCCCGCTCCAGTCAGACTGAAATTGGTAGATAATTACGCGATCACTTTGCAGGATTTGTCTAATTTCGGTAACAGCAGTTTGAAGAATATCGTCTAGTTTGAGAAATCTACGGATAGAAAGTGCCGTCCTCATAACTAATTGCTGTTGCTGCTGTTGCCGTACCTGTTGTTTAATCGATTGCTGTTGAAAAAGAACTTTTGCGATCGCTTGATTCAAACTGTCAGGAGTAATTTTATTTTTGTCTATAAAATCGTGGGCACCCTTCTTGAATACATCAATAACTATCTCAGTCTTTCCTTGACCTGTGATCATGATAGCTGGAATTTTAGGAAGATCTGCTTGTTGGTAAAGCTGCTCGAAAAATTCTAACCCGTTCATATCCGGGAGAAAAAAGTCAATTAATAAAATATCTGGTCTTGTCTGTTGACAGAAAACTAAAGCATCTTCGCCTTTATCGAATTCGATAATTTTGTATATACTGTGGTTATTCTGTGTTAAGAATCGGCGATAAACGGCACGGTCTTCTTCTGAATCTTCTAGCACAAGAATGGTGTATTCTTGTTCCTTAGCAGAATTTAGAGATGCTGTCACTTCATCGACAGCTACAGAAAAATGTGAACACCCTAATTGTTTAAGGGCTTTCACTTCTTTCCGTAAAGCCTCTACTTCAGCTATTAATTCTTCTTGGGTTTTGTTAATAGCCATTTTTTTCTAATTAGAGGTTAAAATTTTTATGAAGAATTCAGGAGTCAGGAGTCAGAAGTCAGAATGATAAATACTGGTTAAAACCTCGTCCCTTGTGGACGAGATAGGGGTTGAAAATTAACGTTAAAACACCATTCCTTTATGGGTGGTGTATTCTGACTCCTGTATTCTGACTCCTGACTCCTTTTTATATATTCCTGTTTCTCAATCCTAATCAGGATAATCACTGGCTGTCAATAAAACCTGGTTTCGCCCCTGTGTTTTAGCTTTGTAAAGTGTGACATCTGCTGCTAGAAAAAGCGTTTGCAAATCTTTACCATTCTGGGGCGACTGAGCAATTCCTGCACTAAATGTTACTTGAAATGAATCTTCTCCTCCTATAGTAAATAAGTGCTGCCGAAATTTTTCTAAGACTTGTGTCAACCGTTCTCTACTAACCTGTCCAGTTGTGTTATACATCCCAATGACAAATTCTTCACCACCCCAACGTCCAATGACATCCTCAGTGCGAAAAGATTGGTTGAGAAGTTGACCGAGATAACTAAGAACGCGATCTCCTGTTTGGTGTCCATACTTATCATTAATCGGCTTAAAAAAATCTAGATCTAGAACTGCTAAACTAAAGGGTAGCTGTCGCCGCTGCGCTTGTTGAAGTAATCTTGTCAGATCTTGTAAAGCTTTACTTCGCAAACTAACTCCTGTGAGGGCGTCAATTTCTGCAACTTTCCAAGTTTGTCGCTGTTGTAGCCTTATATCCACACGAGTTTGTAATTCTTCTACCACAATTGGCTTACTTAAAAAATCATTGGCTCCAACAGCGAAACTGCGCTGTATAGTTTCTGAATTGGTATGAGCTGATAAAAACAGAATTGGTAAGCGATTCCAACGCAAATCGCTGCGTATGATCAGACATAAATCAAACCCATTTAAAGGAATATTTCTGATGTTTTTTGATGTCTCTGTAGGGAAAAGTTGCACATCTAAAATTAATAAATCAGGATTTGTCTGTTCTAGAGTTTCCCAAAACTGCTGAGGCTGAGCTAATAAAATAACTTCATATCCATATGGTGATAATAATTTATACACAAGTTTTAATAGTTCAGGATCATCGTCTACTACTAATAATCGATACAGAGACGGATGTCTCTGTGTTGATTTTTCTTTCAGTATCGTCAAGATCTGAGTACTAGCAATGGGTTTTTGTAGAAAGCATGGAACCCCTAATCTAGCAACTTCTAACCTAGTACTAAAAGAATCTTCTTGTGTGACTATTACAACTAGAATCTCTGGCTTTTCACTCCGTAGCTTTGCGAGAAAATTTAACCCAACCGTGATGTCGTTTTGGAAATTTACATCCAATAAAATAATATCAACAGTAGAATTAGCTAAAATTTGTTCTATTTTCTCTAAATTTGTGGAAATTTGTGCTGTAAATCCCCAGCTAATTGCTTCTTGTACTACGTTTTCGGCTAGAACAGTTTCGTTATCTATAATCAATAAACGAGGAGAAATAACAGAGGATGTAATCGACTCATCTAGCTCGAAGTAATGCTCCAACTCTGTTACCAATAGCTTTAATTCTTCAACCTGAATTTTTTCGGACGCTCGCTTTTGTTGAAGAATTTGTTGAATTTGACGACAAATCTCAGAAGCTTTATCTAATCCAAAACTACCCAATGAACCAATTAGCGTATGCGCTTGTGCTTCTGCTTCATGCTGTTGTTTTGGGCTGAGCTTTCCCTGATCTAGAGCAGCCACAGCTTCTTGAATTACAAACAAACGTTCTTTATAAGACTTACAACACTGATCCCAAAGCTCCTTTAACTCAGGGATTACATAACTATGCTTGACTAATTTCTCCTTCACAAAGTGACCTAAATTAATATCCTCTTCTACACAAAGAATTTTCACATTCTTATTTGATATGTTTTTATAAAAAAAAGTAAAAAAATTAACAAAAATATAACAAGGAGTTAACCCCTTCTCCTGGCAGCGACGCTGTACTTAACGCAGTTTCTCGCTTGCGAGGCACGGGTGGGTAAGTCAAAAGTCAGGAGATAGAATTCAGCCGGAGCCAGTGCGTTACGCAGCCAGGTTTACCGGTGTAGAAATCTGGCGTTCAGGTTCGCCGCGTTGTAGCACCTGGCGTTCAGAATCCCCCTCCTTCTTGTGCTGACGGATGTATTCTTCTTCAAGTAAGAATACGTACCAATATAGCAATTATTACTTACTATTAACAACAGTGATATTACTTATTCTATAAGAACTTAAAGGAAGTTAATCTAACTGATTAGATAAACCTTTCGATATATTACAAAATAATATCATCTGGTCAAATCGGGGAGTTTTTAAATGCTTAATAATATAACAAAAGAGCAAATTTTGCAGTGGTTGCAGACATTTGCATTAGAAATAGAGCAAAACAAGGACTACTTGACTGAATTGGATGCTGCGATCGGTGATGCAGATCACGGTATAAATATGGAGCGTGGTTTCAAAAAAGTAATGGCTCAATTACCGGCTGTAGCAGACAAGGACATTAGCAGTATTTTAAAAACGGTGAGTATGACGTTGATCTCCACAATTGGAGGTGCAAGTGGTCCTCTTTACGGTACTTTTTTTTTGCGAGCAAGTACGGCGATAACTGGTAAACAAGAACTCACTGAAAAGGATATGCTTGGGATGCTTCAAGCTGGGTTAGATGGGTTAATTCAACGTGGTAAGGCTCAACTAGGAGATAAGACGATGGTAGATGTGCTATCTCCTAGTGTAATAGCTTTTGAGGAAGCTATGGGTGATGGTATGCTTGAAGCAATACGACAGGCTGTAACTGCTGCTGAACAGGGTATGAAGGACACCATACCCATGCTAGCCAAAAAAGGGCGGTCTAGCTACCTGGGAGAACGGAGTGTAGGACATCAAGATCCAGGTGCAACTTCATCTTATTTAATGTTGAAGAGTTTATTACAAGTTATAAACACTTGAACACCCAACACGACTTTAACAAAAGTGAGCGGACTCACCTGCAGCGAATGCAAAAAGCTCTGATTCGAGTGTCTCTTCACACAGGCGATCGCTCGTCAATTACCAAGTGGTTGCTATTTGCAAATGCAATTGGCTGTACATTGCATCTCAACTGCAATTGCAGTCCCACCACCCATCCCGTGGCATACTGTAGCGATACCTACAGTTTTGTTCCGTTCTTTTAAAGCATTGAGCAAAGTCACAACGAGCCTTGCTCCGGAGGCTCCAATAGGATGTCCCAGCGCGATCGCCATTTTATAGTACATAAGTATTATTTAACCCACCCACGCGAAAGCTTTGTATTGGCACTCTTAAATCGCATGTTTTGAGGCACTATTGAAATATTCATGAGAAAATAAGTAGAGAATGTATTAGATAAATCTTGCTCACGGTAATGAGATGAGCGTAAACTTAACTACTGTCAGTACTTACTAAGTAGCCAAATAAACTATAATATCACAAATTTGGCGGAGCATTTAGAGCAGATCAGTCATGATAAAATCAACCGTTATTTAAAGAACGAAAAATTAACCCCTCGTCTTCTCTGGGATAATGTTAAAGATTTAATAGAAATAAATGCTAATCGTGGGAAAAATCGAGAACATCGCAAAAGTTTTCGGTCTACTGACATTAGATGGTAATGATTGCTTACTGAGTATCTATTACATCCACTGCTTGTTTTGCTACTTGCCTCGAGCGTTGAACGGGCATCCTAAATTAAAATCGGGGGCTTTAGACCCAAATTCATCCACCAGTCCTACAGAATTTAATCAGTAATTCTGACGACTGAGGCATGTATTCTTCTTTTGTGTCTTACAACCTAAAATTTTTTCATTCTTAAGACAGATTCAAACTTAATACTTGAGATAGACTTTTATCTTAACTGTCTTAACTGTCTTAACTGTCGCTTGCTTTTTTAAAAAAACTTTAGCAAGATAAAAACGTGCGTGCTAATTACATCATTTAAGAATGTTTATAGGCGTTAAAGAAACATCTAATCGTCTCCAATAAAGAGTTTAGATGCCCAAGCTTATGCACTTAATCTGCCTAGCCTGAATCCGTTGGCAATAATAAGGAAAAACTTAACATGGCATACCAATTTTTCAATATCATCTCGAAAAAAAGTGGCAAAGTTTTAGATGGCCAAGGATAACCCTGAGTTACGAGGCAAGGGTGAGTGTTAAGCAATTATCAATGATGTAACTAGCAACTTGGTTTATAGTACTTACGGTTTTACACAAAAATAAGGTAAAAGGACAAATATGGCACAATATCAAGTGAAAAATCAGTGGGGTGGCTCTTCTGCCCCGTGGAATGAGGGTGGTGCGTGGGAGATCGGTAGTCGCTCTGACCAGAACGTCGTTGCGATCAATGTTAAGTCTAACGATGACGGACAAACCCTCAATGGAACCATAACTTACAACGGTGAGGGGCCGATTGGTTTTCGGGGGCAGCGCTCCGGTAGTAACAGTTACACAGTGGACAACCAATGGGGAGGGGATTCCGCTCCTTGGCATGACGGGGGTACATGGGTACTCGGTGGTCGCTCTGACCAGAACGTCGTCGCTATCGATGTCAAGTCTGATGACGACGGAAAAACCCTCAATGGAACTATAACTTACAAAGGTGAAGGCCCTATTGGTTTCAAGGGTGTTAGGGGTTGACTTAGATCTTGCACCACCATCTTTGCTGCGAAATTCGAAGCCCAAAAAGCTTATTTTTTCGTGGTGTGGGCGTTGCCGACCAGCCCTCCCACTCGAAGGTGCAAGATCTCAGGTAGCGTCCGCCTTGCGCTTAGCCTGCCCAATTCGAGAGCGTCAACATGGGTGGTTAGCTTGGGAGGTGGCACGAAGGTTTTTCCCAAGACACCGATATGGATCCCAAGAAGAGACCTAGCTACCACATAAATGTCACATTTTTTGCAAAGTTGAAAATTCTAATTAGAAGGTAAAATCAAATGACTGGACAAGTGATAGAAACTGAGAGGATTTTTTCTCAGAATGACAAACAGAGAGCGCAGGCTCTTGGATGGGTAGTTAATGGAATTGCCAATGAACAAGTACGGCCGCCTGTTGATGGTGTAATAGTGCCAAATCCGGCTCAGGAGTTGGAAGACGTCCTTGGTCGCCGTATAGATTTTTTCCTGGCGCACCCGAATTTTTCAGGTTTTATTGGGAATTGGACACGGGTATGGGGTCCGTTTGTTTATCTGGCTCAGCCTCCGTTCAATAAATATGCAACTAATGTAATTTATGTGGCACAGAAAGACAATAATTACGTAGTTGGTGTTGCTGGTACGAATCCGAACTCTTTTCAGAACTGGTTGATTGAAGATTTGTACGTTGGATCACTAGCGAATTGGGCTGACTATGCCGAGAACGATCCGCTGCTTCATCCCAAAATTTCCATGGGAACTAAGATTGGCCTCGACAATCTCTTAAGACCACATCCTGGCTCAGGGCAAACTATCATTGATTTTTTCACAGATTTATTAAAACAAGCGAAGCAAAACATAGAGATTCTACTAACGGGTACTAGTCTAGGTGGTGCCTTGTCTCCTGTCCTGGCACTTGCTTTGCATGAGACAAAATCAACATGGGATCCAAATAATCGAGCTACATTAAAGGTTGTTACATTTGCTAGCCCTACACCTGGCAATTTCGATTTTGCAGAACGCTATAGGCTGCGACTTGGCAACAACACAATCCGCATTTGGAATAGTCTTGATATTGTTCCCCATGCCTGGAACGGGAAACTGCTCGATCAAATTCCCAGCCTTTACGAGCCTCACATACCCACTAACCCCCTGATTGAGAAGTTTGTGAAGATAGGTAAGTTCTTGTCATTCGCAAGAAGATATACCCACCTTGAGCGGCTAACGCCTGCATTCACAGGTACGTTTCAGCCTAGAGAACAAACTCAACAAACAAGTTCTAAGCAAGTAGAGCTAGATGTTCAGTTGGCAGAGTCTCTCAAATCAAGATTGGCAACAGAAAATTTGTCTGTGTCAGATGACGATATCAATGGATTCAAGCAATTCTTGCAACAGGCTGCATACCAACATGTGCAGGCGTACTTCGATTTCCTGATGTTTCCACCAGAACTCACAAGGTTGCTTACGGATAGAACACAACTCCCGCCTGATTTACAGCTTCCAGAGGCAGATCTAGCGGCTACCGAGAGCGTGGTTAGTAAACTGTTGGAATACTCTGGCAATCCGGATGTAGATGAGTAATCCTTAAACAACACGGAACGCGCTTGATATCGCCAAAGCAGCCCGCGAACTGACGCCTGCTGGCAATAAGGTCGTGCTACTGAGATGGTCACAAGGTGGTTTGGCTGCGGTGACTGCGGGCGAAAACGCCTTCTCCCCCCAATACTGCTCGGTTAAGCCGAAAATTTAAATTTAATGTAGGTTGGGTTGAGGAACGAAACCCAACATTTATAAGGATTTGTTGGGTAACGCTTATGCGCTCTACCCAACCTACGATTTTCCAAAACCCCGAGCAGTATTGTCTAAACTCTTTATTGGAGACGATTAGATGTTTCTTTAACGCCTATAAACATTCTTAAATGATGTAGTTAGCACGCACGTTTTTATCTTGCTAAAGTTTTTTTAAAAAAGCAAGCGACAGTTAAGACAGTTAAGATAAAAGTCTATCTCAAGTATTAAGTTTGAATCTGTCTTAAGAATGAAAAAATTTTAGGTTGTAAGACACAAAAGAAGAATACATGCCTCAGTCGTCAGAATTACTGATTAAATTCTGTAGGACTGGTGGATGAATTTGGGTCTAAATGTTCAAACCAATGAGATCTGTAGAAAGAACCTGAGTCATATAATATACCTTATTGTTAAGCAATCCAACTGTACGCATAGTCTTTATCCTCGAACTGCAAAGCTTGCTTTGTCAGCCGTAGAGGATGAAAAGTATCAATCATCACAGCTAGTTCATCAGTCCGTTCTTTCCCAATAGATCCTTCATACATTCCTGGATGGGGACCGTGAGGAATACCACAAGGATGAATGGTTATTGAAGCCTGCTCAATTCCTCTACGGGACATAAAATTTCCAGCCGCATAGTAGATCACCTCATCCGAATCAATGTTGGAATGGTTGTAGGGTGCTGGAATTGCTAAGGGGTGATAATCGAACAGACGTGGCACGAAGGAACAAACGACAAAGCCTGGTGCTTCAAAGGTTTGATGTGCTGGAGGAGGTTGGTGAATTCGACCTGTGATCGGTTCAAAGTCCTCAATGTTAAATGCAAATGGATAGAGATGCCCATCCCACCCAACGACATCTAGCGGATGATAGTGATACAGATAGCTAGTAATTCTGTCTCTAGCCTTAACTCGCACCTCAAATTCTCCGGTTTCATCGTGGGTAACTAGTTCATCCGGTGGCCGAATGTCGCGCTCACTGTAGGGTGCATGTTCGAGAAATTGCCCGTAACGATTGAGATAGCGCGCTGGCGGTTCAATGTGCCCGGTTGCCTCGATCACCAGCATTCGCTGCTCTATATTTGTATCAGGTAATATACGCCACAGAACTCCTGCCGGTATGACCAAGTAATCACCTTGACGATAGCGCAAGATGCCATACTGACTCTCTAATACACCACTCCCTTGATGGATAAAAATCACTTCGTCACCTTGCGCAAGCCGATACCAGTACGACATAGGTGAGCTTGGTTGAGCAACGGAAATGCAAACATCTGAGTTTACTACGAGTGGGATACGTCCTTGTACGGCATCTCCACCTGAAACGGCGGTTGCTGTGCGTAGGTGACGATGGCACAATGGACCAAGTTCTTCATACGAAATGTCTACCGTTGCTGTTAGAAAAATTTTCTGTACTTGAGTGGGTGGATGTAAATGGTAGAGTAGGGATTGGATCCCTGTAAAACCTCGTATCCCTATTAATTCTTCGTGGTATAGCGAACCGTTGGGTTGATGAAATTGTGTGTGGCGTTTATGTGGAATATTTCCCAACTTGTAATAGTATGTCATAAGCCATCTACCTCACCCTTGGGCTACAAATTTCCTCGCAGTGCCTGCTCGCGCTCAATTGCCTCAAACAAGGATTTGAAATTACCTTCACCAAAACTCTGCGCTCCATGCCGCTCAATTACCTCCAAGAAAAGTGTTGGTCGATCTTGTAACAGTTCGGTGAAAATCTGGAGCAAATATCCATCTTCATCCCTATCCACTAGGATGCCTAACTCTGCCAGTCGCTCGATAGGCGCATCAATTTTTCCTACCCGCTGTTCTAAGTTATCGTAATATGTTTTTGGTACGTGTAAAAACTTGACGCCAGCTGCTCTCATCTGGACTACTGTATCGATAATGTTATTGGTTGCGCAGGCTATATGTTGTACCCCAGGACCATTGTTATATTCTAAGTACTCTTCAATTTGTGACTTACGTCTAGCTTCAGCTGGCTCATTAATTGGCAATTTAATTTTTCCCGTACCATCCTGCATTACTTTAGACATCAATGCTGAATATTCTGTGGAAATTGCCTGTTTATCAAAATGTACTAAGAGCTTAAAACCCATAGTGTTGGCAAAAAACTGCACCCACTTTTCCATTGCCCCCAATTCAACGTTTCCAACCACATGGTCAATCGTATGTAATCGTACAAATTTGCTCGTGTCAGCGTGGTGTAGAGGCTCAAAGCTAGGAGCAAACACCCCAAAGTAATCGCTGCGATCTACAAATTTGATCAGTGTATCACCATAGCCATGTATAGCAGAGTAGCGCAACACTCCGGATCCCTCTTCTTCTTCAGTTGGAGGAATAGCACCCACAGCACCCCGCTTGGTTGTCTCTTTGTAGGCGATAACGGCGTCTGGCACTTCCAAGGCAATTACACCAACCCCATCACCGTGCTTCAGCACACTTTGTGAGATGCAGTGATCTGGATTCAACGCTGTACTCAACACAAAGCAAATATTACCTTGTCGCATCACATAGGATGTAACTTGCCGACTACCAGTTTCTAAACCTCGATATGCGATATTAGTAAATCCAAAAAGTTTAGAATAAAATAGTGCTGCCTGCTTAGCATTACCAACATAGAACTCTAGGTGGTCGAAGCACTTTATAGGGCAAAAATCATTCATTTGGGTTCCTCCCACCCAGAGAAAATATTATGAACAGGGAATAAAAGAGAATTCAGGAGTCAGAAGTCAGGAGTCAGGAGTCAGGAGTCAGAATACACTACCCGCATTATCAGTTATCAGTTATCAGTTGAACGCTGATAACTGCTAACTGATAACTGAATTCACCTCCTGTCTCGTCCCTGATGGACGAGGTTTTAAACAAAATCTTTGAATAAGATTATATGTTAATTTTTTTAGCTTTATTGTTGATTTACTTCTTAGTTTATATGCTGGATTTAGTATCTTTTATCAACTACGATATTCAGAAAATATCGTGAATAAGTACACCTGAAGATATAAGTTGCCCAAAAATCAAACTACCTTAGGTAAGAACTTACGATTTGCAAAAAATAAATTATGTAATAAAAAGGAGTCAGGAGACACAATTCAGGAGTCAGAATACACAATCTCAAAATGCTCTTATGAGTTACCACATCAATACCACCCATAATCCAGATTTGCGCAGTTGGGTAGAATCGGCGAATCAGCCTCATAGTGATTTCCCGATTCAGAACTTACCATTTGGGGTTTTTCGCTCTCACGGTACTACTGAAACACCGTGTATTGGAGTTGCTATTGGCGACCAAATTCTCAATTTGTATCTTTGTTACCAAGCTGGACTATTGCAAGAACTTCCAGCACAACTTCAATCAGCTTGTGCACAATCCGACTTAAATCAACTGATGGCTATGGGGAATGAAGTTGTGTCAATCTTGCGTCATCACTTGAGCCAGCTTCTGCAATGGGACGAACATCCACCAGCTTCAGCACAAGAAATGCTGTTTCCCATGTCTCGTGCTCAACTTATATTACCTGCTAATATTGGTGATTACACTGATTTTTACGCTTCAATTTTTCACGCTCTCAATGTAGGAAAACTATTTCGCCCGGACAAACCTATCCTTGATAACTACAAGTATCTTCCTATTGCTTACCACGGACGTGCTTCTTCAATTGTGCCTAGTGATACTCCTATTAGGCGACCCAAGGGTCAGATCAAAAAACCTGAAGTGTCAGCGCCTATTTTTGAACCAACTCAAATGCTAGATTACGAACTAGAAGTCGGATTGTTCATTGGTGTTGGGAATGAGTTAGGAGAGCCTATTTCTATAGATAATGCTGAAGAACATATTTTTGGACTGTGCTTGGTTAATGACTGGTCAGCACGGGATATTCAAGCTTGGGAATACCAGCCTCTGGGTCCATTTTTAGCCAAAAGCTTTGCCACGACTATCTCGCCTTGGGTTGTAACTTTAGAGGCTTTGGCACCGTTCCGTTGTCCTGCTTTTAAACGTACCCAAGACGATCCTTTGCCACTACCTTATCTCTGTTCAAGATTAAACACTGAATTAGGTGGCTTTGACATCATAGTTGAAGTGTTTATACGTTCAACCCTGATGCGTGCAAAAGGTATGGAACCATTTTGCTTAAGCCGTGGTTCTTTCAAGCAGATGTATTGGACAGTGGCGCAAATGCTCACCCATCACACAAGTAATGGCTGTAACCTCCGTCCTGGTGATTTGCTTGCTACTGGAACCATTTCTGGTGTTCAAAAAAGCTCCCTTGGTTGTCTACTGGAGATTACCCAGCGTGGTACTTATTTAGTCGAACTCCCGACTCATGAAATGCGGTCTTTCCTATGTGATGGTGATGAAATTATCTTTCACGCCTACTGTGAGAAAGAGGGTTATGTCAGGATAGGTTTTGGAGAATGTCGGGGTATAATTCTTTCTACTGCTTAACAAAAAGACTTTATTGCCATCATAGAGCAGAGATTGCCACTTTATTTTAAGTATACACAAACTTGGCAAACGATCCTACTAGAAAATGTAACGATCTATGTGGATTAAAAACGAGCAAGAGTGGCTGGAAGATAATCCGAGATATAGTAAATGTCTGATAAGCATCTTCCAGAGTATTACTCATGAAAATTTTATTAGTAGAAGATGACATCTTAATTAGTACAGCACTGGCCGATCTGCTAAGGGCAAATCATTACACGGTTGACTCAGCTAACGATGGTGAAACTGGTTTAAATCTAGCGATGTCAGCAGAATTTGATTTAATTTTGCTGGACTGGCTCATTCCGAAGCTGGATGGTATCACCTTGTGTCGGGAACTGCGATCGCACGGCTACTGTAAACCAATTTTGTTGCTTACCGCCAAAAATGCGACGGCAGACATTGTAGTGGGGTTAGATGCTGGAGCGGATGATTATGTTATTAAGCCTTATCAACCAGAAATATTACTAGCAAAAATTCGGTCTTTGTTAAGCCGAGGTGGCGTAATAGCATCATCCAAGTTAAGTTGGGGAAATCTTATTTTAGACCTAAATTATGGTAGCGTGACTTGTGACGAGCAGGTAATTTCACTCACAGCCACAGAATATAAACTCCTAGAATTGTTTTTGCAAAATCCTAATCGCATTTTTAGCCGTCGGGCAATTTTAGATCATCTATGGCGATTTGATGATATACCAGGAGAAAATGCAGTAACAACACATATTAAGGACTTACGCAAGAAACTAAAAGCAGGGGGACTTACTCAAGAAATTCTAGAAACTGTCTATGGAATGGGTTATCGCTTAAAGCCAGCCCCAGGTGATCCTGTTTCTAATCATACAGTGACTTCTCAACAACAGGATACTCACAAAAAAGGGACTTCCAAAAATTTAGACTCTGTTAATCGAGTACTAGAAAAATTCCGTAATTCCTTTAGTGAACAAGTAAAGATACTAGAGCAAGCAAAAACTGCTTTATTGGCAGGAGATTTACATACCAAGTTAAAACAGCAAGCATTGCATGAAGCACACAAATTGTCAGGTTCTATGGCAATGTTTGGATATCCAGAAGGTTCTAAACTGGCAAGAGAAATAGAGCATTTGCTACTAGAGAATCGTACCCAGAAAGATCATGAAATCAGTCTATTTTCCCAACTGATAACCCAATTGCAAGAGGTATTAACAAAGCCTTTGGCTACCATAACTGCTGAACCTGAGCCACTAAGCCGGACTCATCGTGTGTTGGTGATTGATGATGATGCGACTATGACGGATCAGTTATTGTCTAAAGCAGATGCTTGGGGAATAAAGATGAAAATCGCGCCTGATTTAACGACTGCGCGATCGCGCCTAGCCTTAGCTACTCCTGACGCAGTTTTACTGGATTTGAACTTTCCCGGTAACCAAGAAGATGGATTAACGCTGCTACATGAACTCGTAGAAAGCTACCCTAATCTGCCAATTATTGTTTTCACTGTGCGAGATAGCCTTGCAGATAGATTGGCTGCATCACGCTTAGGAGCACGAAAATTTTTACATAAGCCTTCGACAACTGAGCAAATTTTTCAAGCGATCGCTAGTGTCCTACCTGAAGTTAAACTATCACAAGCAACAATATTAATAGTTGATGACGACCCCGTAATGCTCACAGAATTATCGCAGTTACTTTCGCCTTGGGGACTCAAAGTAGTGACCTTATCTGAGCCACAGCATTTTTGGGACGTATTAATAGCAACATCGCCAAATTTAGTTTTGCTAGATTTAGAAATGCCGATAGTAAATGGGTTAGAGTTATGTCAAGTTGTACGCCAAGATGCTCAGTGGGGAGATTTGCCTGTTTTAGTCGTAACAGCCCATTCTGATGCTCAGTTTGTTGAACAAGCCTTTGCTAGAGGAGCTGATGATTTTATCAGCAAGCCAGTGCTAGAGCCACAACTGATAACACGGGTGCTGAGCCACATAGAAAGAAGGAGTTCGCGCCATAGTTTTTAATTTTCGTCGCCTATGGCAAGAGGAAAGTGATGACTAACAATTTTCTCAAAAGTAAAAAGAAGATTAAACAACTGAGTGAAGAATTAGCTCAGGAGAATGCTGAGCAACTACGGATGGCTCTATCAGCCGCATGCATGGGTCTTAGAAAAAACCACCTGTAATGCAGATGAATTAATTGCGCAAGCTGTAGAGGGAGTACACGCGATCGCCAAGCAGCAAAATATTAACTTTAATATTCACCCTAGCAATGCTCAAGTTTGCCCACATGGGAATCACCGGAGTCATCACTAAACCTTTTGACCCTACGACTGTCTCTCAGGAAATAGCTGATATTCTTAGCTGGGAGGACTAATTTTTACATTTTGTGAAGAACTCTAACTTCTTTATTAGTTCTTTATTTTTCTAATTTATCTTTACTCTCGATGGTAGAAAAAAAATTTTGACTATCGCACCAAAGATATATGACTACTTGTCAAGCAGATTCAATGACTAATATAGAGGATATCAAATCGCTAGTGTTATCCTCAAACCATTTGCTCCAGTCGCACTTCCTTGTCAGATTGCTAACGTTTTAGACTGGTAAGTAAACCCAAAGTAGTTATTTATTTGATTTGTCTACATTGAATCAATTAGAGTTTAAGTCAATCACAAATCTATTTGCAATTAATTCATTTAACAAAATTATAAACAAGCTGTCCTTAGAGAACCGTAACGGTTTTCCAGGAAACACAATAGGATTAATTATGACACTTCAAAATTCAGCAAAAAATAAAGTAATAATTGCAGACGATGAACCGACCTATCGGCGTTGTATCACTTTTATACTAGAACACGAAGGTTGGGAAGTAACTGAAGCACAGAATGGCAGAGAAGCTATAGAAATGGTATTAAAAGAGCGACCAAATGTATTAATTTTAGATTATCAAATGCCGGAATTGACCGGAGCCGAAGTCTATCGATACCTGCAATTACATAAAATCAAACTGCCAGTTATACTGGTTTCTTCCAATAACAACCTAGAGGAATTAGCCTCACATTTGGGTATTACCTATTATCTTCGTAAACCGTTTGATCTTCCAGAGTTTCTGAAAACGATAAATTCTGCTTACCAAAACTTCGGTGTATATGAAGAAATGTAAATTGACTGTAGGGTACGCGATCGCGCAGCCGTGAATCACCTTGAATTTATGGCAGTGCGGCGCTTGGCGACAGCACAACGGCAGCATTGCGGGAGGACAGCAGCTTTGCATGCCCAGAAAATATACATTGCAAACTCCCTCAAAATTGCTCAATGTCAATTGGAAGAGATGCCAATAATAACTGCGGATAATAAAATTATACAGTATCCTGTTGATATAATTTGGTAGAACCGAAGTAGTGTATTTTCCTAGTCACAATCGAGACCCTAGATCTTTTTTGGCTCAACTCCCAGTAATGGTAGTTGAGGGAACAGTGTCTGAAGTACCAGATACTCCGCCGTTTGTCAGAGTTTTTGGAGATCTTCCTCACAAATTCCTCAAATTGTTCGTGTATAAAAGTATAGAGATTGGAAATTTTTACCAATCCAGAATCTAGGAAACAAAATCCCCCAATAAAGAAAAAATGAAAACCTCGACTCCGCTCTCTCATCCTAGCGGTGATAAACGTTTTAAGATTCTGGACGCAACAATGAAGCGTTATCAATATCAGCAAGATGCGCTTATTGAAATGCTCCATAAGGCTCAAGAGCTGTTTGGCTACTTAGAAAATGATTTACTACTTTACATTGCCCACAGCCTAAAACTGCCACCTAGCAAGGTTTATGGTGTTGCAACGTTTTACCACTTATTTTCACTTGCACCCAAGGGAGTTCATTCCTGTGTGGTATGCACAGGTACGGCTTGTTATGTAAAAGGTGCTGAGGAAATTTTGACAGATCTAGAGAAATCTGTTAAGGTTCGACCTGGTGAAACAACTCCAGATTCTCAAGTTTCGCTACTAACTGCACGGTGTCTGGGAGCTTGTGGTATTGCGCCTGCCGTAGTTTTTGATGGTAAGGTGTCTGGGAATCAAACTGCTGAATCGGTTTGCAAGCAAGTCCAAGGATGGCTGGAACATGGAACTGACTGAATTACAAGAAATTGCTCAAAAAGAACGGTTTTTAAAGAAACCTGTTCAGATTCGTTGCTGTATGGCGGCTGGTTGTCTTTCCACGAACTCACAAACCGTTAAAAAAAATCTGGAAGCAGCTGTCGCAAAAGCCGGTTTAGATGATCAAGTAGAGGTTTCCGGTGTTGGCTGTATGCGCTTGTGCTCTCAAGGACCATTAGTACAAGTTGATACACAACCAGGCTCTGTTGTAGAGAGCGGATCTGTACTATATGAGCAGGTGACTCCTGAAAATGCTTCCTCAATTGTCGCTGCTCTCGATGGAGAAGCGACAACTATTAAAAAAGCTGATCTGAATCATCCATTTTTCACTAACCAGATGCCTATTGTTCTGGAAAATAGTGGCAAAGTTGATCCAGAACGTATTCAATCTTATATTGCAGCAGATGGTTATAAAGCTCTTTACCATGTTCTGCGGGAAATGACACCCAGTGATGTGGTAGAGACGATTACCGGTAGTGGTTTACGGGGACGTGGTGGTGGAGGTTATCCTACAGGATTAAAATGGGCGACAGTCGCTAAGGCGAAAGGAGAACGTAAGTTTGTTATCTGCAACGCCGATGAGGGAGATCCAGGTGCATTTATGGATCGCAGTGTATTAGAAAGTGATCCCCATCGCGTTTTAGAAGGAATGGCGATCGCCGCTTATGCTGTAGGAGCAAACCAAGGCTACATTTATGTTAGGGCAGAATATCCTGTTGCTATTAATCGTCTCCAAATTGCGATTCGTCAAGCACAGCACCTTGGTTTATTAGGTCTTAAGATTTTCGAGTCTTCCTTCGATTTTAAGATTGAAATCCGTATCGGTGCAGGGGCTTACGTTTGTGGGGAAGAAACTGCATTAATGGCTTCTATAGAAGGAAAACGCGGTACTCCTGAGCCACGTCCACCTTATCCTGCTGAATCGGGTTTATGGGGTTATCCTACTCTAATTAATAATGTAGAAACTTTTGCTAATATCTCACCTATTATTCGTAAAGGTGCTGACTGGTTTGCCAGCATCGGTACGCAAAAGAGCAAAGGTACGAAAGTTTTTGCTTTAGCAGGGAAAATTCGCAACACTGGGTTGATAGAAGTCCCCATGGGAACTACACTGAAACAGATTGTAGAAGAAATGGGCGGCGGTGTACCAGATGGCGGTTCTGCCAAAGCAGTACAAACTGGTGGTCCTTCTGGGGGTTGTATTCCAGCGTCAGCTTTTGATACTCCTGTAGATTACGAATCACTGACAAACCTCGGTTCTATGATGGGTTCCGGCGGGATGATAGTGATGGATCACAGTACCAATATGGTAGATGTTGCTCGGTTCTTCATGGAGTTTTGCATGGATGAATCTTGTGGTAAGTGTATTCCTTGCCGAGTCGGTACTGTACAATTGCACAGTTTATTGACAAAGATTCACTCTGGTGAAGCATCTATTGCTGACTTAAAACTACTAGAAGAACTGTGTGATATGGTGAAGTATACAAGTTTGTGTGGTTTGGGACAGTCGGCACCTAATCCAGTATTTAGTACTTTGCGCTATTTCCGTGACGAGTATTTGGCGTTAATTAAGCAAACAGAATTCAGGAGTCAGGAGACAGAAGTCAGAATAAATGCTGGTTAAAACCTTTTCCCATTATTCAGTTGTCGGTTATCAGTGTTTAAGTGATAACTGATAACTGTTCACTGTATTCTGACTCCTGAATTCTGTCTCCTGACTCCTTTTTATTTCTCACTGAGGCGACAATGACAGTAAAAACTTTAACAATCAACGAACAATTGGTCAGCGCCTACGAGGAGCAGACTATACTTGAAGCAGCAAAGGATGCAAAAATTCATATCCCAACATTGTGTCATTTAGAGGGCGTTTCAGATGTTGGTGCTTGTCGGCTTTGTTTAGTAGAAGTTGCTGGTAGTCCTAAACTGCAAGCGGCTTGTGTCACGAAAGTTACTGAGGGTATGGAAGTTCGTACGAACTCTGAACGCCTTCAGCAATATCGGCGCATGATTGTAGAAATGCTGTTTGCTGAAGGCAATCACGTTTGCTCAGTCTGTGTGGCAAATGGCAATTGTGAGTTGCAAAACCTTGGTATTGAAATGGGTATGGATCATGTGCGTTTAGAATACCAGTTTCCTAACCGCAAGGTCGATGCTTCTCATGAGCGTTTTGGTGTTGACCACAATCGTTGTGTTCTTTGCACCCGGTGCATCCGTGTTTGTGACGAGATTGAAGGCGCGCATACGTGGGATATGGCAGGTAGGGGATCAAATTCGTTTGTTATTACTGACTTGAATCAGCCGTGGGGAACGTCGCAATCTTGTACTTCTTGTGGCAAGTGTGTTAATGCTTGTCCAACAGGTGCTATTTTTCACCAGGGTTCGAGTGTGGGTGAAATGAAACATGACCGATCTAAACTTGAATTCATTATCACAGCACGGGAGAAAAAGCAATGGATCGTTTAAAATTAGCAACAGTTTGGTTAGGCGGCTGTTCTGGCTGTCATATGTCCTTTCTTGATTTGGATGAATGGCTGTTTGATCTAGCTGCAAAAGTGGATTTGGTTTATAGTCCCTTTGCTGATTTTAAGGAATATCCCCAGCACGTGGATTTGGTGTTGGTTGAGGGTGCGATCGCCAACGAAGAGCATCTGGAAATGATCAAGATAGTGAGAGAGCGATCGCAAATTCTTGTCTCTTTCGGAGACTGTGCTGTAACTGGGAATGTTACTGCTTTACGCAATCCTTTAGGCAGCGCTAAACCAGTCCTTGAGCGTTCTTACCTTGAAGGTGGCGATCTCAACCCAACAATTCCCCACGAGCCTGGTATTGTACCACCTTTGGTGGATCGGGTGCGACCTGTTCATGCACTAGTATCAGTTGACATTTATTTACCAGGATGTCCACCATCAGCAACCCAGATCCGCTCAGTGCTGGAGCAGCTTTTACAAGGAGAAAAACCACTGCTGAAAGGACGCGAATTTATTAAATTTGGTTAATTACGATTGGGGGCTGTAACCATTGAAATTACCGCTATATTATTAGTTTCACTTCTTAGAAATTCTTGAGGAGGTAGACCTATGTTAAAAGCAGCTGACATCATGACTAAAGATGTTGCCACCATTCGCAGCTCAGCAACCGTGGCTGAGGCTGTTAAGCTGATGAAGGCAAGAGATTGGCGAGCGCTAATTGTAGATCGCCACCATGACCAAGATGCTTACGGCATGATCACTGAAACTGATATTGTTTACAAAGTAATTGCTTTTGGGAAAGACCCCAATCAAGTGCATGTCTATGAGATAATGACCAAGCCTTGTATCGTGGTCAATCCCGATTTAGGTTTGGAATATGTAGCGCGGTTGTTTGCTGACTATAATCTGCTCAGAGCACCTGTTATTCAAGGAGAACTATTAGGTATAATTTCTATAACCGATATTGTTACTAAGAGTAAGTTCATTGAGCAACCCGGCACAGTCGTGCTAGAAAACAGGCTTCAGGATGCAATTAAAGAAGCTCGTGCTATCTGCGCTCAAACTGGTCCTTATTCTAAAGAATGTGCTGCAGCTTGGGATATTGTGCAAGATTTGGAATCAGAGATAGCCCATCAACGCTCAGAGAAAGTCCGCAAAACAGTTTTGGAGGACTACACTGACGAGTACCCAGAAGTAATGCCAACCTAAGTTCGCATACTTTGTACAGTCTGTCATTCGAAAATTCTTTCTTTGCCGTAGTCTGTTAGACGCGGCACTTTGTTTTGTGATTATTCAATTGGGTGTACTCCGTCTGATATCAGCACAATGGTGCATGATGACAGATCATCGTAAATGTTTTAATGCGAGTAGTAGTTTTTTGGTATGATTAGCAATTTAAAGTTATGGAAAATACATTATTTGATAAAATATTCCGCGACAGTAACGGCGAAATTGTTATAGCCCAGCCGCCAAACCCACCGCTCATCCTTTGGTTAGCCGCTAGTTTACTCAGACTAGTTTTTAGAGCAGATGCAATCAGTACAGCGTTAGACGTAATTGCTTTTGGCTCTATATTTACTTGGGCGTGGCTGGAATTATTTCAAGGCGTTAATTATTTTCGTAGAGGGCTAGGCTTAGTCGTGCTGATTGGTGCGATCGCGTTTAGAACCGTCAGTCTTAATGCGATCAGATCTTTGATCTGATGCTATTTTTGATAGCAAGTGTCAAAGCCAATTCCGAGCTTTATTCTTCTGCTTGCTGTTTAACGAACTGGATTAAATCATCAGACAGCCATAAGCCAGCATCTTGTATAGCTTGAATTGGCTCTGAAATTTCAGGAATTAAACCTCGTTTCTTTGCCAAGACAAGCATTCCTAAAGTTCCCATGAATGGAATGTTTAAGGTTTTAGCTACTCGTCTAGCAGCAGCATCATCAATAATTGCCCGATAATCAGTATTTTCTAGAGCAAAGCTGAGAACTTCAGATTCTCCACGATCTAATCCCCAAGATAGAATTAAAGATGAGACACTGGTCAGGGTAACTCGTTTCCCCCAAGAAGCAAGAGGTAATTGTCTCGATGCTTTATCAGTTTTTCCCGCTTCGACAATTTCATCCCAAACACCAGAAGGAACGAGAATTTCAGTGAATAGTTGTGGTAGCAAGTAGTCAAGCTGACTTTTTAGCAGAACAATTAGAGGGGAAGTATTAATCACAACTTTATTCATCTATATTGGCTATTTCTTCCGCTAATTCTTGATTGGTGTACTGAAATGGAGAAACCTTATATCGAGAAAGAATATTAATAAATTCTGCCCTATTTAAACCAGCAATTTCTGCGGCTTTCCCTTGAGATATTTCCCCGATTTCGTACCATTTCACAGCAGCAGCTATCCTCATTTCTTGAGCAAATTCATCAGGAGCTTTTCTGAGAGCAGAAAAAACGCTGTCTGGAAATTCCATGGACACATTTTTCATAAAAACTACTTGTTGGCGACTGCTAACTGATTATATAAGACAAATTCCCCGGCTTAAAAAGACCGAGGAATTACGACGAGAAAAAGTGAGATTAAATATACTCCGACGAGACTGATTCAACCCCTGTTTTCAAAGGCTTGTTCTGGAGGCATAACAACTTTACGCGCTAAACCTGTCTGCTTGAGTAGCCAGATCGCCCACCAGGTTATATCAAGTTCCCACCAGTACCAGCCAGCCTTTGCCACATTGGGATAGGCGTGATGGTTATTGTGCCAGCCTTCACCATAGGTGAGAATGGCTGCCCACCATAGGTTGCGAGAGTTATCGTTTGTTTCAAAGGTGCGGTAACCCCACATGTGAGTGATAGAATTAATAAACCAGGTGCTATGCCACAGTAAAACTGATCTGACGAACATACCCCAAATAACAAACGACCAACCACCGATCGCATAAAGCAATAGCCCTAAAGGAATTTGCAGCAGTAAAAAGTAGCGATTCAGCCAGACATAAAAGGGATCACGGACGAGATCCGGTGCAAACCGCTTGTATTGCTCATAATCAAAGAATTCTGCATGAGGATAGAACAGCCACAACATATGGCTCCACCAAAATCCTCGGCGAGCGGAGTAGGGATCTTTTTGTTCATCTTCTGTATGGGCGTGGTGAAGGCGATGTCCAGCAACCCAAAAAATAGGTCCACCTTGAAGAGCTAAAGCACCAATCAAGGCGATCGCATACTCTAACCATTTGGGAACTTGAAAACCACGATGGCTTAAGAGCCGATGGTATCCTAAACAAATACCAATACTACCAAACAGCCAGTGCAGTAATAAAGTAATGCCCAAAGCAGACCAAGAGAAAAACCAAGGGGCTAGTAATGCTAGTAGATGTACACTACCAAAGAAAATCACAGGTATCCAATTCAGTGACGGCTCTTTGGGTTCTGTTAACAAGTTATTTGCAGTCATTAAATAAATCCTCAACCACACAAAAAAATAAATAATTGGTTCACAGTGATCAGTAAACAGTTATCAGTTAACCCCCATCGATGAACCCTCGCGGATTTTTTCAGTACCAGCGGCTCTTCCTGATAACTGATAACTGATCACTGACATCACTACCAGGCAGTTGGAACTGACTCGACTAGGCTAGTCAGATGCGGATCTTCATACGCTCCATTTCGATACGTACTTCGTACAGCTTCTGCTAGTTGTTCAATGGGTGCATCTTTTAAACAAAAGCCATCGGCTCCTGCGGCAACTGCATCAGTAAGGAGCGATCGCTGCTCAGGCGTCAATAAAACCAGGATTCTAGAGTGAGTGACGTAGGAATTTGCCTGTACTTTGCGTGCCATGCGAATAAACTTTGCTAGATCCATATCCGGCAGTGACGCATCAATAACGGCAACATCCACGTCAATAGATTCTAGAAGCACCAAACCTGTTTGTGCATTAGTCGCTTCACTTGCAACTTCAATACCATCCTGGGCTCGCAGATTTACTCGCAAGTTAATCCGGGTTTGCTCATCATCTTCAACAACAGCAACCTGAATTATCTCATTAAGTTTCTGTGGCATGGTTGGGTGAGTATCACATTCTGGCAGATCACTTGGCCCACCGCAAGCCGAAACTGTTCCTACAAAGTTGACATCTGCGGGGCGATCGCCTTTAATCTGAGCCATTTGTTCGGCACTAAGAATTCTAGATTCATCAAAACCAAACTCAATCTCAGTGTGCAGCCCTTTCTGTTTGACTCGTTGCAGGTTGTAAAAACGTTTATTCAGCGTTGTTTTAACAAACGCCCAGAGACATCCTAACAAATACCGACGCTTGAAGGGATCTTTCTCAAACCAGTATTCCAGAAATTTCCAAGAATAAAAGCGGGCATAATTGCGAAGTACTCCTTTAAGAACTTCTTCCCGTGTCATGTTGTCTGGCTTGATAATCGGCGTAACAAAGTTGTAGTGAGAATAATCTCGAATTTCAACTTTATCAGCTAAATCTTGGAAAAGTTCAGAAAAAGGCCAAGGCGTGTACATGTTCCAGTTGGTCATGTCTGCCTTCCAATCTCGCGCCATGCGGTAGCTTTCGTTAACCGTTTCTGGGGTTTCATTAGGTAAGCCCATAATAAACTGGACTTCTGCTAAAATCCCGTTTTGGCGGAGGAGTTGAACGGCTCGCTTGTTGTCTGCAATAGTCGTTTCTTTGCGGAACAAATTGAGGTTTAATTGAGCAGCTGCTTCAGTTCCTAATGATACGTGTACTAAACCCGCTCGACGATAGAGGGGTAGTTCTTGCTCATCCCGAAGAATATCAGTAACTCGTGTATTAATACCCCAGTGAACACCAAGATTGCGGTCAACTAACTCATTACACAATGCCACAAACCGAGATTTGTTAATTGTCGGTTCTTCGTCTGCCAGGATGAAAAAGCCAATTTTGTGTTCTTTTACCAAAAGTTCAATTTCATCCACAAAATTTTTCGGAGAACGCGAACGATACTTGCGCCAGAATTTCCACTGACAACAGAAGCGACAACGGAAAGGACATCCCCGTGAATAGTTAGGAACAGCAACTCTTGTATTAAGTGGCGTGTAAATATAATGGTCCCAGTCTAGCAGGCTCCAATCTGGAGTGAGGGTATTTAAGTCTTTGATCGGTGGGTGAGCAGGCGTCGCTACCACCTTACCATCTTCTAAGAACGCAATGCCCAAAATTTCCCGTCGGTCTTTTTCATCTGTGCCGTTGGCGATCGCCCGCACCAAATTAACCGTAATCTCCTCTCCCTCTCCCCTAATGATATAGTCAGTCCAGGGTGCTTCGTTGAGTACTTCCCGATACATATAGGTTGGATGCACACCACCCATAATAGTTTTTGCATTCGGGCACACCTGTTTCACCAGTTGCAATGTACGTTGTGACTGATAAATCATCGGTGTAATTGCTGTTGCCAGCACCACATCGGGTTGATACTCGCGAATAATCTCCGCCAGTTCTGCATCAGCAATGTATTTAGTCATTGCATCAACAAAACGGATCTCGGTAAAGCCTGCGGTTTTCAAAGCTCCACCAACATAAGGAACCCAACTAGCTGGCCAATTTCCAGCAATTTCTGCACCACCAGAGTGATAATTAGGTTGAATCATCAAGATACGCATTAGTTGCCTTCCTGCTTTCTAACGGCGATATATATAGTTGTGAGGGAGAGATGATGATGAAGAAGTCAGGAGTCAGAATTCAGGATTCAGAATGAATCAGGATTTTACTCCAAAACCTGTGAAGACAAAGTACGTATATTTATAATTGAAACCCCTGTGTTTATCCGCCAGCCACGATGCACCTTTATTCTAACTTCTGACTCCTGACTCCTGACTCCTGACTCCTGAATTCTGACTCCTGAATTCTTGTCATTAGACTGCTCTTGAGAAGCTAGATTTTGTGTTTCGCCTGAGATAGGCATCAAACGTCGATGCAATATTTCGGATCAGTAACCGTCCAGCGGGTGTAACTTTGATGTGATTACGAGAAAGCTTGACCAATCCATCTGCTTCCAATAAGCGTAGTTGAAATTGTTCATGAGCAAAATATGTGTCAAAATCCAGATCAAAGCCGAGGTGATATTTTTGTTCAATATCATCAGGTGAAAGCTGGAATTGACACATTAACTCCATAATCACTGTGCGTCGAATGATGTCATCCTGATCTAAGGTAACGCCTCGTTCTATCGGCAGTTCATTTGCATCAACCACCTGATAAAAGTCTTTCAGACGCTTATGATTTTGTACATACACATCATTTAGCATACTAATTGAAGTCACCCCAAAACCGATCAAATCGGATTCTGGCTTAGTCGTATATCCCTGGAAGTTCCGGTGAAGCTGTCCTTCTCTTTGCGCGATCGCTAACTCGTCATTGGGTTTAGCAAAATGATCCATACCAATGTACTGATAACCATGTTCGGTTAATTCCTCGATCGCCATTTGCACAATGCTCAACTTTTCAGCAGGTGAGGGTAGTGCCTGCTCAGGAATTCGTCGCTGCACGGGTTTCATCCAAGGGACATAGGCAAAATTAAATTTGGCAATGCGATCAGGGTTGAGTTGAATGGTTTTACGAATTGTTTTTCGGAACGTTTCCAGCGTTTGAAACGGCAGTCCGTAGATCAAATCTACATTCACACTCTCAAAACCTGCATCACGAGTCCACTCCATGACATCAAATAACATTGATTCTGGCTGCACCCGATTTACAGCTTCCTGCACGTTCAAATCAAAATCTTGAATGCCAAAACTGATGCGGTTAAAACCGAGATCTCTCAGGGCAAAAAGATAATTCCGATCCAATGATTTAGGATTAACTTCAATTGAAATTTCAGCATTGGGATCAAAGCGAAAATGCTCTTGAATAGCTGCCCACAGCGTTTCGATCTGACTAAGGGACAAGTAATTCGGTGTCCCACCGCCCCAGTGCATTTGCTGGACAGTACGTTGTTGATCAATCAATTGAGCCATCTGCTGAATATGCCGAATCAGATAGCCCAAATATGTTTCAGCAAATTCTCTACGCTGCGTAATTACTGTATTGCAACCGCAGAAGTAACAAGGAGTATCACAAAACGGAATATGACAATAGAGCGACAGGGGCGTTTTTTTGTAGTTGCTAACCGCAATCCCAGCTCTAAAATCAATGACATTAAACTCTGGCTTCAACTCAGTTGCAGGTGGATAACTGGTGTAGCGCGGTACAGGGCGATCATACTTTTGGAGTAATTGACGATCAAACTGAACTGTGGGCAGCAGCTGTTGCATGGGTGGGTGTTCTCCTAAATGCTGTACTATCGTACAGGTTCTTGTCCAGATGAGCAGTGTGGTTTAATGCAGAAAAAATAAATAGCGACATTTATAAGGGGTGGCGATTGCGCAAAGCGCATTGCCCCTTGAGCGATCTGCGCTTCTCCCCTTGGGAGAAGACTCGCTACCGCTTCGCTAACGCTATCGCCGCCAGCAAGATGGCTTTAAATAATACTTTATAAATGCGGTGTTTTCGTGGATAGTATGGGCGTGTTTGGTTCCTTCTCGCAGGCGTTGGGCTAAATCCTGCCTCATATCAAATACCTCTAGCTCAAATCATGACGGTATTGAACAATACCTTGCAGGTAATTTTGCTTCCCAAACAAGATCTTGCTCAACAAATCGATTATTGAAAACTTTATAACTAAAAAGTCATTAAGTGTCTATAAGTTTTTATATCTTAATAATGTCTTGATAGGATAGTACAAATACTCAGAGTAAAGGGCAGGCAATCCCTTCTTTGCCTTTTATATTTTTTAACCCGCATTTCTCACAAATCAGAAATGCAGGGTGTGGGGTGTGGTGAGGAAGAAATTTATTCAAGTCGGCACACAACCATTAGGAGTGCACCTCTACTTGAAATTATCTAGCGACAAATTAAGTCTGAGGACGTTTACCCGAGGTTCTCCCAAAATTCCCAATTGGCGCAATATAGTATTTTTGCTGATCAACTTTTGAACTTCTGTAACTGGGATATTGCGGGCTTTAGCGACGCGAGGCGCTTGTAAGTTAGCATTAGCGATGGAAATATCAGGGTCAAGTCCAGAAGCAGAAGCCGTGACTGCATCAACAGGTACTAGTGTATCTGCACCTAAGCCATTTTCCTTTCGGTAAGCAGTGACTGCATTTTTAACGCCATCAATTAATTTTTTGTTAGTGGGACCATAATTGCTAGCAACACTTTGAGCAGCATTATAAGGCTCTGCTTTGTCAGTAGTACCAGTTTTGGTAGTAGCACTAGGACGGGGATGAAAGTATTTAGGATCCGTGAAGTTCTGACCAATAAGTTCCGAACCAATGACCTTACCATTAACAGCGATTAAACTCCCTTGGGCTTGGTAAGGGAAGATAACGTTTGCAACTGCTGTTGTCAGCAAAGGGTATACTATACCACACAGGATAATAAACCAGATAGCAGTAGTGATTGCTGGTATTAATAAGCTAATTAAAGGTGAACGAGACTGAACTGTCATAAAAGTAGAAGGATTAATGAATATAGAAGTCAGAATTCAGAATTCAGGAGTCAGAATATAGGAGTCAGAATTCAGGAGTTGGAATTGCTGTATATCTCGTAGATGAATAGGTAAGTTTGAATCTTCTACTGATTTATTCTGAATTCTGGCTCCTGGCTCCTGAATTCTTGTTAAAAAGTTTTACCCGCCGCTAGCTGAAAATGCTCTGCTATGGGACCAAGAGCTAAAGCTGGGAAGAAAGTCAATCCACCAACAATTAAAATCGATGCTAGTAACAACACCCCAAAGAATACATTATCAGTGGACATAGTCCCAGAAGTAGCAGGAACTTTGGGTTTGGCAGCTAAGGAACCAGCAACCGCCAACAGTGGTAGCAAAGGACTCAAGTAACGGCCTAAAAATATAGCTAACCCAAGGGAGGTGTTATAGAAGGGAGTATTGGCATTCAGCCCAGCAAAAGCAGAACCGTTATTGGCTGTTGCGGAAGCGTAGGCATATAGTAGCTCAGTAAATCCGTGGGCATCAGGGTTATTTAAACTAGCTAATGCGTTTGGCCAAACTAAAGCTAATCCAGTGAAGAATAGAATTGTAAAGGGGTGAGCCAGTAGCGACACAGATGCAAGTTTGACTTCTCTAGCTTCAATTTTCTTACTTAAAAACTCTGGAGTGCGACCTACCATTAACCCGACAAGAAAGACTGTGATAATTGCGTATTGAATCAGGTTAATCAGCCCCACGCCTTTACCGCCGAAAACAACGTTAAGAAGCATTTCACTCAAAGCAGCAAAGCCACCCATTGGTGTGAGACTATCATGCATTGCGTTGACACTTCCAGTCGTAGCAGCTGTTGTAGTGGTGACAAATAAGCTGGTTTGGGCAATGCCAAATCTAACTTCCTTCCCTTCAAAGTTGCCACCGCTTTGCAATGTACTCAAAGTTTGATCCACACCCGCTTTAGTTAACAAGGGATTACCTGCTTGCTCAGATGGAAATACAATCAGTAAAAATCCAATAAACAAAGCTGTAAATACTCCAAAGAATACCCAGCCTTGACGTCGTCGTCTGATCATCGTCCCAAAAGCATATGTAAGTGCTGGAACAATCAGCAACATCGATAGGATATGTAAGGTATTGGTTAAGGGTGTGGGGTTCTCAAATGGGTGAGCGGCGTTTGTATTAAAAAACCCACCACCATTAGTACCAAGGTGCTTAATTGATTCTAAGCTAGCAACCGGACCACGAGCAATGATTTGAGTTGCGCCTTCTAAAGTGGTGGCTTGAGCTGCGGGAGCTAAAGTCTGAGGCATTCCTTGCCATACAAAAACCAGCGCTAGAACGAAGCTAAGGGGTAAAAATAAACGGTATATACTTCGGGTTAAGTCCACCCAAAAGTTACCCAGATTGTTAACACCATTTTGACTTAATCCTCGGATGACTGCTACTCCTGTAGCTAAGCCTGTTGCTGCTGAGGTAAACATCATAAATTGGATCATTGCCGTCTGGCTGAAATAGGAAAGCGTCGTCTCTCCTCCATAAGACTGCCAGTTAGTATTAGTGATAAATGAAATTGTTGTGTTATAGGCAAGATCCGGAGAAACAGCAGACATTTTATCTGGGTTGAGAGGCAAAAAGGTTTGGAGCCGGAGCAATCCATACCCTAAAAGTGCCATAACTAAGTTGGAGAGTACCAAAGCTTGGCTATAACGTTGCCAAGTCATTTGCTCTCGAGAATTGATTCCCAGGAAGCGATAAGTATATCGCTCTAGCAACGTGTCCCTTTCATCGGTAAAAATCCCGACTAAATATTTACCTATTGGTACGACCAAACCAAACCCGATGATCAACAAAATGATCACTATTTGCAAAATGTTCAATATCATAAAAATTTATTCCTTAAAACCATTCAAGAGCTTTAATTAAGGGAAAAAGACTGAGAAAAGTGATTAAAATCAGACCAATAAAAATAAGATCGTTCATGGTTTCGTTTAACTTAATTGATGAATTAATAAAAGAATTCAGAAGTCAGGAGTCAGGAGTCAGAAGGAGCTTAAGAATTATTTATGGATAGAGTTATCTAATTATTCTGAATTCAGAATTCTGTATTGTGGCTCGTTCTTTAAAAGCGTTCTGGTTGTAACATCACCATCATTAGATAAATCGCTAGTCCTACCGTTACGAGTCCTAATAACCCGATTGCATAAGCATTCACTCGCGAAATTGCTCCGCCTGAAGCAGCCAAAACAGCAGGAGCAACTATCAGGTTTAAGCATAGTGCAATAAAGAGTTTTAACGGAACAGACCGCAGCTTCCCTTCAGATTCAAACATTGCTGTAAAATCCTTTAGTTGAGTTAGTGTCTCATCAACTAAGTTCTGTTTCTTCATAAATTAAACACCTCCTAAATTTCAATCACAGATTATGCTAAGCCAATAGCGGAAATGATCACGTCAATAATTTTGATCCCAATAAATGGAGCAATAATACCGCCAACTCCATAGATGTAGACGTTGCGTTGTAATAGTTGATCTGCTGTCAAAGGTCTAAACTTCACGCCTTTAAGTGCTAATGGAATCAAGGCAGGGATAATAAGAGCATTAAAGATCAAAGCTGAAAGAACCGCAGATTGCGGACTTGTCAAAGCCATAATGTTTAAGCTACTCAGTCCAGCAGCAGCAAAGATAGCAGGAATAATTGCAAAGTATTTGGAAATATCATTAGCTATTGAAAACGTAGTCAACGCACCTCGTGTAATCAGTAATTGCTTACCAATCGTGACGATATCGATCAGCTTTGTCGGATCGGAATCTAAATCTACCATGTTCGCTGCTTCTTTGGCTGCTTGAGTACCCGAGTTCATTGCTACACCCACGTTTGCTTGAGCTAAAGCTGGAGCATCGTTAGTACCATCCCCCGTCATTGCAACTATTTTATTTTCTGCTTGTTCGGCTTGAATCACTCTCATTTTGTCTTCTGGTGTGGCTTCGGCAATGAAATCATCAACACCAGCTTCTTCAGCAATGACAGAGGCGGTAATTCTATTATCTCCTGTGAGCATAATAGTGCGGATACCCATGCGGCGCATCTGGTCAAATCGTTCTTTGATACCTGGTTTGACGATATCTTTAAGATATATAATGCCGTACATCTCTCCGTCTTTGCATACCGCTAGTGGTGTACCACCCAAACGTGAAACCCGTTCGTAAGCTTTATCAAGTTCGGGACTGAGGTAACCACCGCGCGATCGCACAAATCCTTTAACAGCATCAACTGCGCCTTTACGCACCTCCACACCATTCGGCAAGTTTGTCCCACTCATACGAGTTTTAGCTGTAAACTCAACTCCTTCCGCTTGACTTTCGTCAAAATCTACCTTTGCTCCTAAGCGATTTGCTAAGCCGACGATTGATTTGCCTTCCGGGGTTTGGTCAAAAATACTAGCAGCCAAAGCGACTTCAGCCAATTGCTCTTGAGTGTGACCATTAATGGCTATAAACTCTTCAGCTAAGCGGTTACCAAGGGTGATCGTCCCTGTTTTATCTAAAATTAGAGTATTGACATCTCCACACGCTTCAACAGCCCTACCTGAAGTTGCTATCACATTAAACTGAGCTACCCGATCCATACCCGCAATCCCGATAGCACTCAGCAATCCACCAATAGTGGTAGGAATCAATGCCACTAGTAAAGAAATTAAAGTAGCAATACTGACTGGATTACCTCGATAATTAGCCATCAATGGCAGTATAGTTACCACGACCAAAAATATCAACGTGAGTCCTGCAAGTAACACCGTCAGAGCAATTTCATTTGGAGTTTTCGTCCGTTCTGCTCCCTCTACCAAAGCAATCATCCGATCAATAAAGCCTTGACCTGGATCAGCCGTTACACGGATAGTCAATTCGTCAGAGAGAATACGTGTACCACCAGTTACGGAACTGGAAATATCTGTACCTGGTTCCTTTAAGACTGGGGCTGATTCACCAGTAATAGCAGATTCATCTACTGAAGCTATCCCGCTAATGACTTCTCCATCAGCCGGAATAATATCACCAGCAATGACTTTTACCAGATCTCCCCTGCGTAGGTTAGTAGAACTTATCGATTGCACTGAACCATCAGGTGAAAGTCTACGAGCTGTGGTGTCTGACCTAGTGGCTCTCAGTGCATCAGCTTGCGCTTTACCTCTACCTTCTGCAACCGCTTCGGCAAAGTTAGCAAACACAATAGTGAAAAACAAAATCACAGTAATTAGAAAATTGTAAAAATGTTGATCCTTTCCAGGCGTTGTGCCAAAAATATTGGGTGTAATGGCTGTAATAGCAGTGATGATCGTACCTACCCAAACCACGAACATGACTGGGTTTCTAACCATAATCCGAGGGTCAAGCTTAACGAAAGACTCGCGGATCGCTCTTGAGTAAAGACCGCTCGTATTCACCGTCCTTGACGAGTGTACTTCCCCTTTAGATGGAGAATAAGGTGTTGTTAGAGATGAGGATTTAGAGGAACTCATATTTGAATAGAAAATACATGTAGGTTCTGTACTGGACAAAACTAAGGGAAGTCCTGTTTTTCAGGAGTTTTATTTAATGATGTTTTGAAAGTATGTATATTTTTTGGCTTGATTTAGTTTGTACATAACAACCAAATTTCTACACTTTTTATTATGTAACATTTTTTCGAAAAAATCATATTTTTTCTATCGAATTCAAGATATAGTTTTTTATTAAACTTGATAAACGAAAGGTATATATATCTTGTTTATTTCAAACCAAAACCGTTTATAAATTTTGTTTATAGCTATAACCTGTATATTTTATTCAAAGAATAAATTCATTTTTGAATAATTTGTTAGTTTAGATAAATAAGGT
Organism: Aetokthonos hydrillicola CCALA 1050; assembly: GCF_017591665.1. GTDB lineage: Bacteria > Cyanobacteriota > Cyanobacteriia > Cyanobacteriales > Nostocaceae > Aetokthonos > Aetokthonos hydrillicola. Next base: position 18,633 of record NZ_JAAKGC010000006.1, on the reverse strand, counting down.
TACAGTTCATTTATTCTCCAGATGTTTCCTCTTAAGCTTCTTTCTCATACAGATAAACCACATATAAGCACGTTCTGGACAATTGGGGGAATGTTCATAACTATAGCATTGTTGGAAATTTTGACTCCACCGGACTATGTGTTTGGCTATCTTTATATTGGTCCGATTCTGCTAGCAAATGCTCGTCTAAGTCGAGCATCAGCACAAAAACTAACTTTAGCTGCTTGTATTTTAACGATGATGAACATTTGGGTTCCAGGGATATATCCTGTAGGATTTCCCACAATTGCGAGTCGAGCAATTGCAGTTTTGGCACTGACTGTGACAGACTTTCTCAGCTATCGTAACCGTTTATATCAAGTAGCACTATTGCAACAAGAGGCAAAACTTGAAGCACAACAGAAGTTGGCTACTGTCCGAGAAGACTTTGCTTCGACTCTAACCCATGACTTAAAAACTCCTCTATTGGGCGCTATTGAAACAATACGAGCGTTTGAGCAAGAGAATTTTGGCTCTGTTCTTCCTACGCAGAAAAAAGTTTTAGCTACAATGATTCGCAGTCATCAGACGAGCTTGCAGATGGTGGAAACACTTCTGGATGTCTATCGTAACGATATAGAAGGGCTAAAGCTACAGTTAGCACCTATCGATCTGGCTGCGATCGCACAGGAAGTTGCAGCAACTTTAACCGAACTTGCGGAAAGTCGTCGGGTTTACATTTCATTCAACTACGGTGAATCAGACTTTCGTAAGTTTCTTTGGGTTTATGGTGATGCTTTTCAGATACAACGAGTTTTTGCAAATCTCTTAATTAATGCTATTAATCATTCTCCACGCGGTAGCAAAGTTGAGGTTATGCTGGAATCTAATTCATCATACCAAAATATCAGAGTCATAGATTCTGGAGCAGGCATTACTCTTGAAGAACTACCACATTTGTTTGAGCGATTTTATCAGGGACACAGCGATCGCCAAGCAAAAGGCTCAGGTTTAGGACTGTACTTGACTCGTCAGATTATTGAAGCACATGGTGGTCAAATTTGGGCAGAAAATCGTGTTCCTAATGGTGCAATATTCGCATTTCGTGTACCTGTATTGCTTTATAACTCATCCCCAGTTCCCATTACCCCTTATCCCTAGAGGCGACCAGTGAGTTCTCCAAAATTATACATTAAATATTTGTTTATAGGATATATATAAATTGTTTATAAACACAGTGAAAGCTTCTCTTATTTAAAGATATATAAGAGCAAGTATATACATAATAAACATAAAAATATATCTTGATTTTTTGAAAAAAACAGTTTCATAATGTACTTTAAATGTAAAAATATTTCTATGCCAAGACTATAGCTGTTACTAAATGCCAACCCATTCTTTTTACAGATAGGGCTTGTAGTTAGTTTTAGCAGACTAAATCTAAGTTCATTTACAGGCTACGTTCCCTGGAATGCAGATCAAGGGAGCGTTCTTACAATTAGTTTTTATGTATGACTATTCTTCTCAGCACCTAGATAACAGTAGCTCTCCCTTCCTCAGCCAGTCCGATTCTATGTTAAATAATCGTTACCGTGTCCTTAAACCTCTTGGGCAAGGTGGTTTTGGTAAAACATTTCTTGCTGTTGAACACAAACAGCAACTTCAAACAAGAAATGGCAGTCTTTTTAGGTATTCAAAACCGCAGTTTTGCGTTATTAAACAGTTCTTTCCAGAACGCCACAATGTTGATCATTACTTGAAAGCTTCTGAGCTTTTTCGTCAAGAATCGTTGCTATTAAAAGAACTCGGTAAGCATCCCCAAATTCCTGAATTATTGGACTTTTTCGAGGAAGATGGACAGCAGTACTTAGTTCAAGAATGGATTGATGGGCAAACTTTAGAACAGGAATTGGCAGAAGCAGGATCATTCAATGAAGATGAAATTTGTCAGCTACTTGAGATGGTACTGCCTGTATTACAGTTTGTTCATGAGCATCAGGTGATTCACCGTGACATTAAACCTGCTAATATTGTTCGCCGCAGAAGCGATCTCCAACTTGTTTTAGTAGATTTTGGATCTGCTAAGTACGCACCGAGCGCGATCGCACCCACAACCGGAACTTTAATTGGTAGCGCTGAGTATGCTTCACCAGAGCAGATTAAAGGGAAAGCTGTATTTGCTAGTGACTTATACAGTCTGGGTGTGACTTGTTTACACTTACTGACACAAATCCCACCCTTTGATCTCTATGATTGCGGCGAAGATATTTGGGCGTGGAGGTCATATTTGACTAAACCAATCAATCCATCTTTAGAGCAGATTATATGCAAGTTACTGCAAAAACCAATTAAGCGACGCTATCAATCAGCGACAGAGGTTCTCTCTGACTTGAATAGTTTGTCAAAACAGAAGTCCTACGTCATTCCATCACAACCTATAGCTAGAACTCTAAATGATGATGACGATTTTGAAACTCCCTATTTTGGATTAAACTCCAAAGAAAATATACCAGCTTCGATGACTGTTTACTCCACAGCACTCAATATTCACTCTATCGCTGCTGTGACAGTGTTTGACCCCCAAACTCAAGCATGGTATCGCCTACCGCCAAAAATGGAAGCAAATGAGGTTTTGCAAAAAGCATCTGCATTCTTAGATTCGTGTTTAGTAATAGTTGACTCTCCTGCCCAACTACTTATTTCATCTAATAGCAGCTACACAATGCTGAAGCAAAGTAAAAAACTTTGGCGGGTTTTTGCGGCAATGATTACCACCTCAGTTGTTTGCCTGACTATAGCCTATTTTGGCTTAAAAATGAAGTGTGCTTTTACCCCCCGAATGACCAAATTTTGAATCATACCCTGACCAAAAGTTAACGCTATTTCAAGGGTTCTAGCCAAAACGGATGAGTAAGTTTTGCATCAAATCGTGACCGCGTGTTCTAAATATGCATTATAATAGTTCCTAAAGTTTTAAAAACCAAAAATCGAAAAATTCGACGGCATAACCACCGACTTATAGTGAACTTAGATAACAAAATATGGTTCAAAGTGACTAAAATATGGTTCAATTCAGATTGAACAGGATTTTCATTCGACTGTTGTGAGGGTTGTAAACTCCGTGTAGCGTTGTTGTTACGCCATTTATGTGAGGTTCAAATGAACAGTAGCGAGTTTGAATATTGGTGTAGGCAACAGCAACTAGCGACACACACAGTCGAGTTGATTGCACAAATTAGGTCATCCCCACCCTCACGTCGGGTAAGTGGACGAAGTTTAAACGTAAGTGGTGTGTATCCCAGCAAGAAGATGGGGGTCACAATCCAGTTCGAGAGCCATACGGTCGAATTGTGGGCGATTTACCACATGGAACACGACCCCGAAGTTCTAGAGTTCTACGACCAACCACCACCCTTTAAAATTCAGTATAAAAATAAATCAGGGCGTAATATAGGTCACTATCACACACCGGATTTTTTTGTATTGCGCTCTTTGAGTGCTTGTTGGGAAGAATGGAAAACAGTTAATGAGTTAGAGAAGTTAGCCGAAAAATATCCTGGGCGCTATCAAAAAACAGCATCCGGTAGTTGGCGTTGTCCACCAGGAGAAACCCACGCATCACAATTTGGTCTAAAATACAGCGTTCGTACAGATGCAGAATTGAATCCTGTGTTTACCCAGAACTTAATGTTTTTGGAAGATTACCTTGGATTCAAATCCAAACAGACAATAAATGTACACTCAAGAGTTCTGGCTTACGTACAAGCAAATCCGGGAACAATGATTGCGGCATTGCTCCTTGAGTTGGAAGATGTCTGTGCCAATGATATATATATGATGATTGCATCCGAACAACTCTACGTAGACTTGGATGCTGTCCCCTTAGTTGAACATTACAGGACACGACTATGGGTAGACCAACAAACTCATGATGCTTATACCCACGCATCTGATGTATCTCATCAAACTTCTAATACCGATATACATCCCACAAGATTCCTGCCTAACACAGTCCTGCTCTGGGATTCGTCGCTATGGACTTTAGTCAATTATGGTGAGACTACAACCACGCTCCTACCGGACTCAGGCTTTCCAATACAGTTACCAACAGCATTTTTTCTTCAGTTGTTCGACAGTGGAGCGATTAAAATTCATGACGGCGTTACAGATACAACAATCAATGAAACTGTACGTAATTTAATGGATGCCGCTTCTCCGTCCTCTTTAAAAGAAGCAAACCGAAAATTTAATCTAGTACAAGCATATTTTCAACGTCATACAGATCTCTATAAAGACATTAAACCTCGGACTTTACGTCGATGGGTGCAACAGTTCCGTGAAGCAGAAGCAACATACGGTTGTGGTTATGTTGGTTTGCTACCACGTAGACATCAGCAAGGAAATCGTCAACAGAAAGCACCAACTGACTCAAGTGAATTACTAGATAAATTTATTCGAGAGCATTTTGAAACACCAAGACAAGCGACCGCCGCCTCCGTCTATCGGGCATATGTCAAAGAATGTAGCGCTTTAAACATACAACCCCTTAGTAACCGCACCTTCTACCAACGGCTAAAAAAGCGCCCAACCCATGAGCAGACTTTAAAGCGTCAGGGCGCAAAAGCCGCATACGCAACAGAGCCTTTTGTTTGGGAACTAGCAAAAAATACACGTCCTCACGGAAACCGTCCTCACGAGATAGTACATATTGACCACACCGAACTGGATATTGAATTACGCTCAGTTGCCACAGGCAGATTATTAGGACGACCTTGGCTAACGTTACTCACTGATGCCTATTCCCGAAGAATATTAGCAGTTTATCTGACGTTCGATGCACCTTCTTACAGGTCATGCATGATGGGGCTACGTATTTTAGTCCAGCGCTTTGGGCGTTTCCCCTCAACACTTGTGGTAGATGGGGGCAAAGAATTTCATAGTCTATACTTTGACACCTTGCTTGCACGCTACCACTGCACCAAGAAAACACGTCCTGGTGGCAAACCCCGTTTTGGGTCGGTAATTGAACGATTATTTGGGACGACAAATACTGAGTTTATATTTAATCTTCTAGGCAATACCCAAGCAAGTAAACAGCCCCGCCAACTCACTAAAACTGTTGATCCCAAAAATTTAGCTGTTTGGAATCTAGGAGATTTATACACTTATTTTACCCAATGGGCTTACTCCATTTACGACAACAATCACCACGACTCATTAGGTGCGTCTCCTAGCGTTGTTTATCACGAAGGGCTGTCAAGAGCAGGTGAACGCTTACACCGCTCGTTAGCTTATAACGAGGATTTCCTCATGGCAACACGTCCTTCCACCCCCAAAGGTAAGGCTAAAGTTCAGCCAGGACATGGAATTAAAGTCAATTATCTTTACTACTGGAGTGATGCTTTCCGCAATCCATCTGTAGAAAAAACTGATGTCCCAGTACGTTACGACCCGTTTGATATGGGAGTTGCTTACGCCTATGTTGAGGGACGCTGGGTCAGATGCATCTGTCAGTATTACAGTACTTTTGTTGGACGCACCGAAAAAGAAGTGTTGTTAGCTGCACAAGAAATTAGACAATCGAATAAACGGAGCGCCACTTCAACAAACTTGAACGCTAAACGTTTAGCCGACTTCATTGCCAATGCCCAAGAACATGAAGCCATACTGTTGCAAAGATTACGTGATTTGGAAAGCATTGCTGTGATTGAAAACTTTTCTGGGCTGAGTTTAGCTTCACCACAATCAAATCCAGTTCGCCAAAAAGAATTTACACCGACTCCGGATGAAGAGGTAACATTTGATTCAAGGTCGTCTCAAAACCCCTCACCGTTGGACGTAACGCAGCTGCCAATACTAGAGGAATACCGCTAATGTCCAAAATTGACAATGCTCAGTTATTATTGACGCAATTCAAGCAGTACGCTGTCTTACACCCACAACTGGCAAAGGTTGATCTGCATCTAATGCGTGCAATTCGAGAACCTGCGGGATTTGCTCATGTACTGGTTTATGGGCCAAGCGGTGTGGGTAAGACGACCATGATTCGACAAATTGCTAAACGGTTAAATGGGGATAACGAAACGAAAGATGTAGCACCCAATGATTCTGTCAACCGCAATGGTCATACACCTCAATTGCCCCTATTACTGATAGAAACACGACCACCAGACGCGGGAGTTTTTAATCGAACTGATTATTACCGGACTGCGCTTAAGCTTTTGGACGAGCCATTCTATGAGCGTCGAATGCTGATAGACATTGACACAGAGCAAACATGGGAGAAGAAAGGGCGAGGACGTAGTGGCAAAACAGCACAGTTTAATGATTCTCCGGAATTGCGCTTAGCACTCGAAGAGGCAATGACTAAACGTGGTGTGCGAGCGGTTATCTTAGATGAAGCACAACATTTAATGAAAATTGGTACTGGCGCAAGTGCAGGAAAGCTTTTAGACCAGTTGGACTGGATTAAGTCCATCACGAATGTTACCGGTGTGCTACACATCTTGATTGGGACTTACGATCTTTTAAATTTCCGGAATTTAAGTGGTCAAGCATCCCGGCGCGGTTTGGATATCCACTTTCCGCGCTACTTATACCAAAATGAACAAGACCGTCTGGATTTTCAAGCCGCGTTACTAGCATTGCTCAAGCAAGTACCTCTCAATACTGATATTCCTAAATTAATGCAGCGTTGGCTTTACTTCTATGAACACTCTATTGGCTGCGTTGGAGTACTAAAAGACTGGCTCATCCGAACTGTGGCGGCGGCACTGCATGATGGGAACGACACGCTGACCTTAAAACAATTACACGAACATACCTTAACATTAGCCCAATGCGAACGGATGGCTCTAGATGCTACCGAGGGTGAGCAAAAACTGAGTTACATGGAAAGCCGCCGCGAACACTTATGGCATTTGCTACAAATAGGAATGGGTTCAACGGATGTCCCGACGAGTGCAGTTGATCCTCAAACTCCACACATAAGCGAAAAAGCCACTTCACCTCAAACAGAGGTAGCGCCTAAAACAAAGCGCACTCGGAAAAAACCAACCGCACCTACACCACTTGAAATTACAACCACAACACCCCCACAGATCCCCATAGAGCCAGCCCCAAAGAAAAAGCAGACTCGCAAGAAAACTACATCTACTGCAACACTTGAAATTACTGAAACGCCGAGTAGTCATTCCAGTACTGACAAAAATACGATAAACCAAGACACACAAGAACAAACAGATTCCAGCACCAAGAAAAAGTCGGGCACACGTGTCGGACAACGCAAACCTAAGCGAGATCCTGTTGGGGATGAGTCACACTCAGGAGCTTCATAAGAATGATAATCGCGCCATAGGCTGCCTCTCCCCAACGGCGCGATTATCATTCTCATAAAATAACTCGTTGCTTAAGTTGTGAAGCATATTTTGTTCTAACTAAGACAAGAGGGGGTGGGAAAGAGACGCGGCAGTTCTTCTCTGGTTTCAAGCCTTGCTTCATCGCCTAGAAGCATCAAGCAAGAGTTGGACTGACCGACGGCTCAAAGCGTTGCGTTCCCACCCCCTCGACGCCGCCCAACCTGGATGTAACTGCTACCGACCTTGTTGACTTTTTCCATTTTTCGGGAATTTTTTAGAACTCACGGCTCAACTATGAAGCATATTTTGTCCTAACTGCTTTTGAAGTATTTCGCGACCGTTTGGTCAAATTATGATTCAAATCACATGAAGTCACATCAGCAGCCACCGTTCAGACAAAATAGAACTTTGGAATTTATTATGTTCAGGAACTTTTAAGTGCAGTGGAATCTTCGTTTCTCTTCATCCTATCAATTTCTAATTTAAATCGCTCTTATTCTTCTAGTCCGACTCCTTCTACTAGCGCAACAATACTAGCAGTTGTGATTATCCTAGTCCCGATTGTTCTACTACTAAGTTTTGGATTACACAAAAGATACAGAGCTAGAGTTCGCCGACGAAGAGTTAAATACCTAGAGGAATTATACCATCGAACATATAAAAAAAGAAGATTTTAAACATAAGAATTCAGACGCCAGAAGCCAGGATTCACAATAAAGAAAAGAAGCGCAACTGGCGCGCTGTAGACACAACGTGGCTTGCCGTAAGCACCTAATTGCTGACAATATAGATCATCGATTTTTAGGAATTTTTGGTGAGCCTGGAGTTAATACTTTGAGGCTTAATCTAGCTTTGGATTTAAAGCACAATGGTGCTTCATCAGGAAAGATAGCGAGTAAGGGATGAGAAAATTTAACGAAATTAAAATTCGGGAAACCCTTAGATCTAGCTACTGGTTTGTTCCAACACTCATGACTGGGATAGCGATTGTCCTGGCGATCGCGATGTTCGTAGTCGACAAAGCAGGCAAATATGAGTTACTCCTGGAGTTAGGGTGGGACTGGTGTATCTACAATGGCGAACCAGATGCTGCTCTGGCAATGCTATCAACCAGCGTAAAAACAGCCGTTGCGTGGATTAAGGAGTTTCAAGGGATGATCATAATCCCCAAGCTCGTTGTGCAAACCAAAACAATCCAATAGCAACTATACATCCAGAGATCAAACGACGAAAAGTTAATTCCCAAGAATATTTTCGCAACTGATTTAACAGTATAAACGCAATAGAAACAATGAGAATTTGACCTATTTCTACCCCGATATTAAAACTTATGAGCGATAAACCCAAAGCAGATTTTGTTAGAGTAACTTCCTTGAGGATACCTGCAAAACCTAAGCCATGAACTAGCCCAAAGATAAAAGTAAGTAGCCACCGCCAACGTAAACCCTTACGCCATAAATTTTCGGCTGCTACGTAAACAATTGTTAAGGCGATCGCGCTCTCAACAAAGCGAACTGGCAGACTGACAATATTTAATACTGCTAATGACAAGGTAACAGAATGGGAAACTGTAAAGGCTGTGACTATTTTTAATAAATAACCTAAGCCTCCCCCCATCATTAACAAACTGATCAAAAATAAAACGTGGTCGTATCCTGTGAGAATGTGTTCTATTCCTAGCACAATAAAACTGCTAGCTTGCTGCCATACAGGAGTATCAATCAGCGAAAACTCGCGTTTTTCTGGTGTAAATACAAGATTTTGAGTTTTTGCTTCTTGAATAACTGTAGCTAAACAACGAGCAGTAGAGACATTGGGCAGAAATAAATCGTAATTTATCGTTAGTCCGGTAACTGGTTGTAACCAATTGTAAGCTAATTCTAAAGTCGTGTGGGTATTACTATTAATTTGGATATTTGGTGGTAAACTTTGAGATGGTGAAATACTTAACTTACCTTTTTGTCCATTATTATCAGTTAAACTGATTTTTTCGCCTAAAAACTGTTCAAGTTCTGGTTTATGCTTTGTAGTTTCTTCTGGAGAAAGTTGCCCATCCCGATTATCATCACTAAAGGCGACTAAACCTGTGGGAAAAGTCAATGTAATTACCGTTTTTCTATCACCTACCATAATTTCTGCAACTGATAAATCTGCCCAGTGTGCAAGGGTAGGAGTAGTTAAACCTATCGACACTAGTAACGACACCAAAAACAAAACAATACTAAGCCAATATCTACGCCATTTAAATTTCATTTTGTTCTCCTATAGTAAAGGGTATTTGGGTACGGGATGAAAATTATTGCCCAATCCCCAGTCCCCAATCCCCAATCCCCAATCCCCAATCCCCGAAATAGCCTAAAACCCAAAATTCTCTACTCCCAGCCCTGATGTACGTCGCGCCTGTTGATCAAAGCTTGGATCGATCTGGTGGGATAGGTTTTGGTATGCTAAAGTTTGCTGGTTATTTCCCAATGCTTTTTCAATCGTGGCTGCACGGTAGAATATGGCAGCATCTTTTGTACCCAGTTGTAAGGCTTCTTGGATCATTTTTTGCGCTTCTTGGATACGTCCAGAATCAAATAATGCCCAAGCAAGGGTATCTAAGGTTTGAGCATCCCGACGAATTTTGATTTCTGTTTGCATTAAGGATAATGCTTCAGCAGTGTCTTGAGAACGATTCTTTTCTAATAACAACCGCGCTAACTCCCGTCGGTGCCCAAAATTTTGCTCGTTATGTCCAGCAGCATTTTCTTGACGCAGTAATTTTTCGGCTTGATTTACTAGCGCGCTCGCTTCTTGTGGTTTACCTTGAAGCTGCTTGATTTTTGCCTGACCTCGAAAAACTGCGTGGTCAAAAATCGTTGTCGTATTTTGGGAGTTGGGTAATACTTGAGCGTAGAGATTTTCTGCTTCTTTGTACTCTCCCTGTCTGGTTTTTAATTCTGCTAGATGCAGCAGGGCTAACGGGTATCTCGGTATAATTCTCAATGCTTCTTTATATAAGTTTTCTGCTAGTTCTAATTGCCCATGTTTGTAGTAAAATTGACCCATTAATACTCTGGTGTATGCAGAACTGCCTGTTTCTCCGGCTTCTTCCGCCGCTAGGGCAAATTTAAAAGTATCAGTTGCTGCTTTTTCTTTTCCCTGCGCAAGCATTACCAAAGCTTGTAAAGTTATGTTTCCCTGAGAAGGGGTTTTATTGACTAGTTCATCAGCCGCAGTTTTTGCTACTTCTAGCTTTCCCATTGCTAAGTTCGATGTTACCAAGATGGCGAGGGCATTTTCGTTATAACGTTGCATTTTTAATACTTGTTGAGATAAGCCTATTGCTTCAGTAAAATTATGCCTAGCTTGAGCAACACGACTTAAAACTATCAATGCACTTTGGTTACTAAAGGGGAGATTCGAGAGAGAACGCTTAGCTGCTTGTTCTGCGAGCAAATACCAGTTACTTTCACCAGTAGCTTTTGCCATTTTTAAGTAAGCTTGAGCCAATGAGGCTAAATTCATGCCACTTTCAGGGTTTTGGCGGACTCTTTTTTGGTAGAAAGTGATTTCCTCTTGGATGGTAGCTCTGCGGTTATCGTTACCCGGTAAGGATTGAGATAAACTATAGCGGTAGAGTGCTGGAAGTTGAAAAGATCGGGAATAGAGGTATAAGGTTATTAGGAGAGTTGCGATCGGTATTGTTATAAGTACGAGCCAAAGACGTTTAGGTTTGTACAAGGCTTGTGTCATTTTTTTTCTGCTTGAAAGCTGTAATTGTTGAAGAAGGAGTCAGGAGTGAGGAGGAGCCACTGCGTTGGACTGGTTTCCCGGCTTACAGCAGTTTTCACCTAAATGAACCACACCGTTTGTAAGAGCGCAAGGCCGCAGCGCCCCTACGACTGTGGTCTAATTACCTGAAAATTGCTGTAAAGCATGTGGCGTTCAGAATTCAGGAGTCAGTCAATCATGAAACAAGTTTCACCGCCAAGCATGAAAAAGGAATGTTCCCTGCTAAGAGCTCCCTGCTCCCTAATTTGGTAGTGCTAAGTAAGGAAATTGTGGTTCTAATGGTTTATGACCTTGAGATGGATTACCAGGTGTACCTTCGTAGGAAACATTATCACCGGCGATCGCACCGTTAGTAAGTACGCTTAAAGTTGTATCGATCACATCATCTTTTAGTAAACGACCGGTGATGGGACTACCTTTAGTGTTGAGAGCTTTACCGTAACCACTAGGTTGAGTAGTATCAATTCGCATTACGTCCGGGAGGAATGCACCCAGTAAAGCATTTGCTCGTTTATCGTCATTCCCCAAAGCTATGAGAGTCTTTTTCGCTTCTGCTACAACAGGTGCAGCACCATCACTTAAATCAGCAGTGGGAGGAATACTGTTAAAAGCGTTAAGAAAATCGTTAGTTACAACTAAACCTTCGTTAACAGCCGGTCTTGCTAAACGTTCAACCTGTTGGAAGTTCCCATTACGAGGATTTTTGACTGAGATTGTTTCCCAAACGTCAAAGGTTGTAGTTTTAGTATGTCCTTGTAATAAAGAACGTGGTACTCGGACAACAATAGTGTTGACGTTATATCCTTTAGCAAAGTCAATAGCTTGGTTGTCAGGACGGAAACCAACAGCCGGACCTATACCTAAAGCACCTGCTCGAACGCGGAAGAATTGTTCAACATCAAAGAAGAATGGATCTTCCCGTAACCCAGCAAAAATGCTCACCGGAGTCCCATTCAAAGATAAGTTGTTAATAGTTGGTTGGTTTGCGCTTAATGGAGTCGTTTGACCTTTGGCTACATCTATTTTTTTACCATCAGCGATCGCTGTTAGTTTAAATTCCTGTTCACCTTTATCGTTAGGTTGTCCAAACTGAAACCGTAAGATAACATCTTCTGCACCAGTAGGGGTTGCTTCTTGGTTGGCAGCGCGGCTGATTTTAAATTCGTATAGAGCATTAGTACTAAAATAATATTGCTGACGAGCAAGCGATCGCGGATTTGTATTCATGACAAATATTAAGTCATCTGCACTCGCACTAGGGTTTTGGTCTTGTTCGCGGAATACATATAGATCAGTTAGATTTAGGTTGCGACCTTTAGTATCAACCTCACCGTCATCATGGTCGGAAGCTTGAACAAAAATCGGGATAATACTTGCTGTACCAATCGTTAATCCTAATGCAAGCACACTTACTCCGATGATTTTTTTCAGACTTAGCTTTCTGAAAATCAAACTGTGCAAGGATTTTTTGGGGTTAGTCGTTGTGTGTATCATTTCAGTATGGCCTCAAAAATAAACAGTTCAGCATTGATAGCCATATCATCTTAAATCCTCTTGTTCACTTTCCAGACCAAAAACTGCTCACTTTTTGTTTGCTTTGATCAGCCAGTACTGAGAGCCTATAGATATTTCTACGTAACTCCAGCATTTAGAGCCGATATTTATGGATATAGGTAAAAAACGTGATTTTTTGAGTAAAAATGCTTAATTAACCAAAAATATGGGTAATCAATCCACTTGCTCATGGAAATCTATGAGAGATCCAAATTGAAAAATACAACGTATATCTATTTAGGTGATTTCCGAGAAAGAAAATACCTGGGGAATGCGAGTTTCGACTTCGCTCAACTCACGAGATCTCAGTTGGTTGAGCGAAGCCGAAACTAACGGCGACGGTATATTTATTCCTGTAAATCACCTTAGCTGTCAAAGGGGAGAAGAGTATGAATCTTGGTAATGCGGTGTCTTCTTTAGCAACACGGCTTTTAGCAGAGAGAAATCGTAATTTTGTTGGGAGAGAACCGGAAATTGCGGTTTTTCAAAACGCCATCTCGTCAACGGAATTACCCTTTAATATTTTGTATATTTATGGTCCTGGTGGTGTAGGTAAAACTACCTTAATCAGACATTTTCAGAGTTTATGTGAGCGGGTAAATATACAATTTATTTTTATAGAATCTCGTAACTTAGAGCCTACACCCGAATCTTTTATAAAAGCTTTAAATCATCCGTTAGAAAGTTTTGGGGAGAAAGATCAGCGTTTCGTCATTTTCATCGATACGTATGAGAAAATTACTGTTTTAGACGATTGGTTAAGGGAGGAATTTTTACCTCAATTATCTCTGAACACTTTAGTTGTTTTAACTGGACGAAGTTCTCCTACTGAAAGCTGGCGTAGTGATCCAGGTTGGCAAGCTTTAATTCACATTTTACCTTTACGAAACTTGAATCCACAAGAAAGTTTAAATTATTTAACTAAAAGAAATATTCCTACTACACAACACCAAGCCATTCTTGATTTTACCTATGGATATCCTTTAGCATTATCCTTGATTGCAGATCTTTTTGCTCAAAAACAAGAATTTTCTTTTCAAATAGATTCAGTACCGGATATCATCAAAACTCTATTAGAAAGATTTATTCAAGATGTACCCACACCAACGCATCGGTTAGCTTTACAAGCATGTGCTGTGGTGAGAATTACTACGGAAGCTCTACTCACACAGATGTTGGATTCTCCTGATATTTCCAATATTTTTGAATGGTTGCGCGGACTATCTTTTATTGAATCTGGACAGTTCGGTTTATCCCCCCACTATTTAGCACGGGAAGTTTTAATAGCAGATTTACGTTGGCGAAATCCCGACTTATATGCAGAATTACACCACTTAGCCCGTAGCTACTATACTAAACAGCTAGGAAAAAATCAAGGACAAGAAAAACACAAGATTCTATTTGATTATATGTTTCTGCACCGGGATAACCCTGCAATTCGTCCCCGGTTTATTTGGGGTGAAAATACCAGTTTACAAACAGATTCTCTGCGAGAAACAGATAAAGATGCAATCATAAAAAGAGTATCTCAATATGAAGGAGAAGAGTCAGCAAAAATAGCGGCATATTGGCTGAAAAAACAACCCCAAAATGTAGTAATATTTAGAGATTCCCAACCCGAGCCTGTAGGGTTTGCTATTATGGTAGCCTTGCACGAAGCTAGTTTAGAAGAGGGAGCAATGCGATTTTGTGAGGTGAACCCAATTTCGAGCGATCGCTAATGAGTCATTTTCAGGTAAAAAGTATAAAAACTGACATTATAATCTAAGATTAAACACGATGATTTGTCTCCAGAAGATATCCCTTGAAGACTTTATGGAAAATAGGTTTAATGCTTATAGCTCTACACTCTTGAAATAGTAAGTGAGTATTTATTATTACAAATAATCTCGTCAAAGGAGAGTATTAGTATAAAATTTAACCACTCGTTCGAGGATTGAGGAAGGAAGTGAAGATAGAATTGCAGAAATTATCCCAACTTCCAGCGATCCATTGGCAACGAAGATGTAACATAATTTCAGCGTTAGCTTTTAACCAGAATTTACTATTCCCCTTCATTCTTAAATTAACGACTTGTCGAATTAAACTTTCAATTGCTCCACTACCAATCGGTAATTTTTGTTCAGAAATATAAACATAAATCAACCGATTTTCAACATCAGCCCGTTGAAGATAATCTCTTTGTGCAACCATGATTTTAGCTTGCTCAGGTGTAGCGTTGAAAATTAATTGATTCATTTCAACGATTAAGTTAAAAGCGAAATTTCTTCTTAAAATATTTCGGGCTTTTTTAAACCAAGCTTTTCTTTCAGACTCTTGACTAAAAGCTGCATCTGCAAAAGTTTGTAAATGCTCTGTAACATGATAAAAATCTAAAAGTTGATAGGTTTCTTTTGGACATCCCAAACGGGATAGAAGCGGAGGAATATGTTTCCAAATCCACTCCGCTCCGTCAGCAATTAATAAAACCTGCTTTGCCTGACTAATTCCTAAACTAACCAAGTGCATTTCTAAAATTTGTAAAAACGCTTGATATCCATCATAAGTTCCATCATTAGTAATAGGAATATCATTGGTTTTAACTTTTTTTCCATCTTCATTTACGATATAAATTGTGAGTAACTTTGGCTCAATCCATTCTCCGGCAAAGCCGTATCGGTTAGTTTTAGGATTCTTCTCACCTTCTTTATTAACCCGAATTTTAGTCCTACCGCCGTCTACTGCAATGACAACTCGCTGGTCTTTAAGAATATTACCAGTAGGTAAATTACCCAATTGATAATTCAAGATTTTTGAGAGACGTAAATTAATTCCAATTTTACCAAATTTATATGTTAGGCGTTCTATCCGTTTGAGACTAATATTAATTCCCCAATCTGTTAAGATTGTACATGCAGCTTCAAATGAACTCGCAATGGCACCATACTGAGTAACTGTTGACCAAACTAATGGAGTTAAACTTTCTTCCATTCCCAACCATTTCAAAAAAGGACAAAACCCCTGAAGTGGAGATTTCTTTTTATCTTTTCGTTTTTTATCTCTAGTAACAACGTATGGTAAAATCAGAGTAACTAACACATTTCCGACTGTTAATATTTGTCGTTTTCTATAACCATGTCTTTGCGTTTTTGATTGCCACCATCCTTGAGTTTGAGCCATTGCTGTATCAAGAGCGTCTTGAGATTGTGAAAGATTATACAGTAAGATAGCAATACATTGACCAGCTAAAATAAGTGCCGCATCTCTGATTTTTTCTTCTCTCTCTTTAATAACTCGTCCATCCCATTCCCTGACATCAGTTATTTCTAGAAGTTTCGTAACATTTTCTTGAAAATCGAACAATGATTTGATTATATCTAGATTTGCATATATATTTTTTTCCATAAAGGTTGGAACTCCCAATCGCCAAAAATATTGTTACTTGGGAATCCTACCTTTTTTATGGCAATGAAATCTAAGCGCGAAAATCAACATTTTAATGTACAGACTGTATGTGCGCTCCTGCTTAAAAGGGAGAGAGGAATTAAATTATTCTCACAACCGTGTATTACACCGTAAGAGAAATGCACTTATTGGTGAAGCTAAGAATGAAATCTTGCACAATTCTTAAGGGCTTACGACCAATAGCTCCCATGTATTACATGGAAACGCCTGATTTCCCTTATTCCATGTAATACACGGTTAATCATCCCTTACTTTTTCCACGTATTACACGGGGGACGGTTTTGTAGATCCACAATCGTATTGTTTTCTTACCCAGTCACGCGTTAATTCCTTTCATTCCTCAATAGCTGAGCAACGTGTACAGAAATTCCCTTTTATGCTAATAATAATCATTCCAAATTTCCTCGAAATTTTTAAGTATTTACATTTAGACAATATGTAATAAATATTTTTTAGTACTGGGAAGCAAATGGTAGCGATCGCCCTTTTTTGGATCCACCTCACAAAATCGCATTGCTCCCTTTAGAAGATATTAAATCAGATCCAGGTGCGATCGCCGCTTGGGAGTATCTGCAAACCCATGCACCCTTGCGTCCTCAAGAAGGTGCAACCATATTCCGCTTTTGGATGGCTAGAGATACCTATCAAGCTACTTCCCCTACTCAAAGTCTCATTTTCGTTAATTTCGTGCAATTTTTTCAAAAAACACCAGGACTTGCATACACTTTTTTACCCTGTGCTGATGCAGCAGCGTGGGAACCAATGCTGAGCTATTTCGATTTAAATAGACTCCCAGCAGCAGATTTTACGATTGGAGAACGCAAATACGGAATTTTCGGTCATGATTGGCGAATCGTTTCACCCGCAGAATGGCAGCAAATCTTAGCACAAAGAGAAGTCAATGCTACCATAGAAAAAGCAACTAATTCCGCAACAAATCAAACCTTATTAGTTCTCAGTCAAACAGCATTTACACAAGCAGTGCAAGAAGCATTACGTAACTTCACCCGTCCCGATATATTGCAGAAAAATGTTTTAATACGATCGCGGTTACTCGAAGAACAAGTTGCAGATAAGGGGATTATGAATGAACGAGTTACCACCTTGCAGCAGTTAATCAAACAAGCAGTAGAATCGTTACAATCGTCCCCCCGTGACGAAAAATTATACCGTGTTATATATCGTACATATTTACATCCCGCACCCACCCAAGAACAAGCAGCAGAGTTACTAGATTTACCTTTTAGCACCTATCGCCGTCATTTGAAAGCTGGGATGGTAAGAGTTGCGGAAATCCTTTGGCAAAAAGAAATAAATTAATACTCTTGTGTTTAAATCATCAAGTTAAAAAACAAAGCTGTGAAACCCAACATGAGTAGCAAATGTGGAATGTTGTTGAATAGCGATCGCCTTGTAATCCTCAGCAGTATGTAGGAGCTAAACGCCATCCCTGAAAGTAGGATCACGCCTTGCAAGAATTGAGCTACATCCAAACTCCAGGTGAGCGTTGGTAAACCTGCACCACTGTAACCTAGCGTCCTTGCTAAAACTGGGAGAATTTGCCCGGCTTGAGTCATAGCAGCAGGAATGTAATAACTCAGATTCGCTGCTAAAGTTAAGGGAAGGTAGGCATAGATGACGGTGAGATAGTTTGGTTGCTGTGAATCGAAAAGACGAGCCAGCGTATGAGCCAAATAAGTCAACACACCAGGAATACATAGCAAGGCAAGGGCGATGGGAACGCTCAAGAGCAAATCATCCGCATCCACAGGAACAAAACCAAATCCCAACCATCCCAGAATCTTCTCAGCGTGGTGCATGAACACGCCGCCTAACAACAGCAGCAAAAGTGCTACTTCTGCCCAGAATCCTTTGTGATTGTCCAGTAGATCCAAAGCCGGAAACCGCAAATTCAGTTGTGCTGAGCGATTGGGACAGCCTTTGAGACAGGTCATGCATAGCATACAGTCATGGTTATCTTGTAATTGTGCTGGATGTAAATATAGTGGACATCCTCCAATTGCTTGTCCTTCGTTTGGTAAGGGATCTGCAAACGTGATCGTGGTTGCTGCACTGCCCTTATAGCAGCCAAACGTGGTGCACTGACTACCGCACAGCTGTTGAGTCGAGCGCAACTCAATAATTGATAGTTTGGCAAACATACCGTTCATCCCACCAATTGGACAAAGATATCGACACCATAATCGCCGCTCGTAAATCAAGCTGGAAACGATGGCTCCGGAGGCAATTGTTAACAGCAACCAGGCAGATAGATAGGCATGGTGTGGTAAGTTCCAAAGTTTTTCCCACAGATAAATCGCCAAAAAGCCAGCGAAGACAATCCAGCCTCCCCAACGGTTTAACCATTGAGTATTCCAAGAGAGTTGCTTACGTGGAAATAGCCATAGAGAAATTCGTCGTATCCACTCTCCGGTAATCATGAATGGACACACAGCACACCAAAGACGACCCACAAAGCCAAATAGGAACAGAAAACCAGGCCACCACCACGCCCAAAATA
>NZ_JAAKGC010000001.1:92436-297176 GCF_017591665.1 Aetokthonos hydrillicola CCALA 1050 | reverse complement strand
ATTAACAATCAACATTCTTCTACTTTGAACTAATAACTGTTTTGAAGGAGTGTGATTTTGAATACAGTTGAATTCTTGTCTTATCTTCGCAGCTTAGATATTCAAATTTTTATTGCTGGTGGAAAGCTTCGTTGTAACGCACCTGAAGGAAGTCTTACAGCAGAACTGCGTGCAGAAATTCAAAACCATAAAGCACAAATTATTGAATTTTTAGAAGCAGCTAATCGTACTAATAACCAAACCTCTAGACCTCTTGCAACTATTTCACGAGATGGTAATCTTCCCCTCTCTTTTGCTCAGCAACGGCTGTGGTTTCTTGACCAATTAATCCCTAATAATCCTTTTTATAACATTCCAGTAGCATTATACTTAACAGGTTCGCTGAGTATAGCTGCCCTAGAGCAAACTTTTAACGAAATTGTCCGACGACATGAAGCTTTACGCACCAATTTCGTCATGCGAGTAGGACAACCAGTTCAGTTAATTAATCCTACGCTAACAATACCCTTACCTATAATAGATTTACGGCAACTGCCACAAGCTGAACGAGATATACAAGCACGACAATTAACTAACCAACAAGCCCAACATTGTTTCAATTTATCAACTGATCCGTTGCTACAAGTAAAACTGCTGCATTTGGATGAGACAGAATACATCCTACTGCTCAATATGCACCACATTGTCTCCGATGGTTGGTCTATTGGAGTGCTGATTCAAGAAATAGCAACACTTTACACAGCCTTTGCTAGCAATCAGCCTTCTCCTTTACCTAAACTTGCAATTCAATACGCAGACTTTGCATACTGGCAACGCCAATTGCAAGGGGAAGTATTGCAAAAGCAACTCGGTTACTGGGAGAAGCAATTAGACTGCTTTTCTATGTTAAATCTGCCAACCGATAGACTAAGACTACCTGCTCAAACTTACCAGGGTGCTAGACAACCTCTGCAATTATCAAAAAGTTTGAGCGAAGCACTTTTAGCTCTTGGACAGCAAGAAGGGGTAACTTTGTTCATAATCCTGCTGGCAGCATTCCAAATTTTACTTTACCGCTACACACAGCAAGAAGATATTGCTATTGGTTCGCCTATCGCAAATCGCAACCATAGTGAAATTGAAGGATTAATTGGTTTTTTTGTAAATAGCTTAGTACTCCGTACGGATTTATCAGGCAACCCAACTTTTCGGGAGTTATTGAGTCGAGTTAAAGAAGTAGCTTTAGGGGCTTATGCTCATCAAGATTTACCTTTTGAAAAACTTGTAGAAGAACTTCATCCAGAGCGTAATTTGAATCAGAATCCCTTATTTCAAGTTGTTTTTGCACTACAAAATGCGCCTATATCGGCATTAGAGTTACCCGGTTTAACTTTAAGTCCATTGACATTCGATACTGAAACAACACGCTTTGATTTGGAGTTTCATTTATGGGAGCCAAATACTGAAAATGGTTTATGGGTAGATAGTTCAGATGGAATTAGTGGCTTTATAATTTACAGCACCGATTTATTTGATGATGCGACTATCTCCAGAATGCTAAGGCACTTCCAAACATTACTGGAAGGTATAGTTGCGAATCCAGACCTACGAATTGCAAATTTATCACTTTTAAGTGAATCTGAGTTGTATCAGTTGTTAGTCCAATGGAATAATACCCAGATGGATTATCCTCAAGATAACTGTATCCATAAGTTATTTGAGAGCGTTGTAGAGCAAAATCCTGATGGGATTGCACTAGTAATTGGATCTAAAGAACTAACATACAAAGAGTTAAATATACGCAGTAATAAACTGGGACATTATCTAAAAAAATTAGGAGTTACAACCGAAGTTTTAGTAGGAATTTGTGTAGACAGATGTTTTGATATGGTAATCGGGATGTTGGGCATCTTGAAAGCAGGCGGAGCTTATCTTCCTTTAGATCCAAGCTATCCATCTGAACGGTTAAACTTTATGATTGAAGATGCTCAAGTCTCAGTTTTATTAACACACGAGCTATGGCTTGAACGTCTGAAAAATTATAATTCACAAATAGTCTGTTTAGATAAAGATTGGGAGATTATTTCTCGAGAGATTGAAGATAACCCTGCTAGCAAGAGTACAGTAGATAACCTGGCTTATGTAATTTATACCTCAGGCTCAACTGGAAAACCTAAAGGTGTTATGGTTGAACATAGAGGATTGTTAAATCTAGTTTTTTGGCATCGAAAAGCTTTTAACGTTTCACGGCTTGATCGAGTAACGCAGATTGCTGGAGTAGGCTTTGATGCTTGTGGTTGGGAAATTTGGCCTTATCTTAGTGCTGGAGCAAGTATTTATTTTGTGGATGATGAAACCAAGCGATCGCCTGAGCACTTGCGAGATTGGCTAATCTCAAAAGAAATAACCATTTCTTTCCTACCAACGCCTTTAGCAGAGAAATTTTTATTATTAGATTTTGCTAAAGATGCAGCATTACGAATATTGCTTACAGGTGGAGACAAACTAAATCAATATCCTTTAGCTTCCCATTCTTTTCAAGTATTTAATAATTATGGCCCGACTGAAAACACGGTTGTTACAACTTATGCTCATCTTCCGGTTAAGGATAAAGATAACTTAGCACCTCCAATTGGTCGTGCGATCGCCAACACAAAAGTTTACATATTAGATCAATATTTACAACCTGTCTCCATTGGCGTACCAGGAGAGTTATACATAAGCGGTGATGGATTAGCACGAGGCTATTTAAACCGTCCCGATTTAACCAGCGAGTGCTTCTTTTCTAACCCTTTTAAAGAGAGCTCTTGTGCAGGGGAGCAAGGGAGCACAGGAGTACAAGAGAAATCTCTCTACTCTGCCCCCCATCACCTCTGCCCCTCTGCTTCTTCTGAGCGGCTTTATAAAACTGGTGATTTAGTTCGCTATCGATTAGATGGTAATATTGAATTTCTAGGTCGCCTCGACGAGCAGGTGAAAATTCGTGGCTACCGTATTGAATTAGGAGAAATTGAAGCAGTACTGAGCCAGCATCCAGCAGTACAGCAAACTGTAGTGATAAGTCGTGAGGATAACGGTGAAAAATATTTAGTAGCTTATGTGATACCAAAAACCGAATACAGCAGGGGGCATTATAATGCACAATTAACCTCTTTGGAGAACGATCAGGTTTTGCAATGGCAGATACTCTACAATGAAACTTATAATCAACCTGCTAATTCAGAACCAAAATTGAATCTTGTAGGCTGGAATAGTAGTTACACAAATCAGCCTATTCCAGTTGAGGAGATGCGTGAGTGGGTAGGTAACCAAGTCGAGCAGATTTTAGATCTACAACCCAAACGAGTGTTAGAAATTGGTTGCGGAACAGGTTTGATACTGTTTAAGATTGCACCTTATTGCACTAAATATTGGGGAACAGACTTTTCCTCGGTTTCACTTAACTACATCGAGGAGCAGTTAAAAAATCTAGAAATGCCGCAGGTAAAGCTGTATCAGCGAATGGCTACGGATTTTGATAAAGTAGAAAAAGCAGCTTTTGATGCAGTCATTTTGAATTCGGTCGTACAATATTTTCCTAGTATTGATTATTTAATTCGCGTATTAGAAGGTGCTGTAGAGGCAACTGCTCCTGGGGGCTTTATCTTCATAGGAGATGTGCGTAGTTTACCACTTTTGCACGCGTTCCATGCGTCAGTGCAATTATATCAAGCTGAACCTTCCGTTACCCGAACACAGTTACAGCAGCGGGTAGAAACAGAAGTTTTCCAAGAAACAGAGTTAGTCATTGACTCAGATTTTTTTACTGCAATAAAGGAGCGCTTTCCGCAGATTAGTCATGTACAAATTCAACTGATAAGGGGTAAACATCACAATGAGTTAACTAAGTTTCGTTACAACGTAATTCTTCATATTGGTGAGGAGATTGTTCATAATACTGAAAATTATTCAGCACTGAACTGGTCTGAAGATAATTTAACAGTCTCAGCAGTGCGTCAGTTGTTAGCTCAGAGCCAACCAGAAATATTAAGCATTAGAAATGTACATAATGCGCGAGTGACATCAGCAGTTAAAACAGCAGAATGGCTTTCAAACGGAGAAAGTTTTAAAACTGTAGGTCAAATACGTAAAGCTTTGCAAGAAATCGAAAATTTAGGAGTAGATCCCGAAGATTTCTATGGACTGAATTTACCCTACAAGGTTGATATTACCTGGTCAAATTCAAATACTGAAGGAAATTATGACGTGATTTTTGTGCGGCAAGATATAGTAGGTAAGAAAAGCCTTTTTCCCCATAGTACCACTCTCTCTCATCCTTGGTCATCTTACGCCAATAATCCTCTACAAGCTAAAGTAGCGCGTCTGTTAGCGCCACAGTTGCAGACTTACACAGCACAAAAACTTCCAGCGTATATGATACCATCAGCTTTTGTAGTACTTAAGTCTCTACCTTTAACAGCTAATGGTAAAGTGGATCGCCTTGCCTTAAGAGCATACGATCCAATTAAGCCTAAATTACAAGAAAATTACATCGCCCCTCGAACTTCGGTTGAACAAGTACTAGTGAAAATCTTTGGCGAGCTTCTGGGATTTAAGCGCGTAGGAATTTATGACGATTTCTTTAAATTAGGCGGTCATTCATTACTAGCAACTCAACTTGTCTCTAGAGTACGCGACGCGTTAAGTGTGGAATTGCCTTTGCGCAGTGTATTTGAAGCATCGACAATCGCACAACTATCAAAAGTCGTGGAAAACTTGAAACAAAGCAATACTCAAAGTCAAGCCCCAGCTTTAGTACCACAGTCTCGTGAAAGTCGGCGCATGAAGCTATCTTCCCTAAACAAAGAGAACAAAGGGCGTGATTGAGCGATTCTTGTGGAGTGTGTTAAGACGAAATGCGTAATGCACCTTGATTTAAAGTTGGATATTATACCCATTTGCTAACACAACACCAATATTGGGGGAGGATAATCCACACCCCAATTTGTCTCCCCCTACGTATCTGGTCAAAAATCAAAAACTAGTCCTATATGTTGTTTTAGCTCTTGGTTTTGGCTGGAAGAACTGTTACCTTATTAACTACTTTGGTGACACCTTTTATCTGCATTGCAAGATCAATCTTTTTGAGATTTTGGGGATGAACAACACTTCCTGATACGGTGACAACACCATCACGAGCTTCAACCACTAGCTGGCTCTCAGGGATATTAGCCTCTAACTTATCGCGAACTTCTGTAGCTAGTGCTGCATTGGTTCTATTTTTATCCCCATTGTTAAAGGTATTGTTACGCTGCTCATGCGCTCGAATATCAGCATTAAGCTGATTTCTGCGAGTTTGGCTTTGAGCATCCTGTTGGTGTTCTTTAACCTCATTAACAGTCACAGCTTTAGGTTTCTGTTGTGTTGAATCAGGAGCATTGGTACTAGTCTTCGCAGTATTTTCACAGGCAAAAGTACCTAAAAGTAAAATACTACTTAGGAAAAACAAGGTTAGTTTTTTCATTTTTCTTAACTCAAAGATATAATTGATAAAGGATATACTTCCTTAGAGATACCCATTCTATCTATTAATATAGATAACATTTTTCTCAGATTAAGAGCTTCTAGCTAATGACTGATTTGGGATAACAAAAGATAAAAAAACGATTCAGGAAAAATTTGTCAAAATGCCACCTTGTTTGGAGCAGTATAAGTGATATACAAAACTTAACAAGGGACGCAGGAGATTCAACGAATGCGGAGCGTAATGTTTAAGAATAGAATGAATATTCCGGTTTCTCCTTGGGCTTTGATGTCACAAACCTACTTCAAAGTTTTTCCAGCAGTGCGGAATCACTGAAATTACTGGAAGATTCAAGCGCAGAAAATTCCAAATTTAGAACTGCGCAAACAAGCTTTAGCAAGTATTCGAGACAAACGATTTCACTGTGAAGGTGGCTCAATCTAAGCGTTGCTTGCTGCAAAGCATTGGCAAGAAGCAATCAAATTTATTGTCGCTTATCAAACCATTAGTGATTATTTAGATATACTAATTCTCTTGCTTCAAAGCCTTTCGTGCTAACTTGACATAAGTCTTCACAGTTTCATATGGTATTGCCGTATCCTGAGATATTGAGATTAAAGAGTCGCCCATTTCCCGTCTTGCTAAAATTGTTGCCCATTTCATAGCAATCTCGCTCGCTCTTTCTCCTCCTAATCGCTTGCGTTGCGCAGTAAATATCTCGGTTAAATCTTCAATCCTTTTTGCTAATACAGATTCTACATCAGGTACATCTTGCACCAGTTTTGATGACCACCCCAACCGGGTTTGTCCCAAACCAAAGGTGGTTTTGTGTCCGGTTCCGCAGTAAGGTGCAAGACTAGCCAAGGCATAAAATAACCGTTGATAATCTGGTTGTTTAGATGCAGTTTTAGCTAAACTCAGTTCTATTGAACCTGTAAATCCTGTCACTGCACCTTGTTTACCCGCAAGCACTTTTTGGGAAGCGATTTGATGACGGCTGATGATTACATGTTCATCAATCCAAGCTAAAAAATCATCTGTTTCTACTGGTAAATTAGAAAAATCATTCCAACGTCGCAGATAACTTTGAAAAATATTGAAGGGTAAAGGTAAGGGAAAATGATGTTTTTTCCGGCGAAAGCTGGTTGGACTCAGGAACTCCAGCGCAACAGATCCGGTAATATTGGCAGTATCGAGCAATTGGGAATAGGTTGTTGCTGGGTGAGCAATTTTGCACGCTTGAATTTGCAGGGGGACATCTTGTAAATAAAGATGTTCGGGTAACTTTTTCACCCACTTGCGCATCCAACTTGTCACTCGATGAGACAATCCAGTAACATACCAGCGATAAGTGGTATCAGACGATAGCTGAATATTCATCCCGCTACTGACTATTTCCCCATTTAATACCGATATCGTAAACGGTTTTTCTGATTCCCCATCGTGGAGGTAAGCGGATAGTTCCGGATCGAAGGAACGTACTTGATTGAGAAACCAAGCATGCAAACCAATCGAATATTGTGGATAGACGGAACTATCAACAGGCGTGACCAGTTCAAATTCTAGACCAATAATTTCGCTATTGGCTGACCAAGTTACCGATGATTTTGGTTTGCTTGATTTTTTGTTGGGTGTCAGGGTACGGGGCATATTGAATCAGTTATCAGTTATCAGTTATCAGTAAACATTCACTTCGGGGATTCAGACCCAGAAGTGAATTTTATCCACTCAATTTTTGATTGGGTAGGGGTCACCGAACCCTTGCACACGAGTGGTCACCAGATGGTTCGCACATTGATCAAGGCTACAGTTCTAAGTGATCATTATATATAATTAGCATCCCCGATAGGGGAAGATAATTGGACTTTGGACAAAGAGGAACTACGTTAACGAGGAGGGTGTTCGGAAGACATAGACGATCGCACTTTCAAGATTTTCTGCTTTGTTCGCTTTTCTTCTGCCAATATTTAGTAACCAACCAAACTATCCATGCAGCAACTAACCCGGAAATAATACTAGCAAAAAACCAGAGAACGAAGGGATGGGGTAAAGAAGAAGCTTTAGGTGATCCTGGTATTTGAATGGGGTTTTCTTTCGTGACTTGGCTAGAAACAGAGGCAAAAATCCCTCCTACAGCTAAACCAGAAGCTACTACGTATGCAGTGATTTGGAAGGTGCGATCGCGCTGTTTTTCCACTTCCTCTTGTTTTGCATCGCGTTCAGCTTGGTCAATTTCCACTAAGCCGCGACTAATGGCGATCGCTTGTTGAAACATTTGTTGACCGGGAGATAAGTAGTTTAGGTCTGTTTGAATCTGTTGCTGCAATCTTTGACAAGTGGAATCACGAAAATTTTCTAGAAACCTTAAATCATCATCGCAAAATTTTTCGACACTCTTTTGAGAAATTTTTGCCAGCCATGTGCTATAGTTCTTTGTATTGGTGATTATAGACTGCGCATCTTCGTGCATATCTCGCAACTGACGAGCGTATTGAAACGCTCTTGGCGACATTTCTATGAGCAAAGTTTTTAACTTCTCTAATCGCTGTGCTGAATCTTGCGGTAATTTAGTAAAAATCTCAACTTGTGATTCTAGTTCGCTAGAAAGCTTTCGCGCTTCCCAATAGCAGGATCGTGCTTGGTGATAGGCAAACAGTATTTTACTACGACAACACAAAAGGTTTAGTACATAATCTTCTG
The DNA here is from genome assembly GCF_017591665.1 of Aetokthonos hydrillicola CCALA 1050. GTDB lineage: Bacteria > Cyanobacteriota > Cyanobacteriia > Cyanobacteriales > Nostocaceae > Aetokthonos > Aetokthonos hydrillicola. The sequence goes on along the minus strand of NZ_JAAKGC010000001.1, from coordinate 288,994 downwards.
TTTCTGCAATTGAAGTTAGAGTGCGATCATCAGTCTTAAACCAGATCCAGAGATGGCAGCGTTGAATAGGATCTTGCTGGTCGTTGTCATACTCAAAAATTGGACTACCGAAAAGTTTTCCTTGGTTAATGCAAGTTGGTTGGGGTTGGGGTTGGGTTGTTTTAGATAGTAGCGCGTTTACACAAGCATCTGCCAAGGGTTGATAATTACTCGTAATATCGGGAGCTTCAGCAAACAGGAGTAGTGTTTCTCCAAGAGAAGGACGCATCCAACTCGATAATAAATAACCATTGGGATTAAGTTCGCTAAGTTGGGTAACGTCTACAAGCTCTTTATAACGTAGGGTCAAATCAACAGCGTAAGTGTCATGAATGCGAATCGGGTAAATTGCACCGCTAACTTGAGGAGTGTTTGGTTCGACTGGGACTTGAAATTTCAAAGTCCGTTGATTTCCTAATAATTCTAAAGGCAGATTGAAATGTTGATTTTGAAACTTCTTTTCAACTGCTTCTTGTTCAATAGTTGACTTGAGAGATTTTAGCGGCTCAATATTGAGCAATTCCCCAAGCTTGGCGAGCTGTTCCCATAAGCGAGGAGCATCTTTGCTTACTTGCTCAGAACTTTCGCTCAAGCTGTGGCACAAATGGAAGGCATAAAGGGTTAGGCTAGGATTGTTAACCTTCTGTTGTACCAAAGGAGGTTGGTTCATGGTTGGGAGTTAGACGGTTTTTGGTTAGAGGGTTGTTGCGGAGTTTGTTGCTGGGATTCTACGTTAGGGAAACTGACGCGCATCGCGTTGAGTAGAATCTTATTGTAGTCTTTAGGGTCAGGTTTTTTAAAGTCTTCTGCTGCGGATCTGGTTTGTGATATGTTACCAATTAAAGGTAGCAGTGCTTGACGAATCTTGCTACGGGATTTGCTCCAAATGGCGATCGCGTCTGAGATAGTTTCTGCATTATTCTCCAGACTTGAGACTACCCGCCACAAGTCAACTTGATCCTCATTTGAAAATAGAAGAGGTTGAGACTCGATCAGTTTAGCAAAAGCCTGAATATTTTGTTCATCTGGTGACATATAGCAATCCCGGTTGATTTTGCTTAATTTTGGTTTATTTTGTAGGGTGCGTTAGGACGAAGTCCGTAACGCACCATAATTAAAAGTCTCGCGTGTTACTATTAATTTATCAAGATTGTCCAATCATACAAAATGCTGCCCAATGCTCAGGGGAGTGAAAAGGTTTGCTATTTGCTGTGTTCAACCAGCCTTCTAACCATAATTGCTTACCAGGGCTTAGAGGTAAATCCTGTGTCCATGTTTGTAAATCTTCTTTTTCCACATCGCGTAACCAGCATTGAGCATTACCTTCAATCGCTTCTGACCACAATCCAGGATTAAAAGCAGTTTCACCAAGATTGCGTCCAGATTGAAGACAATCAATAGGAAAAGCGTTAGGTTTACGAATTTCTAAAGCTGAGCGGAAACACTCTATTGCTTGAGAAATTTGCCCCAAATCACGGTAAGCAAGACCCAGATTGTTTTGGGTCATCGCCCAATCTACTGGGAAATCTTCGCGAGTACGGATAATTAGTGCATTTTGGAAAGAGGCGATCGCAGTTTCGATATTGTCAGCTTTGTTTCCCAGGATCCTGTCACGGTAAGCAATACCCAGATTGTTTTGGGTTATCGCCCAATCAGTTGGGCAATCTTGGCGAGTACGGATAATTAGTGCATTTTGGAAAGAGGCGATCGCAGTTTCGATATTGTCAGCTTTGTTTCCCAGGATCCTGTCACCGTAGGCAATACCCAGATTGTTTTGGGTCATCGCCCAATCAGTTGGGAAATTTTGGCGAGTGTAGACAATGAGTGCATTTTGGTAAGCGGCGATCGCAACTTCGATATTCTCGGCTTTGTTTCCAACTATTCTGTTACTGTAAGCATTACCCAAATTGTTTTGGGTCATCGCCCAATCAGTTGGGAAATCTTGGCAAGTACGGACAATGAGTGCATTTTGGTAAGCGGCGATCGCAGTTTCGATATTGTCAGTTTTGTTTCCCAGGAGCCTGTCACCGTAAGCATTACCCAGATTGTTTTGGGTCATCGCCCAATCAGTTGGGAAATCTTGGCGAGTACGGACAATGAGTGCATTTTGGTAAGCGGCGATCGCAGTTTCGATGTTGTCAGCTTTGTTTCCCAGGAGCCTGCTACAGTAAGCAGTACTCAGATTGTTTTGGGTTGCAGCCCACTTTTCTGGGAAATCTTGGCGAGTGTAGACAATGAGTGCACTTTGGTAAGCGACGATCGCAATTTCGATGTTGTCAGCTTTGTTTCCCAGGAGCCTGCTACAGTAAGCAGTACTCAGATTGTTTTGGGTTGCAGCCCACTTTTCTGGGAAATCTTGGCGAGTGTAGACAATGAGTGCATTTTGGTAAGCGGCGGTCGCACTTTCGATATTCTCGGCTTTGTTTCCCAGGATCCTGTTACAGTAAGCAATACCCAGATTGTTTTGGGTCATCGCCCAATCAGTTGGGAAATCCTGGCGAGTGTAGACAGTGAGTGCATTTTGGTAAGCGGCGATCGCACTTTCGATATTCTCGGCTTTGTTTCCCAGGATCCTGTTACGGTAAGCACTACCCAGATTGTTTTGGGTCGTCGCCCAATCAGTTGGGAAATCTTGGCTAGTGTAGACACTCAAGACGATCTCATAGCCTGCGATCGCCAGATCTTTGTTGACTGCTATACTCCCTAAAGGGAATTGCTGAATTAAGTTGCTGAAATAAAAAGTATTCCTAACTATCGGCTGAGCTTCATCTGACTGTACTTGAGATAGTTTATCTTTTGCCCAGTTTCGCAATACTTCAGTCAAATGAGTATCTAATTTATCTAAGTTTGCTTGCAGTAACAAATAAACCTTTTGCCGATCACCGTCACTCTCTTCTATTAGTTGCAATACTCGCAACAGGAAATTGAGATACTCACCAGAAATTGGTGCTGACGAGTTACCCTGCGGTGAGGGACGCAAAAAACTCAACAACCCCGCCAGCTTACGAGCAAAATTGATGAAAAAATCACGCTGCATGTTTAAAACAAGGCAAAAGTGAAAAGTAGTAAAGTAAAAAGAAATAAATTTTATGCTGCAAACTTTTTACTTATTGTAAATGGTAGCTTTTTTATTTGTTGTAAGCTTGATAGAGAGTTTTTAGTCAGTTTTCAGTTTTAAGGGTAGCACTGGCATAGCCCAAACAAGCCTGAATATTTTCGCGGGTAATACCAGGGTAGTTACGGAGAATTTCGTCAGTTGTCCAACCTTGAGCGAGAAGGTCAATAATAAATTCAACAGCAAGACGAGTGCCTTTAATAATTGGTTTGCCGACAAGAACGTTAGGATCAATAGTGATTCGTGATTGCCAGTCCATAAAATTAAGTTGAGAGTGTTGTCTTTTGTATTAACGGATAATGCTTGTTTCAGACTTGTAGGGGCGAATGGCATACTCTGCGAGAAGCCGGAGGCTACGCCCTGACAATGGACGGGAAGGCCCTCATTAATTTTGACTACATACTCGTAACCAGTGAAGCAAATCATCAATTTCTGTAAAATCTAACAAAGCTTCCCCAAGTGCTTCCAACTGTTTTCGTGAAAGATTAAGTATAGGCTCTTTAACTTCTTCCGGTATCTCACCTACACGTTTGTGTAGTAGTCGTAAAACAAGCTCCTGCTGACCACGTTCATAGCCAATGCGTTCCCCAGTAGTCATGTAACTCATATGTCGCTCCTGCTCAAACTCCTTAAACTCTTCCCAGAACTCAGCTTCTAACGCTTTTGGTAATATCATAACCCAATCGATGAATCGATAGAGGTTACGGATATCCTTTTCTTGCAAGCCTAGGTCGTATAATCGTCGAATTAAGTTAAATTTCCAAGCCTTCCGTTGTAGGGGTTTTTTAATTGTCTGTTGTGCCTTCAAATGTATCATCACGACTATTGCAAATAGATTGTCACTGGCTTCTAATTCTGCCCAACGATTTGTATAATCTATAAGCTTGACGGTTCCAAATCTAAAATTTAAGCTGGTATCTGGATAATTGAAATTGTATTGGTTCGGTCGCCATTTAGAATTTGTATCGCCTAAGATTGCAAGGCTAATAGCAGGTTGACTGAAGCGAGCAAAAATTAGCAGGTTGTACAAAAACATCCTTTGTGCAAAGTTATCTTCGGGTTGATTCTGGATTTCTACATGAATCAAAAGCCAGACTTCATGTCCCTGTTTGTGCCAAACTTTGACTAATTTATCTGCAAACCTTCTTCCTTGTTCTGCTTGGCGAGTTATTTGTTGAAACTCTTTATCTAAAAATTCGTGGGGACGTTCCCAGTTAATTAATGCAGCTGTTTGAGGAAAGAAAAACTCCATTGCTTGAGGAAAATATGCTTCGAGAATTTCTTTCCAAGGGCTGTCTAGATCAGCGCGTTCGTGTTCGTCGGTCATGAATTAGTTTATACATGGCGTTGATTTTAACATTATAAGATTTACGGGCTTTTTTCTGTTATTAGATTCGTCTGTGCCAGTACTTAACTGGTAAGCATTCCTATTACCGCACTTTAACTCGAAGCACTGGTATAAAACCGCAGTGCAAAGCGCCAAAACCAGGTTGAAACAAAAAATAGCACCACCGCCAAAACTCCTGCACCAACTATCCAGGTGATATGACTACGACCTAGCATAGCTTCGGCAGGAATAGTAGTTAAAAAAGTTACTGGCACAATAAATGTGAAAAAAACCCGATAAGCTGTTGGATAAGCTGCAATTGGATATCGCCCTGCTTGCAACAAACCGCGCAACACCTCTGTAGAGTTATAAACTTTGACAAACCAAATGCTCGTTGCTGCTAGTATAAACCACAGGCTGTATAAAATAACTAAGCCACAAAATATAGGAATTGCACTGAGAAAGTAATTACCGATTCCTAAACCGAGCTTGTCTCCAGCATAAAAAATTAGCACACTACCAAAAACTAAATCTGGCAATCCCCATGGTGAAAAGACGTGGGTAGAAAGCCAAAACTGGCTACGAATAGGCTTGAGTAGCACAAAGTCTAGTGTCCCTTGCTGCACATGGCGGACAATGCGATTTAGGTTTGGAGAAAGAAAGGTTGCTGAAAAGCCTTCCAGGAGTGTAAAAATTCCTAAAACAACTAAAGCTGCTTCCCATGACCACCCTTGAAAGGTATAGCCTTTACCATAGAACAAAAATAGTCCAAAAAGGCTACCAGCAAGATTTCCTATGCTGCTAAGAGTCGCCAACAAGAAGTTAACGCGATACTCTAACTCAGCTGCGATCGCGGCACTCCAGAACAGCCTTAATACTTTGAGATATCGTTTAATCAAGGTAAAGGGAAAAAAGGTTTGATCACCTTTATTATAATCCTTACGGTCGCCTCCGCGACTTGAACCAGTAGCGGAAGTAACACAGTTTAGCAGTTCATATTCATAGAACTTCCCTCAATAATTAGTAAACAAAAGTAAAACCTCACAAGAAGCTCACATTGTTTCAATAGTTTAGACATTGAGAATCCCTTTACCGTGATGACAACTATGCGTAAACTACTGAAACTGGAACCAAACACCACCTAGCAAATACACACACACATATATATATATATATGGGTGCTAATTTATTCAATAGAAAACTTTCTAAACAACATTAAATCTTCAGATCTATGCCGTTGATTGACTTAAGAGATATTAAAACGCGGCTTGCGATTAGCAGTGCTTTTATGCTCGGTGTCACTTCACTCTTATCTGTAGCTCAACCCCACACATCCATATTCATCAGTATACTTGATAAATCATTAGATGTGATTACTGGTATCATTTCTAGCGACTTGGGTGTTCTAGCAAATCGTCCAGCTACAAATGAGTTGGAGACTCTAGCAGATAATCTTGGTAAGAACGAAGGTATTTTGATCAATCAAGACACCACTAAGGCAATTGGTCGCGCAATGGGTGCAGTCATTCTTTCTGTAGCTAAGTCTGAACAATTTCCAAAAGATCAAAAAGCGCTGCGTAAATTAGCTGAAGTTGCTGCTTATCACGGCTTGGACTTTTCTGAATTCAGTACAATCACAAAAACAAACAACGAGATCTTAATAAGACAGATTAAGGAAGTAGAACGGTCAGCTAATTTTTTAACTCATGCCAATAATGTTGCAAAGATCAAAGTCTTAACACCAGAAGCTTGGACAAAACTTCTCAATCAATTGCTTAAGGAAAAGACAAAGCTTTCTCCTTTTTCTTCAGAAGTTGTCAAAAAAGTTGCTGATGAACTATACATTAGCTTTCCCAAAGCCTTACAAGAAGTACTTAAAAATGATTTTCAAACCGGGGGTAAAACTTTTGCTAATACGCTTTTATCTCTGTTAGAGGATATCAAAGAAGAAATCACTGTCCGGCAAGACGAAATTATTAAACGGCTTGATGTGTTGGAAATCTCTCAAGGAGGTGAAGCTTTGGAACAAGTCCTTGAGCGTTTAGAAAACTTTACTCAACTAAAGGCTGGAACCCCCATAGCTGAAGTTGCTTTTAAAGAACTTGCGGGACACATGACCACACTTTTGGATGAGGTACATGATGTTAAAGTCAACACTGAGGAGATAGTAATTGCTGTTGAAGAACTGAGTGAAATCATTCACCATCTTGATGAGCAAACACATCGAAAAGAACTAACACCTCTCTCATTAAGCCAGCGTCTTTTTCGTATAGTACTCCCTATCAGTGGCAGTATGACAATCTTGTTGATCACCCTGAGATTTCTGGGCGTACTACAGCCATGGGAATTGAAAGCTTTTGATTGGTTGATGCGATTACGACCAGATGAAGGACAGGATCAACGTCTACTCGTCGTCGCGATTAATGATGAAGACATGGAGTCCGACAATTTCAGAGAGGGAGGTTGGTCAATCTCAGACGCTAAACTTAATCAACTCTTAGCCAAACTAGAGAAGTATCAACCACGAGCTATTGGTTTAGACTTATACCGCAAAAAAACTGCTCTCAAGGAATTAGATAGTCGGCTACGGTACAATAGTCATATCTTTAGTGTCTGCAAAGTTTCTGATCCTCAAATAAACAAACCTGCGACTCCTCCTCCACCCGCAATTCCAAAACAAAGACAGGGATTTAGTGACCTGTTAGAGGATAAGGATAAAATTGTTCGTCGTCATCTTTTAGAAATGGAACCTTCAGATCCCGACTCCAAGTGTTCTACAAACTATGCGCTTAACCTTCAGCTGGCACGTCATTACCTACAAGCAAAATTAACACTAACTCCAAAGGGCTTGAAGATTGAGAATGTCCTTTTTAATCCAATCCAACCTTTTACAGGAGGCTACCAAGATGTGGATGCAAGAGGATACCAAGTGCTACTGAATTACCGTACACATGAGGGAGATCCGCAAAAATTTGTCTCCCAAGTCTCCCTTGGAGAAGTCCTCAATAGTAATATTCTTGACTCAGTAAAAAACTTATCCGGGAGAATAGTCCTCGTTGGTGTCACTGCTACTGAACCGGGCGATTATTGGTCTGTTCCTTACGATCAAGAAATACCAGGCGTGGTACTTCAAGCACAAATGGTCAGCCAAATCATCAGTGCTGTTAAAGATAAACGCCCTCTGTTATGGGTTTGGAAACAATGGGAAGAATGGTTATGGATCGGGGGTTGGTCTTTATTGGGAGGTCTGTTGGTTCTGCGCTTTTATCAAGTTTCCAGTTTAGCTGTAGCTCAAGGTATTGCCTTGTTGGGTTTAGCGGGCGTGTGCTATTTCTGTTTACTCTGTGGTCTTTGGCTCCCCTTGGTTCCCTCATCACTGGCTTTGGTGAGTGTTGGCTTTAGTGTATTAATTTACACAAATTCTCAATTCAGAAGAGAGTAACTTTGATTATACTAGGCGTCGAATTATGACTAGAATTAAGAAATACTACTGGCAAAAAACTTTTGTTTACATTTTTGCTTTAGTTTTAACTGGTCTGAGTGTTAGTCTTCCTCTAACATCGGTACAGCCTAGCACATTAGTTAAAACTACCCTTCAGTCTAACAATGTAGGCAACATATTTGACAAGATACGACGATTTGTTTTCCCACCAGCATATCTCGCTCGAGGTGCACCCACAGGTCGGCGTAAAGGAGCAGCGTCTCGTAAGGGTTGCCCACAAACAGTATTAGATTTGACAGCTTTAGTCCCTCAGAACAGTTGGGGGTTAACGTTTGCTGAGCAGCCCACCTTCTGGTTTTATATTTCCTCACTCCCTGAAGGATCTCGTAATGTAGAGTTTGTCTTACAGGATGAGAACGGTTCTCGTCAGCAATACCATACTCGTTTCACTCTACCTGCAACCCCCGGGATCATTAGTCTCAATCTTTCATCAAATCAGCCCTACAATTTACAAATTGATCATAGATATCATTGGTATTTGCAAGTTTATTGCGATCCGCAAAACCCATCCACGTATGTTTTTGTAGATGGGTCGGTGCAACGAGTCGCACAGAATGCCCATAATGCCAATACTATTTGGTACGATCTTTTGACTAATTCCGGTAACCGTCTTCGTGCTAGCCCACAAGATCCCGAACGCAGAGAAACCTGGGTAACACTACTGAAAGATGTTGGTTTAGAAAAATTAGCTCAAGCACCATTGTTACCGTGTTGTACTTCAGAAAAATAATTGTGGCATCATAACCAGTTTCCTACCAAAGTATAAGGAGCCCAGAAATAGGGGCGCTTTTCTTGCTCAAGCAGAAATAGTTGAGCCTTTTGGAGGGCTTCTGCTTTGGTAGTGTTGGGTTTGTTTAACTCTTGGTAAAATTTCTTCATGAACATAGCGGTCAATTGATCGTCCACTTGCCACAGTGTCGCTAGAGTACTGCTAGCTCCAGTCTTGACGGCTACTCCAGCTAATCCCAAGACTGCTCGGTTATCGCCAGAAGCAGTTTCACAAGCACTGAGTACCAATAGCTCAATCGGCTTAGAGAGTAAGCTCTCTAAACCCTTGACTCGAAGAAGTTTGTCTGACAGGAGAATATATGTTTGTTCTGGATCAGAACTGAACTGACCGTGAGTTGCCATATGAACCACCGTGAATTTAGCCTTATCAAGCCGATTTTTTAGGTTGTTTTCAGTAAACTCTTGGTTTAAGAGTTCCTCACTATTGGGGATTACAGTATGAACTTCCTGCAATTCTAATTTTACGTTTTCTAGTTGATTAAACTCTCGACCTTCGATGTCGAGTTTTTCGCTAACTCCCCCAGCTAGGACATTTAAGTGTACCTGTACTATAGGTCGAGGATTCAATAATTGCAGACCAGGAGTCAGCGCGATCGCATATTTTTGCACAAGATACTGCTGACCGTCGTAAAGTACTGCCATGGGGATATTGCGGAGTAAACCATCTAGTACAAACACTAATGTTTTGACGCCACTAGCAGCTAACTTAGTTTCAACAGGCTGAATTAACCAACTATATACCTTTTTAGAAAAGTCTTGCACCTGAAAAGTTTGTTTCACATCTTGTAAGGAATTGTGCAAGTCTACTAAAGTTTTCTCGGTCATCTCCTGCGATACGTTTGTTGTGTAATGTTCTAGTTCTTCTTGACCAGGGAATTTCACAATCACTTCTAAACGATCTTTTAAGATGATCGCATAAAGCACGGCTGCTTTTGGATTTGCTCGGTCTACCACTCGGTCAATTTGTTCTGGCTTGACATCGGCGCAAGCATCATGAAAGAAATTATCTAGTTCAGCAAGCTGCAGAGATTCAATGACTTCACGAGCTTGCTTAAGGTCATATTGACTGACTTTTTTATCCTTCAGAAGTAAATTTACGAACTCCCGATAAACAGGTTCTACACTATCCCTAAAAGTGAATTGAATTTCTGGGTTTATAGCAACCAAGTCTCTGCGCAGTGATTTGAGCGATTGGAAAGCTGCTGTGTAGGCGGCGATCGCTGCAGGTTTGTTTCCCTGTATTTGGTAAAGGCGTCCTAGCTGCCACTGCCAGTGGTAGGCTATATCTGGTGCATCATAAGTGGATGCAAGTTGCAATGCTTGGGTTGTAGAGGTTTGTGCTGCTGTTAAATTTCCCCTTTGTTGATACAGTCCTCCCAAATAACCAAGAGCGTAAGCTTGTGCTCGTTTGCTTCCAAGCGAGCGAGCTTGATTGAGAGCAGTCGTCACAATTTGCTCAATCTCTCCCCATGTTGGAATCTGTGACGGTTGAAGTGTATTGCTGTTAGCTGTTTCACACTGTTGAATAAGGGGGGATGAAAATTCAAGCGGCTTTTGGTTCAGTGCTGATTGCAGACACATCAGACTCTGAGCGAAATTGATTCGAGCATAAACTGTCGTGCGACTGGCAGACAATTTTTCAAGGGAGGATAGAATTTTAGGTAACAAAGTAGGTACTTCAGACCACTGCTGAGTTTGCATCAAGAGCCTGAGCAGATTTAGCTGCGCTTGTATACTGGTAGTTGGTGAACCTAACAATACGGCTTGCTGATAGCAATTTGCAGCTTGTTGATAGAATCCAACAGCACTCCCATTTCCACATTCGGCAGATTCGTTCAAAGTTACTGGCTGTGCTGTTTTTTCTTGTCCGATTCTTCTCTTACCTCGAGCTAGAGCAGTATTGCCTAAACTGAGTTTAACAGCAGCAATCTCTTGAGAGTCACCCAATTTTTGAGCGACTTGTAAATTTTCTGCTAATATGATTTGTGAGTCTTTGTTGTCCCCCATAATTCGCAAAACATTACCAAGGCTACGCAAGCCATCTAATTTGGACAGGGAGTCTGGTTGTTTTTGTAGGGTTTTAAATGCCTTAACTGATAACAGACATTGTTGCGCGTTAACTCCTAAAGCTGTAAATAGAGTTTTGCAAGCTTTCGGATATAGTCCCAATACTTGCATTGCTTGAGCTTGGTTAATTTGGCTTTGGGTTACTCCTTCTTTACTACCAATTTGAGCGTAAATGTTAGCTGCTTGTTGCCAAGTTTCCAAAGCCTCTTTCGCTTGTCCTAGCGCCAGTTGCATTTGACCTTGAATGTCTAGAGTTGAAGCAAGCAAGCGCGATCGCTCTGGTGTTTTTTTCTGATTTTTGAGAAGATTTAGGCTGGTGTTTATTGCTTGTTTAGCTTGATCCCAACTTCCTGCTTGTTGATAAGAGAGAGAAAGATTGCTCAAGGCGATCGCTTGGTTTAGCCGATCTCCTTGAGCCCCAAATGTATCAACCGCCCCTTGCAAAACCTTCGCTGCTTCTGTAAACTTGCCAGCTTGATAGAGTACCTTACCTTGTTGTATCAACTGCGCAGCATCCGACTGTTTTTGAACAATGACCTTCGATGCTGGGACTTGAGCAACAGTTGCGATCGTCATTGACATCCAAAATAACAGAGGAAGAAGAATGAGCGATCTATACTTATAAAGCTTCTTGCCAAAATTCCTTAACCAGCTACCAAATCCCCAGTATTTTTTATACATACATTTGCCCAAATGTCAATACTCATCAAATCTTCCTTCTTGCTTCATCGAGCCGGACAACTACCCGAATTGACTCGACTCCGTTGAGATCCATTACTTGTAGGGTCGTAAGCTGTCAAGACTACCTGACCCTTATTGTTAAATACCCATCCTTGTGCAGGTACAACCTGATTGAGAGTTTGAGGCTTCGGATTTGGGATTGAAGCTTGACTCGGCTTAGTTTCCTGACTTAGTGAGTGAGCAGTTGAAGTTGCTTCAATCCAATGGCTTCTGACCCCTTCATTACTAAGCGCTTCATTGGGGCTAGGTGGTAAGCCACCACGACCAGTACTGATAAATTCACTACTAGCAATACTCTGTTTGCAGGGATTTTGAGCAATTTGCTGAGTGGGATCAATGACATTCTCAGGCAATTGAATTAACCCTTTGCTGGGATCAACTTCTGGAGAGTTGATGGTTACTGTACCACTTAAGGAAGGACTTTGTTGCGAAATAGCAGTGATGTCACTTGTAGGTAGCTTACTTGGATCTAGTTGACTGGGATCAGTTGTATTTAAAAGTCGTTCCAATTGTGTCCGACTCAGGGGTTTAATACCGAAAATTCCTTGCGTTGTGATATTAACTCTACCCCCTTTGCCGGTAAAAGCATTAGCTGTGATATCGCTATTTTCTAAAGGGAAGGCAACGATTAAGGGAGAGTTAATAGTGATGTTACCACCATTGCCTCTTGCTTGGTTTATGCCTGCTGTGGTGGAGATTTGACTGCCCCTGCGTAGCAGTAAGTAATCAGAAAGTTTTAAGATTACATCTCCACCATTTCCCGAAGCAACTGTCTCAGCAAAGATTTGACCGCTATCTAGACGAGCAGAGTTAGCATTAATGGTAATATTACCTGCGTTTCCTTCACCTTTACGAACACTAACCCCTACTTGTGCACCATTTGTCAAAGCCAATGAGCTAGCAGTGATATCAATTTTTCCGCTATTGCCTAGACCTAGACCATCATCTGGCACATTACTTGTAATCCTACTGTTGTACCCATCGAAAATAGCTGTATCTCTAGCAATAATCTTTATATCTCCTGCATTCCCTTGTGCATAAGTGCTAGCAGATAGTTGAGCACCATTAGACATAGAAAGTTGAGTAGCACTGATGTTAATATCACCACCATTGCCCACACCCCCAGATCCTACATAACTGTAGATATCACTTCCATCCAAAGAAACACTCTTGGTAGCATTAATAACTACATTTCCTGCATTCCCTTGTCCATAGGTGCTAGCTTCTAGTTGAGCACCATTAGACAGAGAAAGTTGAGATGTATTAATCTCTATGTTTCCTCCATTCCCCTTAACAGCATTACGCACTTGTGCGCTATCCCCACCTTCTCCCACAGAGCTAAAGATAGCACTAGGGAAAGTCTGACCATTGCTATTTGCGTAACCATCCAAGGAAACACTGTTGGTAGCATTGATAATCACATTCCCAGAATCACCTTGTGCGTCAATGTCAGCTCGTATTTGAGCACCATTAGACAGAGAAAGTTGAGATGTATTAATCTCTATGTTTCCCCCGTTCCCTTTAACAGCATTACGTTGTTCTGCGCTATCCCCAACATCTCCTACAGTACTAAAAATACCACTAGGAAAAGTTTGGCCATCGCTATTTACATAACCATCCAAGGAAACACTGTTGGTAGCATTAATAACTAGATTTCCTGCATTCCCTTGTGCAAAAGTGCTAGCAGATAGTTGAGCACCATTAGACAGAGAAAGTTGAGGTGTATTAATCTCTATGTTTCCCCCGTTCCCTTTAACAGCATTACGTTGTTCTGCGCTGTCCCCAACACCTCCTACAGTGCTAAAGATAGCACTTCCTTTGCCATCCAAGGAAACATTCTTGGTAGCATTAACAACTACATTTCCTGCATTTCCTTGTCCACTGGTAAAGGAATTAATTTGAGCACCATCTTTTAGAAGAACACTTCCTGCTTCCACATTAATATTGCCAGCACTTCCTACAGCACCACTACTAAGATTGGCAAATATTCCCTGGCTATTAGTGCCAGAAATTGTCAAGGCATCGCCAACTTTAACATTGATTGTCCCACCAATGCCTCGACCAGCAGCCAGCTTATCAGAAGCGGTATCGACAGTAGTACTTATTTCCCCACCATTAGTCAAGGATAATGACTCAGCAGTGATGTTTATTGTCCCACCATTTCCTACTGCACCCGCTTGTACATCGCTAAATAAACTACTATAATTTCCACTACTGTCTACACCGTCAAAAATGGCTGCACCCTTGGCATTAATCGTTATATTACCGGCATTTCCTTTGCCTGCGGTGCTAGTATCTATCCGCCCACCATTTTGAATCAGCAAATCACGAGTCTTAACTGTCAAGTTTCCCCCAGATCCTGTTGTACCTGAGTAAGCTTGTGTAAACAAGGCACTAGAAAAATTAGCATCAGCGGATGTACCAATCAGTTGTACTGAATCCTGCGCATTAACGATTAAAGTACCTCCCGATTTTGCTCCCAGAGTACTCGCTTCTATCTGAGAACCATCAGTGAGGGTCACATTTCTACCCCAAACCTGTATATCGCCACCGCCTTCCCCACTAGCATCAACGGCTGATTGTTTTGACAATTGAATGTTGCCAAAGTTTTGTATCTCACCATAGCCCAAGGAGAATCCCTTGTCGATGGGTGTAATGTTTACCAACCCATCCCCAGCAACACTCCCTAACTCTATCCGTCCTCCTGCTGTCTTAAGCGTTCCTCCCTCTAAGCTGAAATCGCCACCTACTAAAGCTAAGGTTTGATTAGGTTGTACGCGCAATCCTGCTGTTGTGTCCATAGGACCAGTTGTTGACCTTAAACCCTGACCATCTCCCTGCACCTGAATCATTCCTGGATTATCCCGAAACCGTAACCCAATAGGAATATTAACCGTTAACAACGGCGGTGCTTGCGGATTAGTTGCACTAAACTCAAACCCATTATTAAAAATTAGACTATTTGCTGTACTTGCCAAAAATGAACCATTAAGATCCAAACGAGCATTAGACCCAAAAATAATACCGTTAGGATTAATAAAAAACAGATTAGCCTTACCCAAAACACCGAGGGTTCCAAAAATATTAGAAGGATTTCCCCCTGTGACTCGACTTATAATATTGTTAATGTCTCCCGGATTTGAGAAATAAGCTCCTCGTCCTGCATTAATATTGAAGTCCTGAAAACTGTGGAAGAGGTTATTACCACGAGTTGCACCCCCATCAATACGATCGCTCGGTACTCCATTAATCAAAATATTGGGAGTGACAACAGAACTTTCACTCCCAAGGGTTTTATCAGGAGTGATTTGGGCTCTAGCTGTGTTGCTCGAAGCAAGACACCCTAAGATAGCTAAGGGTAAGGTCATTAGAAAGAGCGATCGCCAAGTTTGATTCATCGTATCCACCTCTTTCCCTTTCTAAAAAGGACTGTAATTCAGTGAGAAGTAAAAGCCATTTTCTTGTAATGTTCTTCCACCGTTATGAACCTCAATTAGAGGGATTCCGTAGTCAACGCGAGCATTTTGCCAAAATCCCAGTATTTTCTATACATATTTCTTGCTTCATCGAGCCGGACAATTACCTGAATTTACTCGACTTCGTTGAGAGCCAGTGCTTGTAGGGTTGTAAGCTGTCAAGACTACCTGACCCTTATTGTTAAATACCCATCCTTGAGCAGGTACAAGCTGATTGAAAGTTTGAGGTTTGGGATTTGGGATTGAAGCTTGACTCGGCTTAGTTACCTCAGTTAGTGAGTGAACAGTTGAAGTTGGTTCAATCCAATGGCTTCTAACCCCTTCATTACTGAGCGCTTCATTAGGATTAGGTGGTAAGCCACCACGTCCAGTACTGATAAATTCACTACTAGCAATACTCTGTTTGCAGGGATTTTGAGCAATTTGCTGAGAGGGATCAATGACATTCTCAGGCAATTGAATTAACCCTTTGCTGGGATCAACTTCTGGAGCATCGATAGCTACTATACCACTTAAGGAAGGATTTTGTTGCGAAATAGCAGTGATGTCACTTGTATGTAGCTTACTTGGATCTAGTTGACTGAGATCAGTCGTATTTAAACGTCTTTCTAATTGTGTCCGACTTAAGGGTTTAATACCGAAAATTCCTTGCGTTGTGATACTGACTCTACCCCCTGTACCCGCGAAAGCATTAGCTGTAATATCGCTATTTTCTGAAGGGAAGGCAACGATTAAGGGAGAATTAATAGTGATATTACCGCCATTTCCAGCACCTTGAGATGTTCCAGCAGAGGTTGATACTTTACTGTTATGACGTAGCAACAATAACTCGTGTAACTTGAGTGCAATATTTCCACCATTTCCTGAGAGAGTTCCTGCACTAATAAATCCTTTATCAAGATGGAGAGTGCCTGTTAAGATCGTGACATTACCGGCATCATACCCTGAATTCAAGGAACGAGTACTCACTGAAGCGCCATTTGTCAAAGAAAACGATCTAGCATAAATATTAATACTGCCACCCTTACCTATGCCTGTCGCGCTTACAATACTGAGGACACCACTATTTCCATTAGTACCGTCGAACAAGATATCATTGCTAGCATTAATTGTTACACTTCCTGCATCTCCATGACCACGAGTGGAGGCATTGACTTGTGCACCATTCTTGAGGGAAACTGAGCCTGCATTAATGTTGATACTGCCACCGTTCCCTACGCCTGTAGCCTCTACACTGCTGAAGGCAGCACTTGGAAATCCATCGCTGAAACCATCAAACAAGACGGTATCGCGTGCAGTAATTGTTACATTACCTGCATCTCCATGACCACGAGTGAAGGCATTGACTTGTGCACCGTTCATAAGGGCAACTGAACCTGCGTTAATGTTGAGACTGCCACCCTTACCTATACCCTCTTCCGATTGTATATTGCTGACGATGTAGCCATTGTCAAGTACAACAGAATCTTTGGCAAACACGGAGACGTTACCTGCATTTCCTCGTTGAAAAGTACTGCTGTTTATCTGAGAGCCATTGCTGACAAGTATCGAGCCTGCATTGATGTTAATATTACCACCAATACTTGAAACTTTTCCTACAGGAGCAATTGGGCTTCCTAAACTGGTTAATATCCCCGCAGGAAAGATATCAGAACCTCTTCCTTCAAGTGCAACAATATTTTGGGCAGTGATATTGATATTGCCCGCATTTGCTTGAAACCCTCTAGATGATAGTCGACCACCGTTAGTAGCAAAAAGCGAACCTGTATTGATATTAATATCTGCACCCCTAGCTTTATCTCCTATAGCTTCAGTCCTAATTTCACTAAGATTACCATCAAGAACGACACTATCACGAGCAACAATCTTTATCTCACCTGCATTTCCCTGCCCATAGTTATTAGTATCAAGTTGACCGCCACCAATCAAAAATAGGGAACCAGTTCGGATATCTATACTTCCACTGTTACCAATTGTATACCCTAATGCAGCACTAGAAGCGTCAGCGAAAAAACCCTTAAAAGAAAGGGTATCACGAGTATTAATTTTGATTTGTCCAGCATTTCCCACTCCACGAGTCTCGGTAATCAATTCCGTGCCTCGTGTCCTTCCATCAGCAAGGACTGATACAGAACCTGCACTAATTACAATACTTCCACCTTCACCAATAGCATCAAAATCTACTATATTCTCAATATGACTTCCTGAACTTATTTGAATATTCCCTGTAGCGTTCAGTAAAATATCTCCTGCTTTGCTGTCTGTAAATCCTCCTTTGGCTTTAATTCCAGCTAACAAATTACTTTCTCCCGAAATTTCTAAATTGTGTGCATTGATCACAATATTTCCTCCTTCTTCACCAACGACATTAACAGTGGCCCCTTTAGTGAGAGATAGATCAGCTCTTTCTAGATTTTCAGGAAAACTGAGACTACTATCATTATTTATTCCAACCGTTCCCTCTCCTGCTAATCCTCCTAACTCAACTCGCCCACCCGTAGCAATAACTGTCCCACCTTCAAAATTCACATTACCACCCACAAGTGCCAAGCTTTTACCAATGTCGACTTGAAGGCCTACAGTAGATTGATTAGTAATACTTCCTGGATTATCCCGAAACTTTAAACCAATGGGAATATTCACCGTTAACAACGGTGGCGCTTGCGGATTAGTTGTACTAAACTCAAACCCATTATTAAAAATTAGACTATTTGCTGTACTTGCCAAAAACGAACCATTAAGATCCAAACGAGCATTAGACCCAAAAATAATACCGTTAGGATTAATAAAGAATAGATTAGCCTTACCCAAAACACCGAGGGTTCCGAAAATATTAGAAGGATTTCCCCCTGTGACTCGACTTATAATATTGTCAATCCCTGTCGGATTCGAGAAATAAGCTCCTCGTCCTGCATTAATATTGAAGTCCTGAAAACTGTGGAAGAGGTTATTGCCACGAGTTGCACCCCCATCAATACGATCGCTCGGTACTCCATTAATCAAAATATTGGGAGTGACAACAGAACTTTCACTACCAAGGCTTTTATCAGGAGTGATTTGTGCTCTAGCTGCGTTGCTCGAAGCAAGATACCCTAAAATAGCTAAGGGTAAAGTCATTAGAAAGAGCGATCGCCAAGTTTGGTTCATCATATCCATCTCTTTCCCTCTCTAAAAAGGACTGTAATTCAGTGAGAAGTAAAAGCCATTTTCTTGTAATGTTCTGCCCTTGTTATGAACATCAATTAGAGGAATGCCGTAGTCAAAGCGGGCATTAAATTTGTTAGACATCTGCCATTGCAAACCCACACCCAAACCCACTAAAGTGTTACGATTTGGGCTACGATTACCGGAACTATTCCAACCAACACCAAAATCAAGAAATGGTACGACTTGCAAAAGCCCTTCTACGTCTTTGACTCGCAGAATTGGAAATCTGACTTCTGCTGAAGCAAGAAAACCATTATCAGTCAACAGCTGATCCTGTCGATAACCTCGGACACTTTGCAAACCTCCCACACTAATTTGCTCCAAAGGGACAAGCGCTCTAGTTGATAGCTGCATGTCAGAACGCAACACCAGCAATGTATCTGGTGCTAACAACCGTACATACTGTTCTTGTCCGCGCCAAGCAAAAAACCGACTATCAGGGGGTTGACTATGAACAGTAGCATCAAACCATCCCACACCAAGACTAAATTGAGAGTGTAGAGCAAAGACTTCCCGTGGACTACGCTGTGTATAATCTTGAAAAAACCGCACCGCCGATATGTTAGTTTGCCCTTGTTGGTTTGCACCAGGCGAAAGAAGAAAGTTCTCCCCAAAGAGTTTCGTCTGGCTTTCTTCGTGAGATAAAGTTAAACCTAGTGCTAATTCTTGGTTAGGCGTTTGAATTATTGGCTGGCGAAAGCTTAAATCTAAGTAGGATGAGTCACCAGTGATATTAAGGCGATTAAAAGGTGGTTCAACAACTTGTGTATCTGTTAACCCTGCAGAAAAGTTGATAGTACTATTATGAGCATTAATAGGCACTGTATAGCTGAGGTCATAGGCGTTACTCCCATCAGTATTTGTGTATTGGAAGCTCAAATCATCACCAAAGCCGAGAGCATTTCCTTCATTGATGCTGATACCCCGACGAAAACTACCAACAGTAGGAACACGAGCATTGTCAGCAAAGAATGCTGGGTGAAAGGAATTTGCTTCTACCACCTTAACTTCCAGTAAACTTAGATCCGGACGTGATCCAGCAGATAATTCGGCAGAAATATTTTTGATCAAGGGGTTAAGTTGCAATAATTGTAATCCTTCTAGCAGGCGTTCTCGATTCAAGGGTTTAGAGCTAGCAAGTTTCAACCGACTGCGTATATAGTTTGGGTTCAACCGTCGCGTACCTGTTACTTTAATATCTTCTATTCCACCTTCAATAATCTGAATTTTGACCACAGCTCCTTTTGGCGAAAATATTTGATTAGCAGGAATAACAGCACCAGAATTTATATAGCCTGCATCAGTATAAAGCTTAGTCACCGCAGCCTCAGCTTCTAAGAGTTGGGCAAATGTGATGGGCTTGCGAGTGAATTTAGCAGTAATTTCTGTTAACTTTTTGTTGCTAAATGCGGTGTTACCTATAAACTCAAATCTGCTAACAGTGATCGATCCTGGGATTTTAGGGAGGTTTTGAGATGGGGGAATATTGGAGGGAGGAACTTCAAGAGGGGTTTGAGGCGCTGGCGCTGGCTGCTGCGGTGTAGGTTTTGACGGTTCTGGTGATCTGGGAGTGATAGGGTTAGGAAGCTGAGACAAAATCACACTTTGTTTTGTGATATCAAAAGATTGCCTGTTGATATTAACCAGAGGCGTTAAGGGTGAATTCTCGGTATCCAGGGAACTATCATGTAATGCTTGAGCTAAAGCACTATCTATATACAAGGAGAACAACAGCCCCACAACCAAAAAAATCGTCAGATTTAGTTTCAAACAATAAAATTGAAACATGAGCGGTTTTTTGTCCTCTCTACAAGCTACCTACGACCTCAGTAATCTCTATCTGGTGAAATTTGTGAGCTTCTCAATCATGCATTTTGAGCAATTGCTATAGTTGTTTTTTCCAGTGATACAAGAGCAATAAGTAGGCGCTAATAAAAACTAACCACTAACACCCCTAACAGAACATTGTGTTTATTCACGCCGACTTACTATTCTTTTTTGTCACTCTTACTAGCAAGACCAGCAGCGCCACCCAGTGCAGTTCCAGCCACACCAAATCCCGTTGTTACTATCGTTGTTAGTGCTGTTTGCATATTCGGAGAGTTGCGATTAGTATTTTCTATCTTTGCTATTGTCTGAGAAATTAGAACTCCAGCAACTATAACATATACACTAATTATTCCTCCAATACATGCGATGATTATTGGAGTAGTTGCTTGAATCACCTCAGGGTTGTTACTCATATTTTGCCGTTGAGGGTCGGGATTTTGTTTCTGTTCTCCATTAGGTTGAGTCGTCATAATCCTTAATCCTTATGAGAAAGTATTTTGTTTTGTCTGTTGAAATGCTGTTCAACATTTCGTAAAAATAAAGATTCTATAGAAAATTACAAATTTTCCTGCCTTCAGAGGCAGAGTTTCTCTGCATTCAAAATCATGTAAGACTACTATTGCTATAGTTTAAATTAAAAAATGAATATGAGGAACTTGTGAGGATCATACAAAAATAGCAATTTTATTTGAAATGCATATAAAGGGACAAGGGGGATGTATTTGTAACTGCTGCGCAGATTGCTATAGGACTAAATATAGCGTTTCTCGTTTCTCCTAAGTGTCAAATACACCCAAATCTACGGGCTTTCCGCCGTTCGCCCCTACAAATGTATTGGACTCAATCGAGAATCGCTATAGAATTCGGGGGAGTGTCTCATTCATCCCAGACGTTGAGAAAATCCCATTCTTCATCATCGTCGCTCTCCTCCGTCTCAATTTGCTTATTCTCTATATTTTGCCCACTGAGCAAATTTTCATATTCTCCAGAATCAACCCATTTTAAAAGTTCAGACGCTCGCATCACTGTCCAAGATAGTTGATGTTCCATAAAGCTAAACGTCTTAGTCAAGCCATCTAACCCACCAAGATAGTTTGCTTCAAACTTGCGAGCTTGGATCATAAAATCATCTATTGTATTTTGATTCAAATAACTATTTGGTAACCCGCCCCATTTCATTAATGCGCGAATAGCAACATCTATATCCTGACACGCTAACAAACCTGCGCGATCGCCAGTAAATTTTGCCATCGTGATCCAATTGTATAACGCAATTTCTACCCCATTCGCGGCCAATCCACCCAAGCCAAGTGTTGTACTAGCGATCAAGTTCTTCAGTAATGGTATAACAGTAGCTATTTGCTGATACCTCAAGTAGTTTCCTTGAATCCTAGAGACTTGGTGTCCAAAAATAAATAATAATTCATCGTCAGAAAGCCATTCCATCCCTTCCACATTAATACCAACAACTGGCTTCTCCACCCCCATTGCATAGGTTTTTATGCTTCCCATTGCGGTAAACAAGTACAGATCTGGAATAGGTGCAATATCTAGAATATTACAGGTTTCCACAAAAGCATTCTCAAGGCGCGGAAAGTTATTAGGCGTGACTTTGAATTCAGTACCCATTGTTTGCATCCGCAACAACCTATCGATCCCATACTCATTAACTTTTTTCAGCAACTTAGGTAAAACTGGGGTTCGTTCTAACGCCATTAGCGCTTTCCGGTCAAACGGGTGTTGATAGGCTTGTGTTTTGAGGTTTGGAAATTCTTTTCTTACCATCGTTTGGGTACCCGTTTACAGAATTTATTTTAGCAGTAAATTCATAGGATTTATCGACAAGCGTCGTGGGTTCCCTAGACCCCACACCCTACACCCTACACCCTCTTAAGCTTGTTTTTCCACAAAAAAGCAACCAACCCTGTTGCAACGAGCAAGACTAATGCTGATATCTGAAAGGTTTTTTGAACGCCGAACACTAGTGCTTCAACAGGTGCGCTTGTCACGTCACTAGCAGAGGTAACAGAGAGAGTCAAAACTGCAAATAAAGTACCCATGACTGCTAATCCGGTGGTTTGTCCTAGAGTTCTGGATAAAGACAGTAACCCGGAAGCGATCCCTAAGCGTTCTGGAGGAACCTCCCCTAAAATAGCGCTGTTGTTGGGTGACTGAAACATTCCCAACCCAATACCAAAAGGCGCAACCCTTACAATATACCCCAGATCAGTTAAGTGAGCATTGAAGGTACTGATTGAAAGACAACCAATTATTGTCAACAGCAAACCAATCAGGCTAATCACACGTGATCCAAACCGATCTGATAAATTTCCAGAAATCGGGGCAACAATGGCAGTCAATACAGGTGAAACTGCTAGCAATAATCCTACCTTTTGGGTAGAGTAGTGAAGAACTAGTTCTAGAAAAAAAGGAGCGATAAAAATCACTCCTGCAACTACAATAAACACGAATACCGCCGTTAACAAACTGAGGCTAAACTGCAAATTATGAAACAGTTGCAAGTCCAGCATTGGTTGTTTGATTCGGCTTTCAAGGCGTAAAAAACTGATCAAGCCAACGATCGCGATCGCGAACAGCGCCAAAGTTCTGATACTACCAAAACCGTGATTTTGCCCCTCTGTCATTCCCAAGGCGAAGCAAACCAACGTTACAGTCATAATTAACGCCCCTAACCAATCAAACTTTTGTTTGACGGGGCTGATCATACTAGGTGGTACACTGCGGAGTACAACAAAGGTAGCAAATATCCCTATAGGGACGTTTACCAAAAAGATGGTACGCCAGTCAGAAACTCCTATCAATAATCCCCCAACTGTTGGGCCAAGTGCAATACCTACAGAGACAACCGCACCAATAATACCGAGCGCCCTTCCTCGTTCTGAATGGGGAAAAACTTCTGTAATAATTGCTGCTCCTAGCCCTGAAATCATCACCGCTCCTAGTCCTTGAAGGGAGCGAAACGCAATCAGCCAATTTGCACTAGGCGCAAGTCCACACAGCAGCGAGCTAAAGGTAAACAGTACCAATCCACCCAAGTATAACTGTTTCTTGCCAACCATATCACCCAAACGAGCTGCACCTAAAACTAAAGCAGTGACAACCAGCAAGTAGCTCAAAACAACCCATTGAATTGTGGTGAAGTTTGTGTGGAATACTTGCACTAAAGTAGGTAAAACAATGTTGACTATACTACCATCAATAGTAAACATTAATACTCCAAGTCCGATACCCAGCATCACCCACCACTTTCCTGGATAATTTCGTAAGTGAGAGTCCGATTGCATAGAGTTACCCTTTATACTCATTATTTTGGAGATGATAAAATAATATCACCTAATACACCTATCTTTTGGAGTATAAGGTCATGCTAATAAATGACGAGTAAAATCCTTCTCTGGATAGACAAGGTTGATTGAGATTTAGAGAGCTAATCATGCTTTAGATAGAAAGGCAATGAATGTTTTAAAAGGTAATGTATTGACTTAACAAGCGCATTAGCGTCTCGTCACAAATTCTTGAAGAAATTGTGGATATATTACGATGATGCGAATGGCAGTGCATCAACCGTATACTAATATTCCTTTGAGTTTTCACCCAAAGAAATCCCGTTTATCTTTTCTCTGACTGACGAACTCTAAGAAAAATTCCAAATTTTTATAAAATTCAGAGCGATTCTAGTTATTGAAGTTTTTAGAGATAAAAATGACTTTATCAATATAATCCATACAATGATTATGAACAATACAAAGACTAAAAAAAATAATCAGATAAAAACTCGAATTACCCCAGAAATTAGCCTCCTCCTTAAGGGTTTGATTATCGGCAAAGTGATGACAATAGTAGTTCTTGGGGGACTATTTTGGTGGCTATTGAAAATGCGATGGATAGGCGTCGACGCGAACTCTTCTTCTAGTTACTCCGCAGCTGCTGCTAAGTTCAGCTATGAGTCAGTTACGGATGTTCCAATTGGCTCGTTTAAATATGGTGGTAGCCCAGCTTGGGCGTCCATAAGGCAATTAGTCGATTCTCAGATCCAAAGTGCCCGTCCGGAACTACAATTACATTACGTTGCTCCAAGTCAGGGTAGTCCTAGTTCTAGCTTGGGGATTCGGATGTTAATTGATGGTCAACTAGACTTTGCTCAGTCTTCTCGTCCTCTTACAGATGAAGAGTATGCGATCGCTAAACAACGGGGTTTCACGCTTGAACAACGTCAGGTAGGCGTTGATGGGATAGCAGTTATAGTTAACCCATCACTCAATGTTTCTGGCTTAACCGTTAGCCAGCTGCAGGAGATTTACCAGGGACGAATTACTAACTGGAAGCAAGTAGGCGGACCAAACCTACCCATCACTCCTTTCTCACAGCATTTAGACGATGCAGACATAGCTATCTTCCCTGAAAACCAAACAAAGAGACAAAAGCTGAGCCAGAATGTACACTATGTTAACTCCACCACAGAAGCCATCCGGGAAGTTAGCAAAACTAATGGTGGTATATATTATGCTCCTGCATCTACAGTTGTGTTACAATGTACCGTGAAGCCTTTGTCCCTGGGTCGCACTACCAGTGAACTGATCCCGCCATACCGTCAACCCCTAGTCTTACCCCAACAGTGTCCAACCCAACGCAATCAGGTTAATACAGAGGCAATCAAGAATGGTAGCTATCCAATCACCACTAACTTGTTTGTGATTATTAAGCATAACAACAATCGAGAAGAGCAAGCTGGTGAGGCTTACACTAGGCTTTTACTTACTGACGAAGGACAAAAGGCAATCAGTAGACTGGGCTTTTGATTGCTGGAAATTGTATATTCTACTATATTTTAGAAGGTGTGATTAAAGGACCTTCTATGCATTTTGATTTGCCGCAAATTATTAAATCGTTAGGTTATTTTGGGGTATGGGGGATTATTTTTGCTGAATCAGGCTTACTAATCGGTTTTTTTCTTCCTGGAGATAGTCTACTGTTCACTGCTGGATTTGTCGCATCTCAAAATTTACTCAACATCTGGATTCTCATAATCGGTGCTTTTGTCTTTGCAGTTCTTGGTGATAATGTAGGCTATATGACAGGAAATAGATTTGGACGGAGATTATTTCAAAAGGAAGATTCGTGGTTGTTTCGTAAAAAACATTTAGCCGAAACCACTAAGTTTTATCAAAAATATGGTAAGAAAACTATCGTTTTAGCAAGATTTGTACCGATTGTACGGACTTTTGCACCAATTATAGCTGGGATTGGTGCTATGAATTATCGGACATTTATGACTTACAACTTAGCCGGTGGCTTTCTTTGGACATTTGGAATCACATTATTAGGATTTTTCTTAGGTAAGTCTATTCCGGCTGAACAAATAGATAAGTATTTATTCCCAATTATTGGTATAATTATAGTCCTTTCTTTACTGCCATCTATTGTTCATATAATCCAAGAAAATAAGAAAACTCGCTCTTAACTACCATAACTTAAGAAACACCATCAAAACAGATAGCGTCAAACAAAGAAAAATCTCGTTTTGGATGTTACCGATTGAAAACGCGTTCTAATTACCAGCAACTAGTACCTTACATCCAATCTCAGTGGCAACCCATTGTCAAGGGTTTTTTTGGCATTTTGGGATACGTACTGGCTACCTTAACGCTGATCCGTCTAGCAGGTGAATTGACGATCCCTTTTGGAAAAGGCGATGTGGAGGCGATCGCCCGAATCGCTTTGGAATGTGCTGCTGTGTTTCTTGTGAGAGGTTTTTGCCAGTCTGTGCAAGATATTTACATGGCAAAAGCTGCTTTACGAGTCGCATTAGCACTACGCAAGCAAGTCTACACTCATCTCCAAAAGCTTAATCTCAGCTATTTTGAAACAGCAAAAGCAGGCGATTTGTCTTACCGGTTAACAGAAGACATAGATCGCGTTGGGGAAGTCGTCAATAAACTGTTTCACGACTTTATACCCTGCACTTTGCAGTTGCTAGCAATTCCGATATACATGATTTGTCTGAATTGGCAACTTACACTGGCTACAATAATTGTAGCTCCATTGATGGGTGTTTTAATTGGTTGGTTTGGTGAACGGTTACTTAAGTTTTCTCGCCGCAGCCAAAATCGTGTCTCGGATTTATCATCTATACTCACTGAAGTTTTTAGCGGGATTCGCATAGTCCAAGCCTTTGCAGCAGAAAACCACGAAATTGCTAGGTTTACCCGTGAAGCAGAACGGACGCTACAAGCAAAGTATTCTGCTGAACGACTGAAAGCAATTCAGATTCCGATTATAGGATTTGTAGAAGCATTAGGTGTTTTATCGCTTTTATTTGTTGGTGGATGGCAAATTTCTCAACGTAACTTGACTGTAGCAGAGTTTTTCAGCTACCTTGCGGCTGGTGCAGCTTTGATTGATCCTGTTGGTCACACAACTAATAATTATAACGAGTTTAAGCAAGCTGAGGCGTCTGTTGATCGGGTTTTTGAATTGTTGGCAATTCAACCGACGGTGGTGGAAAGCGATAATGCGATCGCTCTTCCGACCGTTAATGGCAAGGTAGAATATTGCAACGTCTCTTTTTCCTACCAAACGGTCGAACCCATATTAAAAGATATTAGTTTATCCGTGTTCCCAGGAGAAGCGATCGCCCTTGTTGGTTCTTCTGGTGCGGGTAAAACAACTTTCGTCAATCTCTTACCACGCTTTTATGATCCTATATCTGGTCAAATTTTGATCGATGGTGTAGATATTCGAGACGTGACGCTTCACAGTCTGCGGCGACAAATTGGGATTGTTCCTCAAGAAACTACGATGTTTTCTGGTACGATTGCTGAGAATATAGCTTTTGGGCAAGATACTTTTGATATGGGAGATGTCCAAGAAGCTGCAAAAATTGCTAATGCTCATCAATTTATTATGCAGCTACCAAACGGATATGAAACCTGGGTAGGTGAGAGGGGGGTAAATTTATCTGGAGGACAAAAGCAAAGGATTGCGATCGCGCGTGCTGTTCTCCTCAACCCTAGAATTTTAATTCTTGATGAAGCAACATCTGCTCTTGATTCAGAATCAGAAGCACTGGTACAGGAAGCGCTCGAAAGACTGATGCAGAACCGCACAGTGTTTATGATTGCTCATCGTTTGAGTACTGTGAAGCGGTGCGATCGTATTTTAGTTTTAGAAAAAGGTCAAATTGTAGAGTCAGGAACTCATCAGGAATTACTAGCACTTGAGCGCCGTTATGCTGGGTTTTACAACAATCAAAGGTGAAAAATTATTTCAAAGATTAGGTTATGAACCGGCTTAAAGGGTGTTACCTGCAACAATATGTTCCCTGTTTATAACTGCTGAACGGATTACTGGCTTTTTGTTGTTGTATAGCGTCAAAAATTTCTCATCCTTACCACCAGTAATCATTACATTAAAACTAATGTACTACTGTTTTAAATCTCAAATAGGATTGCTATATAAATGTTGAGAATTTTAAATTGGCAAACAGTGTCCGAAGATAACCTAGTAGTTTTTCCGAAGATAAGAGGATGTCCGAACTTAAAAAAAATTACTGTTGTGTAAATTGAATTGCAAAAATCTTGAATCTAAGGCTATTACTAGCCTTTGTAAATTAGCAGTAGATATTTATTAAGTTTGCCCTTAAAAGCCTAAACTGCGATTGTTCCTATGAAAGTTGAAGGTTAAATTGAACTCATTCGTTCAAACAATCGTGAATTGGCAAATTAAAGTATGTCAACTAACACAACTAGTACAGCGCGGCTTAAATAAACATACCATTCAAAATCTCTGAAAAGCCTACGCTGTATTCCTAACAGAATTTTGAATTCCGCCTTGCGGTACTAGCAACTGAAGCTATATCAGATTGTGAACATCATTAAGTATACAGGAAAAGAAAATGACCTCACTACAGACCAAATCTCAAACACATAAAACTTTAGCAGACCCAAATCAAAAATACTGGGATCTGGGGCTCAAATATTTTAACGATGGCGACCTTGCTATAACCGCAATCCAAAAACTTTGGCGACAAATGCCCCCTCCCGCGAGCTTGCCACTACTTGCTACCATCATCGGTGCCTTGTACGCAGATACATACTGGGCAAACACAAAAATGGATGTGAATCTTCTCGCTGGAAATCTTCAAGCAGGGTTAGGGATCAATCCTGCCGATTGCCAAAAAGCGGCTAATATTGCTTTTTCGCGGTGGTATGGATTTCTCGTCCGAAGTAATATGGGAGACTCTGGTTCGATCCCAAAGCCCGATCCCGTTACAAATAGTCCTGACGTTGTCCTCAATGGGGACACAACCCTGCCAGTGGATCAGCTAATAGAACAGTGGAACACCTACATCTATACTCTAAAACCGGGATTAAAGAACAACGTCTATGGCCGGGCGCAGAGTGTGAACATTAAAGTTCCGCAGCACCCCCAGTTGAGTATGTATTACAGTGATGCAGGCTTTAATCCCCCACCTAGCTCTTGGGTCAAGATGTTCACAGACGATGGAAGCGCAACGACACCAATGCAAGGAATTCAGCCAGGATCAATTGGAGTGGGAGATCGCTGTGCAAATCCACAGCAGTTTGCTTTTAGTCCGTCTGGTGCAGGACATTACTGTCTGATTACAGTAGTAAGTACCGAGTTTTTCACAAATGATCCTTTAGTCAATCCAGGTAACTGGAATACACAAGAATGGATTCATTCTAATGGCGCTGCGGGGTGGCATAATGTTGATGTTACTCAAGCTAACCATGCGGTACTTAAGTTTTATAATCAGGACGGTACCTCAGAACAGTTTGTTTTTGAAGCACACTGCCGTAACCTACCAATAGGTACAACTGTCTCCCTGAGGTGTGAACATGAGGATTTACCATACTCGATCCAGACTCCGTCAGTGAAAATTGTCCAAGAGTATCAGGTTATTAGTACTAGGGCTGAGGTACCGCCGAACTTTGCTGCTGACCTGCACGTTCAATTTGATACGCCTGATGGCAAGTGTCTACCAGGTGAATCTTCAATCGATGTACGCATGGACTGGGAGCTTTCCGCAGCGCATCAACACTATCATCAGGCACTAAATCAGCTAGGAGATACTAACTCCGGTTTTTTAGGGAGTAGAGTTCGAATACCGATGGGTAACTTCACGTTTGTGGGTTCAAACGGCTAGTAGTTCACTACATAAATATTGACAGGTGTAGGCTGGGCAAAGGTAAGAGGGCAAAAATTTAAAACCTTTACCGTTTACCTCTTAGCCTTTTCCCACCTGTCAAAAAAACTTGCACTTGCTCAACCCAATCAGCATCGAATACTAATTCGTAAATACAGTTATGGACTCTTAAATTACCCTCTTGCTTGATTACCAAGCCCGATAATAGTAATTCCCTTTGTTCCTGACTATCAACCGCAACAACTTCTCTTTGACACAAAATTTTCTGATATAGCTTTAACATCTCGAAAAAATAAGATTCCATATTGAGAAGGCGATCGCGTATAGTTTTTAAATGCTCTGGTTCATCCTGCATTTCTGAATTTTCAATCACTTACATTTGTACTAAGTTCTTTATCCACTCTGCTTTGGTATTCTTGGGAATGCTCACTGATGAGTTATGGATAATTTTACAAAGTTTCTGGGTTAAGAAAGGCTGTCCACCAGTCCAAGCTAATACTTCCTTGAGGACATTTTGGTAACCGTTCACGGGGTTTGTAAAAGATAGAGTAGAAAATAAGTACATAATGATGGTAGAGTGAGGGGCATAGATGTAAAGTGTCAATTATATGCTGAATATTTTCGCGATCGTTTAAATAAACAGCAAGTCGTAATTCTTTAATAAAATCGAGACGGTAAATTGCCATGGCTGAAGAATCTTGTTTTGAAACTCAGACTCAACATTCTCAAGGCTGTCCTAAAGTTCCAGAGTCGATCATGACGGCTAGTCGATGTGAACTCATAGATATCCAAATGCAACTTTCTACAAAACTCCCTCCTGGTTTGCATGGCCATGTATTCATGGTTGCTCCAGTAGGAACTGTTGACTCTGGGGGTCTTCCCTATCCCAATGGAGATTCTCTGTTGTGCGGCGACGGCATGATTTATCGTTTGGATTTTGATTCCCAAAATGAAGTGAGATTGACAACGCGCCTTGTTAAACCACCCGATTACTATGCTGACAAAGCAACCAGTCATGGCTCAAAATATGAGAAGTACCGTTTTCGCAATCATGGTATCACTAGATTTTCTCTAACATTGGGTGTTCGTAACCAGCTAAACACAGCTTTTCTACCGATGAAGTTTTCCCGTGATTCAGAGGAAAGGTTACTAGTTACCTATGATGGAGGTCGTCCTTATGAAATTGATACTCAAACCCTAGAAGTTGTTACTCCTATTGGCAGTAATCAAGAATGGCAATCTGAGTTGAATGGTTATAATGCTCCTTTTCCTGCGTTCTTGAGTACGGCTCATCCTGCTTTTGATCCTCACACACAGCAGATGTTCACAGTTAACTATGGTAGATCGTTAGGTAATTTTCTAGACACCATTCCTTTTATTTATGATCTTGAGCAACTTCCGCAAGAAATAGATGAGTTTTTAACTGCACTTGCCTCATTTCTGCAAGCAAATTTCCTCAAAGATATTTTTGATTTTTTTTCTCAATCTTTTCAAACATTTTTACAACTTTATGTCAAATTAATAGAGAAGCTAACTAACTTAAAAATTGATAACTTTGTTTATTTAATTTGTTGGGATGGTGTAGGTGCTTTAGAACGGTGGAAGCTAGTTTTACCTGATGGTTCACCTGTGCCAATTGACCAAAGTATGCATCAGATTGGCGTGACGCGAGATTATGTTGTGCTAATGGATACAGCCTTTGCAACAGGATTAGAACAAGTACTCAATAACCCCTTGCCAGAAAATAAAAAAGTTGAAATACTACTCAGAGACTTGTTAGAGGGCCCTACTTCGCCAGACTCTTTAATTTATATTGTGCGTCGTGCTGACTTGAAACGAGGGCAATTTCCAGCATTCAATCAGCAGGAGGTTGAAGTATTAGTACAAAAAGTTGTGGTACCTTTGGCAACAGCACATTTTTTAGTAGACTACGACAACCCCCAAGGAAACATTACACTCCATGCAGCCCATATCTGCGGTATGAAAGTAGCTGAATGGGTAAGAAAATATGATGTTTCCGCTTATAACCCGCAAAATCCTGTGCCGTCGTATCTGTGCGGGATGGAAAATAATGAAACAGATATCGGGCGTATGGGACGCTATTTAATTAATGGAGAAACCGGAGATATAGTTGAATCACATGTTATTTCTGATGCAGAATGTATTTGGGGTGTAGACCTTTATGCTTATCCACAGCAAGATCCCCAAACAAAAAAACCTTTAGATCGCCTGGAAGACATTTACTGGTGTTCTTTTGGTCTATGGAAAGACTTGATGACACAATTTGTTACTAATCTGTATAAGAATTACCGAAATCGGCAAGTTCCTCTGGAAAAAGTGCTGAACTTGGCTGACAAAGGAATACCTGCCTATTTATTTCGACTTCATGCCTCGTCTACAGAAGCACTAGCAATCCGCGATCGCTATCAATTCCCTGCAGGACACATGACGCTTTCACCCCAGTTTATCCCCCGTCCTGATGCTGAAAAACCTACTGATGGTTATATAATCTGCACAGTCTGGTATGAAAACAAAAATGAATTCTGGCTCTTTGATGCCAATAATTTATCTAAAGGGCCTTTGTGTCAATTATCCCATCCTTCACTTGATTTTGGTCTGACCTTGCATACTGCTTGGTTACCAAGTATTGGAAAACGTCAAGCCACTTATTATATTAATGTGCGTGAAGATTACAACAAATTAGTAAACCAAGCATCTCAAAAACATCCTGATATTCAGGATTTATTTGATCGAGAAGTTTACCCTCATTTTGAATGAGCTTCAAAACCTAGTAGATAATTTCATACCTAGTGGTAAGTTCCACTGTAGAAACTATGAAGTTAATTTTTACTAAGTCCTAAATCTCAAAGGATAGTGTAATCTTCTACGTTCTGAGTCAGGAATTCTGTTATAAACCCTGTAGAGACGTTCTGATAGAACGTCTCTACTTTAGTAAAGATAATAGGAATTGTGCAAGTTATGATTACTATATCAGGATATGAAATTTTTGAAAAAATTCATGAAGGTACGGGAACAGTTGTTTACCGAGGTAAGAAAAAACAGAAACAACAGCTAGTAATCGTTAAATTGCTCAAGTCCGAGTATCCTACATTAGAAGAAATTACTAATTTACGGCATGAATATAAAGTCCTCAAAGACCTTACGAGTGAGCGAGTTGTTAAACCTTATAGTTTAGAAAAATACCAGAACAGTTTTGCATTGATTTTAGAAGATTTTGGTGGTCAGTCTTTAAGTCAAATTCTCATATCTCAGCAATTAAATATTTACGAGTGTTTACAAATAGCGATCGCCCTAGCAGAAACATTAATCGATTTAGATCAAGCCGCAATTATTCATAAAGATATTAAGCCTAGCAATATCATTATCAATGTCGAAACCGGACAAGTTAAATTAACTGATTTTGGTCTGTCATCACGACTAACTTTAGAAAAGCAAACTATCAGTAACCCTAAATTATTAGAAGGTACTTTGGCTTACATGGCACCTGAACAAACAGGGAGGATGAATCGCTCGATTGACTATCGTACTGATTTCTACTCTTTGGGGGTCACTTTATATGAAATGTTGACAGGGACACTGCCATTTACAACCCACGATCCGCTAGAGTTGATTCATTGTCACATTGCCAAACAGCCTGTACCACCTTACCAGCACAAGCCGATCCCTAGGGAGGTTTCAGATATTGTGATGAAACTTTTAGCTAAAA
Source organism: Aetokthonos hydrillicola CCALA 1050 (assembly GCF_017591665.1). Lineage (GTDB taxonomy): Bacteria > Cyanobacteriota > Cyanobacteriia > Cyanobacteriales > Nostocaceae > Aetokthonos > Aetokthonos hydrillicola. Next base: position 255,987 of record NZ_JAAKGC010000001.1, on the reverse strand, counting down.
ATGCAGAAGAACGATATCAAAGTGCACATGGACTTAAATTCGATTTAGAAACTTGTCTACTACAGATCCAAACCACTGGAGAAATTAAAGATTTTATTGCGGGTCAGCGCGATCGCGGGAGTCAACTTTTAATTCCACAAAAGCTTTATGGTAGAGAACAGGAAGTTGCTAAGCTGATGGATGCTTTCTGGCGAGTCAGCCAGGGAGCAACAGAAATGATTCTAGTTTCAGGTTATTCAGGTATTGGTAAAACTTCAATTGTGAATGAGGTTAACAAACCTATTGTTGCTGCAAGAGGATATTTCATTACAGGTAAATTTGATCAGTTTAAGCGAGATATTCCCTATACTGCTTTAATCCAAGCTTTCCAAGAATTGATTCGTCAGCTATTAACAGAGCATGAGCAGCAGATTGCCATTTGGAAACAGAAACTACTAGAGGCTTTAGGTTCTAACGGTCAAGTGCTCATTGATGTCATTCCAGAAGTAGAGTTAATTATTGGCTCACAGCCTGATGTTCCCAAGCTAGGCGCTACCGAATCACAAAATCGATTTAACCGTGTTTTTCAACAATTTGTCAATGTTTTTTGCAAGCCTGAACATCCATTGGTCATTTTTTTAGATGATTTACAATGGGCAGATTCAGCATCTTTGAAGTTAATTAGGCTACTGATTACAGATTATAGTACCCAATATTTATTCTTAATTGGTGCCTACCGAGATAACGAAGTCAACCCTACTCACCGATTAATACAGACCCTACAAAAGATACGCCAGACAGATACGGTGATGCATAACATCACCGTAGAACCCCTGTTACTCACTCATGTTCAACAACTAATAGTAGATACACTACATGGTGCGAGCACTACTAACAAGGTTGAATTATTCGCTGAGTTAGTTTTTAATAAAACTCAAGGTAATCCCTTTTTCCTAACTCAGTTACTCAAAAGCTTATATAGCGAAAATCTACTGGTGTATCAGGTAGTCACAGGTAGTTGGCATTGGGACATTCAGCAAATTCAAGCCGCTGGTATTACTGATTACAATATTGTTGAATTGATTGCTAGAAATATCAGTAAATTACCACCAGAAACACAAAAAGTTTTACAGTTGGCGGCGTGTACTGGTAACCAATTCAACCTAGAAGTTTTAGCAACTGTCAATGAAAATTCAGCTATTATAACAGCTACTCATTTGTGGAGTGCCTTGCAAGCTGGTCTAATTCTGCCTTTATCTTCAAATTACAAAATTCCTCTCTCATTTGGAGAGACAGAATCAGAGATTTTGAAAGTTAGCAATATCAAAATTAACTATAAGTTTTTGCATGATAGAGTGCAACAAGCAGCTTACTCATTGATTCCCGAAAACGAAAGAAAAAATACTCATTTGAAGATAGGTCAAATTCTGCTGAGAAATACTCCAAAACAACTACAAAGAGATAATATCTTCGTTTTAGTCAATCAATTGAATTTTGGCATTGACTTACTAACAACGCAAGTACAAAAGGATGAGTTAGCCCAATTAAATCTCATTGCTGGTCAAAAAGCTAAAAATGCTACAGCTTACGAAGCTGCTGTTAAATACTTGAATACAGGTTTACAACTACTACATTGTCAGAGTTGGAAAAATCAATATACATTAACTTTCCAATTTTATATAGAGACAGCAGAAGCAGAGTATCTAAATACTAACTTAGAGCAAGCATTATGTTTATGTAATTCAGCTATCAAAGAAGTTAATAATCTCTTGGATAACCTGAAAATTTACCAAATAAAAATAAAAATTTATTTAGCTAAAAATGAAATTAATACTGTTTTAGATATTGGGCAGGATACTTTAGAAAGGCTAAGCGTCTCCTTAGTAGAATCACCACCGGAAAGTCTTGATATTGATCAGTTGGCTAGCCTATCGCCTATGACTGATCCATACAAGCTAGCAGCAATGGAGATTTTAATTCTCATATATGCTCCTGCTTGTTTTGCGGAAAGCCCTATAGCATTACCAATCCTATATACAATGATTGAGCTTTCTAGGCAATATGGAAATTGTCCACCATCGATTTATGCTTACGCAATTTATGGTGGGATTGCACCTTGGATGATACCAAATATTAATTTAGCTGCTCAAATGGGTCAGTTAGCCTTAAAAATATTAGATCAATTAAATGCTAAACAGTTTAAATCTAAAGCACTTGTCGTTACTAGTATTAATATTAATCACAAAAAACAACATATTAAAGAAACTATAAATAATTTACATGAAGCAATTGAAAGTGGTTTAGATGTTGGAGATATTGAGTTTGCTTGTCATGCAGCTAATTTTTACTGCTACCATGTCTTTTTTGTTGGTGAGCATCTAGAATTTGTGGCAAAATGCCAGGCTGATTATATTGATTTTATTAGTAGATTTGAACAACAACATCCACTATTGTTAACTAAAATTTGTGCTCAAGCAGTAAATATTTTACTAAATCCATTTGTAGTGAAAACAAAATTGATTGGTGAAAATTTGAATGAAGAAGAAATTATACCTTATTTACTATCGACTAAAAACTTGATATCCTTATTTAATGTCTATTTTTGTAAGTTATTTATTTGTTATCTTTTTGAAGAATATCAAAATTCTTTAAAATTCTCAAAAATTGCATTTAAGTATGCTCGTTTTGTCCAAGGTGAAATAATCTTTACAGTATATAAATGGTTTGATTCTTTAGCACTTTTGGCTGAGTATTCTCATAATTTATTGATTGCAGATAAATTGGAGTTAGAACAATACTTGAGGCAAGTAGATGAAAATCAGAAAACTCTGAAATACTGGGCTGAACATGCTCCCATGAATTATCAACACAAATATGAATTAGTAGAAGCGGAAAAGGCTAGAATATTGGGACAAACACTTGCAGCTATGGAACACTATGATCGCGCTATAGCTGGTGCTAAAGAAAATGGATATCTTCAAGAAGAAGCATTAGCTTATGAATTGGCAGCAAAATTTTATTTAGCTTTGGGACGGCAAGAAATTGCGCGAACTTACATGACCAAAGCTCACTATGCTTATTTTTGTTGGGGAGCTATTGCCAAAGTGAAAGATTTAGAATCAAAATATCCACATATAATTCTGGTGTCAAAAAAAGACTCTACGTTAGCTAAAAGTAATATTTCTAATTCTTCTACTACAAGTAGTAATTCACAAGTCTTAGATGCTACAACAATTATTAAAGCTTCTCAAACTCTTGCTAGTGAAATTATTTTAGAAAATTTACTAAAAAAATTAATGACTATTGTAATTGAAAATGCTGGTGCTCAAACTGGTTTTCTGGTTTTAAAGGAGCAAGAACAGCTATTTATTCAGGCTGAGGGTGCTGTAGATAACTCGGAGGTAGTAGTGTGCCAATCAGTTCTAGCTGAAACTAGCCAACAGTTACCCAATTCTTTAATTAACTATGTAGTCAGAACTAGAGAAGAGGTAATTTTAGTTGATGCCACCCATGAGGGAAGATTTACCAAAGATGTATATGTTATTGAAACCCAACCTAAATCTGTACTGTGTACACCGATTATTCATCAAGGAGAGCTTTTTGGTCTACTGTATTTAGAAAATAATCTTGCTGTTGGTGCTTTCACATCAGAAAGATTAGAAGTTTTGAAAATTTTATCCTCTCAAGCAGCAATTTCAATTAAGAATGCTCAACTTTATCAAAATCTTAAACGAGAAATAAGAGAGCGCCAACAAGCAGAAGCAGCATTACGTGAAAGCGAGAAAAAATTAGAAGCTAAAGTTCAGGAGCGAACACAGGAGTTAAGCCAAACTTTAGAAATTCTCAAAGCCACTCAAGCTGAATTAGTGATTGAGAATGCTTTATTAAGAACTGCAGAACAAACTCTAACTTATGAATATCAAGTTGGCGGAAGTTTACCAATAGATGCACCTACTTATGTGGTACGTCAGGCAGATAGACATCTTTATAAAGCCTTGAAGCAGGGAGAGTTTTGTTACATTTTCAATGCTCGCCAGATGGGCAAGTCTAGCTTGCGAGTCCAAATCATGAAAAGGCTACAAGCTGAGGGCTTTGCCTGTGCTGCTATCGATATTTCAGAAATTGGTAATCGGCTGCTGACTATGGAACAGTGGTATGCAGGCTTCATTTATATATTAGCCAGTAGTTTAAATCTTTCAAGTCAAGTTAATATTCGTACTTGGTGGCGTGAGCATGAATTTTTATCCCCAGTCCAACGTCTTAGTAATTTTATAGATGAAATAGTATTAGAAAATATTTGGCAAAATAATATTGTTATTTTTATAGATGAGATTGATAGCGTTAGCAATCTTAACTTTGAAATAGATGACTTCTTTGTCCTACTGCGAAATTTTTATAACAAACGGGCTGACTTTCCAAAATATAAACGTCTCACTTTTGTCTTCTTAGGAGTAGCAAATCCTTCTCAATTAATTCAAGACAAAAAACGAACACCTTTCAACATTGGTCAAGCTATTCCACTGAGTGGCTTTCAATTACATGAAGCACAGCCTTTACTACAAGGACTAGCTGAGCGTGTAAGCAATGCTCAAAATGTCCTCAAAGAAGTGTTAGCTTGGACAGGTGGACAGCCTTTTCTCACCCAAAAACTTTGTAAGCTTATTCGGAATTCACCACGAAACATTCCCCAGGATCATGAAGCCGATTGGGTAGAGAACTTAGTGCAACGACAGTTGATTGAGAATTGGGAAACACAAGATGAACCTGAGCATTTAAAAACTATACGTGATCGCATCCTTAATACAAAATCCTGTGTTGTTGAGATATTAAAACTATATCAGTCAATTTGGCATACAGGGAATGTTGTTGCAGTTGATAGTCAGGAAGAAAGGGAATTACTATTATCGGGATTAGTAGTCAAGCAACAAGGTAATTTAAGAGTCTATAACCGTATTTACAAATTTGTATTTAACGCTGATTGGATTGAACAACTGCTGTACAAATATAGCAATCCTATTTGAGAGATAAACTGATAATACATTTATACCAAGAAGCGATTGTCATTTTACGCATAATTTGGCTCTTGGCAACTTTTGGTGATCAACACAGAAAATGGTTTTAATACCATTTTTATATGAAGACGCATAAGAATCCCCACCGCCTTCTTTCCCTGCCCTTTCCAAAGGGAGGTTAGGAGGGGTAAAAATAATGCGTAGCTTCACAGAAAATTGGTATTATGAGTAAATTTATAGATATATCTGCTGCGAGCCAATTGTGCTTGACGCACACCGAGATTTGGATCATTATGAGGTAAAGTTGGCAGCATAAATTTTGATATTATCAAGCAATGTGTAGCAAGCCTTTATTGAAGTGCTTAGAAAAATAACGAACATATAATTTACAGCTAGGAACCACTTGATTACCCTGGAAGTACACTAAGCCCATACTTTGCAACTTAAATACCTGCTCTAAATTTAGTTCTCTTGGGGTGGAATATTGGAGTATCTGTGTAAACAAGCTCATTAATTCTGGATACTGTTGGAGATTCCACCACTGTTGTTGTAAGTGTTCAGAATAAATTCCTGTTGAACTAAAGGCTGTTGACAACACTTGCTCTAGAGTTATGCTCTGACGCCATGTATAATATAGAGCTAGTTGAATAAGATAAGGTTGCCCGCCAACCAAGGCAAGTAATTGTTCCACTTCTGATTCTGAGCAGTTTAAGCCATACTCATGCACTAAAGTTTGTACCTGCTCTTTGGTTAGTGGTTGTAACTCAATTGGCAATCCCACATTAAAAGGTGACTTATTCATATTCAGGGGAATATATACTTCTGTTGCGTGGGCTACAACCAAGCGCAGTTTCTTCCAAATGTCACGATTTTTGGCTTCCTCATGCCAAGCGCGTAACAATCCAAAAAATTCATCAGCTAAATCAGGATATTGAAACAACCGATCTACATCATCCAACCCCAGCACAATAGGGCTGTTTGTTTTTGCTAAAAGATATTGCTCGAAGTAAATCTTAGAGCTAATTTTGCTGCCAAAAAGCTCATCCCAATACTCTGTGAGTTGATTAGGCACCTGTAAACCCAAACTAATACTTGCACAAAACCAACGCAAGAATTTATCTAAATCTTGAAAAATTGCTTTATCAGCTAGCTGAAAGCTTAAAGATACGGTGCGATATTTATGGTTAGTTGCAGACTGAAGAATTCTTGACATTAATGAAGTTTTCCCCATTCGTCTAGGCGCTTTGATCCGGATTAAAGCGCCTGGTTGCAAAATGGCTTTGTAACAATCTGTTTCAATTGGAGGACGTTCTATATAAAATCGAGAATCTAAGGGTACTTGACCTTCTGGTCTCTCTGGTTCTGAGTATGTTACTAACATCTCGTTATCTGATATTTCATCCTGCTGCTGTGGTTTCGCAAAGCAATAATCACTCTGTTGCAAAACCAAATCAAAAGCTTTAAAACAGCACTTCAGGGATTGTTTGTCAACCCCTAACTCACCAGCAAATATCTTCATCATTGTATCCACTGATAAGCCCGTGCGTTCGTTCAATGCTTCCAGAGTATACCGATTACCAGAGTTTTCTTCAATTTCTGCTTTAGACTTAGCTGTTTGAAGTTTTTTTAACCCTTCCTGTGTCAGAAGTACACCCCGTCTCCGCCGGTTTTTTTGTGAACACATCTTTTCTAACAATATATCCATAACCTGACCCTCTGGTTTTTTTGGAGTATAGGGTGATATTAATTACCCTATATCTCAATATATATAGGGGAACCCAAAGTCAACTTATGCAGCAACCACTCACTGTGCTGAAAAGTCTTATACTTTAGCTTTGTCTTTACCAGAGTTGCTGCGTAACAACATATCCCAGTAAATTAGAGTAAATCTGAAATCGCAGCGATTGTTCGACATTTTCGCCGTCTGATTGACAGCAGTAATTGTTTAATTTGTCAAGCTAAACAATTCTCTTAGGACGCCGTTATTTTAAAGCCTGTTGCCAGGAGAAGCGATCGCGCGTGTTGTTCTCCTCAACCCTAGAATTTTAATTCTTGATGAAGCAACATCTGCTCTTGATTCAGAATCAGAAGCATTGGTACAGGAAGCGCTCGAAAGACTGATGGAGAACCGCACAGTGTTTATGATTGCTCATCGTTTGAGTACTGTGAAGCGGTGCGATCGTATTTTAGTGTTAGAAAAAGGTCAAATTGTAGAGTCAGGAACTCATCAAGAGTTACTAGCACTTGAGCGCCGTTATGCGGGGTTTTACAACAATCAAAGGTAAAACATTGTTTCAAAGGTTATGTTATAAACTCGCTTGAAGGGTGTTACGATTCGAGTCAATCATACTAGTTGCTAGCAAAAATTGTGCTAATCATGTGATTCATAATTAGCATGTTTCTCAACAGTTTTCATGTCAGTTTGTCAAACTTTAACTTTTTTTTATTTTAAAATAGCAAACTACATTAAATTTAAAAAAAAAACTTTATAAATTCTTGCTTTTACTTATACCTTTAATGTATTGTGTAGCTATTGTTGCCTATGACACTCCTCAACAAGGAAACATTACAAAATGCAAATTTCTCAAATTTTTCATCCATTAAAGCAACACAAGTTGATTCTTTTTCTAGGCGTGGCTGCTAGCGTGTTACTAACAAGCACCAGTGCCCACGCTGCTAACAAAGTTATTTTAAAGTGTGGTGAAGTCGAGAAAAAAGTTACTATCAGTGAATTAAATCAGTTTGTGAGTACTGGCCAAGCCTCCACCGGAATAAACGCTTATTTGCAAGCATGTAAACAACAACCAGCATTAGCACGTAAAGCACTGACGGCTGGAATTAAAACTGATTCTGCATTTATAGACAGCCTACTATCTGGTTGGGCGGGATCAGTTTTAGTTGACCAAATTGGTGAGGTTGTTCATTCTGACGAAAAAGACCTAGACAACAAGACGTTGCGCTCTGCTTTAACTGGATCTGTCAAAGAAAGTGGTCAAGTTACTCTAATAGGAGCCCTTCGCAACTATCCTCAAGATACTGTTGAACTTGAAGGCAATAAACTCACTGCTGTTTATAACCGCCTAAGCCAGCTTAGGAAACTTTACTTTTTCTAAAGTACTTGTAAGTATCCTTCAGTGTCTCGTTTGTTGAACCGACTCTGTTAGACATCTCGATAAGAGTATGCGCTTTTATTTTTCTCTTCAGGAGAAGATCTTTTAGTAATTTTAACAAGTGAATATCAGGGTTTAACCTAAGTGCAACCTTACCTGTTTGTAAAAGCTTTGTCGTGTTCTCAAGCATATCTTCATTGCTAAACCCAGCTTGCGCTGAAACTTGGTGCAAAGCTGGGTTCATTTTTGCAGGCTTTCTGCTTTTAATGTAAGAATTGCACTTCTTAGGGGCTACCAAGAAAATCTCGTTTGCCCAGTTCTACACCACAGTGCCGGAGAATGTCATATGCTGTCGTGACGTGGAAATAAACGTTGGGTAAAATAAAATAAAGGAGAAAGGGCATCCCTTGAAAAGATAAAGTGTTTTCACCTACCTCAAGGGTAACTGTCTTTTCCTCTGAACCATCAATTTGGTCGGGTTTCAATGTCTCTAAAAAAGAAATAGTTTTCGTTAAGCGGTCAATAAGTTCAGGAAATGTAGTTTCTGTATCCTCAAAATTTGGTGGTTCTATTCCTGCTAGTCTTGCTACACCTCTGCGCGCTACATCAGAAGCAATTTGTACTTGTTTTGACAATGGGAACATATCTGGGAATAGACGACTATTGATTAATACAGTAGGATCTATTTTTTTTGTTTGTGCGTATGTAGCACCTTTTTCCAAAATATTTACAAGGTTACTTAGTGTACGAATACAGACCGGTACTGAAGCTTGATACATTGAAATGGTCATTGATCTTTCTCCAAAGAAACTTCAACCTTAGTTGGTATAGTCGGCCATGAACAAGATACACCATTCCGGTAACGTATAAATATAGGTGAAATTTTAGATGAATTTTGTACTAAACCGTGCTATATAGCGGTCTAGTATGACCTAGGTTGGGACGGTCTACTACTCTTTTTAAGATACAAGGTGGGGTTCAGGAAGGAAACCCAAGGCGAAAAACCAATATTTTGTTGGGTTTCACTCCATTCAACCCAACCTACCGATCTGTTGCTGAAGCGTCTGTTGACAGGGTTTTTGAATTGTTGGCAATTAAACCTACAGCGGTGGAAAGCGATAATGCGACAAAAGCAAAGGATTGCGTAGGCGTAGCCCACCGAAGGTATCGCGCGTGCTGTTCTCCTCAACCCTAGAATTTTAATTCTTGATGAAGCAACATCTGCACTTGATTCAGAATCAGAAGCACTGGTACTGGAAGCGCTCGAAAGACTGATGGAGAACCTCACAGTGTTTATGATTGCTCATCGTTTGAGTACTGTGAAGCGGTGCGATCGTATTTTAGTTTTAGAAAAAGGTCAAATTGTAGAGTCAGGAACTCATCAAGAATTACTAGCACTTGAGCGCCGTTATGCAGGATTTTACAACAATCAAAGGTAAAACATTGTTTCAAAGGATAGGTTATAAACCCGCTTGAAGGGTGTTACGATTCGCGTCAGCTATACTAGTTGCTAGCAAAAATTGTGCTAATTATGGGATTCTTTTATAGCATGTTTTTCAACAGTTTTCATATCACTTTGCCAAGCTTTAACTTTTTTTCATTTTAAGATGGCAAACTACATTAAAATTTAAAAATAAAACTTTAGAAATTCTTGCTTTTGCTTATACCTTTAATGTATTGTCTAGCTATTGTTGCCTATAATACTCCTCAAAAAGGAAACATTACACAATGCAAATTTCTCAATTTTTTCATCGGTTAAAGCAACATAAGTTGATTCTTTCTCTAGGCCTGACTGCTAGCGTGTTACTAACAAGCACCAGTGCGCATGCTGCTAATAAGGTTATCTTAAAGTGTGGTAACTTCCAGAAAGAAGTTCCTATCGGCGAATTAAATCAGTTGGTGAATACTGGTCGGGTCTCCGCCCCAATAAACGCTTATTTGCAAGCATGTAATCAACAACCAGTATTAGCACGTAAAGCACTGACAGCTCGAATTAAAACTAATTCTGCCTTTTTAGATAGTCTACTATCTGGTTGGGCGGGACCAGTTTTACGTGACCACATTGGTGAGGTTATCCATCCTACTGGAAAAAACCTAGACGACAAGACGTTGCAGTCTGCTTTAGCTGGATCTGTCAAAGAAAGTGGTGAAGTTACTCTCATAGGAGCCCTTCGCAACTATCCTCAAGATACTGTTGAAATTGACGGCGATAAACTCACTGCTGTTTATAACCGGCTAAGCCAGCTTAGGAAACTTTACTTTTTCTAAAATACTTGTAAGTATCCTTCTGTGTCTCATTTGTTGAACCGACTCTGTTAGACATCTAGATAGGATTATGCGCTTTTATTTTTCTCTTCAGGAGAAGATATTTTAGTAATTTGAACAAATGAATATCAGGGTTTGACCTAAGTGCAACCTTACCTGTTTGTAAAAGCTTTGTCGTGTTCTCAAACATATCTTCATTGATAAACCCAGCTTGTACAAAAAGTCCGTGTAAAGCTGGGTCACTAATTTTTGTTCCTGCTCAAATTTGACTTCAAGGATTAAATGTTGAAAACTTTTCAATAGAATGATATAGTGGATTGTTTTTTTGAGAATTTGAAATTATTACTTTTCAATCATTACCTTAAAAAAGGTACCACCGTGTTGATCAGCAGCGTACTCGACTTTATAAGGAATTAATGTTCCACAACGATTTACAGTCCAGCGCTCTAGCCATGTACCTTGTTGCAAAACAACCCCGTTTTCTAGGTGAACATCCCTTGGTCGCTCAATGACCTCAGTATTAATCAAATGATGATCTTGACATTTATCATCAGTCATGAATTTGCTTAGCGCAATTGTCTGCAAAGTATCTCTTTGAAGCGTTTTAGCTTTACTCTTTACAGCAGTCGCTCATGCGGAAATTGCGCCGCTTGCGAACTTCTGCAAAGAAAAACGTCATAATAGCTATTGTTGCCTGTAACGCTACTCAAAAGAGGCTCTTGCAAAAAAATGCAAATCTTTACACTGTTTCGTCGATTAAAGCAACATAACTTTACTGCTTTTCTAGCAGTGAGCGCTAGTGTGTTACTAACAAGCACCAGTGCTAATGCTGCGGATACGGTTATTTTAAAGTATGGTAACTTCCAAAAACCAGTTTCTCTCAAAGAGTTAAGTCAGTTTGTGGATACTGGTAAGACCACCCCTCCAATAAAAGCTTACTTGCAAGCAGCTAATCAAGAACCTGCACTAGCTCGTAAGGCTCTGAAAGCAGGAATTAAAGCTGATCCTGCTTTTTTAAATAGCTTACTATCTGGTTGGGCGGGACCAATTTTAGTCGATCAAATTGGTGAGGTGGTTCATTCTCCCGGAAAACAGCTAGATCAGCAAGCACTGCATTCGGCTTTAGCTGGATCTATCAAGCAAAGTGGCGAAGTCACGCTGCTAGGAGCAATTCGTAACTATCCTGGTGCTTCTGTTGAAATTAATGGCGATCGCCTTATTGCTGTTTATGAACGGTTAAGCCAGTTTGCCAAAGTATTCTAAACTACTTATAAGTTTGCTTAAGTACCTCGTTTATTGAACCAACTTTCTTGTATATCTCGATCAGGTCATGCGCCTTTGTTTTTCGTTCCCGTAGCAGAACTTTTAGTGGTTTTAACAAGTGAACATCTGGATCTGATATGAGAGCAACCTCGGCTGCTTGTATAACCTTTGTCGCGTTCTCAAAAATATCTTCATTGCTAAACCCTTGTTGTGCTGAAAGTTGGTGCAAAGCTGGATCGGGTACAGTGGCTCTACCAAGTAGTGATTGGTCTAAAACAAGACCTTTTAGAAGCGCAAGTAGACCAGCATAGATAGAAAAATCATCACAAGTATCAAAAGCTTTAAATTCTATCCGACCGATCTCAGCAGGAGAGCGTGCTATTTTTGTCAATGAAGGTACACTACTAATTAATTGTTCTGGCTTCTCAACGTAAACCATGACCGCCGGTCTTCTACCTGTTCTGATAAATGTCCTTACAGATAAACCTTCCCACAAATTACCTCGGTAAAACGGAGAGCTATAACTAAAAGGAATAATGTAGGGACTATAGTAAGTCAGCTTTCTGCCAATTTCGATGACGCGTTCCGGAGGTAAGCCAGCCACTGAAATATTTAAATCTGGCCCATAAGTTAGCATAGCAATATCCTCCGTTTGTCTTTCAGGAGAAGCCTGTCGCCATTTAATTTCGTAATCAGTTAGTGGTCGGTCAGGTTCATAAGTATCATAGTAAGGATTAAACGTCACCAAAACTGGTACAAAACCGAACTGAACCGCAACATTGCGCAGCAAGCGAAAGCTTTCTGATAATTCAGTAATGGTGCTGTGAATGTCTGATTGTATAGTTGTTCTAATTTCTATACCTTTAGGTATATATTCACTCACTTCACCAGAATCATCAAGTCTTTCAAACCCTTCAATATACCATCTTTTCTTTCTAATTCCACCGCCCCCAATACGCAATCGAGGATAGTCTTGATGGTATATAGGTAATCTTTCTATAACTTGATTGAAGTCAGCAAATTTCGTACAAGAAAAATCTGCCAACTTTCCTTCCTGATTAAGGAAAGCAACTTCATGCTCGATGCCAAAATAAAACATCATCTATGTATATTGTATAAGGGTAATGGAAATGTAGGTATTTTGCCATAAGAATAACTATGGTTGGGGTTTATCGTATATATAATATTACTTTATAGTTTCACTCATAATGCAATTTATTGATCAAGTAGAAATTGAAGTAGAATCTGGTAAGGGAGGCGATGGGATTGTTGCCTTTCGACGAGAAAAGTATGTACCGGCTGGTGGTCCCTCTGGTGGTAATGGGGGGAAAGGTGGATCAGTCATCTTTATTGCAGAGGAAAATCTGCAAACTTTGTTAGACTTTAAATATAATCACCGCTTTCAGGCAGATAATGGTGCTCGTGGTGGACCAAATAACCGTACTGGTGCAAATGGAAAGGATTTAATTCTTGAAGTTCCTTGCGGTACTGTTGTTTATGATGCTGAAACAGGAGAGGTGATTGGAGATTTAACTGAACCTAAGCAAACTTTAGTTGTTGCAACTGGCGGTAAGGGAGGACTAGGAAACCAGCATTTTTTAAGCAACCGTAACCGCGCACCTGAATACGCCCTCCCCGGATTACCAGGGGAGATTAAGCAACTTCGGCTAGAGTTAAAACTTTTAGCGGAAGTAGGTATTATTGGGCTACCAAATGCAGGAAAATCCACCCTGATTTCTGCTTTATCGGCTGCACGTCCGAAAATTGCTGACTATCCTTTTACAACATTAGTGCCAAATCTAGGTGTGGTGCGGAAACCTACTGGTGATGGCACAGTTTTCGCTGATATTCCTGGATTAATTGAGGGAGCTTCTCAAGGTGTAGGGTTAGGACACGATTTCTTGCGTCACATTGAGCGGACACGCTTACTATTGCACTTAATTGATGCAACTAGTGATAATATTTTGGATGATTATAATACAATTCAGCAAGAATTACAAGCTTACGGACGAGGTTTACCAGATCGTCCGCAAGTTTTGGCATTGAATAAAATTGATGCAGTTGACCAAGAAACTCAGGATTTAGAATCAGTGGCTAAACAGATCTCTGACATTTGTCAAGCTCCAGTTTTTCAGATTTCAGCGGTTACAGGTGCTGGATTAGAGCCTATGTTACAGCAAATTTGGTCAATTCTCGATCAACTTAATGCGAGTGAGATAACTGAGGATCACCTGATGGAGGAGGCGTAAGATTGGCGTCGCTGCCAGAAAATAGAATCAGACCAACGTTTTTCCCGATTATAGTATGCTGCCCGTGCTTGCAAATATTTGTCAAAGCTCTTTTCCACATCACCAGCGTATTCGTTGAGCGAAACTTGACTATCGCTTTGGCTTGCTTGGATCACTTTTGCTGCAGCAATACCAGATTGCAGAGCTTTGGAGATTCCTTGAGATGATAAGGGGTCAAACGCAGAAGCAGCATCCCCAATAGCAAGCCACTGAGTATCAGCGACACAATTCCTTCGATAGCTGTAAGCTGCAATTGAGCGGGTGCTAGAATTTGATACACACGGATCAACCCTTGCCAGGGTGTGAGGAACATCTTGAATGCGCGATCGCCATACGTCTGCCAAAGACATATGACCTCTAGGAAGTAGATCCGCATCTGTCATATAAGCAACAACAAGATGGTTATTAGGTAAAACAGCAGAATACCACCAACCGGATTGGCTCGCTTCCACCAATGTGCGGCAGTCAGCGACAGGAGAACTAAATTGAAAATATTTTATCACTGCTATGAGATTATCACAGACAATTCTTTTGGTTGCGGGTTTCCCTACCAGCGAAGAAGCTCGACCAGTGGCTTCCACAAGAAAGTCTGCTAAGAGTGCGATCGCTTGACCATCACAAATTGCTTCAATTGACCAACCGCCATTTGGCCTTTGAGTACAACTTACTACTCGTGTCGAGAGATAAACACTTGCTCCAGCATCTTCGGCAGCTAAGGCAAGCATAGCATCAAAACGGCGACGATCTAAATGCCACCCTGATCCGTAAGGATTAAAAATGAAGTTATTGTCATAGAGTTCTGAACTACCCCACGCAGAAATAATCCCTTCAGTTGGGACATGAGCATCACTCAGAAAACGCTCCCACACTCCTAGCTCAGATAGTAATACACGCACTCCTGGTTGTAAAGTTTCTCCTACTCTAACAGTCTCATACCGAGAGCGCTCTAGAACTGCCACACTCCGTCCGCTTTTTGCTAATGCGATCGCCGTGGAAGTGCCAGCAGGACCCCCACCAATAATCACTACATCCACTTTGCGACTGGATGTCATATTACCTCTATATTTATTAAATAATTCAAATCATGAACAAGGGTGATTTTTTGATTTTGAAAGTACAAAAAACTGATTGCTTTGATTACATGATATTGCAGGTAAATAAACCTGCAATACCCTGTTTTTTAGGCTTTTAGTTTTGACTCCTCGTCTGTTGCAATTGTTGATTTTTCTGAGCGACTAGTTCAGACAATCCCCTTGAGCTTTCACGAGGCAAATTAGGATCGCGCTCCTCTTCAACAAAAACAACCTCGCCTGCACTATTTTTTCTCGATACCACAAACCCAAGTTTACTGAAATTCTTAACTAAATCATCCTCACTAGCAATTCCATTTGCCCAACCCTCACTAGGCGGACCACTCTGTGAAGGTAGTTGAACAGTGTCAGGGCGCTGTGCAGGCCACCAACTACCCTGGCAGTCAAAAAAGTCAGCTTGCCAGGGTACAGCCATTCTTTGAGTAATTGAGCCAGGAGAAAGAGCTTGATGAGACAATCGAAAAGGCTCAGAATAAATATCTGGCTTCGTCAGCAAAATTCCTCCCTCAATACCTGGGAAAAATCCACCGCCAACGCAAAGTTCTAGTGCCGCTCGATCTAAATTTTGAGGCGTCAAAGTCAGAGGCGAAGCAGGCGGAGTTGTCCAATCATCTACGAAGTTCCCTGCTTTCCACTGCTGTAGCATTGAAAGTTGAACTTTTGTCAGCTGTAGCTCCGCGAGAGGAGGTTGAGAGAGAAAGTCAAAAACTTGCTGTCGTAATTGTGCAGATGAATCCTGTTGAGAGGATAGTTTTTCCCAATCTCGTGGAATAGCATTCCAAATGTCCCACTGATTCACCCATCGCAATGAAGCTGCACGATTGATGATTGGAAAAATATCGGTTTTAAAAGATGGTTTTGTAGGTGCAGAAAGCCACCTGCGAGTGACAGCGACTTGAAAGGCAATGTCATAAAGAGTAACAATACCTTCTATTTCGGGTGCGAAGTCTGGTGGTGTAACAATTACCCAAGCTGGTTGGTCTACATTGCGTGGGGTTTGTCCAGGAAAAGTAATTTTTGCTGTGACGGTACCATCCGAAACATCATCATGCCATTTATCATTATTTGCAAAGTTTTGTATCGCTACGCCATCTGGAACTGAAGCAGAATTTCCTCTACCGCCCAGAACAAGAAGCCGCCCTGATGCATCTGTCTGTAACTCCCCTAAATAGACTTCAACCCCCAGGAATTTGCCACCGTCAAATTTAACACCTTGCTGCTGTTGCCCAGAAATACTTCTCTCCCCTGGATCAATAGTTAGTTTTTTTCTCTCCACTCCAGGATTGCGAAGTGCGCCACTATCATTATTAAACTTTTGTCCTGCAGCTTTACTATTAACAAGATGAACTTGCCACTCGATAGTAGCCTCATTAGCAGTTATTTCACGTCCAGATGAGAGGACACCAGTTGCATCCTGCTCAAACTCAAAAATTCTAAACCGAGCAGCTTGTCGCTTCAGGCGACCATTTTCATCTTTATACTTCTGAAGGGTTTTTTCTTCTCCGTTAACAATCTCAACGGGCGCTACACCAGGTATTTCAGATCCCACATAAAATTTATCCGGGCTGTTTCCTACTCTGGCGATACCAATAGATGGATGAATTTTGTAAATTTTTGCCATTGATTTCTCCTTCATGAGTGTTTAAATAACTTCGAGTGCGCCAGTCTACATCCGGCAATTTTGGGTAAAGCGACCACTAGGGTGTTGAGCTAGCTTGGATTTGAGCTTCAATTGTGGCTGTGCGACGATCATTAAGTTGTTTGATTTGAGCGAGCAATCCCCTGCCAATCGGATCTAGGTCAGATTGTTGTTTTAATTTGTCGATTAATTGATTTGATTCAGCCAACAAAGTTTTTTGCAATTGCCACTGGTCTAATTTTTTGACAGGCAAAACTTCTTCAGGTAATTCAAATGGTGCTCCTGCAAAGACATCAGTTTGTGAAGGTATCTTGCGAGGAAGCTTTGTTAATTTTTTTGCAATACTTTTTACAGTATTGTTCATTTCTTCAAATGCCCATCCAATCAATTCTTTACGTAAGTTATTGGTTGGTTCTGTAGATTTATCTAGCGATAAACTCTGAGCGATCGCTAAAAGGAGGATGTGATACCTGCTATTAAATAATTTTGCCCACAGCCGACTTGTTGGGTTGGTAATGCGACCCTTTTCCAAATCTGGATTTGTTTGCGGTTGTTCAAGAGTATTAGGATACGTCGGCACTTCTAAGCTAAATGGCGATGAAGAATTTGCCAACTGACGGTAAATAGTTAAAAACTTCTGGAAGTGTGAATTGTTTTGGTCTGTAAGTCCTTCTCCTTGGCGTGCAATTGTGTCAATAGCAGTCAAAGCTTCTTGACGGGAGGTAACCGGATCAATATGAAGGCTCTCTGCACTACTAGCTCGCCACTCTAGTTCATCAGCCTGAATACTACTAAGAACTGTGGCAGACTCAAAATCCTCAGAACTCAGATGAAACCCTGAAGGAAAACCATCATGATTGAGCAGCCAAGCCCCTTCTGGAGTATCACTCTCTTGAAAAAGCCAATAAATTTTGGCGTATATCAATCCTACTCGATGCACTGCTTGCCCCATTGCGGCAACTTTAGCTTCTTCGGCGATTTTATCAACTTCAGCTTTTAAAGGGTTAGTGTCATCAATAATAGGCATTTCTGCTGCAACATATTTCGCCAGAGATGACTTAGTTAAAGGCTCTAAAACAAAAGGAAATGGATCTAACTCGTTGTCAGGTTTTAGATCCCCTCGATCAAAGTGCAAACCATGACGAATAAATAGCAGCAAGTTTTGCACTGTGAGCAGATGCCCCATTTCTTGTTCTGCAATCTTGATAATCGTCCTTAATTGGTCACCTGCAACAGTAACATCTAAAGAATAGACAGCATATAGATATTGCACAAGTAAAGCGTGTTCTACTTCTGCCGCAATCTGGAGTAAAAACACAGCTTCCTCAAGAGGAGTTTGTGCATTTCGCAAAGTAGGAATACCTACTTCATTAATCAGCTGACTCAGTGGATCGGCTACAGTAACGCCTCTCTCCTCAAATCTGAACTTTGCCTCTGGTTTTACCCAAAGCAACTCAGATACTTTACTTCGATTCATAAGTTTTGAGAAATACGGATCCTATTTTTTACTTATCCTGTACTCGGCTGACTGCATTTTAGCTTGTATTAGCCGTGGTTAAGAAAATCAGGAATCCGAAGGAAACCCCTGACTCTCAATTAGGCTTTAACACGAAACCTAATGCCGATTAGCTTATTCTTAAATAGATGAAATATTAATTGACTTATGCAGAAGCTACAGACGATTAGTGGAGTTAATACTCCAGAGGAGTTCGTTTGCTCAAGTAGCTCGTTACTTTAGGCTTGTAGCGAGAGCGATATAAATCAAGGACTGGTAAGAC
Source organism: Aetokthonos hydrillicola CCALA 1050 (assembly GCF_017591665.1). Lineage (GTDB taxonomy): Bacteria > Cyanobacteriota > Cyanobacteriia > Cyanobacteriales > Nostocaceae > Aetokthonos > Aetokthonos hydrillicola. The sequence continues at coordinate 237,562 of NZ_JAAKGC010000001.1, read as the reverse complement.
TTGTGAGAAACGTTTCAGTCTACCGTAATTTTTTTATACTTTAATAAATCAGTGCTGTCTATACATTACATAAGCGACTGCTAACCATAACAGCAAGGTAGCGATCGCGGTACTTTTACGTTCATGATTCTCGCAACCTTGTGCTAATCTTAACTTAATCTGAATACAATCGATCATTGTTTGTCTAGATTAGTGTCACTAGCATACTTGCTACTCGTTGCTCTACATGAAATTGACTCGACCGTATCAACCACTTCTCCTTCGCATTTTGCATGGACTCACTGGTCTGTTTGTAGTGGCTGCAATCCTGACGGCTTTCTGGACTTATGATACCTATGATGGACGCTGGGGGAGAATTCCATTGCCCTCCTATAGAGAAATTGAAGGGCTACACGGAACTTTTGGATTATATAGCTTGCTGATATTTCCTGCGTTTGCTCTGTACGCATTCCATCGGGGATACAAGCGACTGATTCAACCTGACTCTTTTGCTAAATTGCTTCAGGTTGGTAAACCCATATGGTGGTATACGCTAAACCGCTTTACCAATACATTTGTCCTGCTTGCTTTAACGTTTGCGCTATTCACCGGCAAGATGATGAATGAAACATGGTTGCCAAAAGGAGAATTGAATCATGCGTGGTATTATGCTCACTTAAGTGCGTGGGTGATTATAGTGGTTGCGATCGCGCTTCACCTGTTGATAAATTCCAAAGTTGGGGGAGTTCCATTACTGCTATCCATGCTTAGCTGGCAATTTCGCGAGAAAGATAGTCCTACTTTTTGGTCTGGTCATGTGTCTCAATGGTGGTTAGGTATTCGCCAAGGTTTCTGGTCAGACTGGTTCCAATCCCCACTTACTTTATTTTGGCTGGAAATACTTATCCTGTTGAGCATTCTTGCTGCTTGGATTATTCCCTTGTTTAAGTAAGTGCCATTTATTGGTACAGTAACGAGCAGCTAATTAACAACAGGAAAATTAGAATGAGACTTTTTGTTCCAGGTCGTCTTTGTTTATTCGGAGAACACAGCGATTGGGCAGGAGAATATCGCAGGATTAATCCTGAAATTGAGAAGGGCTACACCTTAATTGTTGGTACTAACCAAGGAATTTATGCAGATGTTAAACCCAATTCTACGGAGTTAATTATTCGTGGTTCTTTGAATGATGGAAGCCGTTATGAACCGCGCAGATTATCTATGGAACCTAATACCTTGAAAGCCGTAGCTAACAAGGGTGGTTTTTTTAGTTATGCTGCTGGTACAGCTTATCAATTTTTGAGTCACTATCCTGTTGGCGGACTGGAGATTGATAATTATCTAACTGACTTACCTATCCAAAAAGGTTTATCTTCAAGTGCTGCGTTTTGCGTTCTCATTGCTCGGTCTTTTAATCGTCTGTATCACTTGAATCTGACAATTCGTGAAGAAATGGAGTTCGCCTATCTGGGAGAAAGAACCACTCCTAGTCTTTGTGGTCGAATGGATCAGGCTTGTGCTTATGGGAATCGTCCAATCTTGATGATATTTGATGGTGAACAAATCGACTTGATTGAACTGAAGGTTACAAAAGATTTGTTTTTTGTGATTGTTGATCTCAACGGAAGTAAAAATACACAAGAAATACTAAGAGCATTGAATGAATGCTATCCTTTTGCTACTAATCCTCTTCAGCAAAATGTCCAGAAATATCTTGGTTCTATTAGTGCTAAAATTACCCAGCAAGCAGTTGAAGCAATACAGCGAGGAGATGCCGAACTTCTTGGAGCGTTAATGACAAAAGCTCAAGCAGAATTTGACAAGGATGTAACTCCGGCATGTCTTTCTCAATTGACTGCAAAAAAACTTCATCTCCTTCTTGAACACGAGCCAATACAGCCTTATATATTTGGAGGAAAAGGTGTGGGTTCTCAGGGTGATGGTACTGCACAACTGATTGTTAAAAATCAACAGAGTCAAAGAAAAGTTATCGAGATTATTCAGCGCGATTTCCCTCAAATGCAAGCGTTAGAATTAACTATTTCAAAACTACCCTGATGATTGACTCAAGGTAATTGCGGGTATAAATGTGTAAGCTGTTACGTATTTAAAAAGATAGGCGATCGCAATAGTTTTGTGCGCTAGGGCGATCACGCTTGAGAAATGATGGTAAGGGCGCTAGAGTAAAGATGTATTGAAAAACGAGCAACGAATCTATTTTGCAGCAACAGGCATGGGGGTTAATTTAGTTCTACGTTTCCAGAATGGGGCTTCTAGCCACCGCTTTTCCATCTCGTAATACATGTGCCGCATTCTCAGATAAGTCTCAAAATTACGTTCTAGTCCACTCTGATACTCTTTCAGTAATCCACCTTTGTTACTGCTAAGATGTTCAATCAAAGCAACAGCAGCATGGCTTCCTGAAGTCATAGCGTGTCCTATACCCATAGATGAAAGTGGGTCGAAAGATGCACAAGCATCCCCCACCGCCATCCAGTCCTCACCGACAGCGCGATCAAGGATGTGAGAGTGTGCAGGCTTTATGGCTAGGGGGTAAATCAACGTTCCTCCCCTAGCACGGTTGCTGGTATGGTTAGCTTTAGATAATAGGGAGATCCACGGTTGTGCCTTGTGAAGTCGCTGCTGTCGCATAATATCTACATCCGTCATCAACACCACGCTTAACTTCCCGTCTGGTAGCCACGCAGAGTACCACCATCCTTCTGGAACTGACTCAATCACAATTTCTTCAGTTTTTGGTTTATTTTTGTCAAAATCAAGAAAAGCACTGATTCCTACTAGGGAGTCGAAGATAATAGATTTTGCTCCCAATCGTTTGGCAATTCTCGATTGTCTGCCCGTTGCGTCAACCAAATAACGGGCTTCCAGCCAGAAAGATTCCCCAGAATCACCAGCAAGCAAAAGTCTCCATCCCCCTCCGTCCAATTGCTCACCCTCAAGGCATTTAGTCTGCAAGTACAGCTGACCTCCTCGGCTAACAACCTGTTCAGCCAACATAGCATCAAATTCTCCCCGATCTAGGAGATAACCTTCGCCTATTTGATTGAAGATAGAAGGTCTGCTGTGCAGTAAGGAATCTCCCCATATAGCAGCAACGTTGTAAACAGGTAAGTGATTATCTGCCAAAAAAGATTCCTTTACTTGCAGGTAATCCAGTAAAGGTAGCAAGCTGGCGGATACATTTTCCCCAATACGAATGTTATCGTAAGCTGTTCGTTCAATCACTGCTACTATCAGTTTTGAATATAAACACAGTGTCAAAGCTAAAGCAGTCCCTGCAGAACCTCCACCAATTATGGCAACATCAACACCGTGATTAAATTGCATTTCATTAATCCTCTCAATAGTCTCTTAATTACCAATAGCTTTAAAGCTACAAATTTACAGAAAAATTGGTGTTTAAAATCTTGGCTGACTGCGCGACCCATCTTGACGATAGACTCTCCCGTATATGTAATTTGATAACGGGAGAGAGTTTGCACTAATTAAAAACGAACCCGCCTTCCAGAACGAGGTCTTTCTCGTGTTTCCTTAGACACTGGAATTTCTCGAAAAGCCTCCACCGCTTGTTGAGATTTTCTATGGGATTTTTCAAGCTTTTCTTGTAATTCAACGGATAAAGTTGTTTTACTTTGTTGAATCTGTTGGATCCTCCCTGTCTTAATTTCTTGGCGTTTTTGGACTGGCTGCAAAGAAATTATTACAAACTGCCCATCTTGATCGTCAGGATTATTCGTAATATCTTGGTAATCTACAAGTTTGTACTTAAACATTTCATGATCGCGTTCTGTCTCCACTAAATAGGGAAACTTTTGCCCATTTTCTTTGGTATTTTGATTGCGGATGAATCCTAAATGAGACCAACCGAAATTAACCATTTGAGAATAACTGTTTATTCCTCTGGCATAATCAACTTGTTTTCCTGCCATTTCAGAATCACTTAATGCCTCAAATTGTTCATCAGTTAATTTATCGAGTTCTGCCTCAGTTTTGCTGCTATTTTCAGGGAGGTTCTTCAGTTGCTGCTTAATCAAGTCCTTTAGGATCGTTACTTGTCCCGAGTACTCTTGATCATTCTTGACAACTATAAAACTACTGATGACATTCCAGGGGGCTTGCGGTGGCCACCAGTATGTATAGTAAGCAGGCGGTTTCGGTATCAATCCTCCGTCTTCAGCAAGAATTTTGTTAGTGTCTTGATCTGTAAAATTGATCGCTTGCACTGAACAGTTGTAGAAATCAGCTTGCCAGGGAATTGCCATGCGCTTAGTTAAATCACCAGGTTGACAGCCATCTGTTTTTTCACACTCATCGCGTTCCGGATCGAGACCCTTGTTTTTATGATCGTGGTGTTTAATGTTATAAGGAGCGCTATATATAACCGGATTTTGCGTCGTCCAAGTTACCTCAATACCAGGACATTGTGGAAGTCCGACAACATTACCGATACTGGCACGATTTTTTTCATTCACTGGGTAGGGAGTGTAGTCACAATCGTTCGTAAAGTTCCCTTTTGCCCATTGTTCCAGGAGAAAATACTGGGTCGGAGTCAGCGCCAAAAATTTTTCGATGTTAATATTTTTTACCGAATTACTGCCAGAATTTAGTGGCATCAAAGGAATTTGATCTTCAACGAACAAAGTGTATTGACGGCTCTGAGGTGTAGGATCTTCTGGTTTACGGAAATAGGAAAAATATTTTTGGCGATTTGCTTCGTTTTTTTCTGATGGGTCGGAGAAATCAAAAATATTTGACGAAAACGCAATCATGGACTGGACATTGGCTACCCAATGGTAACGAGAAATCCGATGGATAATTGGCAGAATATCTCGCTGATAGTTTGCCTTAAAATCATATTTCCAATTTCCGTTTTCATACATTTGTGGAACTAGCTTAAAGTCACGCACACCCACATCGAACATCGTGTCATCCCACGAAGAGATGTTGGAAATCTCTGGTGCAAAATCAGGAGGACCCACAATCACCCAAGCGTCTAAAGTGTGAGATTTCTCTTCCCCATTTTCGTATACTGTAATAGTGCAGGTAACTGAACCATCCGATATGTCGTCATACCAATAATCCCCACCACCATAACCAGTCAGAGTTGTTAGCCCCCAAGAGTACCCATGTCCTCCAAGGACTATAAGACGTCCTTTGCCGTCAGTCTTAAGATCCCCAAGCTTTTCAATAGGTGTACCATAATAATGACTACCAGTGGGTGGATATGGGAAATTACGAGGATAATTGTCTGGGTGTGGAATAGTTTCCCGACTGATTTCAATGCTATTGCTTTTCCCATCCCCATGTATGTGTCTTGGGCCAGGGTCAATAATTAACTTTTTTCGATCTGGAACCTGTTGGTTTCGGAAAGGGACACCCTGTGCTGCATAGCTATTCTCAGGTCCAAGTAACAGGTTGCCTTTAAGTTCAGAGAATTCATACCAGGCAGCTTTTTTGTTAGCTAAATGTACTGTCCATTTAATACTTTTTACGTCGTCATGGCCGAAGTACAGCTCTTCTCCCTTAGCGTTTGGCTGTTCGGAATTGTATCGATATAAGCGAAACTTTTGTCCTTGCCGTTTAATTTGTGCAAATCCGCTATCAGTAGATTTAAAAGTGGTAAAAGATTTACCTGATTCATTGCCATAGGAGTCACATTCAATGGGTAAACCACCTATGCTCTCTGGAGCTAAAAAGAAGTCTGTGGGATGATTGCCAACTCGAGCAACTCCAATGGATGGATGGATTGAGTAGGTATATGTCATTTTACTTCGTTATATTTACTTGTTATATCTAGAGTTACCACTAGGACACCCTTGCATTCTAGTCGGGAAAGTCGGAGCTTGAGGTCGGATTAAGAGGTCGGGTATTCCTTATATAACCCATCAGAAATGAACAAAAAATTGTATCAAGAAACTATCCTCATAGGACAACAGGGGGCAAGGGGCATAGGGCAAACTGTAACCATTGATCTAAAAAGCCTAACGAAATTTACGCAGCTTTTTGGTTAGTCGGTGTAGATTTTGGCTGTTTGTTCACTACGGGATGTACGGTGCGTTTTGGTTGAGTATGACCAGTTACCCTCCCAGATGAATTTCCCCTCTTAACCGTAGAGGGGGGAGATCAGCGATCTGCTGTCGAGTCCAAATTAAATTTCGCCATCATGAAAGGCTGGAAGGATTGTATCGAACAATTCGGTGCTCAACGCCTCGAAGCTCTCGCTAACCTTGCTCAACTTCGCCAAGTCTCCCTATCAGATCTTATGGAAACGCTGGGCATTCAGCCTGTTACTTATGTAAGCGCGAGTACGTTCCTATGGCACTGAAGCAACTGGTTTTTGAGCGCGCCCGTGGTTTGTGTGAATATTGCCGCAGTCAAGCAAAGTATGCGATCGCTCTAAAATGTAGCAACTTTCTTGATTCTCAAGCGATCGCTATGACAGCTTGGTGTGATAGGTTGGAATTGCACCTTTAGATTGAATCGTCTGTTGTGGCAGCGAAATCACTATCAAATTGTGCATCTAGGTTGGCAGCATAAGCGCTGGGTGCATGATTGTGTAATACATCTTGATATTCGCATTGCTTGCAATACAATTGCAAGCAATATGCTCATTTGCCACCCTAATTATTAACTGTCGCTCAATTTGGTAATATCAGATAAAAAGTTGTACAGTTATGCCCACTCAAAGGTGCCATTCCCTGCGAAAACACCAACTTGAACGTTAAGACCACCACCAATTAATACTCCAACAGGGTTACCATTTTTGAAAAAGGCAATTTCTGTATGAACTGGATCGGTCCTAAATGCGAATTGAGCATCACCGACTAATTGATCGGGAGAGGCTAACCAGCCTGCTACCCATACTATGCCTCCACCAAGCCCAATTCCCCATACATCAGCTTTGAAGTTCACCCTTTTTCCATCACCGAAGTCCAAGGGTGTATTAGTGTATATCCACGAATGAATAAATGCAGAGGCAATGGCAAGTGGTGCTGAAACAGACTGCAAACCAGAGGATGAACTCTCTTGTACCGTTCTTGCGCTGAAATCAGGAGTTTCCTGAGCAGCTAACTCGGTAAGTCTAATCTTATCATTAAGTGAATTTATGGCTATAACTCGATATGCATTAATTACGTCTTCACTGGGGAGAGAGACATTTTTGTCTGACATTGTAATTCTCCAATATAAGTTTTCTGACTCGTATTTACCTGTGTAACTTAAAGACGATTGCCAAAGATAATTTATGAATTTTTTGAATTAGAGGCTTTTTTCTTGACTCTAATGTAGCCTATGAAACTATCAAGGGCTCACGATCACCAGCCCCAAAACGTCGGCTTGAACCCTGATTATTTCTAGGACTTACAAAAGTTTTCGACCTACTTCTGAGAAACTTTTCCACCACCTGTAAAGGCTAGAAACACCGAAAATCGTGAAAATTTGCGCTTCGGTAAAATTTGGTGGCACAACGAAATAGGCTAGAGTCGATTTCAACTCTAAACCAAATAGTAGTAAATACCCTGATCTGGGCTGGTCTTATTTAAAACAATCTTCTGACCGGGATAGTAGCATTGCTACTTCACCAATATAGTAACCATTGATACCCAGAACCAAGCTCATTCGCAGGCTTAAGAACACTATTGTTAATCCGGTTTTAGCTGCCAGGGTAATTCTATTATAAAAGTTTCTCTATATAAGTAACGGGTAGCGCGCTGCCCGTCGGGCGCTCCTAAGAAATCCTAAGGTTTCTTGACATCCATAAGGGGCGATCGCTACTGAACAGCTTATGTCAAACGGGGAAAAGCCAATCACTGAAAGCTCTTCGGAGCTTTACTTTTCAGCTTTTGGCGAGAGATTTTAGTTTCTATTAGAAAAGAACGGCTCAAAGTTTAATTAGATAAAGGTTTCAATGTTTCACTACGATTATTGTTTTCCGACAGTGACAGAACAGGGTTAGACTGTAAGTCGATCTCAAAGCACCGACAACAATCGCTCCTTACCTTTAACTTCCCCTCAGAAGTGGCCGCAACCCTTACCGACTCAGATTGCTGCACATCACCGGCTACCTCCTGCGCTTCCTCAACACCAACACTCTCCACTTCCTCCACCGCAACTGCAAGTACCTTCTCCCCTACTCTCGCTTCAACTTCCCCATTCCCCTCAGACATTTCCCCTATTTCCGACTCCGTTGCAGTTTCTAGAACGGACTTATCCCTATCGGTTTCCTCCTCCCCGATAAAATATCCCCTCAACTCCTCTTGTAAAATCTTCCGCGCCTGTGAAATGCGCTTGCAAACATTCTGATACGAAATATCTTGTTGTTGGGCAATCTCTTGATAAGAAAGTTCTTGATAAAAGTGCAGAATAAACGTCTCGCGTAGCCTTGTCGGTAAATTATCAATAGCGCGACGAATCACCATCTTTCTCTCGCTATTTTCCACAGCACTTTCTGGCGTTTCTTCAAAGGATACCAGTCCAAGCTCCTCACCAGAAGTGTAAGCTTCTATATCTTCAACTCGATTCGCCCCCCGACTGCGTTCTCGATGAATATCCACGCAAAGGTTATGAGTCAGTCTTTTCAGCCAAGCCTGAAAATTATTAATTTCCCCAGCATTTTTTTGCACCTTTTCCCAAGCTTTAAGCATTGCCCGGGAGAGAGCATCTTCTGCATCAATGGGGTTTCCACCCATCCACTTGATGCAGCAACGGTAAAGATCATCTTGATACTGCCGCCATGACTGCCAAAAACTCGCACTAAAATCATTAGAGCCACTTCGCCCTGATGAGGAAGAAACTGCACTAGAGATTGACATAATTTTAGAACTCAGCAATCTAAATAAATTTGACTTACATTCGATGTGCCGACAGGTTAAAAACCAACTCACACAATTAGCTAGCTTTATATTTGTTGGTTGTATCTACAGTTACCACTAGGAGACCCCTGCATTCTAGTCGGGAAAGTCGGATCTTTAGGTCGGATCTTTAGGTCGGGTATTGCTTGTATAACCCATCAGAAATGAACGAAAAAGAGGATTGGGATTCGCAATTGTTGGGTGTGGTACGATAAGCAAAGCTTAAGCCGTCGGCTATCGAGCTTACTGTCAATTTCACCGATAATTGAAAAGGTACGTTAGCCGACAAGACGAGGCGATGGCGAAACGCAAGGGGTTATACCATTTCACGAAAAAAATGAAACAGATGGGTATGTGGGGTTGAACGAAGTGAAACCTAACAAAGGCAAGGATTTGATGTGTTGGGTTTCGTTCCTCAACCCAACCTACATTTGTATCAATCATTTTTTGAATTGGTATTAGCTGATCGCATTTTCCCAGAATCTGTTATTTCCTTAATTGCCGTAGATTTCCTAACTCCTATGTGCTTCAACTAGCAGCAAAGTCAGTAAATTTCCGTTTGTATGGGGCTTTAAAAGCCAAAACTATATCTTGTTTAGGAACTCCAGCTTCTACTAATTCATTAGCCACTCCGATTTCCGTTCCATCGCGTTCGATCCAAATTTTTCCATCTTTAATTTCTACATAAATAATACAACCAAATATTCGCGTTAGCTCTTGCCAACCAATATTCATAACTTGATAGCGATCACGCTCAGTATCAAATAACAATTTGACTTCTGTATGGCTATTTGAGCGATTTTTGGCATGACTGGACAGAATTTTTTGGACTATTTCTTGATAATTTAGTCTCTCCATATAACAATCTCCTCTCGCTCTGGATTAAAAATTAGTAATTTTAGTTGATATTCGCCAATAATTCTTTGAATAAACTTCCGACTAAAAAACTCATTATAAACATTTACTGGAACGGCTAAATACAAAATCCGCTCGGGTTCGGTCAACCTCGACGCTGAACGGTAGTTGAGACATTGACCAAGAGCTAGGTGATTTTAACAAACGCTGCCTATGGACGAGTCAAGTGTGTCAAAATAGAAAAGATTCGTAATTTCCTCTCAAGCCCCTATGAGCCTCGAAGAAGTCATCCAGGCAGCTAATGAGTTGGACGAAGCAGATCTGGATCGGCTCCACCAGCAGGTAGTCATCCTTCGTGTACACCGCAAAGCCAATGTCCTTCCATTATAAAGAAGCTCAACTGCTGCACAAAATTAACCAAGGTATTAACCTAGAACTCCGCGCCCAGTACCAAACGCTGCCCGCGAAACCCGAAGCGGAAACTCTTACGGATGCTGAATACAACACGCTGATCCAACTCAGCAATCAGATCGAACAATTCGGCGTCGAACGTCTCGAAGCTCTCGCTAATCTTGCTCAGCTTCGCCAAGTTTCCTTATCAGATCTTATGGAAACGCTGGGCATTCAGCCTGTTACCTATCTAAGCGCGAGTATGTTCCTACAGCACTCAAACAACTGGTTTTTGAGCGCGTCCGTGGTTTGTGTGAATATTGCCGCAGTCAAGCAAAATATGCGATCGCTCTAAAATGTGGCAACTTTCTTGATTCTCAAGCGATCACACTAAGCTTGATTCTTAAAATCAAGGTTTACTTAATGTTATTCAGCAAAGTCCAGAAATTTCATACTAAACTGGACCTAAGTTTTATTGAGCTAACCTATGGAAGCCATTGAATTTAAGACCATTATTCATAATGGTACAGTTGTCATTCCCCCAGAGTATTCACCTCAGTGGGAAGGTAAAGCTATCCGTGTGATTGTTTTAAATGACTCAGAACTTTTGTCAGAACCTGTGGAAAAGCCAAAACAAGCTACTTTCAACGCGATTTCTTTAAACACTCAAGGATTTGACTTTAATCGAGAAGAGGCTAATGTCCGATAGAGTTTTTCTCGATACCCGCCTGATTTCTGGCAACAGATGGAGTAAAGCTTTATGGCTTATAGTAAATTTACTCTGAGTAAAGCTGTAGAAGATTTTCAACTGACGATTGTTTCTGGCGATCGCTTTCTCCCAGAGATTTCCCCAGTCAATCCGAGTTCTTTGCTCAAAGATACCTTGAAAGAAACCCTACCTTGGGCTGTTGCAGTAGGTAGTGAAAAAGCACGTTCTGAAGGCATTATCAATCCCGTTTTATTAGAAGTCAAACGTCAGCTCAAAGGACAAATCAGCGTTTTTTCCGGCGAAGAGTTCAACGTGCAGCCAGAGGTTGATTTGACAGGCTATGTCGATTTTCTGATTAGTCGCTCTCCAGAACAATTGTATATTAAAGCCCCTGCGGTGGTTTTGGTGGAAGCGAAGAAAGAAGACTTGAAACGAGGACTGGGACAATGTTTAGCCGAAATGGTGGCTTCCCAACGTTTTAATCAACAGAAGCAGCAGCCGATTTCCACGATTTACGGAACGGTGACGAGCGGTACGGTTTGGCGGTTTCTCCAACTAGAAGGGCAAACTGTAACCATTGACTTGAATGATTATCCACTACCACCAGTTGAGGAAATTTTGGGCTTTCTGGTTTGGATGGTGCACAATGACTGAGGATTGGGATTCGCAATTGTTGGGTGTGGTGCGATAAGCAAAACTTAAGCCGTCGGGCGATCGCGTTGTTGTTAAGTAGTCAGGACAGAATTAATTACACAATGTCCGCCGCGAATGCAGCGCAGAGGAATGAAGCATAAGTCCTTCTCCCCAAGGGAGACGCTCCACGCCCTTCGTAGTTCCTCATTACCTGTTCTGTTTTTACTTCTATAGATACGCTCCCAGAACAGGTAAATTTAATCGCATTACTGATTAACTTGAGGGAGGTAGGGGAGCAGGAGATATGGAACAATGCTAAACTAAATTATCAGAGGTAGGTAGTAAAAATGAGTGCAGAACAAGAGTTATTAACTAAGTGGCGTTCCCTTTCACGAGACAAACAAGAGGAAGTTTTAGATTTTGTGGAATTTCTTCGCTTGAAAACCTCTGCAAATAAAACTCCTTTGGGAGAACGTTTACGCCAAATTCGCTCTAGAATTGTTGCTTCTGGCGAACCTTTATTAACTCAAGACGAAATTGAAAAAGAAATTGCTAGTCGTCGTGGGGGATTACAGGAAACTGAAGCATGAAGATAACTTTTATTGATTCTGGAGTGCTAGTAACTGCAGCGCGTGGCTTGGGAGAAGATTCAGAAAAAGCCTTGGAAGTTTTAGCAGATTCAACCCGTGAATTTGCTTCGAGCGAATTCATCAAAATGGAGGTAATACCTAAAGCAATTTACAATCGAAAAACGGCAGAAGCTGAATTTTACGAATCATTCTTTAGTGCCGTAATTTACTGGAATAACGATGTAGAAAAAGTAATACAAGATGCTTATAATATTGCTTGTCAATATGGTTTAGCCGCTATGGACGCGCTTCATGTAGCTGCGGCATTGTCAGTTGGTTCAGAGGAATTTGTGACAACTGAGAAAAAAACAAAGCCTATGTTTAGAGTATCTAGTATTAATGTAGTTTCTATTTTTGATTAGTTTTTAATTGTCGATATGATCGAGTAATATATACAGAATAAAACAGATTCTGGGAGAATGCGATCGCGCTCTGGGATAAGTAGGGTGATCGCTCTAGCTTGAGCAACAGATGGAATAAACCTTTATGCCTTATAGTAAATTTACTCTGAGTACAGTTGCTCGACTACAAACCAATCGTCAAGGTGTGGTTAATATGCGTCGAATCCTTGCCGTTATGGTTGAACACCCGCCTGACTAGTCGCTCGGTGCAATTTTTTCTTAAAGGCTTGATGCAAAGAGACTATCAATCAATATTGAGTAATCAAAGTTTCAGTTAAATCGAGAATCTTGTCAAACTGAAAGTTACTTACCCAACCCCTAAACAGGTGACCAACTAAAGCATGAGATTGAGGAAGTTCTTCAAGAATTTGAGAAACTAATTCCGCATCTACCTCAAGAGCTGCTTCATGCAGTTTTAGCAGCCATTTTTTAGGCATTGCTGCTAATAAATCTGTTAAATTTAACGATTCCTCTGTTACATGAGAGAAGTCAGGCAGTGATTTTTGCTCTTGATATATATAACGAATTCCCAAATGCTTAGCCATCATGTTAAAAATAGCTTCTTCGTAAAACGGTTTTGGCACAAAATCATCGCAACCTGCTGACAAAATTACTGCCCTTTCTTCTTCCCACGCACTTGCACTTAGAGCAATAACAGCTGTTGCTTGACCTTTTGCTGTACTTTTAATCCGTTTTGTAGCTTCATAACCATCTAAAACAGGCATTCGCATATCCATCCAGATAAGAGCCGGTGAGTACGAATCCCAAATTTCAATTGCTTCAGCACCGTTAGTTGCTTCTTGTACTTCAAAACCAATTGGTTTAAGGAGTTTCATCAAAAGTTGCCGGTTGTAATCTCTATCATCCACTACTAGAATTCGATATTGGGGTTGATTGGAAACTAGGGCAATAACGTGCTGGCTGTTGGTTTGATGATCAATCACGCTTGCATCAGCAATACTCACAGAAATGTCGAACTGAAATGTTGTGCCAGAAGTCGGTAGAAGTGTTGATCTGTCATGAAAATCGCGTAGAGGCTTCCCAGGCGTGAAGACTTTACCTCGACTAATAACGGTAACTTCACCTCCCATTAAGCGAACAAATTGACGGCTAATAGTCAACCCTAATCCTGTTCCTTGCTGAACTTTTTGACCCGATGCTGTTTGTACAAAGGGCTGAAATAAATTCTCCAGTTCGTTCGCAGCAATGCCAACTCCTGTGTCTTTCACTTTAAAAGTAACTGTTGTCCGCTGTGGGAAGCTGTTTAGGCACAATATTGCTTGTTCCCTTTTTATTTCTATAGACACGCTCCCAGAAGAGGTAAATTTAATTGCATTACTGATTAAATTAATCAGCACTTGCCGCAGCTTAACTTGATCAGTACAAATATGTTGAGGAACGTCGGCAGCACAGTCAAATCGCAGATGTAAGCCTTTCTTTCGTGCTTCCAACGAAAACAGATCTTCTACATCAGCTAGTAAATCATGGAGGTTGAAGTTCTTTTCGGATAAAGTCATGCGTCCCGCTTCAACTTTCGACAAGTCAAGAACTTGGTTAATCAAAGTTAACAAATGCTCTCCACTACGGTGAATGATACCAAGGTTCTCTTTTTGTTCCTGTGAGAGATTTGTGTCCTGGTTCATCAGTTGGGAAAAGCCGAGAATTGCATTTAAGGGAGTTCGCAATTCGTGACTCATGTTGGCAAGGAAGGTGCTTTTAGCGCGGTTGGCTGCTTCTGCGGCATCTTTTGCGCGTTCAAGTTCTGCTTCTGCTTTTTTACGATCGCTAATTTCCTGTTCTAAACGGACATTCTCTATGAGTACTTTTTCAGCTTCTTTACGATCGCTAATATCTTGAAAAGCTGCGATCGCATACTCTACATTACCCGTGTCATCAAAAATTGGTGTACTGGTGACTTCTAACGGGACAATTCTCTCACTGTAGCGCAGTTCCAAATCATCCGCCCGTGTTTTTTCGCCGCCAAGCGATCGCACAACGGGAAGCTGCTCCACAGGATATATCTCCCCAGTATTTGCCCGATAAACCCTATAGGTTTTTGAGAGTTCCTGGGTTTCGGCTTTTACTAAATCTTTAATATTCAATAATTCCTGTGAAACTTGATTAGCATAAACCATTTGTCCCTTGGCGTCGTGAACAGATATACCAAGGGGGATAGCATTGAGGAACTTATTCAGGCGATTTTGTGTTGATTGTACTTGAGTATACAGTCTAGCATTAGAAAGCGCGATCGCCGCCTGTGTTGAAAGCATTTGAATCACTTCCAACCGATCAGGTGTAAAAACGTCACCTGCTAGATTATTTTCCAGGTAGACAATGCCAATCAATTGCTTTTGATTAAGCAGTGGTGCACAAAGAATTGACTTAGGTTGGTGAGTTTTGATATATTTATCTTGTGTAAATCTACCCTCACGAGCAACATCACTTTCAATCAGTCCTTCGTGAGTCCTTGCAACATAGTGAATAATTGATCCAGGCAAACAAGTTTCGATGGGAGTCGATTGTAACACCCTCACTTGCTCAGAATTAGCATCCTTTGAAGCTTCAACTCGCAGAGCTCCAAGAGACTCTAGAACTAAAGAACCCGTTTGTGCGCCGGAACTTTCCAGCAAGATTTTCATTAAGGTTGTTAGGAGTTTATCCAGCTCAATTTCACTGGCGATCGCTTGTGAGGCTTTCATCATAGCTGCCAAATCCAGAACTTCACCAGAAGTGCTACCAGACGTACTAGGCAAGCTGCTGCGCACATTTATGGACATGTTTGGTTTCGTGAAACGCTGCAAAAGTTCTGGGTATTGCTGTTCTAAATCCTTGACTTTAGAGGCTGCACCCCAACGTAAATAACCATGATAAGCATTTGTGAGGTAAACTTGAGCGACTTGCTGTTTTCCCCAATCCAGGTAAAATTTGGCGGTTAGTTCATTAGCCAAAGCTTCTTCACTGGGATAGTCATTTTCTTTAGCTAAGGCAATGGCGCGATCGTAGTATTCAATAGCCTTAGTTTTTTTACCC
Source organism: Aetokthonos hydrillicola CCALA 1050 (assembly GCF_017591665.1). Taxonomy (GTDB): domain Bacteria; phylum Cyanobacteriota; class Cyanobacteriia; order Cyanobacteriales; family Nostocaceae; genus Aetokthonos; species Aetokthonos hydrillicola. The sequence goes on along the minus strand of NZ_JAAKGC010000001.1, from coordinate 222,066 downwards.
AAAACTCGATGGCGTTCAGCTTCAACTAAGTAGAATTTATGAAGGTGAGTCATCGGAGCAAAACGCGCCCATTTTTTTATCTTTTTCTGGTAAGCTTTCACCGTCTTTTGAATGCGTTTTTGTTCAAACTTGGAAGCATCAGAATAGGTAGCTAGGTAGAGGAGAGAGCGGTAGAAATGCGAGAGAGGAACAGTTCCAACAGCACTGTCTTCAGATTTTTCTATTAACGTGGTATACTTAAGAGCTTGCTGATAGTCCTCAAATAGATAGCCAAGAAATATTTTATAAAAATAGAGAGAGTGGCAAATATTTTGGGAATTAGCTTCAAGGTGAATGGGAAGCATTTTGTCTTCGTCGTAGCTTTCACCAATCAAACAACACTTATCTTCAGCTTGATCCATCAGGTTTAATACAACCTGCCGATTAAGTTGAATATAATAAAAGCCTGTTTCTTGTCCCACTTGCTTTAGCACATTAGCATACATTGCCATCTCTCGTTCCAAAATTGGCAATTCCTTCCCCAGTATATAGGAATGGTGGATGTATGCATCTAACGCATAAGATGCATATTCTAAATCTCCAGTTTCTAATGCATTTGTGTAAGCTTCCAACAAAGGAGTTATTGTTTCCTTAAGATGCTTTTTCCAGTGTTTAATAAAAAAGTTAACGACAAATAAGGTTCTACCTTTAAGTTCTTTAGCGTTGAATTTATCGACTAATCTAAGAGCAAGCTCACCAAATTGATAGCCAGTTTCGATATCTCCGATAACTTCTCCTGAAAGAATTAGTCCGTAAGTAGCATACGCGTAGGAGGATGCAGCTGTATTCCCGTATTTGAGCGATAGATTCACCTGCTCAAACACAATTATAGGAAAGAGTTCCGGCACAGCAAAATAGGCAGCAGAAGCAACATCTGATAAAATCCGCATAGCTGCTAACTTGAAAGAATCAGTCATTTCTGGTAATTGGATTAAATCCTCAATCCGTTTCCCTGCAAAACTTAACTTTGTCCTTACCAGATTGAGTAAAATATCTATTTTATTGGGTTTTTTCGGGAGGCGAATTCCCAACATTTTTAGTACTGATAGAGCTGTTTCAATTGCTTCCAATGGTTTATTTTGTGCTGTATAACCTTGGATTTTGACTTCATAGACTTTCACTTTGTCCAGCAACGAAGTAGCTTGTTGCAACACAAGAGATGCCATTTTCTCCATTTCGTCAAATTTGCCACAGGAACCAGCTACTTCGACAGCTTCCACATATAATTCCAAGGTTAAATCATACTGACGAATCCAGCTATCTGCACTCAGGCAATTCCTGCCAATTCTTAAGTAATTCCAAGCAGTTTCCCAGGCGGATGATGCTTTCGCTTTTTTACCAGCAATAAGATTTAATTGAGCGACTCTATCTCGTTCTAATTGAAAGCTTATTGCTTCAATACTGAAGTTAAGGTGATTAACAATATCAAAAATTCTTTGTGGTAGAACTTGTTGTGGAGTATTTTCCAACAAAAGCTGCCCAACTTTCCAGTGAACGGCTTGCTTGTCTTGCTCTGGAATCAGGAAATAAGCAGCTTGTTGGATGCGATCATGAGCAAATTTATAAGTAACTTTGAATTCATTAGTGTCTCGAACTGTTTGAATAAACTTGTAGTTGTCACCAACGGGCAATATTAATCCTGCTTGAATAGGTTCCCATAATTGATTAGCAGTTTCTTTTTGAGATTTTTCATTGATAACTGAAAGCGTTTGTAAATCAAATTGGTTACCAATACAAGCCGCTAACTGTAAAATTTTTTGTACTGAATCTGATAAACGTTGAATTTTTTGTGTCATTAATTCAACAACATTATCAGTTATACTCCTAGTTAGAATTTGTTCTAAATTCCAAGACCATATTCCAGAATTAGTGTCAAATTTCACTAATTGCTCTGCATACAGAGACTTGAGAAATTCTTTAATAAAAAAAGGGTTTCCCTGTGTTTTTTTTTCGACTAAATCAGCTAATTTTTGAGTTGAGATAGATTCAGCCTTCAATGTATTTGCAATAAATTCATTAACCTGACCTAAATTTAAAGGTGAAAGGGAGGTATGGTTAACTATTACCCCTTGCTTTTTCATCTCAGATAAAGTCAGCATGGCAGGATGACTTGGACTGACTTCGTTATCTCGGTAAGCTCCAATCAAAAACAGATATTCAGTACTAGCATGGGTCATTATCAATTGAAGCAATTTCAGTGTAGCACTATCTGCCCACTGAAGATCGTCTAGAAATAAGATCAGCGGATGCTCTTTTTGACAGAAAACTTGGATGAAGTTTTGAAAACTTAAATTTAGGCGATTTTGTGCTTCTGTTGGAGGTAATTTAGGGACAGCAGGTTGTTTGCCAATAATCAGTTCAATTTCTGGAATAACATCAATAATAATTTGTCCATTTTCTCCTAATGCACGCTGGATATTCTCTCGCCACTGTTGTAGTTCTAGTTCAGTTTCTGTAAGTAACTGTCTCACCAATTCTTCAAATGCAGTGACTAAAGCTTGATAAGGAATATCGCGGTGAAGCTGGTCAAATTTTCCTTTAATAAAGTATCCGCGTTTTTCAGTAATGAGCTTATATAGTTCCTGGACTAAAGCTGATTTTCCGATCCCAGAGTATCCCGAGATTAGCATAAGTTCACTTTGTCCTTGGCTGGTTCTCTCAAAGGCAGCCAATAAACTCTCTATCTGGTATTCTCTTCCGTAAAGTTTTTGAGGAATTTGTAATTTATGAGAAATATCTTGGCATCCTAAAGTAAAATTTAGGAATACACCATTTTTATATTGAGTAAGACAAGTTTCTAAATCTGCCTTGATTCCCCAAGCACTCTGATATCTTTCTTCCGCCATTTTTGCCATTAACTTCATGACAATGTTTGAGACAGTCAGCGGAATTTCTGGGTTTATTGCATGAGGAGGTATCGGTTGTTTAGCGATATGGCAATGGACTAACTCAAGTGCATCGGTAGATTCAAATGGAAGCTGATTGGTTAGCAATTCATAGAAAGTGACGCCAAGAGAATAAAAATCAGTGCGGTAGTCAAGTGAACGATTCATCCGTCCTGTTTGTTCTGGAGATATATAAGCCAACGTACCTTCTAGAACATTAGGACTTTTGGGGCTAAGGCTCTCTTGAGATAAACGAGTCGATAGTCCAAAGTCAATAATTTTTAATTGTCCTGTTTGAGGATTTAAGACAATGTTAGATGGATTAATATCTTTGTGAATGACATTGTTTTGATGCAGCTGCCCTAAAGTATCTATAATCTGGATAGCAAGATGGAGAAACTCTGATAAAGAACAACGACGGCGTTCCAGCAAGATTTTTAAAGACTCCCCGCCAAAATCCTCCAACAACATGAGTTGGGTATTTTGGTATTTTCTCAACTCATAAGCTTTAATCACTCCGTTTAAGTTAAGACTACGAGTGATTTCATATTCCTGTTGATAGCGGTAAAGTTCCGCAGGCGTAGGATAATCTTCTTGCAGGAGTTTCAAAATCAGAGGCTGCTGATTTTTCTTGCGGCTCCCTCGATATACGAGGGAATTAGGACTTTCGTAAATTTGATCGATAATTGTTATATCTGGCAGTGAAATCATATTGAGCAGTACCGCTGCCTAACGAAGGTGTTCAATTGATTGGAGTTATAGACTGCTTTTGTAGTCGTGAACTACAAATTTTTTGTCTAAAGTCCAAGAAATCAAAAGTAACTGGGGATTGGGAACTCGGAGGAATTGAGGACGGGGATTTTTGCCCAATCGCCAATCTTGCGCGATCGCAAAGCTTTTGGTTATCGAGAGAAATGTGATAGTTTCATTCGTTGCTACCGGCGAAAAACGCGGTTAGTCGAGCGCTCACATCTTGCTCTCACACCACACTTGCGGTAATAACCCTCTTATTAACTCCTGTTGAGTATAACGAGAGGTTCCTTCCCACATGAAGTTGGAACTGTTTGCTATTGAACAAATTAAGTTAAGTTGAAGAGAGTAATAGAAGATATGTAAAGTTTTGTAAAAAAAATTATAGGCTATAGGTTTGTATTTGCGCTACTCTCGCGAGAAGGCAGTTGTGGCTAAAAGGGTGTAAAGAGAAACTACGAACTAAGAATGATTTATTTGTGCTAACCTCCGTATATCCCTACTGGTGCCTCAAAAAACCTGTAATCTTGAAACTCAACCGACTAGGTATAAGGAAGGTAAACCAAAAGCTTGTAGTATGCACATAGATTCAGCCGAAACAAAAAAGACTATAAACGAGGCATTGCCTTGCTTATATACTTTTGACTGACCCGATAACTTTCACTCCCTAGTATGAAAGGTCTTTGAGATGAAAGTCTAATTATTAAGAGCTAACGTTTACACTCAGTGTAACCTTTACCAAAGATGCTGTCAATAGTATTAGACTTGCTATATAGAAATTTTCTCTCCCAGGGTGGATGAATTCGAAACATACCTTGTCTTTGCTCTTGATTGATTTTTACAGTTATTCATAATAAAAGTATAAAATATCACTTATACTACTAAATGCAGTAACGATAACCTTACTAAATTATACATAACCACTCATGTCCTTTGAAGGAGTACTAAAACATATAGAAGCTATCCTGGAAGCTAAGCTCGGGAAACATCTGACACCCCCAGAAAAACAAATCCTACAGGCAGCTTGGAATAACGAAACTTATAATAAGGTTGCTGATAGTCTATATCTGAGTGTAGGACATGTTAAGGACTTAGCTTATCCCTTATGGCAACAGCTTTCTAATGTATTCGGCAAGAAAATCAGCAAGAATAACTTTCGCAATATACTCCAAGAACAAAGTGCCCTCTCCAGTCTCACGCTAGAGAAAATTCAAGCTAGCTACATTGAGCAAGATTCCGAGCCTAAAGGCAATATATTAATTATTGACGACCTGATACAGAACTTACGAGTTCTTACAGAGATATTAACAAAACGAGGTTTTAAAGTTCGTTGCGTTACCAATGCTCAGTTAGCATTAAAGACAATCAGCCATAAACCGCCTGATCTCATTTTGCTAGATATTAAAATGCCGGATATGGATGGCTACCAAGTTTGTGAAGCACTGAAAAGCAATGTCGAAACAGCAGAGATACCCGTGATTTTCCTCAGCGCTCTTGAAGAGACTATTGATAAAGTTAAAGCTTTCGAGGTAGGAGGATTGGACTACATCACTAAACCTTTTCAGTCAGAGGAAGTAGTTGCGCGTATTCAAACACAACTCACTATCCAACAAAACAAACTCCAACTACGAAGGGAAATTAAACAACATCAACAAACTGCTGAAATTCTCTACCAATCTCGTACTCTCCTTGCCAGTATCTTAGACAGTTCTCGAGATGGAATAGCCGCATTGCAGGTGGTGCGAGATATTACTACTGGTGAAATCGAAGACTTTGTCTATCTCGTAGTTAATCCCGCGCTTGCCAAATTATTGGGCAAAAAGCGAGAAGAGTTTATGGGCAAATCAATACAGACAACACTACTTAATCAATTGATACCCGGATTATTGAATTTATTAGTGCAGGTAGTGGAAACAGGAGAAGCGCTAGAACAAGAATTTTCTTGGTCGAATCATGATATTCATAAATCGTATTACTTGACTGCTGTAAAGTTAGGAGATGGTTGCTCAATTAACGTACACCAGATTTCAGAAATCTACCGGATGAGTTCTCATCTCAAACAAATGGCAACCGTTGTTTGATAGTTAAGCATCGCGCAAAGTTTTATACTTTCTCCATTTGAGAGGTGATCGCTAAAGTAGTTTGTGCTACAAATTCTCTGAGGTATGATTTCAGCTTGCTATATACTTGAAATACATCCTAATATAGTCTTCAATGGTAATGAAAGTTGTTGGAATTCATGGAATTCTTCATGATTACTTAACTGCACCACAGATAGAAAATGAGTGGCTACTGGCTCTACAAGGAGGTTTAGAAGTCGCTGGTAACCCAAGAATAGAACGTAACGAGTTTACATGCGTTGGGTATGGTGATTTTTTTCGTCCTAGTGGAACAAGATCTGGATATACTCCATCACTAAGTTACACAGATATAGAGGGAGAGTGGGAGGAAGAATTACTTCTAAAATGGTGGCATGAAGCAGCGACTTTATCAGCGAAAAATCGAAGTGGGGAAGATGAACTTGGAGAAAATGGGACAATTCAAGATCCCGAATTTCAAGGACGAGGACGTATCCCTGAGATTGCACAACGCGCTCTAAAACAACTTTCAAAATCAAAGTACTTTAAAGCTTGGGGTTCTGAAAAAGTTTTAATCTTTGCTTTGAAGCAAGTACGGCGATACCTATACGACAAAGAGCTAAAAGATAAAATTCTACAACGTGTTACTGAGAAAGTGACTCAAGAGACGAGAGTTATTATTGGTCATTCTCTTGGATCAGTAGTCGCTTATGAAGCTTTGTGTGCGAACCCTCAATGGAATGTGCATACTCTAGTAACATTAGGATCTCCACTGGGTATACAAAACCTGATTTTTGATGCTCTAACACCAACCCCAGAGAATGGACAAGGTGTATGGCCTAATGTAGAACAGTGGTTTAATATTGCAGACAAAGGTGATATTGTTGCTCTTGAAAAGGAACTTGCTCCTCATTTCGGTTCCGTAACTGATCTATTGGTGTATAATGGCTGGGAATCTCATGATGTGAAAAGATATTTAACCGCTAAAGAAACAGGTTGTGCTGTTGCGACAGGTATTTTTGAATAACTAATTCTAATGAATGTCTCCTCAACAAAGAAGCAACGTAAATATCTGATTGCTATTGGATCACCTAGCTGCGCAGCAATGAAGTACCCCGAACTAGATTACGTTGAAACTGATATTCAAAGAGTTGAAAAGCTGTTAACCAGCAAAAAGCAGGGCTATGAGAGAGTTTTGGCAGATACAATATATATTGGTGCAACATCTAACATTATAAAAACTGCTTTAACGACTTGGTTTGCTAGTTCAGATCGCTGTACTTCGGATTGCGTGATTGTCTACTACGCAGGACACGCGGGTGAGGAGATGGAGCATAATTCTCATTACCTGTATACTATTGAATCAAATCCATCCAATTTACCTAATACAGTAATCAAAACCAGTGATCTGGCTGATTTGCTAGTTTCAGGAAACCACAATTCTCCTCAAAACATCTTACTGATACTTGATGTATGTTACGCCGGTAAAGGAGCAGCAAATGTTTTGGCTTCAAGCTTGACACAAAAGAGTTCTGCTAGCGAAGATGTTATTTTTTGTGTTATTGCCTCAGCAAACTCAAGTTCAGTTGCTGGAGATGGTCATTTTGTAAATGCATTTGAAGAAGTAATACAAGACTCCGATTGGATGTCTCAACAAAGAGAATTTTTAAACCCTGGCGATTTGGTAGATCATATAAACAAATTTCTCGTTAAGAAATGTGGTCAAAAAGCAGAATTTTCTCTTTTACGACAGTCAACAAAGCTAACCTTTTTCCGCAATCCTTGCTATAGTAGCACCACACAAAGAAAGTCTAGAGAACAGATAATAGCAGACTCTCTATTGTCGCTGGATTACTGTAAGCAAGAACGCGTTTTTATAGATGCAATGATAGACACCGAGCAAAGAGAAAAAGCTTTTCTCGTTCAGACAGATGAAGAAGAAATCCAGAGTTGGTTGGTGAGGCGTTTAGCAAAACGTGTATGGGGTTTCCACAATGCGAAAAAATATGAAATTCGGGTTCATCGCCATCGGATGAGAATAAATTTTAATTATTTTTTGGAAGAATTTCAGCAAGATATAGGAATAGGAAATAGAATAACGCTTGAAACTGTTATTCAATGTTTAGCAGAGGTTTGTGAACAAAAATCTGTAATTATTGCTATTTATGGATTGAGTCGTTTAGACCAAGAAAAAGTGCTTCAGTTTCATACCTTTTGGTCAGGTTTAGTAAAGCAAGTACATAGTAGAAACCTTTCTGATTTGCGCTTGGTTCTACTCCTAGCGGAGGAAAATAACAATGATGTTTTGAGGAGATTGTATCCATTTTTTAGTAATACACCTTTTATTTATGAACCTATTCATTTAACGCCTTTAGAAAGTATTTTACGGAATGATTTAAAAAAATGGCGTTTACAGCAACAAGATGTATATGATTCACTAAATTTTTCAAATCTAGAAATCGAATCAATTGCTGAGGAAGATGTACTAAATTGGTCAGAGACACCTTTGGAAATGCTTGAAAATATTTGTTGTAAACTATTTAAAATAGACCAGGGTATTGCTGCAATCGAACCCTATTGGAAGCTAGCAGGATGAGCAAAGAACAAACCCCAAACTATACAGGAAAACCTCAACCTCCAAAAGAAGGAGTTAAAGACTCTAAAGGGCGGTTATATTTCCCCTACTTACCCAGCCCTGATCTAAAAGAAGCTGTGAATTTAGCGATCGCACTCCAACGACCATTACTCTTAGAAGGTGAACCCGGTTGTGGTAAAACTCGTTTAGCAGGAGCAGTCGCCTACGAATTCACACAGGACTTACGAAAAGACCAACAAGCACAGCAACAATGGTGGAATTATTATATCTGGAATATTAAATCTACAACCCGCGCCCGTGATGGGTTATATACGTATGATGCTGTAGCTCGATTACGGGATGCTCAATTAGTGGGAACAAACCCGCAGCAATTAAAAGAATTTATAGGCAATATAGAGATTGCGCAATTAAAGAGGCGATTGCAAGATAAAAAAATTTATCGTGAATTTGGAGATTTAGGTAAAGCATTGCAAGAACATGCTCACCGTCCCATCCTCTTGATTGATGAAATTGATAAAGCCGATAGTGATTTTGCTAATGATCTACTACTTGAGCTAGAAGAATTACGTTTTGAAATACCTGAAACTGGAGAATCATTTCCCACTCCTGAACACAAACCAATTATTTTCATCACCAGTAATCGAGAAAAACCTTTACCAGAGCCTTTTCTTCGGAGATGTTTATATTTCTTTGTGAAATTTCCTGAGCCAGATCAATTAAAAGGAATTATTGATAACCGACTTGGCAAATTTGAAGAAGATAAACAAAAAATTACCGAACAAGCTATACATCGCTTCTATGAAATTCGGGAAATTCTAGAGAATAAACCAGGAAGCAGACCACCAGGAACAAGCGAATTTATAGAATTTCTTACTGCTCTTGTAAATCGAGAGAGTGTTGATGATGCATTGGAAGATTTAAAACATTTATCTGAGAAACTCCCATTACTAGGAACGCTTCTAAAGACGAACCAAGATCAGAAATTATATCAGAAAAAGCAGGGCTAAATGTGAGATTTATGAGTGTTACCCATCCCATCTTACTGGACTCCTTATTGTTAGATATTTTTGAAAAATTGCGAGATGCAGGAATGGCTCTAACACTAGAACAGTATGATTTGTTGCGACAAGCAGTTAGCCAGGGTTACGGTTTAGGTGGATGGGAAGATTTAAGGCGAATCTGTAAATTATTGTGGGTTAAACCCTGTCCCAATTATGATGCTAGTATTTTTGACCGTACTTTTGAGCGCTACATTCAGCAGCATCATGCTAAAATGCCCGTAAAACCAATTCCAACACCACAAACAAAGACTCCTTCTTCAAAAGAACCCTTGCAAAATCTTCCCCAGATTCCACCAAGGAGACGCGGAGTACCATCGACTCAAACAACTGGTGAAGTACAAGTTCCGGTAGCTATTCAAACTTCCTCAACCGCCAAGAGTTTCGACAATGCTAGAGATGATTTTCACTTCACTCCAAGAGATTTTTCTATGCACTTACAGGATGTGCAAATAGCTTGGCGTTTGCTGCGAAGATCAGTCCGCGTAGAAGGGGACTATGAATTAGATATTGACGCAACCGTTTACCAAATTGAACGCGAAGGTATTTTTACTGATGTCGTAATGCGTCCTCTAAGGATTCGACGGACTGAACTTTTATTACTGATTGACGACAATCCTGCAATGATACCATTTTTCCCTGCGCTTCAGCCCTTTATTCAAGCAATTGAAGAAGCTTGGGTTACACCTGCTCGGATCTATCGTTTTACGAGTTATCCTGACGAATATCTTTATGATTGGCATTACCCTACTAAAGCCGAACCTTTAACCAACCTCTTGCCAAAACTCCATCGTAACCGCACAATTGCTTTAATTTTAAGTGATGCTGGGGCTGCAACAACAACATACAGTCGCGAGCGAATTGAAGGAATGTCGAAGTTTTTTACAGCATTATCACCTTGTATTCGACAGTTAATATGGCTTAATCCGCTTCCACAAGAGCGATGGGAGTACAGTTCAGCTTGGTCAATTGATGCAGTACTAAACGGTAAAATGTTAACTTATGAACCTGCAAGTTTGGTATCAGTAACGAGAGAAAATCAACAAGAGAGTATGATTAGTACATGGCAACTATATCAAACAGAGAAAATTTGACAGATCGTCGCATTCGGGTTTTTGAAAGACGCTATGGGACGAACGCTCTTGCTTTGGCTTGTCATGCTGCTTTTCCTCTGACTCTCACCTCTGATTTGCTGTATTGTTTGCGTGAAAATTTTGTGCAGGAATGTCCTTGGTATACAGTTGCAGACGTGTTGCTATCAGGATTATGCGAACCTGCAGGTTACGATCTTTATGAGATGGAAGGAAAAACTCGCGATCGCCTACTTCGTCGTTTATGTGATCAATTTGGAGAACAGAGACTTAAGGATCTGGCAAACTTTATCTCCCAGTATATTAGACATCGCTTGCAAAACGACAAAAATGATCGAGCGTTTGTTTTTGGCGATCGCCCACAGTGGACAGCTTTAGCATACCTAAGCCCGGATGCAAAAGATCTGAAAGATGCAATTAAGCAAGAATTACAAAAATTGACAGATTCCCCACATTCTCAAGAGCGTATTCGGTGGGCTGCATTAGTAGAAAGTTACGCATATCTGTTACAAGAAAAAGGTTTTCAGCCTTTGTTGTTGGAATGGGCGCAGAACGCTCTTGATGGTGAACCTATCCAAGATGAGTGGACTGAACTAGCTTCAGAGATGGGAGTTTCATTGGAATTTTTTAAATTTCCTGAGACAACCATTATCTTAGAGGATGAGAATGCACAAGAGCTACAACCCTTTGAATTTAAAACCGTGACAGTTAATGTTCGGGGAAAAGTTATCAAAGAAGAACAAAAACAAGCATTTTATTTTATAGAGCCTTTAGATAGCGTAGCACTGGGAATAGAAATGGTAGCAATTCCTGGAGGGACTTTTGTTATGGGTTCACCACCAAATGAGCGACAACGCAGTGAAACTGAAAGTCCTCAGCATGAGGTAACGGTACAACCGTTTTTCTTAACTAAATATCCGATCACTCAGGCGCAGTGGCGATTTGTAGCTCAGTTAACGCAAGTAAACCAACAGATAAAGTCTGATCCCTCTTTGCTTAAAGGAGATAATCGCCCTGTTGAAAGGGTATCTTGGATTGATGCTGTTGAATTTTGCGATCGCCTCTCTCAATATACAGGTAGACCTTATCGTCTCCCAACTGAAGCAGAATGGGAATATGCTTGTCGTGCTGGAACTACAACTCCTTTCCATTTTGGCGACACAATTACAACTGATTTAGCCAACTACGATGGAAGTTACACTTATGCTTCTGAGCCTAAAGGCAAATCTCGTCAAGAAACAAGTGATGTAGGAAGTTTTCCACCCAACGCCTTTGGATTACACGATATGCACGGGAATGTATGGGAATGGTGTGCAGATCATTGGCATGGGAATTACAAGGGAGCGCCTACAGATGGTAGTGCATGGGTAGAGAAAAATGAGAATGATAATCGTTCTTATCGGCTGCTGCGCGGCGGTTCGTGGTTCCTCACTCCTGGATACTGCCGTTCTGCTTCTCGCAGCAACTACCTCCCCGACGACGTCTACGACAATATCGGTTTTCGGGTGGTGTGCGGTGGTGGTGCGGCGAGGACTCTTTAGCCCTTTGCACTTTAGCACTTTGCCCTCTGCACTTCTTTCTCTTTGCTCTTCTTAAGCGTAGCGAAGCGGAGCGATCAAATTTTTTGACTAGCATAGTAGAAAGGTTTGTAGTTGGGCTAAAGCGCTCTCTGAAGAAACACTCGCCAGAACCCTTACAATACTAAACTTTTGGTACGAAATGTTTCTTTCATTCGTAGCGGATGGCGATCCGTTAACTGAAATAACGGAACTTCCTTGTTTTTTACAAATGAATGTACCGATTAATATGTTATTTAACAACTTGAAAGGTTTGTAGTTGGACTTGAGTGCGCTAAAGCGCAACTACGAACCAATATCTGGGAAACATCAATGGTAAAAATACTTGTCAACAAGATCGAAAAAACAGGGCAATTGTATAAAGAAGACTTGGGTAATGGGATTGAGTTAGAAATGGTGCTGATTCCTGGAGGTAGCTTCATAATGGGTGCTCCAGAAACAGAAGAAGGTAGTAGTGACGACGAACGCCCTCAACACAAAGTAACAGTTTCGACTTTCTTCATGGGTAGATACCCTATCACCCAAGCACAATGGAAAACTGTAGCTGCATTAGACAAAGTTAACCGCGACCTCAACCCTGACCCTTCAAGATTTAAAGGAGATAACCGACCAGTAGAATGCGTTTCTTGGTACGATGCGGTTGAGTTTTGTCAGCGCCTCTCTAACAAACACCCTAAAAGACAGTACCGCCTTCCTAGCGAATCAGAATGGGAATACGCTTGTCGTGCTGGAAGTACTACTCCTTTCCATTTTGGCGACACAATCTCAACCGATGTAGCGAATTATTGCGGTACAGATGACAAAGAAAATAAATGGTCGGGTTCCTACGGTCGAGGTTCTAAAGGGATCTATCGTCAAGAAACAACAGAAGTAGGAAGCTTTGACGCAGCCAATGGTTTTGGATTATACGATATGCACGGGAATGTATGGGAATGGTGTGCAGATCATTGGCATGATAATTATGAGGGAGCGCCGACAGATGGTAGTGCGTGGGTAGATGAAAATGAGAATGATAATCGTTCTAGGCGGCTGCTGCGCGGCGGTTCGTGGATCTCCCTTCCTGAGGTCTGCCGTTCTGCTTCTCGCAGCTTCTGCTACCCCGTCGACGACTACCTCTATGTCGGTTTTCGGGTGGTGTGCGGTGGTGGTGCGGCGAGGACTCTTTAGCCCTTTGCACTTTAGCACTTTGCCCTCTGCACTTCTTTCTCTTTGCTCTTCTTGAGCGTAGCGAAGCGGAGCGATCAAATTTTTTTCGCCAAATAGCCCTAACAAAAGTTAACTTTACTAGCAAAATTACAAGAAGAGTTACGTAAGAGATAATTTATAAAGTAAACATTAAAACCCTGTAGGTTGGGTTGAACGGAGTGAAACCCAACAAAATCCTAAAAATGTTGGGTTTCGTTCCTCAACCCAACCTACATTTGTATCAATTATTTTTTGAATTGGTATTAGTTCTCCTTGAGGCTAGAACGATCAAGCAAGCGCTGCCTAAGATTAGCTAAGTTATACTGCTGAGCAAATTCACTACGTTGTTGCTGAGATTTTCGCTGGCGTTGCTGTAAATAGCTATCAATTTGCTGACGATGGCTAAGGTAATAAGCGACGCTCGCGTATATTTCCTCTAAATGGAGAACAGAATACTGAACCGCAATTTCTTCAGGTGTAGAGCCACTATGATACGCAGATAGAAGGCTATCGAGGGTAACACGGCTCTCACCAATGCGAATACCCCCAGCTTCATCCCAGCGAAATGGTGGAGCAGAAACTTCAAATTCAAGTTTAATACTCATCAAAAACCTCAACGTTTGGAAACCGTGCGCCTTTAGAGTAGGGTGTTGACAGGGCTATTCTCAGAGCAGTTGTATTATTCGACTGCTACCGCTTTTCATTATAGACTTGTGTTTCTATATCCTGTCTTCTTCGTGAGGTCATCAGACGGCGTGTTCCGACTCTTGTTGTTGTGGAGTCAAAATAGCGCTCTATAACTTCTTCTCCTGCTGCAATTTTTTGTTCAATTTCTTCAATAGAAATATTGTTCATAAATTTCTCTCTCCTGTTTCGCATCTACAATTTCTAATCTTTTTCTGTCCAAAGTCCATTTTTAAATTTGTATTAACTTAATAAAGCACCCCCGCAACTAGAACCACAGCCAGCAGTACAACCATAGCAATAATTAGCAGTTTGTATTTCACCAATCAAGTCTAAACTACCAGCTTCTAGCAATTTAGCAACAGTAAGATTATCGCCATTATGAGTTTTCGCAGGTAAATTCATCATCTGATTAAAATCGCAATCGTACACATAACCTAGATAATCAATAGAAAGCTCATCGCGACACATTAATTGTTCAACTGTATTGATATTAAAATGCGATTCTAAAAACTGTAAATAAGGAGCATATAATTTCATCCGCTCCAAGTATATTTTAGTTCTACCAACAGGTAAATTTGTGATAGTAAATAAGTTATCAAACACTATACCAAAATTTTCCTGCAAGAACTTTTTATAATCTTGTTCTAACTTACTTTGCTCTGGGGTCAGAGAAAAATTTTCACTTTTGGGCAATTGTGGATTGTATACCAAGTCCAAAATTAAATCTGATTCTTTTCCATAACCAACTGAGTTAAGCCATTGCAGAGCTTTTATTGAATTTTCAAAAACACCAGCACCGCGCATTTTATCAACATTGTCTGCTAAATAGCACGGTAGAGAAGCAACAACTCTAACTTTGTGTTTAGCAAAATACTCTGGTAAGTCACTAAACCCATCTTCAAAATAAATGGTTAAATTAGAGCGAACGATAACTTGCTTATCATTTTCCCTTGCTGCTTCTACCAGTGGCTTGAATCCATAATTCATTTCTGGTGCACCACCAGTTAAATCCACAATCTGAATTTGAGGAAATTTATGGATTAACTCAATTAACTGTTCACAAACTTCTGGAGAAAGTTCTTCTGTCCGTTTTGGGCTTGCTTCTACATGACAATGAGTACAAGCTAAATTACACCGCTTACCTAGGTTGATTTGTAAGACTGTGATATCCTTCTTTTTTAAAGGGGAATTTAGCTTTTGCTTGAAAGGCGCGATTGTTGTTTGAATCATGCTTTTTATACTTATAATGTCCCTATTTAATTGTTGAAATATACATAGAAAATTGTAGGTTGGGTAGAGCGTTAGCGAAACCCAACGAACGCTTCTAAATGTTGGGTTTCGTCCCTCAACCCAACCTACATCTACTACATCTACTTCGTCCTAACGCACCATTCCAAGGTTTCGGTGCGTTACGCTCTGCTAACGCACCCTACTCATACTCCTTAACTAACAACATCCTCCGCCGCTATAATGCCATGTTGAATCGGTAACAATTATATTCTCCGGCATAATTGAAGCGAGTTTTGCAGCAGTTTTATCACACACTGCGGCTGGAATTCCTTGTTGTAGGATGTGTCCTGCTCTATCATCAAAAAATGGTTCTGAACCTGCGTAAATTGCTGTTTTTCCAGTGAATACACAAGCCCCGTCTTCAGGTATCGGAACTTTAAAAGCTACAGAATCGAGACTTTCTAAAAGTAAATGTTCTTCTAAGTTGTAAGTATGAGAATCTAGCAACCGATAAGGGCGACGAGCACGAATTTCTATTTGGCCAAAACCAACTTTTATAATACGTTGAATATATTCCTCATAAGTGAGTGCGCCTGATAAGCACATAGCACGTAGTCGCTCGTCTTGTTGCAAATGTTGTGGAATAGGACGAGTCGCGATTGGATCGCTCATTTGCAGGCGTCCACGTGGTTTTAATACCCGATAAGCTTCTTGCAAAGCACGAGTTAAATCTTCTGGCTCGAAGATGTTGAACAAACAATTCTGCGCTACGATATCGACACAAGCATCATCAATTGGTAAATTAAAAGCGTCGCCTTCTCGGATTTCTACAAAACTCGGATCAAACCATGAATTTTCTTGAGCAGCAATCTCTAAATTCCGTCTAGCTGCTTCCCGCATTTCGGCAACTGGCTCAACAGCAATTACAGCACTTTTAAAGCGAGAGAAATAAGCAAACTGTAAAGCTTCTAAACCGCCTCCAACACCAACATACAAAACAGTAGGTTGGTTTACAAGCTCAGTAGGATGAACTGTTGTACCACAACCGTAGTTCATTTCCTGCATTTGACGATTAATTTTCAGTCCCGGTAGTTGCACGGGTGTGCTTTGTACGCAACAAAGCCCTACTTGTGGTGTTTGAGCTACTTCGCTGTAAAATTGCGCTGCTGTTTCGAGATAAGTCATCAAAATCTTACTACTCAGATGCACTAGACATAGTGTACCGTACCTTGGTAACTACACAAATCCCTACTCCAGCAGATGAAATTGTTTAGCGGCGAGCCAATTTCATCGCAAAATTTTGCGCTGATTTAAATAGAGCCGAAAACTTTTTATTGATTTTATCCCAGATTTTCTGCTGATCAGGATCAGAAGAATCTATTTTTGCTGTGTACTGATAACTAGAGTAGGCATTGTCGATGGTTATATTCTTACGCTTTTTTTCCATCTTTGGTTCTTCAGTAGATGTCTATGACAGTAGTTTTAGGCATCAGTAACTAGCAAGCTGTTATGAGTACGCTTACAGAGATTACTCTGTGATAGTAATTACTGTTCAGTTCAGTGAAGAAGAGATCTCACACATAAAGTAAAATTCTCAAGAACGAGTCCTTGAGAGCCTATTACTAGTTATTTTGCTATAGGTTAAAAGATTCTGCGGCGGTTAATATCATGCTTTTATGATGATATTTTGAGAGAAAAATTGTGATAAAGATCACCTCGTTTTTTAAGCAGCATATTTAGTTGACTGCATTCTGTTATACCAAGTTTTAAACTCAACGAGGATCTCAAACCGCCTTTAGATGGAAGCAATAAGTATTTATCCCCACCGTAGAACGGCTGGGGAATTGCACGGATTGGTTAAAACAAATTCAAATCGGTGACTGCACCAAGACTGCTGGACGATACCAACTTGGCATATTTCGCCAACACACCGGTAGTATAACGGGGTGGGTGGGGTTGCCAATTAGCACGACGATTAGCTAACTCTTCATCAGATATGTGCAGTTGTAACGATCGCCCATGAGCATCAATAGTGATAGTATCACCTTCTTCCACCAGTGCGATCGCACCTCCAACTGCGGCTTCCGGTGCAACATGACCAACCACCATCCCATAAGTACCGCCAGAGAAGCGTCCATCAGTGATGAGTCCCACCGAATCACCTAAACCAGCACCGATAATAGCAGAAGTAGGAGCTAACATTTCCCGCATACCGGGACCACCTTTTGGTCCCTCATAACGGATAACAATCACATCTCCAGGATTGATTTTCTTAGCCAAAATTGCGTCTAAACAAGATTCCTCAGATTCAAAAACTCTTGCGGGACCAGTAATTTTGGGTTTTTTAACCCCGGTAATTTTTGCAACTGCACCTTCTGTTGCTAGATTCCCTTTAAGAATCGCTAAGTGTCCCTGAGAATACATGGGGTTGTTCCAAGGACGGATCACATCTTGGTTAGCTGCTGGTTCTTCTGGGATATCCGCCAAAACTTCAGCAATAGTTTGACCAGTAATGGTGATGCAATCTGTATGTAACAAATCATGCACAAGTAGCATTTTCATGACTTGAGGGATCCCACCTGCTTTGTGCAGATCTGTAGCTACGTATCTACCACTTGGTTTTAAATCGCACAAAACAGGAACACGGGCGCGGATTGCTTCAAAGTCGTCTAGAGAAAGTTCTATATTCGCAGCATGAGCGATCGCCAACAGGTGTAAAACTGCATTTGTCGAACCACCCACCGCCATAACCACAGAAATAGCATTTTCTATAGATTTACGGGTGATGATCTGGCGAGGTAAAATTTGCTTACGAATCGCTTCTACTAAAACAAATGCCGATTTTTCAGTACTATCAGCTTTTTCCGCATCTTCGGCTGCCATTGTAGAAGAATAAGGCAAACTCATCCCCATTGCTTCAATGGCACTAGACATGGTATTTGCTGTATACATTCCACCACAAGAACCAGCACCAGGGCAAGCATTACGCTCAACAGCTAAAAGTTCCTGCTCGTCAATTTTACCAGCGCTGTATTGACCGACAGCTTCAAAAGAACTCACGACTGTGAGATCTCGTCCATTGTAGTGTCCTGGTTTGATAGTACCACCGTAAACAAAGATGGCGGGTATATTCATACGAGCGATCGCAATCATTGCGCCTGGCATATTCTTATCACAACCACCAATCGCCAGAACCCCGTCCATACTTTGCCCATTACAGACAGTTTCAATGGAGTCAGCAATCACGTCGCGAGACACCAGGGAATATTTCATCCCCTCAGTTCCCATGGAAATACCATCACTGATCGTAATTGTACCGAATATTTGGGGCATAGCAAGAGCTTTTTTAACACTAGCTTCTGCCCTTTGCGCTAGAACGTTGATCCCAACGTTACAAGGAGTGATTGTGCTATAACCATTGGCAATACCCACAATAGCTTTTGTAAAATCATTATCCTGAAACCCAACCGCTCTGAGCATTGCTCGATTTGGCGATCGCTGCACTCCTTGTGTTACAGTTTTGCTTCTCAAATTCTCCGACATCTTAATAATTCTCCGTCGCCACTATTTACTTACGGCGCTTTTCCTGTACGATTATCTCAAAATATCAGAGATCAAGCTCTTGTGCCTCACTCGGAAACTTTCCCAAAAAAGCAACCGTCTCTAACAGTTGTCAGTTCTTAGCCAAGAAGAATGTCTTTGTACCAACGCGCAACACCCCACCATACCCCTTGATAACTGATAACTGATAACTGATAACTGACTTCCCCTCTTCCCATTTAAAGGTTCTGTGGTCGAAAATGGGTGGGATATATTTCAGATAGCTCTAACCTTATGCCTAGAACTCCAAACGAATATGCCATACATCTGTTAATGGAAAGTGGTCACAGAGAAGAAGTCCGGTTTCCGACAATTCAAGATTTTCAGAAGTGGTACAGCAATGAACTGACGCCAAAGTCCGATAGTCATGACTTCATCAACATACCGCTAAAGAATATTCAGGGCGAGTATATGCTGGTTCGTCCTTCTCGGATCGTAGCTATCCGGGTAGAGCCGGTTTTTAATTCAAGTGTAGAAAGATTCGCATAATTTAATGATGAGAAAAACCCTTGCTTTGGTTTCATTGAGTTTGGGAATTGTTCTTGTAAATCCAGTCAGGTCAGTATTTGCTCAAGTCACTAGTCTACCAGAGCTATCTATCCCGATACCAGTACCAAGACCATCCCAAGTATTTCCTCGCCCACAGCAAATACCAGTACCTACTCACCCTAAGACATTGCCACTGTTAACATCAGTGGATGTAGGAACAGAATGTCTTTCTGCATACAGATGCTTGGGTTGGGATGAGCAAATCTGGGGTGAAAACGGTAACCCTGGCGATCGCGACGCGCTGTTAGCGTCGATTGATAACAGCTTGCGTTACATGTCAACAGATAGGGCTATTGCAGCATATCAAAATTATCCCATAAAAGAGATTACGCTTGATCGTGTGCATCGTAGTTTGCTACGTTTTCGCCAACTTGTTGTTGAATCCACCTCGCCAGCCGAACTAGAAGCGGCTGTGCGTCGAGAGTTTGTTTTTTATAAGTCAGTTGGTAACGATGGGAGAGGTACGGTTAAGTTCACCTCCTACTATAATCCAGTTTATACTGCGAGTCGTGTTCGTACATCAATATACAGGTATCCCATTTACCGCTTGCCGTCAGACTTTGCAAAATGGTCTAAACCCCATCCACAAAGAATAGAGTTAGAAGGTAAAGATGGTTTACTAGGTGATAAAAGTCGGTTGCACGGTTTAGAACTATTTTGGTTTCGCGATCGCCTACAAGCATACTTAGTACAAATTCAAGGTTCTGCCGAACTTAACTTAACTGATGGGACGACAACCTCTGTCGGCTATGTGGGTGGAACAGACTACCCCTGGACTAGTATAGGACGTGAACTAGCAAAAGATGGCAAACTTCCCTTAAAAGGTCTAACCCTACCAACTCTAGTTCGCTATTTTCAGCAACGTCCACAGGAGATGAACAATTATTTGCCTCGCTGGAAACGGTTCGTCTTTTTTGGAGAAACTAAAGGTGCAGCAGCTTTAGGCAGTATCCGTGTACCAGTGACGCCAGAACGCTCAATTGCCACAGATAAATCTCTTATGCCTCCTGGAGCGCTAGCTTTAATCAATACCAACATACCTTACCCTGCCGACAATGGAAAGCTCGTATTTCGTAACGTTAACCGCTTTGTACTAGACCAAGATACAGGAAGCGCGATTAAAGGTCCAGGACGAGTTGACTATTACATGGGGGTTGGTGAATTAGCAGGCGAACGAGCAGGTATTACAGGTGGAGATGGACAACTATATTATCTATTGTTGAGGCAATAAGTTGAATTAAATCTGTTGTATGGGAAGAAAATGTAACATTTTTGTAGTGCGGGCATCTTGCCCGCGTTCCATACACAAATTAAACACGTAACACTTTAACAAGTAATATTAATCAGTACTCTAAAGCAGAGGATAATGAAATTCAGCGAAATATTACAAAAACTCGGTGACGCTGCAACCTGTAACAGTCTGTCTAACAACCAAGATCCAGATATAACAGGAGTAGCAGCACTAGATGAAGCAGTAACTGGTACTCTTAGCTACATAGAAGGTGCAAAGTTTGCCTCTTTTGTTAACAAAACTAACGCTAGTGCTTTAATTTTGCCCAAGGAAGAAGCATTACAGGCGCAAGCACAAGAGCGTGGTATTGTTTGGATAGCAACACCAGAACCACGACTTCTGTTTGCAAAAGTAATCGCTGTTTTTTACCAACCTTGGCGTCCTCTAGGAGAAATCCACCCAACCGCCGTTATTCACCCCACGGCTAAAATTGGCAAAGACGTTTACATTGGTGCGCATGTCGTCATTGAGGAAAACGTAGAAATTGGCGATCTTGTCTGTATTCACCCCAATGTTGTGATTTATCCAGACGTTAAGATAGGCGATCGCACCACTCTACACGCTAATTGCACTATCCACGAGCGCAGCCGTATTGGTGCGGATTGTACGATCCACAGTGGTGCTGTCATCGGCGATGAAGGCTTTGGTTTTGTTCCTACCAAAAATGGTTGGGTGAAAATGGAACAATCCGGCTACACTGTTCTAGAGGACAACGTCGAGATCGGTTGCAACAGTGCCGTTGACCGACCAGCTGTCGGAGAAACACGGGTAGGATATAATACGAAAATTGACAACTTAGTACAGATAGCACACGGTTGTCAAATAGGGCCTGGATGTGCAATTGCATCTCAAACTGGTATGGCTGGAGGTGTGAAACTTGGTAAAGGAGTTATCTTAGCTGGACAAGTTGGAATTGCTAATCAAGCGAAGATAGGCGATCGCGCGATCGCATCTGCTCAAACAGGAATTCACAGTGATGTAGCACCTGGAGAAATAGTTTGCGGATCTCCAGCCATGTCTCATAAAACTTATTTAAAAGTGTCGGCTATAATCAACCGTCTTCCGGAAATCTATCAATCTGTCAAAAAATTGAACAAATTACTACGAAAGGCTGATACCGTATAGTCTGAATTAACCAAGCCACTGAGGATTCTTGGCTGTACCATCAAAATTGTTAGTGGTTTTAAACAGTTCATAACGCCCTCGAGCAGCAGCATCAGCAGTTCTTTGAAGTATTGCTGCGACTTGTGCTTGGCTCATCGGTTTATAAGTACGCGCCGCTTCAAAAGCCTGATCCAAAATTTGCAGGCTGTCAATACCTGTAATTACTGTTGAAGTCGGTAGATTCATTGCATAGTGGAGGCATTCAATTGGTTTGACAGTATTACTCTTCAAAATATTTTGATCACCCATTGACTTCATACCCAGCACGCCAATTTGATTTTTTACCAACACAGGTACAACTTGACGTTCAAAACTCCGGAAATGCGCATCCATGACATTGAGTGGCATTTGTGCTGTATCAAAACGAAAATTGTTTTGATTTGCAACTTCTAACATTCTCAAATGAACTAGGGGATCTTTATGTCCTGTAAAGCCGATGTAGCGAACCTTACCCGCTTTTTGTGCTTCTAACATAGCCTCCATTGCACCACCAGGAGCAAAGACGCGATCTGGATCTTCAAGACGAAGAATTTCATGAAATTGCATTAGATCGACATGATCGGTTTGCAAGCGTCTTAAAGACTCATCTATTTGCTGTGCCGCAGATGCTTTTGTGCGACCATCAATTTTGGTCATTAGAAAAACTTTTTGACGATAGCCATCTTTGAGTGCTTTACCCATCCGGATTTCGCTACCACCGTTATGATAATCCCAACAATTATCCATGAAATTTATTCCACGGTCGATAGCACTGCGGATGATCCTAATGCTTTCCTGTTCATCCTTTTGCCGTCCAATGTGATGACCACCTAAACCGATCACAGAAACTTTTTCTTTTGTGCGTCCTAGTGTACGATAGATCATATCACCGCTTCTAGTATCGTTACTTACAGCCGGAGTCTGTGCTACAGATTGTTCATTTCCAGAAGTGATAAGACTTTCTGAAGCTGCTAGCCCTGCTGCTGTTAAACCTGAAATTGAAGCTGTTTTCAGGAAATTGCGTCTACTAAGATCCATTTACTATATCCTTCAATTGACTAATGTTTTTAGAAATCTCTGCGGTTTCTAATATCAAGTCACTGCACCCGGTTTTGCAAAGTCGCAGAAAGTAGATCTGCTGCTTTGTGAACTATATAAATAGGTTCTTTTTTTACAAGTTCCACCTCTATCTATATGGTGATTTGTATAAATAATTTGAACAAGAATTCAGGAGTCAGGAGTCAGGAGTCAGAAGTCAGGAATTATGCTGTATTCTGTATGGCTTGAGCAGTTAAAAAAGGTTTTAAATCCTCACTGTCTGCTCTGTGTCCTCAATCTTTCTGGGGGAAAATTCGAGGGCAAGATTCCCTACTGACTCCTGAATTCTGACTCCTGACTCCTTCTTTAATTCAGTTGGTGACAACTTCTCTACCCTAACTACATTGCCGTAATAACTTTGTTATTTGCTCCTTCTAAAGAAGGATTAGTTCAAGCATCTTAGTATTGCAGTGGCATACTTGTTTTTTTTCGATTAATCTGATTAAATGCACTTAAAAATCTTTCTAGCTTAAATAAGCTAAGTATAATTAACATCAAAATCAACACTCGCAACTCACACCGAGGTAAATCACAAAAAGTTCTACTAAATTTGGAGAAAAATATATGCCTAACAGCGTTATCGCACCAAATATATCTAATGAAATTAATGATCAACTGGCTGTTGGGAATTACAGAATTAAGATTGGTTCTATTCACGGCTCCATAGTGAATGTTACAACACAGGAAGATCAACCTGCTCCCAGATCGCGCTCTACCCCAGTCTTGAAACTTCCCCTTCCTTTTGCTCAGTTACTAAATCGCCAAGAACTTATAAAAGAAGCGATCGGTAGCTTACAGTCTCGACAGTCAGTAGAATTTTATAGTCAACCAGGTTGTGGAAAAACTGCTCTTTTGCGTTATCTGGTACACGACTATCAAGTCCTTTCTTACTTTCCTGATGGTGTAATTAGCTTGTCTCCTGCTCACCCTTATGTGGACGATATACTACAATCTATTTGGGAAGCGTTCTACGAAAGCAACATTCTTTATAAACCAACTCATCAAGAAATACGCCAGCAAATACAAGACAAACAAGCTCTTATTGTGTTGGATGCAGATAAACTGATCAAGTATGAAATAGAAGAGTTGATGAATGCTGCAAAATCGTGTACTTTCCTGATTGCTTCATCAATAAGCCGTATTCACAATCAAGGGCGATCCATATTGCTTCCTGGACTATCTGAAAGTGATGCTCTTACTTTAGTGGAACGAGAACTGCAACGCCCCTTTACAATCGAGGAACTACCTGCAGCCAAATCTCTATGTGCTGTCCTTAAAGGACATCCCATGCATCTAAAAGTTGTAGTCGCCAGCATAGTCCAAAACAAAAAATCTCTCATAGAAGCCGTTAAAGAATTTCCAATTGACGCTTCTGGGAATGATCTAATTCAACAAATTTTGGTGTCGCTGTCTCAACCGCAAAAAGATATATTAACTCTTTTAGCTGTGATGGATGGGATAGAACTACAAAGCGAACAGATAATAGCTATCACAGGAATACCTAATGCTGTTAAGGTGCTGGAAGCATTGCATAAGCGCAATTTAGTAGAGTTAGATGATACTCGCTATAGTGTTACTAACACTATAATTGAAGCTTTGCCTTCTGACTGGAAAGTAACAGCCGCAAAAATGAGTGCCATTTCCTACTTTATAGAATGGACTGAGGAGCATAAATCACAACCCAAAACTTTGTTGTTAGAAATTGATCCTATTCTCCAAATTATAGATGTAGCTGTTAGGGCAAATTCTTGGCAAGATGTATTGCGTTTAGTAAAAGCAGTTGAAGGCTCACTAGCTTTGAGTAAACGATGGAGTCTTTGGGAGCAAGTGCTACAACGAGGACTACAAGCTTCTCAAGTAGAACAAGATCCAGTCACACAAGCTTGGGCTTTGCATCAATTAGGCACTTGTGCGCTTTGTTTAGAGGCAAATTCAACTGCAACTTCTTATCTTACCAAAGCAATACAAATACGGGAGTCTTTGGGTGACGATCTGGGAGTTTCTACAACTCGCCATAATCTTACTTTTTTGCGAAGTCATTCCCAAAGCCAGACAAAGTTAGATAGATCTGTCGATATCAAAAGTGAAAAACACTTTTCAAAAGAAACAGAACCTGAAACAGCTGAGTTTCCTGTGGGTGAACATTTCGATCCTTCCGAATATTTGGTAACTCGAATGAACATAGTTATGGAAGACACTCTACCCTTAGATCAGTCTTTCTATAGAAGTGTTTTCCTCTCTCCCACGGGGATAATTACCACTGGAATTTTAGCTTCTGGTGGATTATTAGCTTGGTTGAACTGGTATCTTGTTCCACCCACAACCTCAACACCATCTACCAGCGTACCTCCAAAAACTGTTAAGCCATCAGCGATCGCTAAACAGAAACCGACAGTAAAAATTATGCCTTTACCGATCGCGGAACCTGTACGTACACGAAATGTTACACTAGGACCAGTTGTTGAGCCTCTACCTAAAATAGATCCGCCCATTACACCAGCCTTTAAGCTTCAGACACCTAAATATAAACCAAGTCGCTCTGACAAGTCAGAAAGCGAACCTAAATCCATTCCATTACCAACAAATACACCTGCGATCGCGGTAACACCTACCCCCGAACTAACTCCTACCCCCACTTTCACACCGACAGAGAGAGCAGCACCGCCAGCCCAGGAATTTTCGATGGAAAATTCCGAGTCTAGTCCCTAGCGAAAAAACTTTGTAGCAACATCGCCGTAATTCCTCTTGAACTTGTGCGGTAGGGTGGTTCGCAACATTATTACAACCTAGCACCTTCGACAGGATGCATCACCGTTAAATGAAATTCGTGCCGTGTTTGAGGTTTCAAATACCATTTTTGCAAGGATTGCCACTGCTGCCACAACTGATAAATGTTTTCTGTGAATAAACAAGCAAGGGTAGGTAATTGATGGTGAATTTCTGAATTGAGGAGATTTGTTAGCAGTTCACTTAACACAACCCTATCGTTGATGGCTCCCAAAATTTCTTGTACATTTTCTACTTGTGCAATAAAGGCTTTGTAAGACTCGCCGTACAAGTCGGTAAATAGTTCCATCTGGTAACGTAGACGTTTAGCTTGTTTGCGTAAACTATGAAGAACTTCTCCCTCTGTTGTTAACAGTTGCTGTATATTTTGTGCTTCACAATGTGCTGGAATTACAATCTCGGAGTGTTCAGATTCGGTTCCAATTAACCAACCACGATGCAGCAAGAAGCTGCTTATTTCTGGCAAAAGTAGATCTGGTATGACTTGCTCAATTGGGAATGATGCTATTGATTGATAGCGTGGTTCCTCTAACCAGTTTTTCAATTGATGTTTGACAGACTTGTAGGGATCATGTTTTAAAGTTGAGCGCACATCTTCCAATGCATTTTCTCGCTGCTTATCTAACGCGTTTAAAGCTGTTTGCAAAGATTTCTCTTCTTTACCAGATAAGTGTGGTCTGTAAAGCGTTTCCAAAGTTTCTTTGAATACGTCGAAATCTCGGAGATTACCCAAACAACGAGCTATTTTACCGATATTTTTATCGCTTACTGACTTCGGTAAATCTACTGCTACACTAAATCGATTGACGTCAGTACGCAAGCGACGCAAGCCAACTCGCATTTGATGCAGTGCTTCTGGATCTTTATCTTTTTTTACAGTGGTTTCCCACTTTAAGCTTTTCTTAAAGTGTTTCTCAATTGCTGAGTAAGCGTAATGCCCTAGAGTTTTTTCTTGATTTTTAAAGTTTGTACTTATAGCCAATGTCATAAACTAATAACACACCCAGATAATAATGAGTGAGAAGAAAAAGGTTTTCTAATAATAACACTTGTTTAAAATAACGAGATGCCGTGTGTTTTCTTTATTCC
The DNA here is from genome assembly GCF_017591665.1 of Aetokthonos hydrillicola CCALA 1050. Lineage (GTDB taxonomy): Bacteria > Cyanobacteriota > Cyanobacteriia > Cyanobacteriales > Nostocaceae > Aetokthonos > Aetokthonos hydrillicola. The sequence goes on along the minus strand of NZ_JAAKGC010000001.1, from coordinate 195,333 downwards.
TCTCTTGAAGAATAATTATTATATAACTTGATACTTGATTTTTTTAAAGAAATTTGATATGCAAAAAATTGTTGTTATCAATTCTGTAATATATTTTTAACTTTATACATAAGAATCAACAGGGGAAAAGTACAGGGCGCATCGTAATTTTTAAAAGGTAGTGTGAAGCTGAAAGCTTGGTCGTCATTGGACACCACCATTTTGCTCGTGCTACCAAATCATCAATTCAAACATTTGGAATGCACCCGAACTAAAGGGAGTACCACAAAGTAAAAAGAAATTTATCGCGAAGAAGATTGCTCTTTCGTCTTCAATACGGGCGTTAAATGTTCTGGAATTCCATCCAACTGAATAACAATACATCCAAGCTGAAAAGCAAACTCAACAGACTTTCCAGAGGAGAGCGCGCTGTAAAAAGCCGTTGCAAACTTAATTGCTGCTTGATCACCAATCGCCTTATTCATCCCAATAACATAGGGGATGTGTTGAGCGATCGCTTCACCGATATTCACTATGCGGTGAGAAGTGAGATTACTCCTCGTTTCAAGGAAGAATGCCAAGAAAATCTCGATACTTTACGTTGTAAATTACTGGCAATGGACAAAAAGTTGAAGTTTTGCAAGTCCTTCGCAGCTATTTTTGAGGTTGTCAATGAGTACGTGCAGAATGTATCAGAAGGTAGCTTATCACTGGCCGATATTCCATTCTCAGATAATACGCTAAAGGTTAGTTGAGATTGCTTGCACAGGACAAGTGGGAATACACTGCTCGCAAACAATACAGCGCGATCGCGTAAATGTTAATTTAAAGCTTTGGGGGTCAAGATTTAAAGCTTCTGTGGGACAAACACCCGTGCACAAACCACAATGAACACAAACTTCTTCATCAATGATAATCTCCCCTAAAGCCTGACTAACGGTGATGTTATTTGCCCGCATCCATTCAATAGCTGCATCTAACTCATCTATGTCACCGGATAGCTCTACGACAAGTTTCCCAATTTGATTTGGGGCAACTTGAGCACGGATAATATTTGCAGCTACATTAAAATCTCTTGCCAATCGGTAAGTGACAGGCATTTGAATGGCGCGTTTAGGGAAAGTAAGGGTGACTCTTTTTTTCACGAGAGAACGCTAAACTGAACAAGAGAGTACTTAATAAGTTTTAACAAATTTCCAATGACTACAAATTCTCCTCTTAATTCTACTCAACAGCCTCAATCCACGGTCGGAACACGGGTGAGAAATTTCCTAATTGCAATTGTTGCGATTATCTTAGTCAGTGTTCTTGCTTTCGGACTGCGGACTCAGACGAGTGCTACAACCCTTGCGCAGCTAGAGCAACATTCTACACAGCTAGAAGCAGCTTTGACCAATGGTAAGCCATCATTAATGGAATTTTACGCTGATTGGTGTACTGTCTGCCAAAAGATGGCACCGGATATCGTTCAGTTGGAGAAGGAATATGGTGACAAAGTTAATTTTGTCATGCTAAACGTCGATAATAACAAATGGTTACCTGAAATGCTAAGGTATCGAGTCGATGGCATTCCTCATTTTGTCTTTTTGGGCAAGGATGGTAAAGCTGTGGCGGACGCGATTGGAGATCAACCCCGTACTATTATGGGAAGCAATATACAAGCCTTGCTAGCTGATTCCCCTTTACCCTACGCTCAAGCTAGTGGACAAGTTTCTAAATTTTCTGCACCTGTTGCACCAGCAAACACTCAAGACGATCCCCGTAGTCATGGGAGTCAAGTAAAGACAGGGAACTCTTAGCAGGGAGCGGGGGAGCAGGGGAGCAAGGGAGCAAGGGAGCAGGGGAAACGGGAGCACAAAGTAGTCTAACGCCCAATGCCCAATGCCCAATGCCCCATGCCCAATGCCCATTCCCCCTACACCCTCGTTTTGGTAAATCTCCTACTCATCAAGATTTTCGTACATTCTGATCATAAGTTGCGGCCAAATTAACAAGAAAAAGCCCATCCATGCCAATATAGGTAAGCTGACAAGGATAGTTAACCAGACAATTTTAAATATTATCCAGCTACCTGTAATTATCGTTATACCCGTAAGGAGTATAGACCAAGGCTGACACCACCAAGGTTTATATTTCCAAGGATTGATTGATTTTTCTTGATTCATCTATTTATTTGAAAATAAGGTTATTTTGTTGTTAGCTGCATAAGTACTTACAACGTTACCCTATTAAGTCAATGACAATATTATAGATATTACACAATAGATGCCATAACGGAGACTTATATGTCAATTTGGTTATTCATAGCACTAGTTGCTTATCTTTTAGGCGCGATCGTCCAATGGTTTCAACTTAGAAGAAAATTTAAGGAACTTGACGAATACATTAACTTTCCTATAATTTATGTACTAAAGTTAGTTAAAATCTCTGGTTGCCTTATAGAAGCATTAACATGGCCCTGTAGCTTAATCATGGATAACGAACTCGTTCATGAAAAATCTGTTGAGCCTTAAACCGTTCTTTCAGTAACTTTTAGCCTCTGCTAAATCCGTTAACTAGGTAAGGCTGTAACTTCCATCGAACTACTGCTATCAGAACTTAAACTACTACTGAGCAAGATATTGCTGGGTATTTCCCGCAAAAAATTTTCAGTGAATGGGATAGCTATCACTCAGAAAATTGCCAAAAGCGACTTTCTCTCTTCCGCTACATTGTAAATAATTATACTGCACTGCACAGGCTACAAATCTTCAGGCTTAAGACGAGTGAGCTTTGCAATTCCTGCCAGCATTTTTGATCCTGATTGGTAAATCAATACTTTTGCAGGAAAATTGCCAATGGTTTTAAGCCAGCAATTCCAGGAAAGCCGCAGCTTTGAGAATATGAATATCCTGATACTTGCTGAATGTCAGTAGATGCTTATCACCTGTGATAATATGTGTTGCTTTTCCCACAACTGCACATTCAATCACCATATCGTCATCAGGATCATCCACAACCAATACTACTCGGTTAACGAGAATTGTAGGTTGGGTAGAGCGTAAGCGTTACCCAACAAATCCTTGTAAATGTTGGGTTTCGTCCCTCAACCCAACCTACCTTAAATTTGAGTTTTTAGCTTAACCGAGAGTATTGCATCCACAACAACTTTCAGGCTATTGGGAATTTCTACCAAGCGGGAAAAAGCCATAATTTGCTCAATATCAATGGCTGCATCCACCGGAGATCGATTTTGCTTTGTTTGTAACTTTTCGCGTAATTCTAATAAAATCTCTCGACAAGTTACAGATTCTATCTGCCCGTTTCTTGCAAGTTCTAAACAACGATAGGGACTACCTCGCCAACCTAAACCTGAAAAGAGCGTATTTGTATCGAAAACAACTACATAAGAGATCATTGCTTTTCGTGCAAGATATTGTCTATGAATTCTTCTCGCTCTTGTTCAGTCATAATATCCCAGTTGAGTCCGCATTTTGTACTCAAAGAGCGCATCTGTAATTCTCCTTGATCAAGTCTATTTTGCCACCAAGTATCTTGCTCTGCTTTGATAGCTTGCAATATCATACGCTGCTCTGGAATTGCTAGTTGCTTGACCAGTGTTATGACTTGCTCTGTATTGAGATGAAGGATTGCCATCCTTTTAGCACCTCCGTTGAGATTTGCAGGTATTTTAAATCATAGCTAATACTCCCCGCTCTAGAAAAGACGCCATCTAGAATTGTGGGAATCAGGGGCTTCTCGTGTGACACTTTAAAGTTTGGAACCGCGAGTTCGTTGCGAAAATCTTCTTCTTGCCACTGTATTTATCCTTAGAATACTGTTGGAGCAAGGAAGATGCGAGTCTACTGGAAGCTAATTATTTTTGAAGTCTTATTAGAAATCTTACTATCAGTAGCACCAGGTAGTTTAGACACTTTAGCAACTATTGCTGAGTACTTAGTAGAATCTTCTCGGGAAGCTAGTAGAGTAGCGCTTGTCTTACTTACTCAAACAGTACATGTTTCACAACAAGCTAATCCCTATCTGCATGGAGCTTCCTTTATCTACTAAGAAAAGTCTGCAGAAATAAAGGTACTATCTAAAATAGCTAATAGCCTTACTATATAACAATTTTTTATTTTTACTTTTTCTTTTTAAAACGCTCCTCAAGAAAATCGATTTTACTTCCATCTTGCCTGTTGACGACAAATAAAATTTTCCTATCCTTTGTATTCGTAAACTGTTAATTTTTTTAACCGATGCTATATTAGCATATGTAACATAATAGGTTTGCATAGTAGTATTACTTAAACATACTCAGAGGAAAGTTATTCTTATCCCGATACTTAATTCTGAGAGCTTTCGTTAGTCAACAGTAAAAATTGATTCTCCAATTCATGAGTGTTCTATTCAGCCAAAAATTCCGCATCACAGTAGGTTTTGCTACAGCTTTACTCGTCAGCCTAGCCACCAGCTATCTATATAATCGCTCAAATGCCCAAAACCCGTCGGCTGAACATAATTTATCCTATTCCAAACTAGAAAATTCTACTTCAGATAAACCGCAAATTACACTAGCATCAAATCAAACAGCTAATGTACTGACTGTAGGTCAAGAAAATGGTCTTTTTGCTCAGCAAATATCTTCTAAGAATATAAGTAAACAAGGTACTTCTTCACCGGAGAAAAAATCAACGCTGGTATCAGCAGCGTATCCAGTGATTGATGAGTTGCAGAATTATAAGTTTAGTGTTTATGGTAGTAAGGTTTTTTCTCCAGGAAAGCTGTCTGGAAATAAGGTTAATTTCAATCAAAACGACTTATTAACTGTTCTTGTCAATACTAGAAAATATTTTCAAGATCATGCTAATGACGATCCGCAGATTCTAAGGGAAGGGCTGTTTGGAAAATCCGTTAGTGTAGATGATGTTCTTAAAACCTTAGATTTCATGATTGGTGTTTTACAGGAAGACATCGCCAGTAACCGAGAAACTCGTTTACAAGATCCTGATTTTATCAATACCAATTTTCGAGTTATTAAATGGTCTGCCTATAACCCTCAAAAACCGAATCAAAAACAATTGAGAATTACAAAATATGCTGTTTTTTCTCACACAGGTTCTCACACGAAAACCTCTACTTATAATACGCCGATTTATAGCTTAAAATCTAACGTTGGTACTGATAAGTTCTATACAAAATACACAAAGCAGGACGTTTTATCAGGTATTTATGAGCCAGGTGGTAAAGAAGAAGGTAAAGTACAACCCCTCGCTTACCTGACGCGCCACGGTTTAGAAGAAGCATTAATGGAAGGAACCATCTTGATCAACTTTAACGATCGCTCCAAGGCATTTTTTAATGTTGATAGAAACAATGAAATGTCCTATGTTCCAGGCGCAGCAGCAACAGCACAAAAGCGTTATTGGTATTTTAAACAGGTTGATGCTATTAAAGGTTACGGTTATAATATAGAGTCGAAAATTTCGATTCTTCCTGGAGTGACTTTTGCAGGAGATGTCCTCAATATTGGTTTAGGGAAAGTAGTGATTTTAGAATCGACTGCTAATGGACGCAAGCGGATGCGAATGGGAGTTATCGCAGATACAGGTGGAGCATTTTTGCCCAATCTTCATCAACTTGATTTGTTGGCTGGTGTTTTTCATGATAAACAAGATTTTAACCAGCATATTGGGCAATTGCCTGACTATGCTACAGCATACATTCTCGTTAAAAAATAACCTAAAAATTAATCTGTAAGGGCGTACGCCGTACGCCCCTACCGATCGCGTTTATTGCTCATCAATAATTGTTGATGGTTGAAGCAGCCCAGGAGTAGGAGTAGGTGTAGGTTGAACAGGAGGAGGATTGAGAATTTCTCTCCAAGTCCTAATTTGCTGCCTTGCTTCTCTGTAAGCAGCAGTTCCTTTTGGAATTAGCTTGGCTGTCTCAATACCTTTGAGCATATCAGACTCACCCTGAGAACGTGCAATGTTCAATAATTGTTGACTCCACCCGTCAAGGGCTACATTCACATCATTACGTAATATGCTACTATTTGGCACCCGATCTGCAAGTCGAATTGCTTCTGCTAAGGCGCTTGGAGTTGCATTAAGCGCGATTTCCTTAGCTCTTCTCCAGTTTTCTTTAGCACGAATTTGTTCTTCCCAGTCGTTTATAGATCTTCGTGCTTCACGAGAAAGCGATCGCCCTGTTCCTATTCTTTGCGCGGTAGAAATCGCAGCTGGTAGATCACCACTTTGAGCTAATTCTCTTGCTTGATCTAGGTAAGGCTGATCTTCAATTCTTTGGATTTTGCCGATCCAATCTCCTATTTTATTTTGTGCTTCTCTGTATAAAGCACGACCTCGACGAATTTGGCTGGCTTCAGCGATCGCTGCTTGCAAAGAGTTAATATCCTCTGACACCGCCAGTTGTTCTGCGCGATCCATAAAGGGTTGATCTTCAATTGTTTGAATTTGTGCCACCCAATGATCAATTTCTCGTCTGGCTTCTCGAGAACGAGGGTTACTAGCAGGAATCACTTGAGCTTCGTTAATTGCTGCTGTTAGATCAGTGATTCCTCCTCCACTAGAGAGCGATCGCGCTTTTTCCAAATGACCAACATCTTCAATCTCCAACTGCCAACGAGCAATCAGATTTTGTGCTTTTTCATAACTTGGTCTTGTAGAATCAATTTGTTGGGCTTGGGAAATAGCTGACTCTAAACCAGGAATAGTACCCGTCAGTGCACTCCTTTGCGCCTGAGCTATAGAAATAAAATCTTCAGATTCCATCTGTAACCCAGTACTTGCAGGAATCTGTTGAGCTATTTCAATTGCTCCATCAGGATCCTCTTTGTCCAGCTTTCTTTGTGCTAATTCCAGCATCCTGCGTCCCAAAGTTGGAATCATGTCTTTAGCTGGCTGATAAATGTAGCTGTCCTTGCCAATTGATCCTACTAATTGGATAGCTTTGAGTATATTACCTACTTCAGAAGTTTTAGATAGGCTTTCAGCTTTTGCCAACTTTTCACCATCTTCCCTAGTCCTGACAATAAGCTGATTTAGTTGGTCGTACCTAGTACTTGTCCAGTACTTATTATCTATACGCAGCAACTTAGACGCCACCATAAATGCTTGATGCCAATGCTGTTGTCGGATTTGTTCTTCTGCTTCTTTATTAATTTCTTCTGCTTTTGACCAAATTGATTGCCATTTTGCAATTTTCTCGTCTACCAATTTACGTGCAGAAACATCTTCAGGTATCCTGCGAGCTGTTGCAATTGCTTCCTGTAGTCTCCCTGCTTGGAAACTCTCTTTGGCTAGCAGTAAAATATCCTGCGACCAATCTTCGATATGATGATCGATTTCTTCACGTAGTGGGTGATTTTTTGGCAGATCCTTCACCAGCGCGATCGCTTGCAGCAAATCATTCACCGTCTGTTTAGAAGCTGCCAACTGAGCGCAATTTATCCGTACCGAAGCACTTGCCAAAGGCCAAAAAATTGATGGACAATTTGGCGCAGAGGGTAATTTTAATAGCATAGCTATCGAGACGAATGCTATACCACCAGGAACTAAAGTTAACACAAAAACCCATAGTGCCCAGCTTTTCAACCAACGTGGTAACTTTCCCAAACTTTTACTTGGAGCAATTTGTTGTAGTTGGTCGTCAAAAGGTTGTTCTGGACTATTTTCGTTTGATCGCTGCTTCACAGATTTGGAGGTAGAACCAGTAGCTGAAACACCAGATGCATTTTCACTGACTTGTTGATTTCGGGATAACATAGTCATTTGTTCTAGCTCTTGTGCTCTTGCTGGTGACCAGCTTTCTGGAATATCCCGCTCTGTCATCTTTCACACCAAAATAATTTATATAGTGAGCTCTTCTAGATCGGAACTTAATCGATTAGATTTTTGTCATAGTAATCTTATCATGCTCCAAAAAGCTACTTTTTGCACTTTCACTATTCTATAGCTAGTAACGCTATACGGAAATTAATCCAAGCGGTTATTCTAGTGTTGAGGAATCTCAAGCGTAAAAGCCAGTCCTGGCAAAAGGTTTGTGACACTCCCACAGTGCCCTTCGCGGTTACAGTTTTTATGATTTAGTAGTGTGAGCATCTTGCCCGAATGTCACGACAAGCAAGACGCTCGCACTGGGCTTTCAATATTCCCACACACCCGCTACATTTTTCCTAGACAAAAACGCAGCCTAAGCAGCTAGTAACTGCTATTTATAAAGTCAAAAGAAAAATCAAGCAGAATCTTCTGCTTGCAAATCAGCAATTAATTGAGCCAACTGAGCACTACTTGCCTGATAAACTGTACCGCAAAAGTCGCAAGTTGCTTCTGCACCGTCATCTTTAACAATCATGTCTCGTAGTTCTGCTTCTCCGAGCATCTTGAGTGCGCCAAGAACCCTTTCCAAAGAACAACTGCAATGGAAGCGCAACATTTGGGTTTCGGGAAAGATATTTAGTCCCATATCTCCTAGTAAATCGTGGAAGATTTCTGTTAGAGACTTTCCCGCTTGTAACAAGGGTGTAAATCCAGACAAAGCAGCTACGCGGGATTCTAAGGTTTCTACAAGAGCCTCATCTCTCGCTGCTTTAGGCAAGACTTGCACAAGTAACCCTCCAGCAGCTGTCACCCCTTCCGAACCAACAAATACACCTAAAACAACAGCCGAAGGAGTTTGTTCTGAATTGAGCAAGTAATGGGCAACATCATCCCCAATTTCACCTGAAACAAGTTCAACTGTACTAGAGTAGGGATAGCCATAACCGACATCACGGACTACGTAGAAATAGCCTTCACCAACTGCCCCACCAACATCTAGCTTACCTTTAGCATTTGGAGGTAATTCCACGGTTGGGTTTTGAACATAACCGCGTACTGTCCCATCCAAACCCCCATCGACCAATATACCGCCTAAAGGACCATCGCCTTTTACTCGGATATTGACTCTAGACCCGATTCGCTTCATACTAGAAGCCATCAACAGCCCTGCTGTCATAGTCCGACCAAGAGCAGCAGTTGCCACATACGAGAGATTATGGCGCTGCCTTGCTTCTTCTGTTAAACGTGTGGTAATCGCACCGACTGCTCGAATCCCGCCTTCAGCTGCTGTAGCGCGAATTAACTGATCCGCCATGAAAAACCTTACCAATAATGTCTAACTGAAAGCCCGTGCTTTTAGCATGGGATTGATACTTATCTTAGTATAACTAAATTAAACTTAAACATGGTGATGGGCATGGGGCATGGGGCATGGGGCATAGGGCATGGGGCATGGGGCATGGGGGTAGGTGTTATATTGTTCAAGTAGTCGAGGATTAAAAACCCGTCCGTTGCGCGTTGCCCCTTGCCCAATAAAAAAATGCTAGGTAAATTTCAACAAAGTCAACTGCGGATAGAACTTGAGGCGTCAGCAGCCGCTATTCGTGATAGTTTAATACGTCCTGAGAAACTTGAAAAATGGATACTTTCAGGTCGCTTTGAGTCAGGAATGCCAGAAGAATTGTATCCGGGATTTAAATTTACAAGCAAGATTGCAGTCGTGCCAATTCATCATCAAGTCGATGTAGTTGGTCCTGACTGTATACGGTTGCTACTCAGTCAAGGAATTGACGGCTTTCACGAATGGTATTGGGGAGAAGGTTGGATACAATCCCGCTTAGAAGGATTGACACTTCTACCACTTGCTTTAGGACAAACCCTGAGTTTGCTGAGTTTGCGTAACTTTCTAGCAGCAAATCAAGGTCAATAAGAAGGGCATGGGGCTAACGGATTGGGGAGGGGAGGCAAGCACTAAAAATGCACGGGTAATTTTTCTCCTATGCCCCATGCCCCATGCCCCATGCCCCATGCCCCATGCCCCATGCCCCATGCCCATTGCCCTACGAAATATCCTGTAGTTGAGCCGTGCGTATTGATAGTTGCTGTGTCTGGTTTCCACGCTGCACTCTAAGCTGCAAAAGTTGACCAACACGACTATTGTCTACAATTTCGAGTAACTCTTCCCCTTTAGTGATTCGTTGTCCATCAACTTGAACAATCACATCTCCAGGGCGTATACCCGCATTTGCTGCTGGGGAGTTGGGTACAACTCTAGCTACCAAAATACCGTTGATTGTTGGTACTACAATAACGGAGTTGGGGTTAGAGTTAATTTGCTGTGCTATTTCAGGAGTTAGATCCTCCATCATCACACCCAAATATGGATGGGAGACTCTTTCACCAGCTTCGAGTTGTGCAGCGATCACTTTGGCTTTATCAATAGGAATAGCAAAACCAATACCCGTTGCATCCCCACGAATAGCAGTGTTGATCCCAATAACTTCACCTTGAGCATTTAATAATGGTCCACCAGAATTACCGGGGTTGATGGCAGCGTCAGTTTGAATGAAATCTAAGCGTTTATTAGCAATGCCTACTTGAGCGCTGGAACGTCTAAGAGTACTGATAATTCCTAATGTAACGGTGTTATCTAGTCCTAAAGGATTGCCAACTGCGATCGCCCAATCTCCAACCTGAACCTCACCAGAAGAACCCAAAGACGCTACGGGTAAATCACTTCCAGCATTAATCTTAACAAGTGCCAAATCAGTTACTTCATCGACACCTTGAACTTTGCCTACAAAAGCCCGACCATCTTTAAGACGGACAGTCACTTTATCGGCTTTATCCACCACATGAGCATTAGTAAGAACCAGCCCACTTTTGTTAATTATGAAACCTGAACCCAGACCCCGTAACTGCTCTTCTGGTAACTGCTGAGGAAAACTATCACCAAAAAACCTTCTAAATAAAGGGTCTTCATAGAATGGATCAGGATTGCGACGAATTGTACGTTCCGTATCAATTCTTACAACTGCTGGCCCAACCCGGTTTACAGCTGCTGTAACGAAGCTACTAGTACCTATAGCAGCCGATGCAGCAGATTGCCTTTGTGCAGTTAGTTGTGGTGAGTCAGTACTGACTTTAACCGGTGCTGGTTCAGCCTGTGTTGGAGAGACTTGCAGCGTACCAACAACTAGCACAACGCCTATAAATATAGCTAATACATAAGTACTAATTCGGCGTATAAACACAAGGAGTTCGGGAAATCGCATAACCACAACCTAATTTTCTGAGTTTGAATGTACTGTTGCTACGTCGTGAAAATTATTTCTAAAGCTATTATTAATTAAGTTTATTAACAAAATTCACCAAAAAGCTTGGTAGGCATTCACCCAAAAAAGGTTCGGATTTTGCCCGTAAGGATATTCAGCACCATTTTGTTATGGGTTAGGATCTTTAGTACTGCCAGCACTCCATAACCATCATGAATGGATTGAACCGATTAGGAAAAGGATCCCCCCCCAACCTACAACAAGATGACGATCTAGACCAAGAATACCCAAATCATACACACAGCCAAGCGGAATCTGTTCATCTTCATGTTCATAGTGAAGAGTCTTTGCGGCGAATTGTCAATCGGCTATCACGCATAGAAGGTCATATTCGTGGTATTAAAACAATGGTGCAGCAAAGTAGCCCTTGCCCAGATGTTTTGTTACAAATTGCCGCAGTTCGGGGTGCTTTAGATCGAGTAGCACGGATTGTAATGGATGAACATCTAACCGAGTGTATTGCTAGAGCAGCCAAAGAAGGCAATATTGAAGTTGAAATCGAACAGTTAAAAGCAGCTTTAGATCGGTTTTTACCTTAGCAATATGACTTCGGGAAATTATCGATTCCACTATTCCTTTAATGGTTTTTCAGAAAAACCATTAATTCTTTTTTTACACGGCTTCATGGGGAATCACCACGAATTTGATGAGGCTATAGAATTACTATCTCATGAATTTTATTGTCTAACAGTTGATCTTCCTGGACACGGGAAAACTCAAGTCTTAGGTGGTGATGAATACTATAACATGGCAAATACCGCCTCTGCTTTAATTAAATTACTAGATGTCCTATCAATTTCCCAGTGCTTTTTAGTTGGCTATTCAATGGGTGGAAGATTAGCCTTATACCTGACCTTACATTTTCCTGACCGTTTCTCGAAAGTTGTTTTAGAATCAGCTTCTCCAGGATTGCTGACACGAGTAGAACAAGTAGAACGAATTAAGCGTGATGAGCAAATAGCCAGAAAATTAGTTAGAAGTGATTTCAACACTTTTTTATTGAACTGGTATGAACAGGCGATTTTTGGTTCTATTAAACATCATCCACAATTTCACAATTTGATAGAAAACCGTCTGCAAAATAATCCTTTAGAATTGGCTAAATCATTACAGTTTATGGGTACTGGCTCCCAACCATCTTTATGGGAAAATCTTAAAGAAAACAAAACTCCTCTACTTTTACTTGTAGGTGAATATGATGAAAAATTCATTGATATCAATACAAACATGACGAATATTTGTAAATTTTCCCAACTAAAATTAACAAGTAACTGTGGTCACAATATCCACTTTGAAAATACTTTGGCGTTTGTGGAAAATATCAGAAATTTCCTATAAATCAAGTACTCAGAAAAAACTCTCTTCGTCAATGAAGAGAGTAAACCGGAAAACAAAGTATGTGATTAATTCTTCCTCCCCTGCTCCTCTGCTCCTCTGCTCCCCTGCTCCCTGCCCCCTACTCCCTGCTCCCTGCCCCCTACTCCCTGTTCCCTGCCCCCTACTCCCTGTTCCCTACTCTTCAATTCCTCTTGCAACACTTTCTGGTAGACTCTGGGCAAATACTGAGTCATAGAATTGGTTTCTATCCCGTATCCTAGGCTTGTCCAAGTGGGAGAAAGTTTCTTTAAGACTTCATCTAATTTTCCTTGCCGCAACTGCTGAGAAATATTAGTTTTCCAAAATCGGGAGTCACTCAACCAGCGATAAACTACTATATCCTGATACTCTGGTTCAAAACTATAATTAGTCCAAAACATTAACTGCTGAGGTTTTGGGTGGTATGAAAGTGCAATTTGATCCCAAGTACTATTTATAACTTGATATCTACCAGCTGCTGTGGAACAATTGCCTTTATTAGGGCCCACTGAAATGGTGACGCAAATGTCAGGATGGCGACTGAGATCGGTGACGTGTTGTCCACCATACAACAGCGAATAAGGACGATTGTTATTGGCTTCACTTGCTGATATGGTCCGCATTAAAGCACGTATGTAAGGATCACCCCCTTTCATAACTAAGGGAGGTTGTCTAATTTTAAAGACAGGATCGTTATACGATCGCAGGCTGCCGGTTATGTACCATTGAAACAAATATACGAAACCAAGGAGCGCAGCTAGCGGTCCTATGAGTTTTTCAACACCTTTCAGAGTTTGACTGTTCCTTATTTACTAGGGTGATGGGCATGGGGCATGGGGCATGGGACAATAGGTAATGGGTAATGGGCAATAGGCTAGAGAGGATGTGATTGATCTTGTATAAGTATTTAGTTGTAAGTTCAGTTACTATCTTACTCTGCCCCATGCCCTATGCCCTATGCCCCATGCCCCATTACACTATGCTACCGTAGCAAATAGTTCACCAAAGGTTTTGCTTGGTGCTTCTGCTTTAGCAACAATTTCTACAATTTTATTTCGTGCTTGTGGCTCAAAAAGTGATTCTACACAAACCTGAGCAACTTTTTGCCGGGGAATACTACCATCGAACAATGTATCAGCGTTTTGCATTACTATCGCATCTGGGTTGTCTTCATTTTTTAACCCACCTGGTCGTACAATTGTATAGGTCAGACCACTTCTCTGAAGATATTCCTCAGCTTGCTTTTTCCAAACCAAGATTAACCAAAACAAATTTAGTGGGTGGAACAACTGGGAGGTACACAACGAAGAAACAAGAACAAAATGCTCAATTCCTTTTTGGCGAGCTACTTCCACCAAATTTTTGGTTCCTTCGTAATCTATTTTATAGGGTCCACTTGGGTCGAAGCTCGGTTTTGCTCCAGTAGCACATAATATTACTGTGCTATCTCCCACACCAGCACTCAGGGTTTCTGGTTTTAACACATCACCCTCTACCAACTCAGCTCCGGCAGGTAAAATACTCTTCGCTTTCTCAATATCTCGGACTAAAGCACGAACCGGAATATTTCGCGCTACCAATTCTTGCACAATTCGGCGGCCTGTTTCACCAGTAGCCCCTGCTACAAATGCTTTCATGATAAACCCTATCTTGCAAAATAGTATCTTTTTTGTTCAGTTCTCTATTGTAGAGATTAGATAAATTTTATGACTCGTTCTTGAGGTTTAAGTAAAAATTCTATTTCAGAGCGAAAATTCCCATTAAACAAGGGAATGATTAATTAAGGTAAACGAATCAGCACTACAATAATGCATTATGTTTTCCAGACAGTCTGAGTATCAATCGTTTGAAACAACAAAAGCAGCAGAGGTTGATGACCCATCCTTAGAAGCAACTGTATGGACACCAACTAGGTTTCACGGTTGTTATCAGGATTCCATGGAGATGAACGCTTCTGCTGTTAATGTTGCTGAATATCTCAACAGTCACGCTTCATGGTTTTCCCGTTGCGCTGAGCCAATGAAGGTAGAACCTTTGGGGGAAAATGGCTACGCTTTAGTGATTGGTCGCTTTGGTGCTTTTGGTTACGATGTAGAACCAAAAATTGGGTTGGAACTTTTACCCCCAGAGGAAGGGGTATATCGTATTCGTACGATCCCCATTCCTGATTACCAAGCTCCTGGTTATGAGGTAGATTATAATGCAGCACTAAATTTGGTACAAAAACCCAACCACGATGCTTCAAGTGACTTGGCTGACATAACACTGGTGATGTGGGAATTGGATTTAACCGTATACATTAACTTTCCTAAGTTTATTCAGCGTTTACCTAAATCTTTAATCCAATCCACAGGCGATCGCTTACTTAACCAAGTCGTCCGCCAAGTCTCCCGTCGTTTAACTCGTAAAGTCCAAGAAGATTTTCATCAATCTTTCGGGATCAGGTTTCCTGTATAAAATTAACCTAATCTTTTTGGGTGGTCGCCGAGATATATGTAAATTGGGAAATAACTTTACAAGGTGTCCCCTGAATGCTGGTATCTCGGCGGTAACCCTATTTAGCACTGATGAAACAGGGTTTCTAAATAAACACGAGCAGCACGGCGATCGCTCTCCCCATTTTGCAGTAAAAACAGTGACAATGCTGCCGTTAATACTCGGGTTTCATCCCAATCGGGATGTTTTTCTAAGTAGTGTTTGAGTGATTCGTGAAGCACTTCGGGAATTTCTGTAAAGATACTAACTGTTGCCTTCATAAGATTTTTCTCCTTTGAAGTTCATCAATGGGGAAACCATGCTTATGGTATACCCAAAATATATGAACATATAGTTATTCGCTTGTTTGATAATCTACCGCAAGAGGGTAAGCGATTTTACATAGATGTGAGGGCGGACTACAAAACCAAGCCGCATTATTTTGCAGCAAAAGGGGGTATGGTTGTCAATGCTGCGAAATGTTAAAAAACACTTTATAAAATATAAAGATTTACGATAGAATAAGGATTACAGACATTTTTTTTAACAACTCTTAATAAAAACTCAGCATTGACAACTTCTTATGGCTGCAATTTGGTAATCCCCATTAACAGAGCAACAGCTGATAAGCTCGTCCTGTATTTGTGGAAAACTTTGGAAGTACCTGTGGAAACTCTGTGGATTGAGTGAGGAAAAATCTAGCAAATAATAAGAATTACAAAAACTAAAAATTTATCTAACAAAAATTCCATTTTGCAAAACGAAGATCCCCAGATGAGTGCGATCCGCCGAAGGCAGAAGCGCTTCATTCTATAGGTTTTTATTGACATAGCCGAACAGTGCGAAGAAATTAAAAGCAACAATGAAGGCTTGCGTAATTGCAACAATTCTCAACCCAACCCTCTCTAAAAGCAAGCAGGGAGCAGGGGGCAGGGAGCAGGGGGAGCAGGGGAAGCAGGGGAAGCAGGGGAAGAAATGAGTGAATTCCTCTATCCCCAGTACCCATGCCCCATGCCCCATGCCCTACTGAGTTTGTTCTGGTTCGGGAGATAACGGAGGTTGGGTTTGGGATGGTAAAGAGGGAGACAAGTCTACAGGTGGTGGTTCTGTTGGCGGTTGTGCTGTGGGTGCTGGAGTTCCTAGCGTGACTGTAGGAGAGGGTGTAGGTACTGCTCTGGTTGGATTTTCTAAACCAATACTGAGATTGTAACTGCTTTGACTTACTCCAAGAACAGAATTGACCCGGAGAGTGTAGTTACTAGTATCTGGTAAGATCCCTTGATAAAAAGTGACTTCTTTTGCTGTGTTTTCAATTGGGTTACCATTAGGACCTAAGACTGTTAGTGAAACACCGCTCTCTTTAGCAAACAATGCAGTTAACTGTTGACCCTTTTCACCCTTAAAGATGTACTGGTGGATTTCATTGGCTCTAAGCGTACCTTCAACGAAAGTTGTGTTAGATGCTCCAAAATTCAAACGCTTTGTCTGTACAATAGGTTGATTTTTTGTTGGAGTTAGAGTTTGCGCTGGAGTCGGGATAAGTGTTGGTGTTAAGGTAGGTGTTGGGGTTGAGGTAGGGGTTGGTGTCGCACTAGTGCTACCAGAGATAACTGGTGAAGGGAAAGTTTGTGGTGTGATTGTTGTTTGTGGTTCTTTTGATTGATTACGGATAGAGCTTACCAGCGCCCAGGAACCTAAACCAGCTAGGATAACCACAGCGCTGCCAATTGCCCCAACCGCTAATGGATTATCTAATATTGAATTAGTTGCAGGCTGTGGAATCTGAGGAACTCGTTTGTTAGATGAAGCTGGTTGTACAGGGCTGGGAATGCGAGCAACGGGAACTGTTTGCACGTTAGAGGTTCGGACAGCCGGTTGAGCCAAGGATTTCAGTGCCTGTGCTACATCTGTAGCATTTTGATAGCGATCGCTTGGTCTGTAACTCAACATCCCGTTTAAAATCTGGACAAATTGTGGATTAATTGTTACCCAGCGTTGCCAATTCCAAGTTAGTTGGGTTTCATCAAAAAGTTGAGATGCTTCCTTACCAGTCAATAAAACGACTGCTGTTGCAGCTAGTGCATACAGATCACTACTAGGATACACTCGACCCGTTTGCATTTGTTCGCTTGGGGAGTAACCCAACTTTCCTACATAGGTTGTTGGCGCTGTAGTGTTAGGCGATTGTAATCGAGTTGCTAGTTCTTTCACCACTCCAAAATCAATTAAGACTGGTAGGCGATCAGTGTCGCGTAGAATAATATTCTCCGGTGAAATATCTCTGTGAATTATTCCTTGGCTGTGAATATGTTCTAACACTGGTAACAGAGAGCGGATTAAATGTAATACTTCTGTTTCTGTAAATACATCACCTACTGCCTTACGCTCGTCCAACAAGGTACGATAAGTTTTACCTGGAATATACTCCTGAACCAAAAACAAGCGTTGGTCTTGCTCAAATCTTTCCCGGAATTGGGGAACTTGAACATGCTGTATTCGATACAGTATTTCTGCTTCTCTTTGGAAAAGTTCTTGTGCTTTTTCCAAAGCGTCAGGCTC
Source organism: Aetokthonos hydrillicola CCALA 1050 (assembly GCF_017591665.1). Lineage (GTDB taxonomy): Bacteria > Cyanobacteriota > Cyanobacteriia > Cyanobacteriales > Nostocaceae > Aetokthonos > Aetokthonos hydrillicola. The sequence continues at coordinate 177,806 of NZ_JAAKGC010000001.1, read as the reverse complement.
TGTTACTGTAGGAATTAATTCCTTGATGGCACAAAGTTCATTAAAACGCCTAGAGTCTTCTACTAGATAGGTTCTACCAAATCCACCCTGACCAAGAGTTTGAATTATACAGTAACGGTTTTGCAGTATAGTGCCAGATTTAATCGGTGCTTGCATCGTTAATTGATTTCGTGTTGTAACACGACTAGGAGGAATTAACAAAGGGAATACATTTTTATTCCCCATAAATCCGGGTGCTTTGCGCCACCCTATCTAGTAGCAAAGGTTTCCTTTTCAGGAAAGTCTTTACTTGCTTGACTATTTTTATGAATGCGTAGCTTTGCTTGGGTATATCATAGTTTGCCGACAGATGGTATCATTAGAATGGGCAAATACAGAATCATCAGCATTATACGTCACTACCCCCGGATTGAACCCAGGGGTTTCAGACGAAGATGAGGGTTGAACAGCTGTTTCTCCCTAGCGTCGGGTGTATTGAACACAAAAGAGAAATGAAACGTCAAAACTCTAGCTAGTGCGTTGCTTTGGTTTCCAAAGTTGCACAGATCCTTGGGGCGTCTGCTCGCAAGCTAGCGACTAGCAAACATCTTTGCTGGCATAGTCTGCGTTTTGCGCTCAGCGTCTCAGTGAAGAGAAGGGCACGAAGTTTCCCGGCTTGTTGCTTGCGCACGCGTATGAGCAAGAGTTAGCACAGCAGCGTGGTTGTCAACCATATAAGCAATTACAAATCTAACCCTTTCAGGTCTTGCAGTCATTCATTAGATTTTATAAAGAAGGCAAACCAACACCAGTCTTAGAGTTTTCTTTTCCGAGATTCCTGATGAGTTCCCTAAGCACATCAGTCTGTGTTCTACCTTGTCTCTCACAGTAAGTACGTAGAATATCTTTTTCTTGATCGTTAACACGAAACGTGATAAAGTTCGTAGGTTTTCCCATAGCACTTACATCAATATGTGGTATGTTAAAAGTATGCCACAAGCTCGAGCTTCTTGAAAAAGTTTTATGAAGGAGTGTTGAAAATTTTTATGAAAGCTTCAACAAAACTCATAGATAATTTTTCAGACTATTTTGGATGATAATATTGCCATGAATGCACATCGAGGATCTGCTGTGCTTAGTTCTGTAACTTTCAAAGTTCAGTCACCTGCAACAGGACTCACTGAAAATAATCGCCTGCGACTGCTTTCCGGTTCCGCGAATTTACAACTATCTCAAGAAGTCGCGCATTACCTAGGCATGGATCTAGGACCAATGATCCGGAAAAGATTCGCGGATGGGGAATTATATATTCAAATACAGGAATCAGTTCGCGGCTGCGATGTATATTTAATCCAGCCTAGTTGTCATCCTGTAAATGATAATTTAATGGAATTGCTGATTATGATTGATGCTTGTCGTCGGGCTTCAGCTCGCCAAGTAACAGCAGTAATTCCTTACTATGGATATGCTCGAGCTGACCGTAAAACAGCAGGACGGGAGTCAATAACTGCTAAGTTAGTTGCTAACCTGATCACGCAAGCTGGTGCTAACCGTGTTCTAGCTATGGATTTACACTCAGCTCAAATTCAAGGTTACTTTGATATACCTTTTGATCATGTCTACGGTTCGCCAGTTTTGCTAGATTATCTCGCAAGTAAACAACTCCATGATCTTGTGGTAGTTTCTCCAGACGTTGGCGGTGTAGCACGAGCTAGGGCGTTTGCGAAAAAGCTAGGTGATGCTCCACTGGCAATTATTGATAAACGTCGTCAGGCTCATAATGTTGCCGAAGTGCTAAACGTAATCGGCGATGTTAAGGGAAAAACGGCGGTGCTTGTGGACGATATGATTGACACCGGAGGAACTATATGTGCAGGAGCACAGTTACTGCGCGAGGAAGGCGCACGTCAAGTGTATGCGTGTGCAACTCATGCGGTATTCTCACCACCAGCAATTGAGAGGTTATCAGCTGGACTGTTTGAGGAAGTGATTGTTACAAACACAATTCCAATTCCAGAGAGCGATCGCTTTCCACAACTAGTAGTACTTTCAGTAGCTAATCTTCTTGGGGAAACTATCTGGCGGATTCACGAAGATAGCTCTGTAAGTAGTATGTTCCGCTAGTCGTAAAAATATGGAGGATGAATTTCATTTATCCTTCATATTCTATCAATTCGTCAAGCTTATTGGCACTATTTATGAATAGTGAAAAATTAGCGTTGCCGTCCTGGTATTCTGATGAAGAATTAATGCGCATGAGTTCGCAGAATCCAGAACTCCGATTTGAACGCAACGCTGACGGTACATTAGAAACTATGCCCCCTACTGGTGGAATTTCCGGTAATCGAGAAATTAAGGCAACATTCAGTAAAAAGCCATGAGACAACCAATAGAAAATTTAACCACATTTGATGAATTTGTAGATTTTCTACAAACACAACCTGAAAGTATTCGCTACGAATTATACGATGGAGAAATTGTACAAATGCCTCAACCAAGAGGAAAGCATGAGGAAATTCTTGGATTTTTGGTAAAAATTATCATGGGTGAATGTTTGAGACTTAAGCTTAATTATTTTGTACCGAACAAAGGACTAGTACGACCTGAAAACAAACAATCTGGATACTATCCGGATGTACTTTTATTAAATTTGGCGTCTTTAGTAAACGAACCACTTTGGTCAGATGAATCAATAGTCAGTAAATCTGAGTCGATAGTGTTGGTTATTGAAGTAGTCAGTACCAACTGGAGAGATGATTATCTGAAAAAGCTTGCTGATTATGATGAAATGGGAATACAAGAATACTGGATTGTAGATTATTACCCTTATGGTACTGAATTGATGGTAGGTGAAGGTAAACTACCAACCATTAGTATTTATACTCGAAATAATCAAGGTAATTATCAAAATAAACAATTTAGAGGAAATGACCGTATAGAATCATTAGTATTTCCAGAATTGAATCTAACTGTTCGAGAAGTTTTTACAGCACAAATGAACTAAAGTGCTTTGCCTTTGCGTCCTGGAATATTTCCCTGTAAGGCTTGGCGCTGTACCGATTCAACAGGTAGCCTTAAGAGGCTTCTTCGAGGGTTAAAACATCTGGTAATATTACTCGGTTCATAACTTAAGTAGTGGCGTATATTATCTAGGTTAATCGTAACAAAGTCAACCAATTTTCCACCTCAACGCTGTTTCACCCACTCTTCAAACAGGCGAGAACCTAATATATAAAATTCATCATCAAACAAGCGAATAACACCAGTACCAGCTATCACTTCTAAAGCATCTGACACCTTCTTATGAGTGAAGCTTGTATAATTTACTAAATCTTCGACAGTGGCTTTGCGGTTATGAATTAGGGCTGAATAAACTTGGCGTTCATCTTCGCCAAAACCACCAGAGACGTTTTGTTGTTCGGCGTTCCACCAAGCGGAAAAGTCTTTGTCGTGATGCTGTAGCAATTTTTCGATGAGGTTATCGCCTAATTCTTGCTGATTGGAGTCAAAAATCATGTTAAGTGATTGTTGGATTAGGTAGGGATGACATCCTGACCATTCGATGAGCGAGGTAATTGTATCGTCATTTAAAGAGATGTTTTCTTGTTCGGCGCGATCGCATATCAGTTTTTTGGTATCTTCTTCACTTAACGCGGCTAACCATTTAATTTGGGCGATCTTAGGACTTACGCACTGTACAAACGAATATCTTGTGCATTAACGAAAATTCGTCGTTTCAGGCTTTAAACAATGATCTGAGGGATAATAGCGTAGGCGTAGCCCGCCGCAGGCATCGCCAAAAAAGTGCCGAAAAATCAAGTTTAAAGGCTTGAAATCTATACCCCATATTTGGGCCTCCTTGTCAATGCGTAAGTCCTAGATCTTTAACAAACGCGAACCCACTTTTTTCTTGTTCAAAGTTCAATTACTACGCATTACTTACACCCTACATTTCGTACTTCAATTCGAAACATAACTAAGTTACAAAATAGATAAAAGTAAGAAAGTCAGGATAATTAAGAAAAGAATAACGAACTAATTTTCTTTTTAATAAAAATAATTAAATATTTTATATTTAACTGATAAAATAGGTTGTATAGGCACTATAAATTTGAGGAACAATAACTATTCCTTCGGATGGTGATGAATTGTTATCCAAATATCCAGACGTTGTTTAGATTAAGAAAGTAAATAATATTTCCGGCAAGACGAAGGCAGATTATTTAAAATAAATTTTCGCTCCTCCGTTAAATTAACAATTTGATGAACACCATTTAAAGTTAAAATATGAATTCCTTGAAAGCATTGAAATACTCATCTTAATGTAGGGGTGATTGTTAACTTTCCTAGTTGATTTTTGATTCCAGTATTGGCTCTTTTTAAGCTATTTCGGTTCTTGCGTACTTAGCGTGCTAAATATGTTGAAAAATAAGCTTGAAATCCTTGCTGGGATAAGATGACAGCCATTATTTACTGCCTTTTAGGTCTGATGATTAAAATTTTGGCTATAAGCGCCTGTAAGCCTTGATTTTAAAACAAAGTTATCGACTGTAATTAAAAATTTAGCACGTTAAGTACGCAAGAACCGTAAGTTCACACAACAAAACGATGTATGTTTTTTCTGAAAAGCTTGCAACTAAGTATTTATAAGCTGTTTATGGCTTTATTTTCATAGAGCAACTGCCCTCAGACTTACTTAAGCGTTTTGAGTATTTTTACTTGTTCTTATTACAGAGTTCTTGTATAGTACTTTGTACTACATTGTGAAGTGCGGAATGTGGGTTATACCTATTTTCGTAACTGGCGTAAAGATGGAACTTGGGTGAGGATTCATGACCGTTTGCGTGGAAGGGGTCAGCCAACAGCTGACCCCTTCCCCTCGCTTGTTTTTTGTAGTAAATTCAAAGATGGTTCGATTTTTAAGTGTTTGAAGTAGTTACTTTGCCCCTGGTAACACCAACCCTATATTTACGCTTAGTAGTATGATATATGTACAATAGCATTTGAAAAAATTATATATGCCATTTCCCACCGATAATAAGCAACTAGTGCTTACACTGGTAGGTAATCTAAAGCAGCTACGAAATTTTTCAGAAAAAATACATCTTGAAAATCTTCTCGGATCCATTGATCGCGCCATCGAGCGGCTTGAAACAGATTCATTTTCTATAGCTGTTGTAGGAGAATTTAAACGAGGCAAAAGTACATTTATCAATGCTATTTTAGGTGAGGAAATTCTGCCTGCAGATGTTTTACCTACAACCGCAACTCTCAATCGCTTGAATTATGGAGCAGAACCATTTGTTAAGATTATTTTTAAAGATGATGAAGAACGTGATATAGCTATTCACAAGCTAGTCAGCTTTGTGACTAAACTCACTCCAGAGTCTGAAGCTGTTGCAGCAACTGTGAAAGAAGCAGTTATTTATTATCCAATTTATTATTGTCGCGATAGCGTCTCAATTATTGATACACCTGGATTAAGTGACGATGAAAGCATGACAGCAGTTACGCTTTCTGTTTTGGATAGTGTCGAGGTTGCAATCATGGTGACATCAGCTTTAGCGCCTTTTGCTGAATCTGAAGGAGATTTTCTTGCGCAAAAGCTACTCGCGACTAACTTGAGCCAAGTTGTATTTGTAGTTACCGGAATTGATCATCTTCATCAACCTCAAGAGGTAGATAAGATATTAAGATTAGTTAGACGCCGTATAAAAGATTCCGTTGAAAATTGGGCTAAACAAGAGTTTGAAACCAATTCTTTAGCATACAAACGCTACTTAAACAAAATACATAATATCAAAGTTTTCCCTCTTTCGGCATATCAGGCATTGTCTGCAAAAAAGACAAATGACAACGCTCTTTTAGCTCAAAGCCGTTTTCAAAATTTTGAACTCGAACTCCGTAATATCATATCTAATGAAAGAGGAAAAATAGTTGTACAAACTGTTATAAATCAAGTTATCCATTTTAGTGAAGAAGTGATTAAACATTTGGACGCTAAAAAATTACTTCTTTCATCTGGTTATGAAAATGCGAAGGATAAGTTTACCAGAATAAGTGAATTGGTTGATAAATTTAGATATATTAAATCAAAGAAGATATTACAAATCAGTTTAAATCAAGATAATATAAAAGTCCAGACAAAACTATTAGTTTCTCTATTAGAAGCTCGATTAAAGCAAGCAGTGGAACAAACGGTTGAAATAGCCGACATAACTTTTTCTAAAGATATAGATATTTTATTACAACAACTTGCTAATCAAGTTAGCAATGCAGTAGAAAATGCTAGCCAAAGTATAGCAAGTGAAATTGAGCTTGCGATTGAGCGAGAACTATTAACAGGATTGCAGCAAGTTAGCTCTTTCCTAGAAATAGCATCTGAGGTTATGGGTACTGTTGAAACACATATAAATCAGTTAGACGACAATATTACTCAAAGTAATTCAAGCTTAGTCAGTAACTCTCTAAATCAAGCTTTGCGCGAATTTAATCAAAAGCAAATACGCAAATTACCCAATTTATTTTCTAGCAATTCAGAAGCCTTTTTGTTGAAATATGAGAAAAATGGTTTGTACACTATTGTTGGTGGTGTTGCTGGTTCACTTTTTGGTCCTATAGGAATAGCTGTAGGTGCAGCAGTTGGTGCAGGAGTTGGTAATTCTCAAAAAATCAAGAATTTAAAGAGTTATTTCAAATCTAATGCGATCGCAGAAATTGAAAAACGGTTGCGATCGCACAACAGCAATCAAATAGTCGATGATTACGTTTACGCAGTTAGTAAAAGCTTAGACAAACTCAAAAACCATATCGACGAAGAAATAAGTTCTTGGATTGAAAATACTCAAAATACACTTGCTAAAGTACAAGGAAAACAACAAGCTTTGGTTGAAAGTGAATACGACACAATTAAGACAATGTATGCTACAACTAGGGATGTTCTCAACCGTGCTTGGATTTTATACGAGCAGCTTTATCAGAATCTAGAAATAGATAAGGAAAATGGTTTTAAAAACAGAGCCTGTCTTAATTGCAGCCACCAGAATCCGCTGGACTGTAAATTCTGTACTCAATGCGGTACTAGATTACCAATCTAAGAGATATCAGTAAGGGAGATCCAATAAATAAAATGCGCCCGCCGTGTCCCAGCCCTTTGGGCTGGGACACCTACACCGACCAGGTATCGGTTAACTGATAAATTAGACGGCTCGGCATTTTATTTTGTGGAAGAGCCTAAATTTGGTATAAAAAAATTCTAAAAACTTAATATTCATAATATTTTTGATTAGAGGGTACACTCATAAAGCTCATTTTTCGGTTAGCGCGTCCAGCCAGCGATATATCCAGATACTTGCTGCTTTGGTAATTCAAGCTTTTTTCACCATAAACAGCAAAAATTATGTTTCAACTTATCCGGAATCGCTGCTTTGTAAGATGGATCTCTGATTGTAGAGAGAGAAGGTGAGTAACAGCCACAAGTTTACGAATAAAACATTAAATTGATTTTAAATTTTGGTATTGACTGAAATCGTGGACTTATTACGAGTGTATCTACAAGTAATAAAATCCTTGCTTGAGAAACAAGTTATACAGGTAGATAAGCACATATATTACCATCGATTTCAATCTATATCGGCTTCATGCAGTATAAAAAGTTGGTTTGAGAAGGCAGAAGTACGAAAGCAGAAGGCAGAAGGAACCCACGCTTAAAAACGTGGGATTCAAATAAGGACGCCCTGTTCCTCGCGCTGCGCGTCTCGTAACAGCTAACCGTTTTCTGTTAGGGTTAAATCCGTGGGCTTGGACCCGTTATGGGCAAGACAGGGCAACAGACAGAAGGCATTGCATTCTCGTATAAACCGTCACATCAACCTTCTGACTTGTAAGAGGGAGCACAGACCAGGGAGTAGGGTATATTCCTCTTACATGCCTGGCGGTGAAATTTTTTTCATTGGGACTGCCTTCTGCCTTTAATTGTTAACAACATGCATAGCAGTCCAATTTCAGGCACGCTGTTGTTGTTGTTCTTATTAAGAATTTAATAAGAGATAACCTTGCCCGAAGGGCTGTCAACAGAGTTACCTAAATAATCTGTTTAACCAGCTAAGCCTAGTATTTAAGTAAAACTTTCTGTAAATAAACCGCACTTCAAGGAGTGAAAATGGCAGTTGAAGAGAACCAAAACGCACCACTTCCACTTGTATCGCTTACAGACTACAACAAGTTATCTACTAACTTAGTACTTGACTTAAAAAGACTCCGCTATTTTTCAGAAAAATTAAATATTCAACAATCAGTCGCATCAATTGATGATGTTTTAGAAAAAATTGAAAACAAAATCTTTTGGGTTGCAGTTGTTGGAGAGTTTAAGCGTGGTAAGAGTACATTTATTAATGCTCTACTAGGAAAAGAAATTTTACCATCAGATATTGAACCATGTTCTGCTACTCTCAATCGCGTTACTTACGGTATAACTCCTTGTGTAGAAGTGGAATTCAAAGATGGTAATAAACAGACAGTAGAGATTGAGAAACTGGCCGAATATGTAACAAAGTTAACACCAGAAGCTGAAGCAACCGCAGCGAATGTTAAAGAAGCTGTTGTTCATTATCCAGTTAGTTATTGTCGGAACAAAGTAGATATTATTGATACTCCGGGATTGAACGATGATCCCAGCATGACCGAAGTAACACTTTCAGTTTTACCAAAGGTGGATGCTGCCATTCTGGTGATTATGGCGCAATCGCCTGTTTCAGAAGTAGAACGAGAGTTTTTGGAAAATAAACTATTAACAAATGATCTAGGTCGTGTTATTTTTGTAGTCACCGGAATTGACCGTTGTAATCGTCCTGAAGATGCTGATAAGGTAATATCTAGCGTCAGAAAACGAATCAAAGAATATGTTTTAGGGAGAGCAGCTGAGCAGTGGGGGGAGCACTCCGCAGAATATGAGGTTTACTTGAAAAAAATAGGTGAACCAAAAGTCTTTGGTCTTTCTGCTTACCAAGCATTAGAAGCAAAGAATAGCAATGATAATGGATTACTGGCTAAGAGTCGTTTCACAGAATTTGAGCAAGCTTTAGAGCAATTTTTAGTCATAGAAAGAGGAGCAATTGAGTTACAAGTACCTCTCAATCGTGTTATCGCTTCTGCTGGAGAAATTTTAGCAACCATTAACATTCAAGAGAATGCTCTGAAAATGAAGTTAGAGGATTTTCAGAAAACCTATGAAGTTTCTATTCAAGAAATAGCAGAATTGCGTCAAAGAAAAAAAGAAGAAATGCAGCTTATTGACCGAGCAGCTGAAAATGTAAGATACAATGTTCGACCTCTACTTAATAAATTAGAAGATGAGTTAAAGCAGGCAGCAATACAAGTTATTGATTCAACCACTATCACCCCTAAAGAAGTAAATAATAAAAAAGCTCTTGCTGAAAAACTTGGTCGTAAAGTTTCTAACAGTTTGCAAAACGTAGGACAAAAATTAGCAGATAAAATTCAAACAGAGGTTCAAAAAGGGCTAGCGGAAGAGATAGACCGGTTAAAAGATTTTGCTGACTCTGTTGTTACTGTTTTAAATCACATCCAAATGCAATTTGTTGACGTCGAAGCTGATGCTATACGCAAAAGAAAGACAGGCGGAGAAGCAATAGCTGCAGCTTTAGCTGTATTTACCGGTTTCGGCGGTATTTGGTCAGGTTTTAGAACAGCCGGTATCAAAGGTGCAGCAGTTGGCGCGGCTGGTAGTGTTGGAACTGCAATCGGTGCTGGTGTATTAGCAGGTTTAATTGGATTTCCCGTCACCTGGCCTGCTATTATTGCTATTAGTGTGGTATCTGTTTTTACAGGTGGATGGCTTACTAAATTAGTGTTTGGTGGTGAGCAAGTAGAGGCGTTTAAGGACAATTATAAAGCAGCTATTCTCGCAGAAGTTGAAAAACAACTCAAATCAAATCCAATTAACCAAAAAGTTGAGGATCATATTTCTGGGAGTTTCGATCATCTCAAACGAACCCTTTCTCAAGAAGTAGAAGCCCTGCTAGATAACACTCAAAATACTCTCACTGAATTAAACCATAAACGGCAACGACAAGAAGCTCTTACTGAAGCTGAGCGCAAAGAACTGGATGAGATGCGTGCAGAGACAGAAAAAATTCTGGGTAGTGCTCAGAGACGGTCTCAAGAGCTAGTCGAAATTATCAGTGTTTAAAAATTGACGTTACTGTAACTGTGAGGTTTAAAACTTTATCCTGCTTCACAGTTATTACTCATAAATTTCATAGTTTAGGTAAGAACTATGCCAAATACCTCAGCCAATAATCCGACAGCATCAATTGACTTGAATTTTCGTCATTACTTAGAAGTGCGCGATCGCCAATTATCTACTCACCTAGTTGGCGGAATCCCCGACTACAGCTTTTCCTTAGACCAAAAACTACGTCAAAAACTCACAGCGATGGCACCAGTCAGAGCTATGGCTCAGGCTTTAGTTAGTTGGTCTGTACCTATTGTACATCAATTGCACTTAATGGAAAGTATCGCGGTAGGTCCACAGCAGTATCCGAATATCTATGCACTTGGTGAAGATTGCTCCCGTAGGTTAGGTATTGGTGTTCCGCAGATTTTTATTCAAAGTAGCGCTGAATCTGATGCTTATACCTTTGCTACTGACGATATCACACCAGTTATCGTTCTTTCTAGCCACATTGCTGAATCTTTTACAGTAGAAGAACTACAATTCGTCATTGGCCATGAATGTGGACATATTCATAACTTGCACGGCGTCTACAACACTATCTGCGAAATTATGACCAATCAACTAGCAGAAGGGATTTTGGAGGCAGTTCCTAAGCAAGGAGCATTAAATTTGTTCATCAAAAGCGGACTCACAATATTTTTTAAGCGCTGGAGTCGTTATGCAGAAATTACTTGCGATCGCGCCGGGTTAATTTGTTGCGGAGATGTTAACACAGCAGAAACAACTTTTGTTAAACTTATTATGGGTAGCGGAAAGTTATTAGAAAAAATTAATATTGATGCATACCGCGAACAGATCAGCAAAAACCCATCTGCTCCTATCCAGTTACTAGAACTATTTAATACTCATCCACTCATTCCTAAACGAATAAATGCACTTCGCTTGTTCGCCGAGTGCGACATTTTCCATTCTTGGCGACCAGAAGCACAAACATCAAATGTGCGCACTAAACAAGAAACCGATAATTTATGCGAGCAAGTGGTTCGTGTAATACCCAAAGGATATTAACTCGTTATGGAATCTGCAGCTAAATCTTTCAGTTACGATTTTACCTATTTGCGACAAGAATTTCTACAAATCGTCGCTGATTTTCGAGAAGCATTTTGCTTAGAAAAATTTCAAACCGATCTAGGTAAACAGATTATTAAACAGATACAACTTCAAGTCGAAGATATCCGGAAGCGCTTACATGCAGACTTTGTACTTGTAGTAATTGGTGATTTCAAGCGAGGAAAATCCACACTCATCAATGCTTTATTAGGTGAAACTATTGTCACTACAGATGTGCTGCCAGAAACAGTCACAATTAATCATATACAATATGGTCCAGAACTAAAAATTAATCTTTACTTGACCAACGGTGAAAAAATTGAATTAGATAAGGAAGAACTAAAAGCAGAAAAACTTGAGCAAATTCTAGCTGAGCTACCTCAGCCTGTTAGTCATTTAAAAATTGAAACTCCGAATGAGTGGCTAAAAGGATTGCGTCTTGTGGATACTCCTGGAACGGGCGATATTCTCAAACGCTTTGATCGCCAAGTTCATACTTATCTTTTACAAGCAGATGCAGTTATATTTGTATCATCGGCATTAGCACCATTTGCAGAATCAGAACAAGCATTTCTACAAATGTCTGTCATCCCTCAAGATTTCCAGAAAATATTTCTTGTTCTAAATCGGATGGACGACCTTCGTACAGAGGAAGATATACATAGAATATTTAATAGCAATTATAGAAAAATTAGCCATTTGTTTCCTGCTCCTCAGCTTTTTGCAATTAGTGCTTTGGACGAAGTTTTCCGAATCCAATCCTTACCCAGACCCAATCCTACTTGTGCATCAAGTTTAGAAAGAGCCTTCGGTGAATTTCGTCAATCCTTAGATCAAGCTATTAATCTACAACGTCATTTAATTCAACTTAATCGGGCTAGCGATCGCACAGAGCAGATGTTACAAGAGGTTGAAACAAATTTGCTGTGCTTACGTGATACTCTAGAAGTAGACCAAGGATATTTAAGTTATGTTATAACTCAGTACACAGATCCAAATTCGGAATTATTTGATAGAATCGCACAACATATCCAAGCTATGAAAGATGAAATTAATCAACTTAGCGAGCAAACTTGTCGATGGATGAATGAGTTCCTACTTCGCTTGGACTATGAAGCGATCGCCACCATTTCTAATTTCAAAATTCAAGATATTAAAAAGCATTTTCAATTCTTTTTACACAACTCTCTTAGAAATGCTATAGATAAATGTCTCGCTGTTCATCAACCAGCTATTTCTGCAAGCTATCAAAAAGCTCAGACAGCAATTTTCGCAGAATTTAAAGACTTAACTAATGCTACCAGTGCTTTAAATAAACAAGCTACAGAAACAGTAACTAATCAGGATTATTCTGGAACAGACTGGAATACTTTCGAGATTCTATATGAATGTGATACATCAACGTTTATTACTGATCTATTTATTCGGCAAATCCAAGACTTAAGAATATCAGAGAACAACATTAATTATCAGCGGAGACTACAAGCAGCCCTACCTGATTTTAAAGTAGCTATTGTTAAAGAAATACCCACATTATATAATAATATAGCAACAAAAATTGAGCAACAAGTTGAAAATACTTATCGTCAAACTATAGAGACTTCTCTTTCGGCGATGCAGCAAGCACAAGAAGTATCCCTCCACAAGGCACAGACAGTCAGAGTAACTAATGAAACATTACAGGATGCATTATCAATTGTATATAATGCTCGTCAGCAAATCAAAGCTTTAAAACAAAAACTTTGTTCTGAAGATATGGTAGAAAGTGTATCTCTGTCTTGAGCGAATTTGTAAAAGATAACTATAATCTCTGCCAGATTTTAATCGTGCTGTCATCACTAGCACTAGCAATTCTTCCGCCGTTTGGACTAAACGCTATGCAATTAACGCCGTTGCTGTGCCCATACAGGGTATGAATTAGCTGCCCATTTTCTACGCTCCATAGCTTAATTGTATTGTCATAACTACCACTAGCAAGTATTTGATTATCCCAGCTAAAACTTACCGAGTGTACTGGATTAGTATGCCCTGTAAGGGTGGAAAGAAGTTGGCCCGTTTCTAAATTCCACAGTTTGACTGTGCAATCTTCACTACCACTAGCTAAAATTCTACCATTGGGGCTGATAGCGAGCGCCCAAATCCAACTCGAATGACCGATAAAAGTTGCAAGCAATTTTTCATTGTTTAAGCAGCATAACTTAATACTATGGTCTGAGCAGTCACTAGCGATCTGTTGACCATCAGGAGTGAGAGCTATAGAATAAACTCCCCATCGGTGTTGAGATAGCTCACCTGTTTGTTTACCTGTTGCTAGATTCCAAAACTTGATTGTATGATCTCGACTACCACTAATTAGAGTTTGACCATCTGGAGTTATTGCGAGAGAACATATTGAGTTTAAGTGCGGACAAGAAAGCCAATTACCAAGGGTGCGGACTTGTTTTCCCGTGTTTAAGTTCCAAATTTTGACGATTCTATCATCGCCCCCACTGGCAAGAGTTTGACCATCAGGACTGATAGTAACACAATTCACTGTCCCTGAATGTCCTTCAAGAGTGTGAATCACTCTTCCTGTTAGCAAACTCCAAATTTTGATGCTTCTATCAGCACTACCACTAACAAGAGTTTGACCGTCAAGACTGATGGTAATAGCATTGACTGTATCTGAATGAGTAGTTAATGTGTTAATACATACCCAGTTATCAGCTACATTAAATTTCTCAGTTTCTTGATAGTCTCTAAATAGGGGCGGTAGATGAGATGTGCCTGTCAGGTTTAATTTTCCTTCCTCCTGTTCAAATTTAGATTTTTCGTGTTCAATTTCGCGTTCTAATAATCGAATTTCGGCTTCGATATCATCTAATTTAGAACTAAGCTTTTTAAGCTCATCATCCTCTCGGATCATCTGCTTTTCGTACTGGAACTTGCGTAATACATCAGTTTCAATCACTAAAGCTTCTTGTATTTTTACTACTCTCTCACTTTGAATATTATAAACGCGTTCAGACGACTCTCTTTGTTTTTTCAATCGATCCAGTTTTTCTTTCGATGACATAGTGATTATTTCAGAGGAACCGTTTTTACAGCCTATTGCAGGTTTATGAGGTACAGTAACAACAGTGGGTAAACCAGTTTTTTAAATGGATGGGGTTAACCAAATCAAGCGCAGTTCTAATTAGAACATCGACCTTGAATGCAGTGGTTGGAGAAAATTGTCGTAAGAAAGCTTTTAATTGTGACCACCAAAGTTCGATCTTGTTTAAAGTCGGGAGAATAGGGGGACTGATAGAGAACACTTGCGCCTACAGATTGAATTAGAGGTTCGATTTCTTTGACTTTATGCGCTGGAAGATTATCCATAACTACTACAGCAGCCTCCCAAAGTTGAGGGAGTAAACACTTTTCTACAAAGACTTTAAATGCATTTGCATCCATTGAACCATTCAAAGTCATAACAGCCAAAACTTGTTTCAAACTGATTGCTCCAATTGCTGTCACTGCTCTTCACCACGATAAAATGGCTTAAAATCATATACTCTACTTCCATAACGGCTTCTGGCATCGGTCCTTGTCAAACCCAGTAAGACCCCCATTTCGTCTATGAACACTAAGTTTTCTGGGTCTATTAATTTAATTTTCTGCCAAAACTCTGTTCTTAATTTTTGGACTCTTTCTGTCTGAGCTTGGCTGCTGCGTAGTGTCTTTTTTTTTAGTGTTAGTTTTTGTTTTTGCAATGCACGACACATCGTACTAGTGCTTACCCAATGATTATAAGTTACGCCCCAATATTCACAGTACTCTAATAATGTTGCGTCTGGATATTTTTCTACCATTGTAGTTAGTTCAGCAACAGATCCATCCAACTCTCCCTTCATTGTTCCACCTTGTTGTCCCGGTTTTACATGACCCTTTTGCTTGTTCATCAATAGTATTTTTTGTACAAAGCTTTTGGCTACACCAAACCTATCAGCAAGTTTTCTGACTGACGTGTCCCCTTGAGAGTATGCTTTTACTATTTTTTCTCGAAAGTCGATGGAATAAGCTCTCATTCTACCTTTTTATCTACTGATACCAGTGTACCTCATTTACCTGCAATAGGCTGTATATGACTCGTTTTACGTCTACTCTTAACTAGCACATTTTATAAACCTTATACAGCAAAGTTTTCAGCTTTCCCTGTAAAATGTGCTAGTTTCATTATTTACTGGTGGCTATTGCCGCCAGTCGGAGGCTTATATCTTGCACCTGTATGGAAAAACCACTAATACCAGAATGAGTGTGTAATAAATTAACATTCAGAGTGGAAAGCGATTGTACGTGTAAGGATTAATTTTTAATACAAATGAAACGTGATATTACGGAGAACGGGATCAGACAAGCGATGCAAAACCCACTGGTAGACGATCGGCAACTTGGGAGTTGGTGTGAATTTGCATTTATGAGCCGAAATATGAGAAAAAGGGCGTTGAAATATATCTAAATACAGCAAGAAAAATGGTTTCGATTCTTGCCCACGCCCAGAATTTAGTTTACACCCTGTTGTCGTTGATGCCCTCTGTTTACCAACGAGAAAATCTTGAAGCGATGTTGGGATTGTTTTTAGAAGCACAAGGATATCCCCTGCCTCAGCACACTAAAAGTAAGTCACCTAGTGCCTTAAGACGCTGTGTGCATCAAGATGTATCTCAACCGAATACAAAAAGTATTGGAAGCAGCCAATATTAAACTGGCATCAGTTGCCACAGATATTATGGGAGTATCAGGACGTGCAATGCTCAAGGCAATCATTGCAGGCGATAAAAACCCAGAGGAAATGGCTGAGTTAGCAGTTGGGCAAATGCGCTCAAAACAAGAGCGGTTAAAACAAGCTTTAGTTGGTCGCACCCAACCTCACCAGCGTTTTATCTTAGCGCAATTGCTCTCTCAAGTTGAAAGTGTCGAGCAAGTCATTAAACAATTTGATTCCCGAATTGAGGAATATTGCCACCCTTTCAACCAAGCAGTTGAACTGCTTGACACCATACCTGGTGTTGCACATCAAGCGGCTCTTGTGATTGTATGCGAAGTCGGTATCGATATGAGCCGGTTTAAAACCCCTGCTCACTTAGCTGCCTGGGCTGGACTTGCTCCTGGGAATGCGCGAGAGTGCTTGTAAAAGATTATCATCTGGTACGCGTAAAGGTAACCGCAGTTTACGAACTACCCTTGTACAAGCTGAACATTTGGCGGCTTGGGCTGGACTCCAAGCCCTAACAGTGTCTACTGCTGGTAATATTTCTACAGAATCGGTAAAAGCCTATATTGCTCAACAGCGAGATTGATAGTCTCAGTCAGGCGTAAACGCCTTCTGGCAGCTTTCATCCCTTGCCTAAAGTACGGATGCGTCACTATGACGTGCCACATCCTCAAGGGTTTTTAGCAAGCGCCTTCCTTATTCTATTGAGAATTTCATCCTACGATTTTCCGTAACTCGATCATACTTTTTATAAGGCAATTCGAATATGTAGCTTTAAAGCACTCCCCAATATCCCAGCTTCACACCACGGGTGCGCTGCTACTCTCTCGCGGAAATAAGAGTACGTAGTATAGAGGCTTCTTGGCGTTTCGTTCCAAAAACGCTCAAAAATCGTTACAATAGAGATAGTATTGTTAAGGCTTATTTACAGAATTAACCAATTCTTCTAAATTCTGTTAAATCGGTTCACTACTGGACATAAATCTCAAGATCCCCTATTTAATTTAGCTAAACGGTCTTATGACGCTCCCAATCCGTAACGTCGCCATCATCGCCCACGTTGACCATGGCAAAACAACCCTCGTTGATGCGTTGCTCAAACAATCTGGTATTTTCCGCGAAGGGGAAGACGTTCCGGATTGTGTGATGGACTCCAACGCTCTTGAACGAGAGCGAGGGATTACTATTCTTTCTAAAAACACAGCAGTTCGTTACAAAGAAACACTGATTAATATTGTTGACACTCCAGGACACGCTGACTTCGGTGGCGAAGTTGAACGTGTACTCGGCATGGTAGATGGTTGTATCTTAATTGTAGATGCAAACGAAGGCCCTATGCCCCAGACACGTTTCGTACTGAAAAAAGCTCTGGAGAAAGGACTGCGCCCAATTGTAGTTGTTAACAAAATTGACCGTCCTCAAGCAGATCCTTATGGTTCAATTGACAAAGTATTGGATCTGTTCTTAGAACTAGGAGCAGATGAAGCTCAATGTGATTTCCCCTATCTATTCGCTTCTGGTATTTCAGGTTACGCCAAACAAGACTTAGACGATGAACCCAAAGACTTGCAACCTCTATTTGAAGCAATTCTACGCCATGTACCAGCACCAGTAGGGGATCCCAACAAGCCTTTACAACTACAAGTAACAACCCTAGATTATTCTGAATATCTAGGAAGGATCGTTATTGGTAGAATTCACAATGGTGTTATCCGTGCAGGACAACCAGCAGCATTGGTAAAAGATACAGGCGAAGTCGTCAAGGCTAAAATCACCAAACTTTTGGGGTTTGAAGGACTCAAACGCATTGAGATGACGGAAGCATCTGCTGGTAATATTGTTGCTGTGGCAGGTTTTGCTGATGCTAACATTGGCGAAACAATCACTTGCCCCAATGAACCACAGGCTTTGCCACTGATTAAAGTGGATGAACCCACTTTACAGATGACCTTCTCTGTAAATGATTCTCCCTTTGCTGGTCAAGAAGGTAAATTGGTGACTTCTAGACAAGTGCGCGATCGCCTAATGCGAGAATTAGAAACCAACGTTGCTCTACGGGTAGAAGAAACCGACTCACCAGATAAATTCCTAGTTTCTGGTCGTGGTGAACTACACTTGGGTATCTTAATTGAAACAATGCGTCGTGAAGGCTATGAGTTCCAAGTATCACAGCCACAAGTTATTTATCGTGAAGTCAGTGGACAACCTTGCGAACCTTTCGAACTCTTAGTACTAGACGTTCCTGAAGATGCAGTCGGTAGCTGTATAGAGCGCCTAGGACAACGTAAAGGTGAAATGCAAGATATGCAAGTCACCGGGAATGGACGCACTATCATAGAGTTTGTCATTCCGGCTCGTGGATTGATCGGTTTTCGCGGTGAATTTATGCGGATGACAAGGGGTGAGGGTATCATGAACCACAGCTTCCTCGATTACCGTCAAATCACTGGGGACATTGAAGCTCGCAACAAAGGTGTTTTAATATCCTTTGAAGAGGGTGTTTCAACTTTCTATGCAATGAAAAATGCCGAAGATAGAGGTATATTTTTTATTACTCCAGGCACCAAAGTTTACAGAGGCATGATTGTAGGAGAACACAATCGTCCTCAAGACTTGGAACTTAACGTCTGTAAGACCAAACAACTCACAAACCATCGCGCAGCAGGTGGTGATGAACTAGTACAGTTACAAGCTCCGATGGAAATGAGCTTAGAGCGTGCTTTAGAGTATATTGGACCAGATGAATTGGTAGAAGTAACTCCTAAGTCAATTCGTTTGCGCAAAGTATCCAAGAAACTGGTAAAACGTTAAGCTACAAAATGCCCTCACCCCACCTTAACGCTTACCCCTCTCCCAAGCTTGGGAGAGGGGCAAGGGGTGAGGGGATACAACTGAAACCCGGGATATCACCCCACTCGCTGAGGAATTTCTGCATTCAACCAATCCAAAAAGCCTTGGTTAACTGATGTAGGAGACAATTCAGCAATAAAATTAGTATAGGTAATATGCTGGCGAATCTCCTGCTCAATATCAGCTTGATACCCAGCAAGAGTTTTCACAATCAGCACCACCTCTGGCTCCTCTACAATTTCCCCTTTCCAACTGTAAGCACAGGTAATAGGAAACCAGTTAACGCAAAGTGCTAACTTTTTCTCTAGAAGAGAACGACCAATCTGACGAGCTTCTTCTGATGAATTCAGAGTTACATAGTAGAGTTTCATAGCGCAGAGTTCCCATCAACAACAGCTATCAACTCTCAGTTTAGGAATATTTCTGGACAACCAGCTTAATTGCCAAATTCTTACTACTAACTTATACAACATGTGCAGGTTTTACCCACTCTGTGGTAGATTCCAGTTCCTTCAACGCCGCTTCTGCTGCTGCTAAATCATAAGGGAATGGACGCGCACGAGGAACATAGTCACGCTCTTGAACTGGTCTGTGACGTAGCACTGCGTTTACCACAACACACTGTTGTGAACTTAGATTAATTGCTCCGTGTAAAACTCCTGGTGGGATTGTCACCACTACAGGATGATCTTCACTTAAAGGAATGTACTGGTATTGTCTATTAATTAAAGTTACAAGCACAAACCGCCCTCTAACTACCAATAATTGATCGGTTTGCGATTTGTGAACGAATAAATCATCTAATGCATTGGGCGGAATTTGTACCAGCATTGTTTCGTGACTGGCTTGGGGAGTAAAAAACTCAGCCATTCCCCCTTTAATTGATTCTAACTGGCGGACTTGAATTACCCTAGCTTCGCCCATAGTAGTAAGCCTAAAATACTCTGATTAAAGATTTACTTTCAATCTTAAATGTTCACACGTAAACAAATGTATCTTGTGCAACAAAAAGAACCAAAATGTGGTAAAGATTCTCTGGAGATAAAAGTCACTTTAACTGCCAGCAATAATCCCCTAGCTAGAAGCTAAGGGATCATTGGTAAAACTCAAATTTTTCTACTGTTAGAATCTATTTATAAAGTAAATCTTCAGTCCTATTATCACTAAAAACCTTTAATTTACGTAGGTTGGGTAGAGGAACGAAACCCAACATTTTAGGATTTTGTTGGGTTTCACTCCGTACCCCTACGGGGAAGCAAGCTACAACCCAACCTACAGGGTTTTAATGTTTACTTTATAAATTATCTCTTATGCCCAAGTAGCTTAATTACAATTACTGAGGAAGGGCAGAGCGTGTATTTAACGATAGCATTAGACGGGAAACACCGGTGAATAGAATGCTAGCACCAACTAGAGTGCCAAGTAGCCAAGGTGCATCGAAAGGCCACTGGAACCAAATAATCCCGCCAAGTAATAGAGTGATGATACCGTCACCGAGTACCCACGTCCAGTTTTGTTGTGAACGCAACTGGTAAGCCAAAATCAACTCGAACACTCCCTCTGTCAGCAAGAAACTAGCAAGCAATAAGGTTAGTGTCAAAACACCTGTCAGTGGGTAAACAAGCAACATTATAGCCGTTGCAATGTAAAGGATACCCAACACAACTTGCCAGACGAATCCACCAGACTGGCGAGTTTGATATGCATAAAACAACTTAGCAGCTCCGGCAGAACCAAGGATAACAGCAAACCAAGTCTCAGCGAAAATTGTGGAGATTGCAGGGGATGCGATCGCAATAATCCCCAAAACAATCAAGACAGCACTAATTACAATCGACCAGTTAGTATTCTTCTTAGCGTCAGTCAAAACATCATTTGTCATAGAATAATTCCCTACGCTTAATTAAACTCCACTTAATTCAGGCTAGGAAATTTTTCCACGACCATACATCACCCTAAGATAGAGAGACACAGAACTACCGAGACGGATTTTACCGTACAGTTTCAGCTACTGCCTTCTTATCCTGAGCTAGTCTATTAGCACAATTTTTTGAGAAAGTTGCTTTTTAGCACCTACCATGTAACAATATATAAAACAAGTACAGTAAGCCTCTCTATTTAAAGTATATTTTTTTCTAGGAGACTAATAGCAAAATTTCAAGTGCAGAGCGTTAGAAATAATATGTTTAATCCGTAAAATCTTGTTTTTTTATAACTTGAATTTCATTTTTGGGCAACTCTTGTTAAGGGGTTGTCCCTAAAACCTTATAATGTCGCATTTTACAACAAAAAAGTAATTCAATTTACATGAAAGTACTGCATGATAATATTCGATTTTTCCCCACGTTACTGATGCTTGTCACATTCAGTACGACTGGCTGTAGTGGTGCGGAGCAGCAAAAGAAGCAAATAAGTATTGATGGTGGAACGGTAGGTTATCCACTGCATCAAGCCGTTGCGGAAGAATATAAAAAAGTGCAACCGAATGCCCAAATTAGCGTCGCTTTTAGTGGTACTGGCGGTGGGATGAGTAAGTTTTGCTCTGGTCAAATCGACATTGCTGGTGCTTCACGGGCTATTAGAAAAGAAGAAATAGAAAGTTGTAAAAAGAAGGGAATTGACTTTGTAGAGTTACCTGTAGCGCTCGATGGAATTGCTGTCATTACTAACGCAAAGAATAAGTTTGTAACATGCTTGTCAATTGAAGAACTTAGCAAGATTTGGAGTCCAAAATCAAAAAATAAAGTAAAAAACTGGAATCAAGTCAATCCAAACTTTCCTAATCAGCAACTAACGCTTTATGCTCCTTCTTCCGATACGGGAACATTTGATTATTTTACACAAGCTGTTAATAAGAAAGCAAAAGCCAGTCGTACAGACTACACTTCCACTCAAAATCAAAACGTTCTTGTACAAGGAATTTCAGGTGATCAGAGTGCGCTAGGGTATGTAGGGATTTCTTATTATTTAGCAAAGAAAGCTCAACTACAACTAATTGCTGTACAAACCCCAAAAGGAAATTGTGAAGTACCAGATCCTCCATCGAAAGTCGCTACAAATACTTACACACCTTTGTCTCGTCCTCTATTTATATACGTCAGCAAGAAGTCTTTGGACGGCAAGCCGGTAGTCAGGGAGTTTGTTAATTTCTATTTAGACAACTCTAAAAAATGGGTAGAACAATCTGGCTATGTTGAACTAACTGACGAGGCTTATTCCAAGATAAAACAAAAATTTTCTTCAACTGAAACAGGTTCCAAGTTTAAAGATGCGAAACCTGGTCAGCCTATTACAAAATATATTTAAAAAATGACTGTTATAAGGCTATGGAAAACCTAGATCAAACAGACGAGCTTAATCAAGAAAACAGGGTATCGCTTCATAAAAGTGCATCCGATGACATCCAAGAAAAAGCTGTTGAGGTCATTTTATTCTCCTGCGGATTAGTTTCGGTACTCACAACTGCGGGTATTATCGCGATTATCTTTCAAGTGACGTTGGAGTTTTTCCAAAAGGTTCCTATTACTGACTTCTTGTTTGATACCCAGTGGACACCTCTGTTTGCAGACAAACATTTTGGTATTTGGCCTTTGATTAATGGTACATTTCTGACGACGGCGATCGCGATGTTGGTTGCGATTCCTCTCGGGTTATCCTCCGCTATCTATCTAAGCGAGTATGCTCAACCTAAAATAGGAGCCATCTTACGTCCAGCCGTCGAATTGCTAGCAGGAATCCCCACAGTCGTTAACGGCTATTTTGCTCTGTTATTTTTAACGCCGTTGCTAAGAAATTTTTTACCACTAGAAATATTCAACGCCACGAGTGCTGGGATCATGATGGGAGTTATGATTATTCCCACCGTTGGTTCTATCAGCTTAGATGCTATTAGAGCCGTTCCTCGCTCTTTACGGGAAGGCGCTTACGGATTAGGACTAACTAAACTAGAAACTATAATCAAAGTTGTTCTTCCTGCTGCTCTTTCTGGAATCATCGCCTCAATTATTCTAGGCATTTCTAGAGCAGTTGGTGAAACAATGATTGTCCTAATTGCTGCTGGACAACAGCCAAAACTGACTCTGAACCCGATGGAGTCAATACAAACAATGACAGCTTACATGGCTCAAATCTCTGGTGGAGATAGCCCTCGTAATAGTCTCAACTACGACACCTTATACGCTGTAGGATCTGTTTTGTTCTTGATAACTTTGGCTTTAAACATTTTCAGTCATTGGTTTTCTAATCGCTTCAAAGAAAAATACGAGTAATAAACATGGCTACCTCAATTTCAGATAATTCTCAAGAATTTACCCCGAATGTAGAGCCAAGGGAAAGGCTAGGTAAAATATTTGAATATGTTTTTTTGCTTGGGTTACTCATCGGTTTATTTATCCTAGCTCTTCTCATTTTTGAGATTAGCAAAGATGGATTAGCTAGATTTTTAACTCCTGGTTTTTTGACCCAAACACCCTCCCGATTCCCAGATCAAGGAGGTATTCTTCCTGCTATTTTTGGTAGCGTCCTTTTAGGACTTATAGTGATTTTGGTTGCTGTACCAATTGGTGTAGGAGCAGCTTTATATCTGGAGGAATATTCACCTAAAACTTGGTGGACTGATATTATTGAGATTAATATTACCAATCTGGCTGGAGTCCCTTCAATTGTCTATGGATTGCTAGGTTTAAGTGTCTTTAATTATCTTTTAGGCTTTGGTCCTGTTTTAATTTCTGGGGCATTAACTTTGTCCTTGCTATCTTTACCTGTTATTATTGTGACATCTAGAGAAGCTATTCGAGCAGTTCCAGAGTCTCTGAGACATGCTTCCTACGGTTTAGGCGTAACGAAGTGGCAAACCGTTAGTAACCATGTCTTACCATATGCCATTCCAGGGATATTAACTGGGGTAATTATCTCCGTTTCTCGTGCGATTGGAGATGCAGCATGTCTGATTGTGGTTGGAGCCGTAAGTTTTCTAACGTTTAACCCTGGGTTGTTTCAAAGATTTATGGCATTACCAATCCAAATTTACTCCTACATCACCCGTCCCGAAGAGGGTTTTGCTAATGCAGCAGCAGCAACAATCATTGTTTTGCTGCTCGTGATTTTAGCATTGAATGCTATAGCAATCTATATTAGGCAACGTTATTCGGTACTTAATTAAAATAGCAGTTTTTTAGGTAGAAATATTTCAGATTAAGTTTGGCAAATTTCAGGAATCTCAACAGATAAGAAATCATGACATACAACAATGCTAAAGGGCAACTAGATAACACAGTCGAAAGGCAACACGAAAAATCAGTTTTTGATGTTGAAGGAGTTAAGGTTTTCTATAGCGGTTTCTTGGCGCTTCGGGATGTTTATATGAAAATTCCTGAGAAACAAATAATCGCTTTTATTGGTCCTTCTGGTTGTGGCAAAAGTACTCTATTACGTTGCTTTAACCGAATGAATGATTTGATCCCTGGAGCTACGGTTGAGGGAAGGCTCCACTATCGGAACAAAAACATTTATGACTCTCAGGTTAGCTCGGTAAAATTACGGCGTCAAGTGGGAATGGTTTTCCAAAGACCAAATCCTTTTCCCAAGTCAATTTATGAAAACATTGCCTTTGCACCACGGATGAATGGTTATAAGGGCAATATGGACGAATTGGTAGAGCAATCACTTAGACGAGCTGCCATCTGGGATGAAGTGAAGGACAAACTAAAATCTAAGGGAACAGCTTTGTCTGGAGGACAGCAGCAACGGCTTTGTATAGCGCGTGCGATCGCCATGAAACCAGATGTCTTGCTAATGGATGAACCCTGCTCTGCTCTTGATCCAATTTCAACTCGTCAAGTTGAGGAACTGTGCATAGAACTCAAAGAGCAATACACAATTATCATAGTCACCCACAACATGCAGCAAGCTTCTCGCACAGCAGACTGGACTGCTTTCTTCAACACACAAACAGATGAACATGGTAAACGCAGCGGACAACTAGTCGAGTTCACTACTACCGAGCAAATGTTCAGTTCTCCTAGCACTAAAGAAGCTGAGGAATATATCAGTGGACGCTTCGGTTAATTGTACAGTGGATAGGTCCTGTATTTTCGGCTAGTACAAGGGGCGCTGAAACGAAATTGACTTCTGCCTTGTTGTACTAGCTAAATACAGCCTGTAAATCTAAAATAAACCCAGGTAAAACATCTTCTCCTGATAAACTTGTAGGATTATCCACCACCTCTACTGGTTGATTAGCGCGATAGATTTCTACTCTTTTATTTTTTGTATCAATCAACCAACCTAAACGCAGTCCGTTATCGATGTATTCTCGCATTTTTTTGCGTAGGGGTTCTATATTATCGCTTTTAGAACGTAATTCAATGGCAAAATCAGGACAAAGCGGCGGAAAGGTGTCTTGTTCTTCTGGTGTGAGTGCACTCCATCTATCTTGAATCACCCAAGCTGCATCGGGAGAGCGTTCTGCACCGTTAGGAAGTTTAAAAGCTGTTGACGAGTTAAAAGCAACACCAAGTTTTGCTTGGCGGTTCCAAAACCAGAGTTGTCCTTCAATATCTATATTCCGCTTTCCAGTATTTCCTCCTGTAGGGGGCATAATAATTAATTGTCCTGTGGCTGTTAATTCTATCTGTACGTCTCTGTTTGCAGCTGCTAGGAGTGCAAATTGCTCTGATGTGACTTTTAAGTTTTCGGGGATATTGAGACGCGAACTATTCATACAACTATGAAATTCCCAATAGTATCTACATTCATGATAGGATTTCGCGCTAGGATAAGATGAGCAACAGAGGTTTTGTCATGAGTAAGAGGTCTCAACTACTCGAAGCAATTGCAAACCTGCCAGACGAGCTAGTTGATCAGGCATTGACGTATGTACAGATGTTGCAAAATCCGATTCAGAGTACAGTAGGAGTTTGCGGAGGACAGGCGCGGTTTGGGAACACGCGGATTCCAGTATCGACTTTAGTAGCATACCGTCAACAGGGTGCCCCAGACGACGAATTACTGGCAAACTATCCTGGGTTGACTGCGGCTGATCTCAGTTCTGCTTGGGATTATTATGAGCAAAATCGTGAAAAGATCGATCAAGCGATCGGTTCGTGAGAATCTAGCAGTCTTGGAACTAGAACAAGAGATTTCTTTAAGTGCATGAGCTAGCCGTCAGGTTGTAATGGACGTCCTATACCAAGTGGAACCAGAACAAGCCTAGAGCATTGCAGCAGTAATTGGAAATTTCGGTGGCAGAGCAATTTAAGGGGGTACTTAATCAAGTGGCAGACACAGAAAATAACCAGAGGGACAATCAGTCTAGCTCATATTTGAAGCTAATAGAAGCGCTTTTGAATTGTTCGAGTGGTGAAGAGCAAGAGATTTTGAATGCTAACTCAAACCTGATTGATGCTGAGTTGGTGGTGCAAATGGAACAGGTAGCTGCCAGTTTAGCAGAACAAGGCAATTGGGATAATGCTAATTTTTTAAAAAGTTTGGCAGTTCAGTTCGATGAACAACTAGAGTCTATAATAACAATAAGAAAACGAAATTTTTTATTGGATATATTGATAGAAATAAGCGAGAGCAACAATCACAAAACCCGTGAAAAGGAACTAGTATATCCACTACTGGTAGCAAATTTAGACAAATTAGATGAAAGCTTAGCAGATGTGTTGTGTCGGTTATGGACAGACGATCTATCAAAAAGGCAGGAGCAAAGACACGATTTGGCAGCGGGTATTCTAAATTTCAGCAACTTGATTCAGGAATTTCCACTGGGTGACAAAGCTGCAAACTTGGACATTTCTATTGCAGGTTACAAGATAATCGCCAACGTTTTTACCCGCGATGTTTCTGCAAAAGAATGGGCTACAGTGCAGAACAGTCTGGGCGTTGCTTACAGCGATCGCATTCACGGAGATCGACAACAAAACTTGGAAATCGCACTCAGCTACTTCCGCGCAGCATTGCAAGTCCGTAATCGTAAGTCGTTTCCAGCTGATTGGGTGATGACTCAAAACAATATGGGCGCAGCTTTTTACCAACGGTTAAAGGACAGTAGGGCAAACAACATAGAGCGAGCAATCGTCTGTTTGGAAGCAGCATTACAAGTCTGTGTAGAAGAAGGTCTTTCTGAACAATGGGCGATGGTTCAGGACAATTTGGGGACTGTCTACGGAGAACGAATCAAGGGAGATCGGGCAGAAAATTTAGAAAAGGCGCTCGCTGCTCATAAAGCTGCTTTGCAAGTTTATACTCCAGAGGAATTCCGCGACAACTGGGCTAGAACCCAATATCACTTAGGTGTTGCTTACACTGAGCAGATTCGCGGCGAACCTGAACAGAACCTAGATATGGCAATTGCAGCATACGAAACTGCATCGCAAGTCTTTACCCTAGTTAGAGAGCCAAAACCTCGCTTTTTCAACAGCAGATGTTACACCAAAACGTACTCATCTAAATCAATTACAGCAGGAGCTAGAGCAGCTCATAACCCAAGAGATTAAGCCTATTGACCCTACATTCAAACCGATCCAACAGGTGGAAGGCATCAGCTTTGAGGATATTCGGTTGATGCTGGATGAACGCACGGCTATCATTGAATGGTACATTACCGCAGAAAAATTCCAAACCTTTATCATCACTCATCAATCCCATAAGCCAATTGTGTGTTCATCTTCCCCTGATGACCTAAAGAATCTGGTAGCTAAATTTGATGAGTATATAGCTCATTATCGGCAAGAAGGGGGGTGGACTACTCAATTGCCTATTTACCTGCAAGATTTCGCCAAAATTTTGAATTTAGACCACATAATCTCCTTGATACCGAAAACCCATGATCAGGTAATTCTGATTCCCTATCGTGCCCTGCATTTAATTCCCATCCACGCCTTGCCCCTCACTGATAACCAGTGCCTCCTCGAAAGATTCCCAGGTGGTATTAAATATGCTCCTAGTTGTCAACTACTACAACAAGCACGAGCAAGACATAGACCTAACTTCGATAGCCTCTTTGCTATCCAAAACCCCACAGAAGACCTTGCTTACACTAACTTAGAAGTCCTAGCAATCCAGACGCATTTCCGCTTTAAGCAAATTCTGGTGAAAAAAGATGCTAACAAAGCTAATCTTGATCGCAATCAACTAGTCCAAAACTCACTTGGCACCGCTCATTGCGCTCACTTCTCCTGTCACGGTTACTTTAACTTTAACCAACCTCTGTTATCTGCCCTACTACTAGCAGATTGTAACATTCCTACACCGGACATACCAGACCCAACTTACCATCTGATCTTAAAAAACGGCGGAGCGATCGACCTAAAAAAATGCTTGACTTTGGCAGATATATTCTCCCTCGATCTTAGGCAATGCCGTTTGGTGAGTATATCTGCCTGTGAAACTGGGTTAACTGACTTCAATTCATTGGGTGACGAGTATATTGGTTTACCCAGTGGTTTTCTAGTCGCAGGTACTCCTAGTACTGTTAGTTCCCTTTGGACGGTGAACGATCTATCAACCGCCCTTTTAATGGGGAAGTTCTACGAAAATTTACAAGAGCGGGTCTCAGTAGCTGTTGCCCTTAACCAAGCTCAACTTTGGCTCCGAGATGTTTCTAGGGGGGAACTTTGGCAATGGATTCAAGAAAAGCAATTACCGCTAGACCCTACACAGAAAAACTACTTTAGAAGAGTTCCTGACAGCAAACCTTTTCAAAACCCCTTCTATTGGGCAGCGTTTTGTGCAATCGGTCAATGATAACGAAATATCTATAATAATACGAAGTTGCCAAAGATAGTATTATTTGATGGAAGATTAAAAAGTGCCGTTAACTATGCCGCGCCCACGAATAAAAATTGTGCCGCACTTGGAGTATGCAGAATTGACGCGTCGCTACTGTCGTTGTCGAAACGGAGCAAAACGCACCCGATGGCTAGTGATTTGCTTGCTTAGCCGACCAGGAAATCCGGTGAAAGTGGAACAAGTGGCGGAAATTACCGACTTGAGTGCTGCTTGGGTAAGGAGGATTGTTCGTCGTTACAATGAAAAAAGTCCTCTGGGGCTGGTTGACGGTCATGAGGGAGTATTAAAGGTTTTGCTAGCTAACCCACACCTGATTGATGTCGGCTTGCTAGAAATAATGGTAGAAGCAGCAGAAGTATATGTAAACAGGATGATAAGAACACCGCAGCTTGTTTGTACGGTCAATGATGATGGATGAACAACGCCAAGAAGCCTATCTTAATTTCATTAACGAACTGTTGATCTGTCCCAACGGCAAGGAAATAGAGATTTTACAAGCTAACCCAGAGTTGATTGATGAAGACTTGGTAGAGATAATAAAACAGGTGGTAAAGGTTCTGCATCACAGAGGTGACAACAATAATGCTGATTTCCTAGATTACTTGGCTCATCAGATATCTCAAGCATTGTTAGTGTCCGAAAATCCTGTGGAGGAGTCAACTAACCAACAGGACGTACTACAAACAGCTAACCTTGGAGAGTATTTTAGCTTTTTAGAAGAAATATTAAACTTAACAGCAAATAGTCAGAATAATCCAGAAATTGTCTACTCCCTTTTGAATGCGAATTTAAACTTGTTGAATGATAATTTAGTTGAGTTATTGTATAATTGGGGAATGGGTTTGTCGGAGATGTCTATAGATCAAGCCCAGCTCATCGCCGCAGATATCGTGAACTTCAGTATCCTGATTTCTGATTTCTCTCTGGGGAACCCAGCTATTAATGTGGAAATTGCGATTACAGGCTATAATGTTGCTGCCAATGTTTTTACACGCGATGCTTTTCCTCAACAATGGGCAACAATCCAAGATAATCTGGGCATTGGCTATGACAAACGCATCAGAGGGCAACGTGCAGAGAATATAGAACTAGCAATTGGGTACTACTTATCAGCTCTGGAAATACGCACTCGCGAAGCATTTCCTGAAAAATGGGCAGAAACAAAATCTAATCTGGGCATTGCTTACTTTTACCGTCTTTGTGAAGATAGGGCTGAGAATTTAGAACTAGCAATTCGCCATTTACTAGCTGCACAGGAGATACTTAACTGCAAAACAGCCTCCAAAACTTGGTCAGCAATTCAGCATAATCTAGGCACTGCTTACCTTTACCGTCTTCGCGCAGAGAGATCTGAAAATTTGGAAGAGGCAATTAAATATTATGAAGGTGCTTTGAAAGTACGTACTCGTGAAACTGTACCCGATCAATGGGCAGAAACCCAAAATAATTTAGGTGTCACCTACCTTCAACGCATTCGAGGAAAAAGAGAAGAAAATCTAGAAGCCGCAATCTGTTGCTACAATTCTGCCTTGGCAGTATACACCCGTGAAACTCTGCCACTGGATTGGGCTATGACTAAACATAACTTGGGAGAAGTGTACCTTTACCGAGTACGAGGGAACAGGGCAGAAAATGTGGAAATATCAATCGATCATCACTTAGACGCTTTGAAGGTACGTACTCGCGAAGCTCTCCCCGAAGAGTGGGCAGAAACCCAAAACAATCTTGGTACTGCTTATGACGCTCGTCTTAGGGGAGAAAGAGCAGACAATTTGGAATTAGCAATTAGTTGTTATGAAGCAGCCTTAGAAGTACGCACCCGTGAAACTTTCTCTGAAAGATGGGCAGGAACGCAAAACAATCTTGGTAACGCCTACCGCAACCGTATTTTTGGCAAAAAAGCAGAAAATTTACAAAAGGCGATCTCTTGTCTATCAGCAGCTTTAGAGGTACGCACCCGTGAAGCTTTTTCCCAGTACTATGTTGAAACCCAATGGAACTTGGGTCTAGCCTACAAAGATGATCGGCAGTTCCACAATGCCTACACCGCTTTTGCTGCCGCTATTGATACCCTAGAAAATTATCTGCGTGCAGAGATAGTTTCTGGTTCTGGAATAGAAGCAGATAAACAAAAACTAGCTGAAGAATGGAACAAACTTTATCAAGGTGCAGTCGAAGTTTGCCTAGAATTGGACTATTGCGACCAAGCTATAGAATACGTCGAACGCAGCAAAAACCGTAACCTGGTAGAACTTATCCTCACGAAAGATCGCCACACAATTTTCCCCGCAGACGCTGTCACTCAACTAGATCGACTTCGAGATGAAATCGCCAGCAGTCAGTACCAACTTCAAAATGCCACAGCAGAAGAGCCAACTGCACTAGCCCAACATCTCCAACAACTTCGACAGCAGCGCAACGAATTGCAAAATCGATACCTGTCCATTGGTTCTGGTTTTGTGTTTGAGCCATTCCGGTCAACTTTGAGCGATCGCACTGCAATTGTTGAGTTTTATATTACAAGCGATAAGCTACTTGTCTTTATTATTACCAAACCAACGCAACAACCGATTGTTTTACCAGACGATTCGATAAACCCGAAAAAATTAGAGAATTGGGCAAATAGCTATTTGAAAGCCTACAGTAATCAAAAATCCCATTGGCAGTGCCGCCTAACTACCCGTCTGCATCTGCTGGCAAAAATTCTGCACATTGATGAAATTATTAAGCACATTCCCACAGAGTGCGACCAGTTAATTATAATTCCCCATCGGTACTTGCATTTGCTGCCACTTCATGCATTGCCTTTGGCGGGAGACTCCAGTCTTTTTGAGAGATTTTCTTCAGGAGTCAGCTACGCCCCCAGCTGTCAAATATTACAACTCGCCCAAACTCGACAACGCCCGGAATTTACTCACCTATTTGCAGTCAAAAACCCCACAGGCGACCTCACATATACTGATATTGAAGTTGAAACCATACAAAGCTATTTCAATACCAGTAATATCCTTAAACAGCAAATAGCAACACTAAAAGCAATTGATAATACTTCTCTCGCTAGCGTCCACTGCGTCCACTTTAGCTGTCACGGCTACTTTAACACTACCCAACCGAGCAAATCTGCCCTCATCCTAGCCAATGGCTACCTGGATTCTGCACCCACACAACCTGATGCAGAAAATTATCTCAGTTTGGAAAAAGGCAGCGTACTTGACCTCAACAAGTGTCTTACTTTAGATAGCATTTTCACTCTAAATCTAGAAAAATGTCGTCTCGTCACTCTATCTGCTTGCGAAACCGGATTGATTGATTTTCGCAATACGAGCGACGAGTATATTGGCTTACCCAGTGGTTTCCTATATGCAGGTGCTTTTAGCGTCGTCAGTTCCCTCTGGACAGTGGATGACTTATCCACAGCATTTTTAATGCTAAAGTTTTATCAAAACCTACACGATGGTTTGCCTGTGGCTTTGGCGCTCAATCAAGCTCAACTCTGGTTAAAAAATTTGACCAAGGGGGATTTGGAAAAATGGATTCAAGAAAACCAGTTACCATTAAAACCAGCAGTTAGGGTGAGTTTGCGTCGTCGTCTTTATCCGTTGGAGCCGGATACTAAACTTTTTAAATTACCTTTCTACTGGGCAGCGTTTTGTGCTGTTGGTTAGTCTTAATAGAGAAAAAGTATGCTGGCACAACAGCTAAGACATAAACAAAGAATCAAAATAATTTGACCAAGAGTAATTTGAAAAAATGGGTTGAAAAATATAAGTTACAATTAGACCCGTCCGGGAATTAAATTCTTAAAAAGAGAGAACGTAAAATTTTATCTTTATAAACCATAATACTTACAATATATAGTTTTTACGGAAAAAATAGCATAATAAATCATGTTGGCAATCAAAATTTGAAACCCCTATTTTTTGTCTCTAAACTATCATCAACTATATCAAATCCTTATTACTAGGTTGATTGAAGACGTATAGGCAACGTTTAAAACCCTTGTACAGACGGGGTTAGAATTTTCCGGAAAAGTCTATTGAAACCAGTTGTTAGGATGAGTTTGAGTACTCTTCTTTATAACCGACATTCCGCATTCACAATGTAATACAGAGTACGATACAATAACTCTCTGATACGAGTAAATAAAAATTTTGCGTGATCGGTCAGTGAAGACCTATTTATCTTTGTCTGTTTTAGGGGGTGAGTGCTTTTCGGTTATGTTTTGGCGCACCTCATTTCCAATAATGCTTTTTGTTTCCTGACCTGTGAGGGAAGGTTTAGTACCGTTTGGTCCTCGCACACTGTTTAAGTCCTCAACAGGTACCTCAAGAATCGAACCTAGAATTTGGGGGTGATTTTCGCACCAGAGGGCAATTTCATTTGAAATTTTTTCTACATCATCTGGAAGTTTCTCTAGTAACTCTAGTAACTCAGTACCTGTTTCTACTGTGAAAAGCTCGGGTTGGTTTTTTATTACATAAACAAAAGTGAGAATATTTTCTTCATAAGGTGATAGCGCCATTTTTTACTCCTAATAACCAGTAGCAGAAAGAAATATTTAGTAGATAAGTTCCCAATTTTGCGGAAAATATCCGAAAATTCGCGAAAAAAATTGTGGAAATTCGTCCTGACCCTTGATGGATAAACTAGGGCGTCGGTCAAGTAATAGTGATTGACAAAAAAGAGAGAATGTGAAGTGGGAAAAATCAAGAAGAATAAGTCTTCTCGTGGTTTGCAGAAATCTACAAACCGAGAATAACTTTCACATTGATCGCATTTTAACAAGTATTTAAAGCACTGGTTATACAGTTCGACCGGCAATTTCACAAATTAACCTCCCAACATTTCTCCGTACTTTGCCAGCAATCGCTGTGCTACCTCCAATGCATCCTGATAATCTCGCACTTCGGTTTGAAGTTCTTCTTCTGTCTCCAATTCTAAAATATCTTGTAAATCTCCAGGTAATTCATCATTACTAAAAGCCTCTTTTGTTGTTTGAGGTTTTAACTTTTGATTAACTTCAACTTCCGCCGCACCTAAAATTTCTTTAATCTCTGACCATAAAAATTCACGTCGCTTCCGAGCTAAATCTCTCGCTTGTCTCAGTGTAAAACGCCATTCACGTATTAATTCTCTACGCTCTCGGTCATCAGATGGTTCAGAATCAAAGATATTTTCTTTGACAGTTTCTAATAGTTGCCACCACGGTTCATCGCGGAATTCTTCTTGTCGTAGCCTCGGAATACCCAAAACTTGAATAACAGCATATGAAAGACGAGAAAACGAACTTTCTATGCTGTTATTTTTTAAACGTCCGTGAGTGTCAATTTTCATGAATTGCGGTTGAACCCAATCTTCGCTACTATGGGAGCCAATGGTAACGTAATAACCCGTTTTTAAATTGGCGACATTTAAATCTATCACTAAGTTAAAAACGTCTTTTTGTTTGCCTTCCTCCGCCAAAAAACTCAACAGTTTGCCAACAATACTAGTAACTTTAACTGCTACAGCCCAATCTGGTCGTAATGACAGCTTGGCGACTAAATCAGCTTTTTCCATTTGAGTGACTAATTTTTCTATCGGTTTACCCTGCAACACGGTATATTTGATATTTATCCGTAATGAATCACTAGCACGACCAGGTAACCAGTCAGTTAAATTAGTCGCAACACCCAAATGACAAGGAGTGTTTTTTTCAATAGTAGAGATTTTATGTAAACTTTGGGTAGCAGAATTAGGTTGAAAGGTACTTTCAACAGAGGAAGTTAATGTGACTAAATCAGCCTGACTCCACCAATTTGCTTGAAAAAATACTTGGGTATCGTGCAATCTGACACGAAAGTAGCTGTTATCTATTTCCAAATTAAATTCAGGAGCCGGTTGGTCTTTTGGATAATAAAGAGGGCTAACACCTGTTGTCATATTTCATTCCCATCTACTTTTTGCGCTGCAATTATTTCGTTGAATAAATTTGAACTATTTTTCTTTAAATCAGATAATATACCATCGATTAAGGTTGCTTCCCGCAATTTTTCATCATTATTTTCGCCGTTGTGCAGTGCTACTACGTGGCAATTAGTTACATTTAGCACGGGTGCCCCTGACGTTCCAGGCTCGGTAGGAGCATCGTGGAGAATTTTGCTAGCCAAGCCAGATTTAATAAAAACTCCACCAGAGCGTTGCTGGGGAAGTCCCTTGGGATGTTGAACTACATATAGCTGGGTTTGAAGTGTGAGTGGTACTTCTGCATCTAATTTCAGAAATCCCCATTTTTTCAGTGGGTCATGTTCGCGATCGCGCAAACGCAGCACCGCATAGTCTAAATTAACATCCTCATGTTCAAGCGCAACCACGTCATATTCAATACCTTTACCAGGTTCTGTATCGTTGAAAGTAAACAAAGTATTCTGAATTTGCTTGGTCAGGTCAGATGCACGAATTGGTGTATCATTATCACTTCTAGCTTCGATAACGTGCCAACAGGTTAATGCTAGTTGGGGAGTTACTAGCCATCCTGTACCTGTAGGAATTTGTCTTTGCTGCCCATTATCAAATTTAAGCACACTGACACGAGCGACTGCACGAGCGCAACTTAGCAATTTTTCATCTGCTGCAATAAAACGCATCGGTTGACTTTTTGGGTTAGCTTCTGCCGTCGTCCCAGTTTTAGGTAAGCTATCAGCAGTATCATTAATATTTGGTAAAACTACAAGTTTTGGCTTGCTGCTAGAATTGATAGAAAGTACAGGTTCAAGTTCCTGTAATCTCTCAGATAAACTTTGGTATATTTGTTTGACAGGCTCTACTTGGTCTTTCAACAAACGTAATAACATTAATAAAACATTTTCTTTTGTATCACTGCGATATTGATCTACCAGATAGCTGATTACCCTTTCCGCTCGCTCATTCTTGTTACCAGCCTCTGGCAAATCATCACACCAGGGTTTTAGCTCTTCGTTTGCATCAAAAAAACCAATTAGTCGGTCATGACTCTTAAACTGGTCGCAGCCCGACAAAGTTTGTTTTAATTTGGGATAGATTTCACGAGGAATCCCAGGCATATTATTTTTAATAGCGTTGTTACAATTATATTGTGCAGGGTTTGGCGAATCAGCAACTAGCTGCTGATCCTTGTTGTAAAGTATACTATTCTCAGGCTGTATTTCAACTGCTAAATCACTAATTCTTTCCTCGATGATAGCTTTGATATCTCGCAAGCGATCGGGTCCTGGAGTCAGAAATTCTAAGTCTGTTTGAATTTGTAGCTGTATACTGCTGATATAACTTAAAAACTCCTGCCCAAAGATTAAATCATTATTTGGTAATTTATTTAAATTTCCCAGTTTAGCGCTGTAATTTTTCTCATTGATACCAATGGCCTTTTGATGTTCTGACAAATAGTGTAAATAGTCAGCGTACTCTATATCTATTTGCCCTAGATCATCTCGCAACTGCCTAAGTTGTATTTGCTGATTTGGTGATTGAGAAATGTTGCGAACTTTTTGGCGATAATTTTCTACTTTATTGTAAAGTTTTTTTGCTTGATTTACACACCAGCGAGATTGATGATAAACATAGAAAATTTTATGGCGAAACCACAGTAGATACATCAATAATTCAGAAACTTTATCTAAATGTTGTGGTTCTATAGTTTGACATTGAAACCAAACTAAGATATGTAGTTGCCGTACTGCATCTATGTGCCTATTTTCGTATTCAAAAATTGGGTTGCCCAGCAATTTACCCTCAGATACTAACTCTATAGAATTATTTTTTTGGAGTATTTGTTCAATGCAAGCATCCGCTAAATGTTGATAATTACCTTGCACTTCTAATGGCTGAACAAATAGCAGTAGTGTCTGACCTAGATTGGCTTGAATTTGTGATTGTGACAGTAAATTCTGAGGATTGAGATAACTTAACTGATGTAAATTAAAAGTATCTTGAGAAAGTATGGTTAAATCGATGGCATAAGTATCATGTAAACGAAAAGGACAAAGTGCACCTTGGATATCTAGTTGCTCGTTGTTCGATAACTTAAAATCTAAACTTGATTCTTGATTATGTAACAAATTTAAATATTCAATCCCAAAATCATCTTCTACTTCCGGAGAATACAGGTTGTCCTCATAACAAATTAAATGCTGGGGTAAACTTTTTAATTCTGGGATATCCAGTTGATCTCCCAAATCCTCTAACTGTTCCCAAAGCCTAGGTGCTTCTGATACACTCGCCTCGTTCTCCTGGTTGATACTATTTCGCAGATGAAAAGCATAAAGAGTAAGGCTGGGGCTGTCTAGTCCCAAAATCTGAGGGATTTTGTCCATGATTTGGGTTTTTTTAGATAATCTTAGGTATATATTATCGATATTTCTTTATCATTGACCAATAGCGCAAAAAGCAGCCCAATGCCTAGGGCTTTCAATTTTAGAAAAAATTCGTTTGGGTAAAAAACTACAAACTTTTAGCTTGAGACAAGGAATAGAATTGCCTCAAGATGAGGAATTTGATATTTGGTTGGAACAATTATATGGTGATGCTGCGATCTCACAAGAATTTGTAGCGACTTGTCGAACGCTAGGCTTGCAGCCATCAGAGAAAGGGAAGCTACGGGAATGGTTGCAGGATTTGGTAGTGCGATCGCGTGGCGTCTTCATAGGAGAATCTTCTTTGGTAGTTACTCAAGGAGCAGCGAAATTTAATACTTTCTTGTCCATCGCGTTGAGTGGTAAATGTTCTAGGATTTTTGATTTTGCTGTCGTCGTATGGAATCTGAGTGTTGGCTGGAAGGATAATATCCATTTTGCCGTTGGCTAATTCGATTCCCAATGATCAAGGTGTAACATTCCACAGTTTAACTTCATCTTTGAGATACCCACATAACCGTAAATATTTATTCTTGTGAGATTCTATCAGACCAATAATTTGGTTTACGTTGGAGATGCATAACAGCAATTATGAAGATTTTTTCCTCTATATTCGAGTAAACTATCCCGTAGGGAAAGCTTGCTATTCGGCAGCGTCTAATATTATTCGATAATTGTGACCATGCTTCAGGGTACTGTTCAATACGGTTGATAGTAAGCTCAACTTCTGTAATGAATCCATTGCCTAGTTCAAGGCTTATGCTGTCATAAAAAGCAGTAGCATCCTCTAGTTCTCGTTCGGCATCTGGATGAAACTCATATGCCATCACTTCCTCCTAGTACGGAGCTTTTTAAACACCTGGTCTCCAGGAATAGTTACGACTTTCCCTTCTTCAATATCTCGAAGTCTTGCTTCTGCTTCAGAAGCCCATATAGAATCAACTTCAGCTTGGGTTTCCGCATCAAGGCTTTTGAATAAGTGTTCAGCTAGCATAGCTCTTAACCCAGGAGGTAAC
The DNA here is from genome assembly GCF_017591665.1 of Aetokthonos hydrillicola CCALA 1050. GTDB lineage: Bacteria > Cyanobacteriota > Cyanobacteriia > Cyanobacteriales > Nostocaceae > Aetokthonos > Aetokthonos hydrillicola. The sequence continues at coordinate 139,757 of NZ_JAAKGC010000001.1, read as the reverse complement.
GATAATGCCGCATCAAATATATCATCATAGGTACTATACATAACTTTCCCAGGATTTTTGAATAAGCTTTCTCATATTTTAATATAAAAAACTCCACCCTCAAGGGGATGGAGCTTTTGGGCATGGGGCTAGTAAACAGTTATCAGTTGTCAAGGCTTATGGTGCATTGTTTCGCGTTTCGATCAACTCATTACTCTTGACTGATAACTGATCACCGATAACTGATAACTGATAACTGTTTCTGACTTTTCCCTTTAAGTCTTGAAAAGTTTACTCACCAAGGATTTAAGGCAAGGTACAAGATTTACAGTATGCTCCGCAAAGAGTTGTATTAGTCACTTCCACGTAACTTACGTGTATTGTCAACTAAACTTTGAGCAAATTGGTCAAATCGTTGAGACAGTTTTTCATCTAATAATTTACCTTCAGGACTAAAGGCTTTCCACACTTGCCCGATAGAAACCTGCTCTGGAATTACCCATCCGTGGACCCATCTTATGATTAACCGCAGATCATTGAGAGCGTTACTATTAGGTTGTCCCCCTAACACGCTAATCAATCCTGTTACCTTACCAGACAGTTCCGTAAAGCTCATCAAATCAAGGGCATTTTTGAGAACACCACTAACACCGCCGTGATACTCTGGCGTTACTAAAATTAACCCATCAGCCTGACTCACCGTATCTTGTAGCTTCTTAACGTCTGGGTAATCGGGATACTCATCCCCACCATTGCAAAAAGGCAAATGTAATTCCCGCAAGTCAAGAAGTTCAACCTCTGCGCCTAGAGCTTCTACCCGTTGTGCGGCTAAAAGCAACGCCTCGTAAGAGTACGAGTCAGGTCTTAAACTACCGGATATACCAACAATTTTTACCATAGTTAATCCACACAATCCTAATCAGCTTAAATATTTTTGACTCTCTCAAAAGATAGGTATTTGAGAAACGGAATCATTATGACTATGTTTATATCTTACCTATTTGTGACATAATATGTCAAACTTCTGCTTCAGCAGATTTTTCTGTTATGAGGCAATCATTATTCTTTCCTATCCGCCTCAATGCTCAAATTGCCGAATGTGCTCAAAAGTCAGTAGTCTAGAGTTATCGCAATAACACGGCTAGTAGCAGCATATATCGCAAGGGACTTGGGAATGATATTTTTGGAAGCTACACTAGAAGATTAGAAAACAATTATTTTGAACGCTTGCGAACAAAAACAGCATAAAACTAGTTCTCTAAGCTTAGAGCGGTAAACAAAGGGTAATTTTTATGAAAAATTCTGGGAAAAAGACACCTATGAAAAAGCAACAGACAAAACGTGCAGCTTTGACCGGAACACTTGCTGCTAGTTTGATGCTTTTGCCAGGAATTTTAGGGGGAAATCCCGCACAGGCGCAAAAACCAGAGCGGGAGCCCCTAACTTATGGTCAATTGCTTCAGAAAACTGATAAGGGAGAAGTAAAAAAAGTAGAGCTTGACGAAACCGAACAGATTGCAAGAGTCTATTTAGAAGGACAGAAACCAGATTCACCACCGCTACAAGTAAGGCTTTTAGATCAAAACACAGAGTTAATTAATAGACTTAAAGAACATAAAGTAGATTTTGAGGAAGTTTCCTCTGCTAATAGCAGAGCTGCCATAGGGCTTTTAATTAATCTTATGTGGATTTTGCCACTAGCTGCCCTAATGCTATTGTTCTTACGCCGTTCTACCAACGCTTCTAGTCAAGCAATGAACTTTGGCAAAACCAGAGCTCGTTTTCAAATGGAAGCAAGAACCGGAGTAAAATTTGACGACGTAGCAGGTATTGAAGAAGCCAAAGAAGAACTGCAAGAAGTTGTCACCTTCCTTAAACAACCAGAAAAATTCACTGCTGTTGGCGCGCGCATTCCTAAAGGTGTACTGTTAGTTGGTCCTCCAGGAACTGGTAAGACTCTATTAGCAAAAGCTATTGCAGGAGAAGCAGGTGTACCATTCTTCAGTATTTCTGGTTCTGAGTTTGTAGAAATGTTCGTTGGTGTAGGTGCATCTCGCGTGCGTGATTTGTTTAAAAAAGCCAAAGAAAACGCCCCCTGTTTAATCTTTATTGATGAAATAGACGCTGTGGGACGACAAAGGGGTGCAGGGATTGGTGGTGGAAACGACGAGCGGGAGCAAACCCTAAACCAGCTGCTTACTGAAATGGATGGCTTTGAAGGTAATAATGGTATTATCATTATTGCTGCCACTAACCGCCCAGATGTACTAGATGCAGCGCTGCTGAGACCAGGAAGGTTTGATCGACAAGTGATTGTTGATGCACCAGACCGAAAAGGTCGATTGGAAATTTTAAAAGTCCATGCTCGTAATAAAAAAGTTGATCCATCAGTTTCTCTAGAAGTTGTTGCTCGCCGTACACCAGGCTTTACAGGAGCAGACTTAGCTAATTTGCTTAACGAGGCAGCAATTCTTACAGCACGTAGGCGCAAGGAAGCAATTACACCAATAGAAATTGATGATGCTATTGATCGACTGACAATTGGGCTAACTCTCAACCCACTTTTAGACAGTAAGAAAAAGCGACTGATTGCTTATCATGAGGTAGGACACGCTCTATTAGCAACACTTTTAGAACACTCCGATCCTCTAAATAAAGTAACAATAATTCCCCGCTCTGGTGGGGTTGGTGGCTTTTCGCAGCAGATTCTTAATGAAGAGATAATTGACAGTGGTCTTTATAGTAAAGCTTGGCTCGAAGACAAGATAACAATAGCACTAGGAGGGAAAGCATCAGAAACAGAAGTTTTTGGTGAAGATGAAGTTACAAACGGGGCAAGTGATGATCTGAAAAAGGTCACAACTCTCGCTCGTCAAATGGTGACTATGTACGGTATGTCTGAGTTAGGATTAGTGGCTCTTGAAACTCAGAATAGTGATGTGTTTCTTGGTCGAGATTGGGTGAATCGCTCAGAGTATTCTGAAGAAATGGCAACTAAAATTGATCAACAAGTACGAGCGCTAACAGTTGCTTGCTATCAACAAGCCTGTCGTATAATTCGTGAAAACCGAGCGTTAGTAGACCGTCTTGTAGATTTGTTAGTAGAACAGGAAACAATTGAAGGCGATGAATTCCGGAAAATAGTTGCGGAATACACCCAGCTACCTGAGAAACAATTAGTCGCAGAAGTAGCAGGCAAAAGGTAAACAATGAGTTCGTAGTTGGGCTTTAGCCCTCTAAAGCCTAACCACAAACCATCCAATTCCTGTTCCTAATTGGCAGTACAATTTAGGAGTATTGTCAATTAAATCCTGAGAAGCATATCTCACGTCTATGAAACTGTGGACACCAAACCAATCTGTGAAAAACGGCAGATTTGTAATACAAAAAGTGCTGGGAGGAGGTGGATTTGGTGTAACCTATAGCGCAGTAGAACAACGAAGTGGAAAGTTGTGTGCAATCAAAACCCTTAACCCATTGCACCAAAATGAAGAAAACTTTCCCGAAAAACAAGAAAAATTCGTAAACGAAGCGATAAAGTTAGCGAGTTGTCAACATCCCCACATAGTCAAAGTATATGAAGTGATACAAGAAGAAGGAATGTGGGGAATGGTAATGGAATACATAGAAGGAGAAGATTTAGGGGTATACGTTGATAAACATGGTTTCCTGTCAGAAACAGAAGCACTACGTTACATAGATCAAGTGGGACAAGCATTAGAGTATGTCCATAAGCAGGGGTTTTTACACAGAGATATAAAGCCAAATAATATTATTCTACGAAGTCAGAGAACAGAAGCAGTATTAATAGACTTTGGACTCGCCAGGGAATTCACAATAGGAAAAACCCTGAGCATGACAAGCGCGAGAACAGAAGGGTATGCACCAATAGAGCAGTATGAAAGACAGGGGCGATTTACAGCAGCAACAGATGTATATGCATTAGCTGCAACGTTGTATGCATTAGTGACAGGAGTTGTACCGTTTCCGTCTAATTATAGAAAGTATGCAGAATTACCGCCACCAAAACAACATAACCCAGAAATTAGTGACAGAGTGAACGATGCAATAATGACAGGGATGGGGATAGAACAGCAAGACCGTCCCCAGACAGTGAGGGAATTTAGAGAATTGCTGGGAGTTGTGAAAACACCAGAACCGAGGTTTGGCTTTGAGGTTGTTATAGTCAACAGTCGAGGAGAAATAATCAACAGAGAAAGCAAACAAGCGAAATACTACAGTGAAGAATTAGGCAATGGTATCACCTTAGAAATGGTGGAAATAAAAGCTGGTAGATTTACAATGGGTGCGCCAGAGACAGAAGAAGGTAGTAGGGAAACTGAACGTCCACAACACGAAGTCACAGTTCAAGACTTTTTCATGGGGAAATACCCTGTAACACAAGCACAGTGGCGAGAGGTTGCAGGTCTTCCTCAAGTGAACCGAGAACTCAAACCAGACCCATCACATTTTAAAGGAGAAAATAATCCGGTTGAGCGTGTTTCGTGGTACGATGCCGTAGAATTTTGCTCGCGCCTGTCTGCAAAAACAAAGAGAACTTATCGCTTACCTAGTGAAGCCGAGTGGGAGTATGGATGTAGAGGAGGGACAAAAACGCCGTTTCATTTTGGTGAAACGATAACGACCGATTTAGCGAATTATCACGGTATAGATTGGGAAAAACGCGGATGGTTAGGTTCCTATGCTCTAGGTACTAAAGGAATCTATCGGGAAAAAACAACTCCTGTTGGTAGCTTTGGCGTAGCCAATGGGTATGGGTTATATGATATACACGGGAATGTATGGGAATGGTGTGCAGACCATTGGCATAATAATTATGAGGGAGCACCTACAGATGGCACTGGTTGGTTAGATAATGATAATTATTCTCATTTACGTCTGCTGCGCGGCGGTTCGTGGTTCAGCTATCCTGGGAACTGCCGTTCTGCTTCTCGCAACTTCCAGATCCCCGCCTTCGTCATCTACGATTTCGGTTTTCGGGTGGTGTGCGGTGGTGGTGCGGCGAGGACTCTTTAGCACTTTGCCCTTTGCACTTCTTTCTCTTTGACCTTTTGAGCGTAGCGATCAAATTTTTTTCAAAAATCGACCTTAATTAAAAACTATTTCTACAGATTAGCATAAAAACTTTATTATATACATCACCAATAGCCTTTAACCGAATCATATTCATTAAGCAATCGATGGCAGACGAGAAACCTAGAGCAGATAACGACAGTCCGTGGAAAGAAATTCTAGAAGCTTACTTTCCCCTAGCCATAGAATTTTTTTTCCCACAAACAGCAGCATTAATTGACTGGTCTAAACCCCATGAATTTCTAGATAAAGAATTTCAACAAATAGCCAAGGAAGGAGAAATTGGCAGAAGATACGCAGATAAATTAGTAAAAGTGTGGCTGTTAGGGGGAGAGGAAATTTGGTTGCTCATACATGTAGAAGTGCAAGCCACATCAGAAGCAGCTTTTGCAGAAAGGATGTTTTCTTACAATCTACGGATTTTTGACAGATTTAAAAAACCAGCAATCAGTCTGGCGATTCTGTGTGACACAAATCATGATTGGCGACCAAACCAATACAGCTATGATTATCCAAATACGCGGCTGAGTTTTGAATTTGGTATTGTGAAGCTTCTGGATTACGAAAAAAAATGGGCGGAACTAGAGACAAGTGACAATCCATTTGCAACGGTGGTAATGGCACATTTAAAGACACAACAGACAGCCAAAAAACCCCAAGATAGAAAAAGATGGAAATTTAGCCTGATCAGACGATTATATGAATTAGGCTGGCAGGAGAAGGATATTCGTAACCTATATAGATTTATCGATTGGGTTATGATTTTACCAAGACAATTGGAAACAGAGTTTTGGCAAGAGTTAAAACAATTTGAGCAGGAGAGTCGTATGAGCTACATGACTACTGGTGAGCGCATTGGCTACGAACGAGGAAAAGAAGAAGGACAAGCCGAAGGACAAGCCCAAGGACAAGCCCAAGGACAAAAATTGCTTATTCTCAAGCTGCTACGAAAAAGGTTAGGAGAATTACCACAACAGGTGAACTCCCAAATTGAATCTCTGACCCTAGAGCAATTGGATACACTAGGGGAGGTATTGTTAGATTTTACATCAACTGCGGATTTACGCAACTGGTTGGAAGCAAATCCGCCAGAGTCATCCAATAATTTATGAGCAACGAGAAACCAAGAGCAGATAACGACAGTCCGTGGAAAGAAATTCTGGAAGCTTACTTTCCCCTAGCCATAGAATTTTTTTTTCCACAAACAGCAGCATTAATTGACTGGTCTAAACCCCATGAATTTCTAGATAAAGAATTTCAGCAAATAGCCAGAGAAGGAGAAATCGGCAGAAGATATGCAGATAAACTAGTAAAAGTGTGGCTGTTAGGGGGGGAGGAACTTTGGTTACTCATACACGTAGAAGTGCAAGCCACATCAGAAGCAGCCTTTGCAGAAAGGATGTTTTCTTACAATCTGCGGATTTTTGACAGGTTTAAAAAACCAGCAATTAGCCTGGCGATTTTGTGTGACACAAACCATGATTGGCGACCAAATCAATACAGCTATGATTATCCAAATACGCGGCTGAGTTTTGAATTTGGTATTGTGAAGCTCCTGGATTACGAAAACAAATGGGCGGAACTAGAAACAAGTGACAATCCATTTGCAACGGTGGTAATGGCACATTTAAAGACACAACAGACAGCCAAAAAACCCCAAGATAGAAAAAGATGGAAATTTAGCCTGATCAGACGATTATATGAATTAGGCTGGCAGGAGAAGGATATCCGTAACCTATATAGATTTATCGATTGGGTTATGATTTTACCAAGAGAATTGGAAACAGAGTTTTGGCAAGAGTTAAAACAATTTGAGCAGGAGAGTCGTATGAGCTACATGACTACTGGTGAGCGCATTGGCTACGAACGAGGAAAAGAGGAAGGACAAGCCAAAGGACAAAAGTTGCTTATTCTCAAGCAGCTACAGAAACGGTTAGGACAGTTACCACAACAGGTTAACTCCCACATTGAATCTCTGACACTAGAGCAATTGGATACACTAGGGGAGGCATTGTTAGATTTTACATCAACTGCGGATTTGCGCAACTGGTTGGAAGCAAATCCACCAGAGTCATCCAATAATCTATGAGCAACGAGAAACCAAGAGCAGATAACGACAGTCCGTGGAAAGAAATTCTAGAAGCTTACTTTCCCCTAGCCATAGAATTTTTTTTTCCACAAACAGCAGCATTAATTGACTGGTCTAAACCCCATGAATTTCTAGATAAAGAATTTCAGCAAATAGCCAGAGAAGGAGAAATCGGCAGAAGATATGCAGATAAACTAGTAAAAGTGTGGCTGTTAGGGGGGGAGGAACTTTGGTTACTCATACACGTAGAAGTGCAAGCCACATCAGAAGCAGCCTTTGCAGAAAGGATGTTTTCCTACAACCTGCGAATTTTTGACAGATTTAAAAAACCAGCAATTAGCCTGGCGATTTTGTGTGACACAAACCATGATTGGCGACCAAACCAATACAGCTATGATTATCCAAATACGCGGTTGAGTTTTGAATTTGGTATTGTTAAGCTTCTGGATTACGAAAACAAATGGGTGGAGCTAGAAACAAGTGACAATCCATTTGCAACGGTGGTAATGGCACATTTAAAGACACAACAGACAGCCAAAAAACCCCAAGATAGAAAAAGATGGAAATTTAGCCTCATCAGACGATTATATGAATTAGGCTGGCAGGAGAAGGATATTCGTAACCTATATAGATTTATTGATTGGGTTATGATTTTACCAAGAGAATTGGAAACAGAGTTTTGGCAAGAGTTAAAACAATTTGAGCAGGAGAGTCGTATGAGCTACATGACCACTGGTGAGCGCATTGGCTACGAGCGAGGACAAGCCAAAGGACAATATGAGCATGCAAAAGCACTTGTTTTAAGGCTACTACAAAAACGGTTAGGAGAATTACCACAGCAGGTAACAGCGCACATCGAGTCTCTGACCCTAGAGCAATTAGATACATTAGGGGAGGCATTGCTAGATTTTACATCAACTGCGGATTTGCGCAACTGGTTGGAAGCAAATCCACCAGAGTCATCCAATAATCTATGACCGAAGAGAAACTTTGAGCAGATAACGACATTCCGTGGAAAGAAATTCCAGAAGCTTACTTTCCCCTAGCCATAGAATTTTTTTCCCACAAACAGCAGCATTAATCGAATGGTCTAGACCCCATTGGTAAACTTATTTCTGCTAATTCAGTAACCTTACTCGACACGTTTGAAATTTAACTGCGTTAATATGTAGCAGAAAACATATCCACTACGGTATTACACGGTGAGTTATGAACTAAATGCTCATTAAAACATACTTAACAATTAACCAGCCAGAAGTTGGGAAGTTGATTCATAAGCTGTGTCCTTGATCTCAAGTCTGTCTATCCGCCCTCTTTTCCAAGCTTGCAAGAGGGGGAAAGCTTATGTGTACGTCAGTAGGACTTGATATGAGTTGGGTTGACAGAAAAACAGTTTGCCATAGAACTAGGTGTCATCTATTCCACAATTAACCGTTGCGAAAATCGACGCACCAAGCCTTAATCAATGGTTTTGAAGCAGGATCGAGGCAATGCTGCAATATATAGGTGATCAGAGCAAGAATTGACTGACGAAGCACTTGAAGAGGGTAGTCATGCTTATGCAGATATAATGTGGCGATCTGCCTTTGGCGGCAGCGCTTCTCTTCTCCTATCGGAGACGCTGCGCGTAGCTTGCTTCCCCGTAGGGGTACGAGACGCTTCGCGAACGCTATCGCATGATTGCGGCTCTTTCAGAGCAGATTGCCCATACTACAAACTCAAGCAAGAAGTACAGACCATAACATTTCTCAGTATATATTGACCACTGCCCAAACTAACTAGCTTATAGATGATGCTACCTCTTCATACAGCACAAAAGATTATCAGATTTACCCAAACCTTGAACGAGTCTCTCAATCGACCTGTGGTATTCGGGATTGTGATATTCTCAATGTTGTGCAGCTATGAGAATGCGATTGCTCAAACTCTCAATCCTCAAAGGTTGCCCTCAGTTCAGTTAGAAAAGCTTCCTGCCACTCCATTACCCTCAAATGAACTGCTTCCACCTTTGAAACTACCTAACCAACCTGTTTCTGCGCCAGATGATCCAAATGCCAGATTTCGAGTTGATCGTATTGAAGTTGTTGGTAGTACAGTTTTCACTCCAGAACAGTTTGCTAGTGTCACAATACCCTTCGTTAAACGGGAGCTATCATTTGCAGAGTTGTTAGAAGTGAAAAATGCTATCACAAAACTTTATGTTGATCACGGTTATGTCACAACAGGAGCATTGATTCTACCGCAGACAATAGAAGCTGGGGTCGTCAAAATTAAAGTCATTGAGGGTAGTTTGCAAGATATCAAGATCATTGGCAATCGACGATTACACAGTGAATACATTCGCGATCGCATCCGACTTGGTGCTGGAAAACCTCTAAATGTACCACACCTGCTAGAAAAGCTACAACTCCTCCGGCTCGATCCCCATATTCAAAGTTTATCGGCGGAGTTGCAGACGGGTGTGCATCCGGGAACCAATGTGTTACAAGTTGAGGTAAAAGAAGCCAACACCTTCAACCTCACAGCAACTCTAGATAATGGGCGATCGCCAAGTGTAGGTAGCTTTCGCCGTGGAGTACAGTTACAAGAAACGAATTTATTGGGTTTTGGTGATACTCTCAGCGTAGGATATACCAATACTGATGGCAGTAACACGATTAATGCCAACTACAAATTGCCGATTAATGCCCACAATGGGAATCTATGCTTTGATTTCAATCAGGGGTGGAACCACGTTATTGAAAAACCATTCAGCTTACTCGATATTCAATCCACATCCCAATCATATGAAGTAGGCTATCGGCAACCCTTAATACAAAAGCCAACTGAGGAGTTAGCAATAGGGCTGTCGTTCTCCCGTCAGGAAAGCCAAACTGAGTTAGGTATTGATCATATTGGAGCGTTTCCACTGTCGCCGGGAGCAGATGCCAAGGGAAGAACCAGAATTTCTGCTGTACACTTTGTTCAAGAGTATACTCACCGCAGCAATGAGTACGTGTTTGCACTGCGATCGCTATTTGGTTTTGGAGTAGATTGGTTCGGTGCAAACGTCAATCAGAATGCTCCAGATAGCCACTTCTTTGTGTGGAGAGGACAGGCGCAGTGGGTGCGGCAGTTGGCACCAGACACACTATTTTTGGTCAAAGGTGATTTACAATTAGCATCTGATTCTCTCGTGCCGTTAGAGCAAATTGGTCTTGGTGGACAGCTAAGTGTAAGGGGCTATCGTCAAGATGCATTGCTCACGGATAACGGTATGTTGTTTTCAGCTGAATTTCGGTTACCTATTCTCCATACTTCTAAAAGAAGTGGGCTCTTACAAGTGACACCCTTTATTGACGTTGGCAAAGGCTGGAATGTCAACGGTAAAAATCCATCACCGAGTACACTGGTTGGTACTGGGTTAGGGCTGTTGTGGAAACAAGATGACCGTTTTTCCGCCCGCTTAGATTGGGGTATTCCGCTGATATCCGTGGAAGGTCAAAAGCGATCGCTCCAGGAACAGGGGCTGTATTTTTCAGTGGGTTACTCGTTGTGAGAGGTCAAAATGAAAGGGATTTATCTTACCTTGGGTTTACTTAATGGGATCTTGATAGGTGGAATGCCACTACCTGCAAGAGCTCAAGTAATATCAGATGGTACGACTAACACCACTGTTAATCTCAAAGGTAATAATTATAGTATTCTCAATGGTATTGAAAAAGGTAAGAATTTATTTCATAGCTTCAGTAATTTCTCAGTACCTACAGGTAGTGCAGCCACTTTTGATTTAAGTAACACACCAAATATCACAACAATATTCAGTAGGGTTACTGGTGGAAAGGTATCTCAGATTGATGGGTTGATTCGTACAGCAAATAGTAGTAATCCGGTAAGTTTGTTTTTGATGAATCCTGCTGGGATAGTCTTTGGCAAAGGAGCAGCGTTAAATATTAGCGGTTCGTTCGTAGCAACGACAGCAAATAGTATTAAGTTTAGCGATGGCGTGGAGTTTAGTGCAGTTAATGCTGGGAGACCACCATTATTAACGATAAGCGCACCGATTGGATTGCAGCTAGGTAGTTCAGCAAGTCCAATTCAGGTACAGGGGTCAGGGAATGACGCAATTGTACCGACAAAAAATTTAGGTATAGTAGCAAGTCCAGGAAAGACTATCGGCTTAGTTGGGGGAGATATACAATTTACAGGCGGTGTCATAACTGCGCCTGCAGGTCGAATTGAAGTTGGTGCAGTAGGTAATGGGACGGTGAATCTTGTCCAGACACCAGCAGGATGGCAATTTGACTATTCACAAGTGCAAGATTTTCGCTCAGTAAACTTCACACAGCGTTCTTCCTTGTGGAATCCTTATCCTGTGGGGAATCCGTTTGGGGGTATTCAAGTAGTGGGAGGAGATATTCGTCTCGATCAATCCCAAATAGCCGCAGCAACTGCGGGTGGTGGACAAGGGGGTAGTATTACGGTGAATGCAGCAGGCTCGCTGTTTTTGGGAGGAGTCAATCCAAATGCAATGGCACCGAGTGCATGGATTGTCAATCAGGTAGCACAAGGAGCAACAGGAAATGGGGGAGCAGTAAATATTCGCTCAGGACAATTGACTTTGCAAGATGGTGCAGCGATCGAAACCCTAAGCCTGGGTGCAGGAGCAGCAGGAAATATACAGGTTATAGCAGATAGTATTGCAGCCCGTAATGAAGTTGCTATCAATTCTCCACTTGCACCCTTTGGAAGCAGCCGCAGCCGCATTGCTAGTGAAAATTACGCGTCCGGAGGAGGGGGAGATATCAGCATAGTAGCCCGAAAACTAACTCTTGAAAATAGCGCTTTTGTGGGAACAATTGTCTTTCCAGGCGCAACTGGAAGGGGTGGAAATATTTCTGTTGATGTTGCTGATGAAATTGATGCTAGTGGGATCGGTTTAATAACTTTCACCGGTAGTGGGATTGATGCTTACGCGTTAGGTATCGGGGATGGTGGTAATATCAGAGTCTCAACAGGGACATTAAATCTCACAGATGGGGCAACTATTTTTACCTATGCTACCCCCATAGAAGGGATACCAGGTTCGGGTATTGGGGGTGCAGGGAATGTCACGGTAATTGCACGGCAAGCTATCAATATGGTGGGTGTGTCTTCAATTTTACCAACTGACCTGACCTTTATCGGTAGTTTTATTCATAGCCATGGTAATAGTGGCAATCTAACGGTAGTAACACCTATCTTGTCCATGAAAGACGGAGCATCCTTAGGGACAAGTACTATACCTGTACCGGATGGAGACTATCCTAATAATCTCGGGAATAGTGGTAATGTCACTGTAAATGTAGCAGAGCGTCTAACAGTCAGTGGCATTAATAAATTTACGTTGGCTCCGACTAACTTGGGCAGTGGCACCTATGGCGATGGCAAATCAGGCGATGTAACGATCCACACTAATCAATTGTTCGTTACAGATGGGGGAGCAATTACCAATATTACTACTGCTACTGGCAATGCTGGCACTTTGACAATTCAAGCAAACGATATTGTGGTTGAAGGTCAGAATATCAGCCCATCACAGATCGCCGCTAGCGCACCAATCTTAAATAAAACCACTCGTGAAATTTATAATTTACCTGATGTTCCCACAGGAAACATAGGTGTATTGAACATTAATACCCACAATCTCACAGTTCGTAATGGTGGCAATATTAGTGTAACTCATGACGGTACAGGTAATGCTGGACAATTAAACATCCAAGCCGATACAGTCTCCTTAGATACTGGAATACTCTCTGCTTCCACCGCATCTGGAAAAGGAGGTAATATCAATCTCACACTACAAAATATTCTGCTTAGCCGTTATGGTAGTAAAATTACTGCACAAGCAGGCGGCAGTGGTAATGGCGGTAACATCACGATAAATTCCCCCATCATCCTTGGATTAGAAAACAGCGACATTATCGCCAATGCTTTTCAAGGTCGTGGTGGTAACATTAACATCATTACTCAAGGTCTGTTCGGGTTGAAGTACAGTGACCACCTGACCGATAACAGCGACATCACCGCTAGTTCCCAATTTGGTGTTAACGGTACTGTCGATATTCATAATTTTGGTGTAGACCCAAATTCTGGTTTAGTAGAATTGCCAGCCAACGTCACGGATTCATCACAACAAATTGCTACAGGTTGTTCTAATCGTTCTGCCAGTAGTTTTGTAGTAACTGGACGGGGTGGAATTCCTGACAACCCTACTCAACAAATAACGAGCGATCGCACTTGGTCTGATGTGCGCAGTCTCTCTGTATCCGGTAAACCTAACGAAACTCATATCCAAATACCAACATCACCAGAAGTTCTTATTCCAGCTACTAGTTGGCGACGTAATCAACAAGGCAAAATTGAATTGATTGCAGATGATAAAAATGCTCAGGATCAACATTCCTTAAACTGTGCTGTTGTTTCTAACAAATGAACTGGTAACCGATGCGAGTAGATTGGTTCGGTGCAATCAAAAGCGATCGCTATAGAAACAGGGGCTGTATTTTTCAGTGAGTTACTCGTTGTGAGAGGTCAAAATGAAAGCGATTTATCTTACCCTAGGCTTAGTTCATGGAATCTTGATAGGTGGAATGCTACTACCTGCAAAGGCTCAAGTGATATCAGATGGTACGACTAACACCACCGTTAATCTCAAAGGTAATAATTATAGTATTCTCAATGGCATTGAAAAAGGTAAGAATTTATTTCATAGCTTCAGTAATTTCTCAGTACCTACAGGTAGTGCAGCCACTTTTGATTTAAGTAACACACCAAATATCACAACAATATTCAGTCGGGTTACTGGTGGAAATGTCTCTCAGATTGACGGGTTGATTCGTACAGCAAATAGTAGTAATCCAGTGAGTTTGTTTTTGATGAATCCTGCTGGGATAGTGTTTGGGAAAAACGCAGCGTTAAATATTAGTGGTTCGTTCGTAGCAACGACGGCAAATAGTATTAAGTTTAGCGATGGGGTGGAGTTTAGTGCAGTTAATTCTGGGACACCACCATTATTAACCATAAGCGCACCGATTGGATTGCAGCTAGGTAGTTCAGCAGGTCAGATCCAAGTACAGGGGTCAGGGAATGACGCAATTGTACCGACAAAAAATTTAGGGATAGTAGCAAGTCCAGGACAGACTATCGGCTTAGTTGGGGGAGATATACAATTTACAGGCGGTGTCATAACTGCGCCTGCGGGTCGAATTGAAATTGGTGCAGTGGGTAACGGGACAGTGAATCTTGTCCAGACACCAGCAGGATGGCAATTTGACTATTCACAAGTGCAAGATTTTCGCTCAGTAAACTTCACACAGCGTTCTTCCTTGTGGAATCCTTATCTGGTGGGGAATCCACTTGGAGGTATTCAAGTAGTGGGAGGAGATATCCGTTTAGAACAATCTCAAATAGCTGCAGCAACTGTAGGGAATGGACAGGGGGGTAGTATTACGGTGAATGCAGCAGGCTCGCTGTTTTTGGGAGGGGTAAATCCAAAGGCGCAGGCTCCGAGCGCATGGATTGTGAATCAGGTGGCGCAGAGAGCAATGGGGAATGGAGGAGGAGTGAATATTAAAGCACGACAGTTGACATTGCAAGATGGCGCAGCTATTGAAACCCTGACCCTAGGTGCAGGAGCAGCAGGCAATGTGCAAGTGACAGCCGATACCATTGCCGCACGTGGTGCTGTTGCCCTTAAATCTGCCTTAGCTCCCTCTGGTACCAGCATGAGTCGTATTGCCAGTGAAACTTATGCATCAGGAGCAGGGGGAGATGTTACTATAGTAGCCCGAAAACTGACTCTTGAAGATGGTGGTCAAGTAGGGGCAACAGTCTTTCCGGGGGCAACTGGAAGGGGTGGAAATATTTCTGTTGATGTTACTGATAAGATTGATGCAAGCGGGGTCAGTCCCATCGGTTTAACCCCTAGTGGCATCAATGCTTTCACACTTGGCATTGGGAATGGTGGTAATGTTAGGGTTTCGACAGGAACATTGAACGTCACAGAAGGGGCATCAATTATTAGCTTTGCTAGCCGCTTGGCAGGAATACCAGGGACGGGTATTGGGAATGCAGGGGATGTGACGGTGGTAGCAAGGGAAGGTATCAATATGGTGGGTATATCGCCAATCTTACCAACCCAGATGAGCTATGTTGGTAGTTCCACCACTGGCTCTGGCAATAGCGGCAATGTATCGGTGACAACACCGATCCTGTCATTGCAAGACGGAGCCAACTTGGCAACAACGACTGTGCCTGTGATTGGCATCTTTGGAGACCCAAATCAGTCCAATAATGTGGGAAATAGTGGCAATGTCACCGTAAATGTAGCTGATCGTTTAACAGTCAGTGGTATAAATAGGGTTACACTGTCTAATACATTCGTAGGAAGCGGTACCTACAGCAATGGCAATGCTGGGAATGTGACCGTTCACACGAATCAATTGTTGGTCAAAGATGGTGGGGGAGTTTTCAGCGCTACTTCTGCTAGTGGCAATGCTGGGGCTTTGACAATCCACGCAAATGAAATTCTGATAGAAGGTCAGAATCTCCTCCGCCCCGCAGTTATCGGTGTGAGCGCACGAATCTTTACTGAAACAACTCGTCGATTTTATCATCTACCGGATGTTCCTACAGGTAATACAGGTGTGTTGAATATCAATACCCAGAAACTGACGATTCGCAATGGTGGTTATATTGTCGCCGTCAATGATGGTATAGGTAATGCGGGACAGTTAAACATCCAAGCTGATAACATCTCTTTGGATAGAGGGCAAATTAATACTACCACTGCGTCTGGAAATGGCGGTAACATTAATCTAGCGCTAGGAAATATTTTGGTAAGCCGTCATGGTAGTAAAATTACAGCCTCAGCAGGCGGCAGTGGTAATGGCGGTAATATTACAATAGATTCACCCATCGTCCTTGGATTAGAAAATAGCGATATCATCGCCAATGCTTTTCAAGGTCGTGGTGGTAACATCAACATCACTACTCAAGGTCTGTTCGGGTTGAAGTACAGTGACCACCTCACTAATGACAGTGACATCACTGCTAGTTCCCAATTTGGTGTTAATGGTACTGTCGATATTCATAATTTTGGAGTTGACCCAAATTCTGGGCTAGTGGAATTGCCAGCTAACGTCACAGATTCATCACAAAAAATTGCTACAGGTTGTTCTAATCACTCTAGCAGTAGTTTTGTAGTAACTGGACGGGGTGGAATTCCTGATAACCCCAATCAACAACTAATGAGCGATCGCACTTGGTCTGATGTGCGCAATCTCTCTGTATCCGGTAAACCTAACGAAGTTAACACCCAAATACCAACGTCACCAGCAGATCTTATTCAAGCTACTAGTTGGCGACGTAATCAACAAGGCAAAATTGAATTGATTGCAGATGATAAAAATGCTCAGGCTCAACATTCCTTAAACTGTGGTGTTCTTTCTCAGAATTAACTGGTAGAGGTGTGTTATTCAATTTCTTGAGACAAAGAAAAAGCAATATGTACCGTTGTTTCCTGTTGATAGACACTCTTAATTGAGAAGTTACCACCACAAAGTTGGACGATTTTTTTAACGAGTTTTAATCCCATGCCTACACCTTGCTGTTCATACATTTTGCGTTCAAACTGCATGAACGTACCTATTTGTGACATCTGTTCTTCTGTCATACCTCGTCCCAAATCATGGACATAGAGATGTAACATTCCTTCAAGCACCTGACTAGTAATCTTGACAAGTGTCCCAGCATCAGAGAATTTGAGCGCATTATCGACTAATTCGTAAAGGATAATTTCTAAATATCGATCTGATATTGATACATCAGCTTGTTCAATGGCAAATATCAGATCGTTACTGCGATCAACACTTTGAGCAAGAGATTCCAAAGCGTCTCGAATTGCTGCCAATGAAAAGTAAGTTGACTTAGGTTGAATGTTTTGCTGTTGGGATGTTGATAGCTCTAGTTCTAAATAGATCAAGAATCGTTTGGTTAATTTTTCTAGCCTACGAGCCGATTTATCTGCCAAGCCTAAAAATTCAAGGACTTCGGCAGTACTCATGTCGTTAATATCTTCGATAAGTAAGCCGATGATTCCAACAATACCATATAGTGGTGTATTGATTTCATGAGGTAAACTATAAGTTATATTGCCACACATGTGTTCAACGCTGTTTTCCAAGACTTTGATAGTAGCTGCTTGAGTATTTGATAAAGCTTGGATTCTATCGTACTGTTGCTTAATCCTGAGCATTGAATGAATGCGGGCGCGCAGTTCAAGACCATTAACAGGTTTACTGATAAAATCATCTGCACCTGATTTTAGGCACATAGCAAGGTCTTCTTTAGCTGTGAGAGCCGTAACCATGATAATCGGAACTGGTTGCCATTGCGGCATGGCTTTTATTCGCTGGCAGACTTCTATCCCATCAATTCCTGGCATCATCACGTCTAGCAAAATGACATCTGGCTGAAATAGGCTCAGTGATGTGATCGCCTCCTCACCACTGGCGGCATAATGCAATACATAAGCTTGCTCAGTTAGAAGTGTTTCAATAACATCAAAGTTATCAGGTTGGTCATCGATTACTAAAATAGAGGGTGTATTCATTTGTCGTCCTTTGTTGTATTTAAAAGCTGTTGGATAGTGGTAACGAGGTGCTTGAGCTTCACAGGTTTACTCAAGTAGTCACTGGCTCCTGCTTCTAAACAGCGATCGCGATCGCCAGTCATCGCCAAGGCAGTGAGCGCTACAATCGGAGTAAAAACCAAGTTAGGATCGAGTCGCATCTGTCTGATTGCGTTTATACCGTCGATTCCTGGCATTTGGATATCCATCAAAATTAAATCAGGGTGCTCACTTTTAGCAACTTCGATAGCTTGTTGACCGTTGTTTGCCAATAGAATGCGATAGCCCTTGGCTTTGAGGTAACTAGAAATTGTACTGATGTTGGCTTCGTTATCTTCTGCTAGCAAGATTACAGGAGCAAGGCTGATTCTTTCGTTAATGGTTGGGGAGTATACTTGTGAAGTAAGGGATGTTTTATCATCTGCTGTTATTTCCGGTGACAAGGCACAACTGGGAGTATAGGGAAGATCGATCATGAAACAACTTCCTACACCCAGTTCACTGGTTAGTCCAACCCTACCGCCATGGAGTTCGACAATTCGCTTTACTAATGTCAGTCCCAATCCTGTACCTGCATATTGACGATTTAAAGCGCTATCAATTTGGATGAAAGGCTGAAATAGTTTTTTAATATTCTCTGGAGAGATACCAATGCCCGTATCGCTTACGGTAAAGCGCAAGAAGTGTTGCCTTGGTAAATCATTAGCTGAGAGGTTATCGCAAAGCCAGGTAACTTCTAGGGTAATTCGTCCTTTCTCAGGGGTAAATTTTACCGCATTATTGAGCAGGTTAATTAACACTTGGCGAATGCGTCTTTCATCCACAAGCACGTCAGGCAAATTGTTCTGAAGTTTGACTTCAACCTCAATCCCTTTTTGTAGTGCCTGCTGCTTGATAAAGGTTAGGCTAGATTGACACAGATAAGCGACTGAAGCTAGGGTATAATCTGGTTTAATTTGTCCGGCTTCAATTTTTGCCACATCAAGGATATCGTTGATCAACTCTAGTAAATGTGAAGCACTACGCTCCACCATTTGCAATGCTTTGAGTTGTTGCTCATTAAGACTACCAAAGATTTCATCTTGCAGCCCTTCAGCCATGCCCAAAATAGCGTTTAGGGGAGTGCGGAGTTCATGGCTCATGTTGGCTAGGAATTCGTCCTTAAGGCGGGTAGCACGGGCGAGTTCTTGGTTAGAAATGCCCAATTGTTGATTGCTGTTAGTTAGCTTTTCCTCTGCTTGCTGTCGTTCGATAAGTTCTTGGTGTAATTGCTCGTAGAGATTTGCTTGCTGAATTGCGATCGCTAACTGGTTAGACAATTGTTGTGTAAAATCAATTTCAGACTGTTGCCAGTGACGAGTTGTTGCACATTGATGGATGCACAGCAAACCCCACAACTCCTCACCACATAGCAAAGGCATTACCACATTGGCACGCACCTGAAACTGAGCTAAAATGTCTGTATGGCAAGTTGTTACCGTGCCATCATAAATGTCATCGACAACATAAAATCTGCCCTTGCCATAGAGGGATGAATAGTTTTCGCCAAAGCAGTGGTCATGTACCCGAATCGCCACTACTGAAGGAAATCCTTCTACGACTGATTCAGCCATAAATTCGCCGTCGTCAAAGTTGGATTGAGGGTAGAATTTAAAAATGCCCACCCGATCAGCCCCAATGACTTGGCGGATTTCCTGACAAGCAGTGTCGAAAATGGTCTGGAGGTCTAAGGATTGACGAATACGCTGAGTGATTTCCCGCAACAGAGTTTCTCTTTCTACCTGTTGGCTGATAGTTGTCTCTATTTGTTTGCGCTCAGTAATGTCGCGAAAGATTCCCCGCGCCGCTATTGGGATACCATCTTTTAAATGACAATTAACATTTCCATCTACGATGATTTCTCTACCATCTTTGGTCAAGAATCTGGTTTCTATGCTTAAACACATAGAGCCAGTAAATAGACTTAGCATCACTTTGTGCCAATGCACAAGTTCATCCGGATGGATAACCTGATAAATGGACAAATGTTCTAGGTCGACATCACTATATCCCAATGTCTCTTTCCATGCCTTATTGACAAATAAAATACGACCATCCGGAGCTACACTTTGAATCAGATCCGTAGCGTTGTCAAACAGATCTCGCAGTTGAGCTTCTCTAGCTTGTAGTTCTTGAGTTCGCTGTTGTACCCTCACTTCCAAGTCCTGGTTCAAGCGATGCAGCGTGAATTCTATGCGTTTGCGATCGCTCAGTTGCTTTTGCAATTTTTGGTGCGTAGTCACTTGCTGAAGGGCGATCGCTAGATGCACTGATAAGGCTTGCAGCAGTTCAACTTCTGATTCTTGCCAATCACGAGCATACTGGCTTTCAGTAGCATTAAGCAGACCCCAGAGTTGATTACCACACAAAAGCGGTACCAAAATTTTTGACCGAGTATGGAGATGAAGCAGCATCTGGCGGTGACAATCGGACATTTCGATTGCATAGATATCTCTAACAATGCGAACTTGCCCTTGGCGATAAATTTCCCTACAGTTTTCTTTAAAACAAATATCGTTAATGCGCTCACCCACCAGTGATAGTGAGGAGTCAGTTGACTCCGCAACGCCAACCGTTTCCCAATCTGGTTGAAAGTGCCAAATATTAACACGCTCACAGCCCAATACACGCCGCACTTGTTTTACTGTGGTGTCGAGAATAGTCTGCAAACTCAGAGACGAGCAGATTTGTGCAGCGAGTTCTCCCACCAATTTCTCCCGCTCTGCTTTAACTGTGAGAGCTAATGTCCGAGTTTCAACCAGTTGTTCTAGTTCAATAGTACGACTTTCCAGCAAAGCCACTTTTTCTGCTTCTAAAGACACTACTTTTTTTTCCAACAGTTGCGCCAACTTGTACAGTTCTAACGGATTAAGTGCTTTTAGCAAACTGCTTTGAGTGACAATTCCCAATAATTCACCCTCTTTCCCTGTTACCGCCAATCTACGAATTAAGTGTTGTTCCATCAGATCCTGTACTATCCACAGCGAATCGTCAGGTTTCACCGTAAAAATTGGTGTACTCATAACCGCCTGTGCTAGACAAGTTTGTAAGTTTAAACCTAGGGCTTGAAACTCGACAATATCCCGCTCGGTGATAATTCCCACAGGAATTTGCAAAGCTTGAGTTTGGCTACCACGAGATTCTATAATGATGATTGAACTAACGTGGTGTTTCGCCATAAGTTGGGCGATCTCTAGCATGGAACTATCTGGCGCAGCACAAATCACCTCATTTGTCATCACCTCAAACACCAGTCGTAAGCGCAACAGATCTACAGGACGAGAACACTCTCGTAAACTTTCATGGGTTACTAGCCCTACTACCTGTTCCTGATCGTCCAACACAGGTAAGTGGCGAATGGAGTACTGCTGGAGCAAATTAACAGCCGAAAATAGATCAGTAAAATGAGACTCGTACAGGGTGATAACTGAACGGATCATCACTTCCCGAATCGCCACATTCTCCAAGGAACACTGCTGAGCAGACAAGCGCACTACGTCCCGTTCTGTGAAGATACCCAGCAATTTCCCTTCTTCGACAACTAATACGCAGCTTGAACGTGCCTCCAAATACATTTCATCGAGCCGCCCATCTACACTTTTCGTTGTCAGACAACAAGCCCGCACGCCACTCATTTGGGCGATCGCGTCTATCACCGTCGTATCTGGTTCCACTATCAAGGGATGACGGATAATCGCAGGCTTCAATTCTAATGGCGTGACAGTTGTTGCGTGATTAAACATTCATGCGAAGGCAAAGTAATTTCTTCTTTATTGTTCCCATTTACAATAGACAAATTAGCTGCTGCTGAGAAAATCAATTGCTTTACCATTCTTAACTTTCAATGGAAACTGTTGCTACAGTACCATGATGCTAATAAGTTACTGATTACTTGCCTTAACAGCGACTGCTATGTCGATCGTCAAGTTCGTCCAGAGATCGAAGATACATTGCTGTTGCCAGTAACATGGAACGAATGAACCAGAGTTCGAGGTAAATGTTTGATAGTTCAAAACTGTAGCTGGGCAAACTAAGTGTAGTAAATTTCCTAGCATTTGTGCTGTAATTAATTATCCATGACTTTCCACATCAGACAGCGTCGTTGGCTATATATTAGTCTTAGTATCCTAACCCTGTGTTTGGTAGTTACTATTAGGCCAGTCAAAGCATTTCCACCAGCATTATCGAGTTCTTCTAGCCTATCGTCGTCTCAGTCTACCAATTGGCTAGAACAGGGACGGAACTTCTACCAATCAGGACGTTTTGCAGAAGCGATAAAAGCTTGGCAAACAGCAGCACAGCAATACCATTCTCAAGGCGATCGCCTAAACGAAGCCTTGAGCTTAAGTTACCTCTCAGTGGCACAACAGGAACTTAATCAATGGCAACCAGCTCAAGAATCCATTGAGAAAAGCCTGAAACTTTTACAAAATCTTAAGCCTTCTCCTGATGCAATTTTCTGGGCACAGGCACTTAACACTCAGGCGAATTTACAGTTGCATACTGGCAAAGCTGAAACCGCCCTTCAAAGTTGGGAACAAGCTCAAAAATTGTATGAACAAGCAGGCGATAAAATCGGGAGCCTTGGTACCCAAATTAATCAGGCGCAAGCGTTACAAAGTTTGGGTTTCTACCGACGTTCTAAACAACAGTTAGAAAGACTAACTCAAAAGCTCGAAGCAATACCAGATTCTGAAATCAAACTCAGTGGACTGCGATCGCTTGGCTTAGCCCTGCAAATAATTGGTGAACCTAACAAGAGCCAGCAGGTATTACAACAAAGCTTAACAATTGCTCGAAAAATTGGAGCTCAACCCCAATTAAGTTCTATCCTCCTGAGTTTGGGGAAAACCGCCGTTGAGTTGCAGGATCCAAAAACAGCATTTGATAATTTTGAACAAGCAGAACAAGTAGCTATTAACCCGAGCGATCAATTGCAAGCACGTTTAGCTCGTTTGAAGCTTTTCCTTCAGAACAATAAGCCTGAACTTGCTCGTCCACTAGCACTTCAACTGCTACAACAACTCCAAGAACTGCCAGCCAGCCATACCTCGCTCTACGCAGCTATTAATTTTGTTGCAACCCTCAATCGTTTGAAAAGTCCTTCCGAGATTCTACCTCTCAAAGACTTAGCACAACTCATGACAGCAACAGTCCAGTCAGCCCAACAGATCCAGGACACTCAAGCACAAGCCTACGCATTGCATCAGTCGGGACAACTCTACCGACGTACACAACAATGGTCTATTGCAAAAGAGTTAACTCAAAAATCCCTTGATATTGCCCGTCAACTGCAAGCCGATGATATCATTGCTCAATCTGCTTGGCAATTGGGACGGTTGTATCGGCAAGAGGGCGATCGATCAGCCGCAATTACAGCTTACACCGAAGCAGTCAATGCCTTAAAAGCACTACGAGGGGATTTGGTTGCTACTAACCCTGATGTGCAGTTTTCTTTCCGTGAAAGTGTAGAGCCTGTTTACCGGGAATTAGTTGCATTACTTCTGGATAATCAACCAAATCAAGCAGCATTAGCACAAGCACGTGAATTGATTGAGGCACTTCAAATTGCAGAACTTGATAACTTTTTTCGGGAAGCGTGTTTAGACAAAGCTCAGCAGATCGATCAAGTTGATCGGAGTGCAACTGTTATTTATCCTATTATTCTGCCAGATCGTTTAGCAGTGATTGTGTCTAAAGTAGGACAACCACTTCGTTATTATGTCACTTACAAATCTCAAGCTGAAATTGAGAAAACTTTAGATGATCTAATGGTTGCGCTTAACCCTGTCTCAGACTCAAAGGAGCGAGAACGATTGTCACAACAAATATATGATTGGCTAATTCGTCCTGCCGAAATAGATCAAGCATTTAAAGATATTAAAACGTTGGTGTTTGTTCTAGATGGTCGGTTACGCAACATTCCAATGACAGCGCTCTATGATGGCAAGCAATATTTGATCGAGAAGTATGCTGTTGCCCTTTCTCCTGGATTGCAACTGATAACGACTAGATCATCCGAAAACAACAAGATAGCAGCAATTATAGGCGGTATCAGTCAATCTCATGCTGGCTTTAGTGCTTTGCCGGGTGTGGAATTAGAAGTGAAACAAATTTCAAAAACGGTGATCTCTTCGACGTTGCTGAATCACAAATTCACAAGTCTTGCTCTCGCTGAGCGTCTGAAGTACAGTAATATTGACGTTGTTCACTTAGCAACCCACGGACAATTTAGTTCTCGCCTCGAAGATACATTCTTGCTGACTTGGAATGGACAAGTTAACGTTAAGGAATTGTCCGAACTTCTCAAAGATCGTGGTAAAGATCGATCTAAACCAATCGATTTGCTGGTGCTAAGTGCTTGTGATACAGCCGCAGGGGATGATCGCGCTGTTCTTGGACTAGCAGGCTTAGCAGTGAAATCTGGTGCCCGCTCAACCATCGCAACTTTGTGGCCCATTAAAGATCAGGCTGCTGCAATGCTCATGGCTCGCTTTTATCATGAACTGCAACGACCTGGAATCACTAAAGCCGAAGCACTGCGCCAAGCACAAATAAACCTAATTCACCAAACTGATTTCCACGATTCTTTCTTTTGGTCTGCCTTTGTTTTAGTAGGGAATTGGCTCTAGTTCAGTAGAAATACGGTTTTTTCTTATCAGAAAATAACTTGCGTTAATAGAGATTTAGTCAAATTTTGTCTATTCTGACGGCAAAGTTTAAGTTATCTTAGACTTAATCTTGGAGGATTTTTCTAAAGTAATTTATATCGATCTTATTTTACAAGAGGTAAAACATCATGAAACCTCGATATTTATTGAGTGTATTGACTATACTAACTCTCATTATGAGCGGTGTATGGGGTAATGCAAATGCTTATGCTGTTACATTTATCCCACCTGCCAACAATAGTCCCCCAAGTCAAGCCACAGGGGGAGCTTCTCGAGGAAATTTCTTTACCCCTGTCTATGGCAAAGGAGCTCCCAAGCAAACAACCGGAGGGGCTTCCCGAGGCAACCTGTTTACACCCTCCTCTAGCAACAGCGCTCCCAAGCAAGCAACCGGGGGAGCTTCTCGAGGCGATCTCTTTACGCCCTCTTCTGGCAACAGTGCTCCTAAACAAGCAAGTGGGGGAGCTTCTCGCTCAGGCGATGACGCCTTAAATCCAACGCTTGAACCAAAAACTCCAGCAAAACTCATTGCGCTCTTACCTCAAAGTTTTTATGGCACAACAGTGTCTGAACATCCCACAATATTGGTCTATCTACCTGCTTCCAATGCTCAAAAAGCGATATTCAGCCTCAAAGATGAAGCTGGCAAAATGCAGTATCAAATGACTATTCCGGTGGCGGGAAAAACTGGGGTGATCTCTGTGAATTTGCCGAAGGATGCACCCCCTTTAGCTATTGGGAAAAACTATCAATGGTTCTTAGCAGTGGAAGTGGATGGACGCCTAAACCCAAGTACACCATACGTGGATGGTTGGATTGAGCGTGTTCAGCCCAGTGCAGATCTGGCAACAGCAATGGAGCAAAAAGATGCTCTCAAGCGTGCTGCTGCTTTCGGTAAAAATGGGGTTTGGTATGACTGTGCAGCAACACTTGTTAGTTTACACAGCGCTCAACCTAACAATGCGATTCTGGCTAAGCAATGGGAAGAACTTCTCTCCTCAGTTGGATTGAAGGAGGTTACGACAGCTCCTTTTGTAGTATCTGCTGAGTAAGCCAGATCTCTGTGGGTATTGCCCCAGAGATCAATTAACCTTTATGGCGTGAATATGTGGGGCAGATTTCAGGCTTTTTTTCAAAAAACTCGCAACATTTTAGTTATTACTCCTAGTGTTGCTATAACTGTCCTGATTGGGCAATATTTGGGACTTTTCAATTGGCCTGAGTGGAAAGTCCGTGATGAATGGGTACGTCAGCGATCGCACCAGAGAATTGCTGACGAAATTGTCGTTGTCAGTATCGATGAAAAGGACATTCAATCGGTAGGTAAATGGCCGATCCCAGACTCGGTACTAGCACAATTACTAGAAAAGATTCGCGCTCAGCAACCTCGCACTATCGGACTGGATCTTTATCGCGATTTACCAGAAGGAAATGGGCACGAACAACTAGTGAACATTTTCCGCACTACTCCCAATTTAATCGGGGTCGAGAAAATAATTGGTGAGCGGGTCAATCCTCCACCAGAACTGCAAAAAAGGGATCAAGTGGGATTAGCAGATTTAGTACTAGATGGCGATCGCTATGTGCGCCGTGCGCTCCTTACAGCAACAGATGCCAAACATCAAAATACCCTTAAAGCAGGATTGGCAACCCGTGTGGCACTGAAATACCTTGAAGCTGAAGGAATTACCTTAGAAAACATTGATCCCCAACAGCAAAAGTTCCGATTGGGAAAGCAAATTTATCTACCACTTAAAGATCGAGATGCAGGTTATTTTGATGCAGATTTAGGGGGTTATCAAATTCTGCTCAATTGGTATGGCTCAGAAGCAGCATTTCACAAAGTTTCGATGCGCGATGTTTTGGCAGGGCGAATTCCGGTAAACCTGATGCGCGATCGTATGGTACTTATTGGATCATTCGCCTCCAGTACTAATGATTTCTTCAGCACACCTTTTTCTTCTTGGTTGCCTGGCGAAACATCAACTCCAGGTATTATCGTCCATGCGAATATTGCTCACCAACTAGTACAAGGAGCAAAAACAGGACAAGCAAATTTACGCTCTGTGTCTGGTATTTCTTTATCGTTGTGGATCATTTTTTGGTCTGCGATAGGTTCTGTAGGCAGTTGGTGGTTAGAAAGTGTACCTACATACCGACGAATTCCAGGCGGTAAAATTCTTTGGGCAAGTGTAGTGATTTGCGGGTTATGTGTAGGGGGTAACTATGGGATATTTTTGCGTGGCATTTTAATTCCAGTAACGCCCACCTTAGCTGCATTCATCAGTAGTGTGATTGCAACAACGAATGCCTATAAACAGCAGAAGTTGGAACAAGTGAATCGCCAACTGGAAATTGCGAACGCTCAACTATTAGAATATTCTCAAACCTTAGAAGCAAAAGTAGAAGAGCGAACTCATCAACTAGTTGAGGCAAAGCAAGCGGCTGATGCTGCCAACCAAGCCAAGAGCGAATTTCTTGCAAATATGAGCCATGAGTTACGCACACCGCTTAATGGTATCCTCGGTTATGCACAGGTGCTAGAACGCACACCATCTATTACAGATAAAAATCGGGAAAAAATCAGCATTATCCACCAATGCGGCTCACACCTCCTCATGCTGATCAATGATATCCTCGATCTCTCCAAAATAGAAGCTCGTAAATTGGAGTTAGTTCCCACTGTTGTACATTTACGGACTTTCTTACATGGTGTAACTGAGATTTGTCGGATTCGATCTGAGGAAAAACAAATTGCATTTAACCTTAGGATTAGCGATCGCTTACCACTTGCTATTCAGACTGATGAAAAACGCTTGCGGCAAATTTTAATCAACTTACTGGGCAATGCTATTAAATTCACAGACAATGGTGGAGTGACATTTAAAGTAGAAGTACTGGAAACCGAGCAAGAATCTACCCAAATTCGCTTTCAGATTGAAGATACCGGTATAGGGATGTCACCAGATCAACTGGAGAAAATCTTTTTGCCGTTTGAGCAAGTGGGTGAAACAAGGCGGCAAGCAGAGGGTACTGGGCTGGGATTGACGATCAGTCAAAGAATTGCCACCTTGATGGGGAGCAAAATTGAAGTCGAGAGTCGTTTCGGCGAAGGAAGTATATTTTGGTTGGATTTGGCAGTACCAATTTCCCACGATTGGGATACACGAATATTCCCTTCAACCCACCAAAAAATCATTGGAGTTCGCGGAAATACACCTCAAATTCTGATTGTTGACGATGATGACAACCATCGTTCTATACTAACTAGTGTGCTACAAGAAATTGGTTGTCGAACAGTAGAAGCAGTAGACGGTAAAGACGGGTTACAAGTGGTAGGTGACAATCATCCAGATGTGATTTTGCTGGATTTAATCATGCCTAATATGGATGGTTTTGAATTTATGCTTTCTCTCAAGACAAATCCTCAAACTTGTAATGTTCCTATCATTGTCTCCAGTGCTGGTGTATCTGATGAAAGTCGTCAGCGCAGTTTACAGGCAGGGGCAACAGCATTTTTACCTAAACCTCTGCGGGTGGACGAATTGTTTAATACATTGCAAACACTGTTGCAAGTTGAGTGGATTTATAACAATAAATCCATTTCTCAAGAGTCATCTTCCAAGCCTCAGCAAACAAGTGATGGTGAATGGGTTCTTCCACCGCAGGATATTTTGCAACAGCTTTATCATTTGGCAATGATGGGGGATATTCCGGCACTAGAGGGAATATTAAGAGAGTTAAGTGAGCAAAATGCTCAGCTAGCTCCCTTCGCAGCCGAGTTAAGTAAACTCACTGCAAATTTCCAAACTGGTAAAATCCGTAAATTTCTCAAATCATTTGTAACACAGGAGTAATACCAATGATAGCTGATCCTCTTTTAAAGCCAATGCATATCTTGTTGGTGGATGACAATCCAAATAATATCAAAGTACTATGGGAGGCAATTCAGGGCTGTGGCTGGAAAGTACTGATGGCAACAGATGGAGAATCGGCGATTGAACAAACAGAATACGCTGCGCCAGATCTTATTCTCCTAGATGTCATGATGCCTGGTATTGACGGATTTGAAACTTGCCGGAGATTAAAAGCTAATATCCTCACCCAGAATATTCCAGTAATTTTTATGACGGCTCTTTCTGACTCCATAGACAAAGTAAAAGGACTAGAAATGGGAGCAGTTGACTACATTACCAAACCCTTCCAACAAGAAGAAGTCATTGCCAGATTAAAATTACATCTTAAACTTTCCCATCTCACTCGTACTCTTGAACAGCAAGTGCAAGAGCGCACTGCAGAATTAACTAAGTCTCTGCGGGAATTACAAAAAACTCAGCTACAATTGATTCAAAGCGAGAAAATGTCTACTCTAGGACAACTTGTAGCAGGTATTGGTCATGAAATTAATAACCCCATTGGTTTTATTGGAGGGAATCTCTGCCATATTCAAGAATATGTAAATGATTTGCTTTGTTTGGTGAGCCTTCAGCAAAAAAAACTCCCACATCCAGATCCAGAAATTGAAGATCTCCTCGAAAAAATTGACTTAGAGTATCTGATTGATGATCTCCCTAAACTCCTAGAATCAATGAATCATGGAATTACCCGCCTTGAAAACATCAGCCTTTCTCTAAGAACCTTTGCTCGCTCGGATATTTCTTCTAGGGTAGAGTTTCAGATTCATGAAGGAATCGATAGCGCTTTAACGTTACTAAAGCATCGATGGAAAGCTAATGCAAACCATGATGGAATCGAGATAATAAAAGAATATGGTGAGTTGCCTTTGATCACTTGCTATCCTGGACAACTCAACCAAGTTTTCATGAATATTATCGCTAATGCTATTGATGCCTTTGATTATTCTCATCAAAACGGCTCTGATCAGCGAATAGTTGATTGTCTAAACACTATCACTATCACGACATCCGCTGATCTCAAGCAGGAGACTGTCACAATTTCCATCACAGATAATGGTCCAGGTATGCCTCCAGAAGTGCAAGCTCGAATTTTTGAGCAATCATTTACAACCAAGCCTGTAGGCAAGGGAACTGGGTTAGGATTAGCTATAAGTTACCAAATTATTGTTGATAAACACAACGGAACAATTAACTGCTTGTCAGCCCTGGGTAAGGGAACAACATTTATTATTACTTTACCGATTCATGAGAACTAAGACACATCTCCCCCAAAATTTTTCGCTCTCCTACAACCAATTTCCTACTAATACAAATGTTGACCAATAGAAAGGATGTGAAAAATCAGCATTTTGCAAGAAACTAATTTGAGTTTGTCGTAATGCTTCCGCCTTGCTGATACCTGGTTGTCTCAGATTTTTATAAAATTCCACCATAAATTTAGCAGTAGACTCGTCCTTCACTGCCCAGAGAGTGGCTAAAGTACTACGCGCACCAGAGCGTACTGCTACTCCAGCCAAACCCAATATCGCTCGATTATCCCCTTTTGCAGTTTGACAAGCACTGAGAACCATTAGTTCTACAGTTGTGGATTGCGATTCGTTTCTAGTTTGGAGAAATTCACTCAATTTTTTAACATTAATCTTGTCGTTCCAACTGAGTATAAAAGTGTCATCTGATTTGCTACTAAACTGACCATGAGTAGCTAAATGTAACACCGAAAATGGTGTAGATTCTATAGCTTGTTGTAGGTTGGTGTCAGTAAATTTTTCATTTAATAATAGTTTTGAGTTAACTTCTGAGGAAATTTCTGTTACTTCTGATTTAACTGCTGGTAAAGCTTTAAATCCTTGGCGTGATTCACTCAGTCCAGCTGTCATCAATCTGAGATTTTCTCGTTTTAGTGATCGCGCGGGCATCAACTGCATTCCTGGCGATAGCGCTAAGCTATATTTCTCTAGCAAATACTGTTTGCCATCGTACAAAGCCGCCATGGGGATATTGCGTAAAGAGCCGTCCAACACAAAAGCTAGAGTTTTGACTCCACTATTGTTCAATTGAGATTCAGCCGGACGAATCAGCCATTCATATAGCTTTTGAGAAATATATAACCTTTCCTCATTCGAGAAAATCGGATTGAGAGATTGACGCATCTGTTTGATGGTTTTTTCTATCTCTTTATCGGCTAAATTTGTTTTATAGCTAGATAGGGGTTTACCAGGAATAGATAGAATTACTTCTAAGCGATCGCCTAAAATAATTGGATATATGACAGCTGCTTGTTTGTCTATTTGATCGATTTGTTCTGGTTTGGCGTTTAAACAAGCTTCTCGAAAGAAATTATCTAACTCTGCTAGTTGCAGTCCCTCAATTGTGTCTCGTGCTAGCTTTAAGTTTTGTTGACTGGGTTGAGGAGATTGCAACAATAAATCCACTAACTCCCGATAAATAGGCTCGACACTCTCCTGAAAAGAAAATTGGACGTCACGATTAATAGCTACTAAGTCACCACGCAAAGACTTGAGAGTTTTGACCGAACTATCATAAGCTGCGATCGCACCCTGAATGTCACCTTGCTTTTTCAAAATTCGACCAACTTGCCAAGCAGCTTGATAACTAATATCAGTAGCATTAATTTCCTGAGTAATTTGTAATGCTTGTTGGCTTAGTTTTAAAGCATCAGCTAGTTGCTGCTTGTCAAAGTACAATTTCCCTAATTCATTTAAAGCGTAAGCTTGAGCACGTAAATCTCCCAGCATTTTTGCCCGTTGTACCGCACGCGCTAAAATTTGTGCTGATTCTCGATACGATACCGAATCATTTCTATCTAGCTTGGACAACTGACTCAAATTGCGGGCAAAGTTAATTGTTGCATAAAGAGAAATTCGACTTGGAGGCAGTTTCTCCAATTGCGACTTAATCTCCAATGATAAAGCCTGAGTCAGCTTGACTTGTCCAGTTTCTAAATAAAGGCTAAATTGATTTAACAGCGCTTCTACTCTTAACTGAGAATTATCTGACTGAGCTACAACTTGTTGATAATAACCTAAAGCCACCTCAGTTTTTTGTAAATCTCTAGCAGTATTCCCCAAATTAAAAAGAATATTGTTGATATCTGTCGCAGAATTTAAGCCCTTACTAATCTTCAAGCTCTGCTGTAAAATCTCCACAGATAGTTGTACATCTTCCACTAGTTGAAAAGCAATTCCCAAACTTTGTAATGCTTTTGCTTTAATGATCGAGTCTGGCTGATTTTGCAGCTTTTGATGCACATTCAGTAACAACTTTTGCGCTCTAAGATATAATCCTAAAGCTCGCATAGCTTGGGCTTGGTTAATTTGGCTACCTACCTTTCCCACTTCGTCCCCAGCTATTGCATATGCACTTTCCGCATCTTGCCAAGCTTTTAAAGCTGCTTCTGCTTTCCCTGTTGAAAGTTTGAGATTTCCCAGAGCATTTAGAGCTACTGCCAATATAGTAGAATTTCCTTGTTTCTGGTTTTTGATATGCTTTAATATATCTAAACTTTTACCAATAGTAATTTCTGCCTTTTGCCAATCTCCTAACTTTTGATAAGCCAAAGACAAGTAGCTGAAACTCAAAGCTTCATTAATAGTATCACCTTGTTTCTCAAAAGTAACGGAGGCTGCTTCCCAAAATTTCACAGACTCAGCAAAGCTTCCAGCCTCAAATAGATTTCTACCCTGATTAAGTTGAGATTTTGGGTCTGAAAAGTTAGTAATAAAGTTTTGGTTTAACTGTGAGTCTGATACTAAATTTAATTTGGAGCTAGGTTGCAACTGCCAAATGGTGTATGCATCTGCTTTTACAAAGTTTATTGCTAAAAAGAAAGCTATTCCCCCAAAATAAATACCATATTTAGTAAAATTTAGCGTATATTTATTTTTATACATAATTGTGAGATTTGCGTAGATTATAGTGAATAAATCACAGGTTAGATTTTAATAGCAGTTGAACAGGCAGAGTACCAACTGCTACAAATGAAATCAAAACGTCAATAATCATTAGCCATTAGTTGTTCTTTCCATTCCCCGCTACCTGTATCTTCAAAAGATTGCAGTGGAATTTCAATAAAAAATTCTGTTCCTTCACCTAATACTGAGGAACAATTTAATTTGCCATTGTGTTTATCTTCAATAATTTCCCTACTAATAGATAAGCCTAAGCCAGTTCCCTTACCTATTGGTTTGGTGGTAAAAAACTGTTCAAATATCTGCTTTTGATTTTCTGCTGACATACCCAAACCATTATCTTTGAAGGTAATAGTGAGTAATTTATCCCATTTTTTAAATTCAGTTCTAATAATGATTTGGTTCACCTTATTGCTTTTACTACCTGCTACTTCTTGACATGATTCATCAATTGCATCAATAGCATTAGCAATCATATTTATAAAAACTTGGCTAATTTGTTCAGGATAGCATTCAATTAGTGGTAAATTATCATATTCTTTAATAACTTCTATTGCTGCACGTAGTTTATTATCTTTTAAACGATGCGACAAAATGATTAAAGCACTATCAATACCTTCATGAATATTAAAAAATGCCTTTTTAGATATATCTAAACGGGAAAAATCGCGTAAACTATCAGTGATATTGTTAATTCTTTTTAATCCAGTATTGATTGAGGATATAATTTTAGGAATATCTTCTAATATCTCCTCTAATTCTATTAGCTTTGCGTTTTTACTAATATCGATAACTGTATGAGGATAATGTTCATGATAAAGTTGTAAATGCTGAGTTAAAGCAGTAATATAGTTATGGAGAAATGCAGAATTATTGATCACAAAGTTGAGCGGATTATTAATTTCATGAGCTACTCCGGCAACTAACTCACCCAACATAGATAATTTTTCACTTTTTACTAAATGTAAATGTGATTGCTTGAGTTTCTCTAAGCTATTAGATAATTCCTGTGTGCGTTCTTCTACACGCTTGTCAAGTTCCTGGTTTTGTAGTTCAAGTTGTTTAGTTAAAAACCGCAATTTTAAATGTACTTGAATTCTAGCTAAAACCTCATCTAGATGAAAAGGTTTAGTTATATAGTCTACTCCACCTGTTAAAAAACCCAAAACCTTATCAAATTGGTCTGTTAGAGCAGTTAAAAAAATAATTGGTATATCTTTAGTCGCAGATTTCTTTTTGAGTTCTTCACATGTTTTGAACCCATCTATTCCTGGCATCATCACATCTAAAAGAATTAAATCTGGTTGGGCATATTCGGCCTGTTCAATAGCACTCTCACCATCAGTTGCTATTAAAATTTCCCAGCCTATCGAGGAAATAGTATCAGACAAAACTTTTAAATTCGTGGGATTATCATCAACAATCAATATAATCGCTTTTTCCAGGTCATTATAAATTTTCATGATTGTCCAGCCTTTAAGGATTTTATTAATTCACGTACTTGTTTAATTTGAAAATTATCAGTTAATTGCCGAACATGTGTGATAAATTCGGTAAAGTTACTATCTCTATCTGATACTTCTATTTCAGTTAACAGCGTTTGTATACCTTTAATATTGCCTCTCATAGCTAAATCCCAGAGCTTATCAAGTTCTGTTATTGGTGGCACAACCATTAGTTGAGGATTTTGGTATTCAAATTTGTTACTTTCCGTATCTGTGATTGCCTGTCTATTTTCTGCGTAAACCCAATCGAGTTGTAAATAATCCTGTAAATACTTGAGTAACTCATCCATTTCTACAGGTTTAGGTAAAAATTCATTACCTCCTACTGCTAAACTTTTAGCTTTATCGCTATCAAACACATTACCAGAAGAAACTAGAATCGGAACTTTGTTTAATTGAGGTAAAGCTCTCAAACTTTTGATCATTTCAAATCCATCCATGATGGGCATTACCAAATCAGTTATGACCAGATCAGGTTGAATTTTGATTGCTATGTTTAATCCTTCTTGACCATTGTTAGACTCAAAGCATTGAAAACCAAGGGCTTGAAGAAAATTATAGATTATAGAACGGTTTTGCCATTTATCATCAACAATAAGAATTTTAGGTTGTTTGTTTTGGATGCCGACAATTTTTTTATTCTGTATAATACTGGCTGTTGGACACCAGTTGCTAACAACTTTTAAATCTATATCTAACCAAAATCTACTTCCAGTACCGAAGGTACTTTCCACCTGTATCTCACTGCCCATTAACTCAGCAATTCTACAACTAATGGTCAACCCTAATCCCGTACCTTCTACTTGCTTTGC
The DNA here is from genome assembly GCF_017591665.1 of Aetokthonos hydrillicola CCALA 1050. Taxonomy (GTDB): domain Bacteria; phylum Cyanobacteriota; class Cyanobacteriia; order Cyanobacteriales; family Nostocaceae; genus Aetokthonos; species Aetokthonos hydrillicola. The sequence goes on along the minus strand of NZ_JAAKGC010000001.1, from coordinate 105,071 downwards.
TTTCTCACCTACTTGCTCAAAAGGTAAAAAAATCTTTGTCAATTGTTCACGAGTCATTCCCACCCCTGTATCTTCCACTTGAAATCTAATTTTGTTAAAATTTTCTCCAAATTTTAAAACTTTGATTATGAAAGTGACCCCACCAGTTTCCGTAAATTTAATTGCATTACCCAGTAAATTAATTAATATTTGCCGTAAACGTTTTTCATCGGCACTAATTACTTTAGGAATCTGGGTATCCGGTTGGTAAATAAAAGAAATATCTTTTTGTAAGGCACGGATACGACACATCTCTACAACTCCCGTCAGTAAGTAAGAAAAATCAAAATCCGTATTGTGTAATTCCAGTTTTCGTGCCTCGATTTTAGACAAGTCTAAAATATCGTTGATCAGAGTAAGCAGATGAGTCCCACACTGATGAATAATATTAATGCCTTCTAACTCTGACGGAGCTATGGCTTGAGACCGTCCTAGAATTTGTGCGTATCCTAAAATTCCATTCAAGGGTGTCCGTAACTCGTGACTCATGTTTGCCAAAAATTCACTTTTAGCTTGGTTAGCGACATCAGCAGCAATTTTGGCAGTTTCTAACTCTAAAGTACGATCGCGGACTTTTTCTTCTAGGGTATGAGAATAATCTTGGAGTTGCTGGTTGGCTTTTTCTAATTGTGATTGTTTATACAGGTTATTAGTAATAATTGTAGATAGAAAAATTGTTAGCAGTGGCGAAATTGAAGGAATCCACCAACCAATCATCAAGGCTGTATAACTAATACCCAAGATTATGACTGTACCAGATAAAATCACCAGAATTGACCATCCTGGTAAAGGCTGTTTGCGTTGAGAGTTGCTTTGCAAGCCCCGCCAAGTGACACCACTACTCAAAAAAGACCAGCACAAAACCCATAACCACTCTGCTTGCTCTGACCACACTCGCAACAACGGTCTACCATCAAGAGCAGCACTCAAAATTTGGCTGATTAAATTGGCATGAACTACTACCCCAGCCATATTTTTTTCTTGATCGTGCAAATTGCGGCTGTAACCAACATTTACAAAATCATTAATACTCTTAGCTGTAGTCCCAATCAAAACAATGCGATCGCGCACTAACGCCGAAGGTACACGATTATTCAATATATCCCGCATTTTTACTGTGTCAAAATTATCTTGAAATCCACGGAAATTCAAGATAATTTGGTATCCTCCCATGTCTGCATGACGATAACTAAATTCGTCGCCAGTCAAAGGGGTAAATACTGCCTTACCCAACTGCAAATAAGTATTGTTTTTATCAAGTGCTTGTAAAGCAATACCTTTATTTTTGAGATATATTAAACTTAACTGAGGTGCTAAGCCTAAAAAAATTTTTCCCTCACCATCTCCGGCAGATAACAAACCTCGCCTGACTTTTCCATCTGTATCCAACACCAAATCCGCCAGTGCGATTTGATTGAGTGCAGATAAAGTGGGTGATGGAGCAACTTGATCCCCAGCTAATTTTCTGATTCCAATCAAGTTCGGCGTAGATTTAATCACTCCCAGCAATTCTTGATAACCTGGTTCCACTGGCAAATCTCTATAGATATCCAAGCCTATGGCTGCTGGTCGTTGAGATTTGAGTTGAGAAATCAGCTTGGTTAAAATAACATCAGGAATAGGCCATTTGCCACTTTGAGTAATATCTTGTTCATCAATAGTGACAATTAAAATTCGTTTGTCTGGTGGTTCAGTAAGACGTAGAGCAAAAAATCCCTCCATAGTACTCCACTCCAGCAGTTGAAATAACCCTGTTACCCCACCAGCCATGACGCAGATTGCCACAGCAGGTGCTGTCATAAATATACTGCGCCAATCTGCGGAACACACCCTGTGTATATACCCAACAATTGTTTTGACAGATAACCTCATTAGGTTTGTAAGCAAGAACAGAAATTTTGCAACTTGACAAGGCAAATAATAATCGCTAGAAAATAAGCAAGAGGGTAATTATTCACATTTTTCCTATTCTCTTGCTCTAGTTTAGTCTAGTTTTACTTAATTAATTGGCAAGAGGTGCTTCAGCGATCGCATTCAAATTAACAGATTTTAAAAGTTCTTGCCAAGAAGTAGTTACCTTTAAATCATTTGGTTGTTTTCTCTTTAATTCGGCAAGAGTGGACAGGGAATCATACCAAATACCCATATTAGCTAGCTTAAATGCTAACTCTAGCGTAGGTTGATTATTTAAATTGCGATTGGATTCAACTCGACGAATCCATCCACTAACCCAAGGACTATCAGGTTCTAATTCTTCCGTGCAAATCATGACTAAAGACCATCGATAATTCTTGCCGATTTTCAGTGCTGAAACTGAACTGGGAAGTTTAATTTCTACCACGCCAGGTTTTTGAGGCAAGGCTAAGGTTGTCTGGTAAGACTGTTTTCCTTGTTCATCTTGCAATCCAAAAAGTGCTTTTTTAGCTTTTGTTTGAGGAACATAAACCAATATTGCCGGATGTTCTGCTATTGTCAAACCGATATTAGTGTTTGGCAGCAACGGTGTAACTGAGGCTTTTGTCGTTGCAGTCATATCAGCACCGCAAGTAGAAGCATCCCGTGACGCTCCCCCAATTGAGCTTTTTGGAGCTTGCTCCTTTGGTGGGTTGAAGGTAACTTGTGCAGCACTTGGCTCTATTGGCATCAGCATTGATGCTAAGTAAATTAGAGAAGCAATTTTCAACCAACTTTGTTTGAAACGGCTTTTATTTTGATTCTTCATAACTAAAATTATGTAATGAGTCAGTCGTGATGGAAAAATCCAGTTGACGTAGATAAATGTTTTTATAAAAAAGTCAACATCCATGATTATACTTTTATCTTGTATCGCAGGTTAACAGTAAAACCACTTATGGCACTTATATATGGCAAATTCTGTTAGGTGTTCAAATCAAATTTTATTAGGGATGGCGGTACATGAGGAGCATTATTTAATAATATCCCTGTTGTATTCACGGAGATAGCAAGTTTTTTAGGCTTTCCGCCGTACTTTAAATAACCTTATCGTCAGTAGAGTGAATATTAAATTTACGTAATAATCTAATATTCATTTAATTATTCAACGTTGATCCAGTTGAGCGCAGGATGGGGCTTAATGTGAAATTCAAAAAAAATGTTTTTTTGATAAATATATTTTCATGCCTGCCACATGATAAAAGTGTGTTTCTTAGCAGAAAGTTAACTCTTTAATTGGTAACACTTTATAAAATTAATATTACTGATTATTGTCTAACAGACTATCTAGTAGATTATGCAGCATATAAGAAATCAACCTCATCTCCATAAGCAGGGAAGGAATTCCATCAATAATAAGCAGTGCTTACTTAAGTTACTTACACCTTTAACACTAGCTGCTTCTGTGGTTATGGGTGGCTCATCAGCTCAAGCTTTGCAATTTAATTTCACCCATGCACCAGGAAAAACTCTCAACCAAATGCTTGGTTATGAGATCGCTGGTAGATATTGGTCAAATTACTTAGCCAACGATGTCACCCTGAATATATTCGTTGAGCCAACCAATAAGTTACCGACTAACGTGATTGGTGGAGCAATACCGGGGGTGACTTCCCAAAACTCTACCACCGTTTCTCAAAGACTAAAAACAATGGTGGCTAGCAGTGGTGTATACACCTGGAGTTGGAATCCCTATTGGGGTTGGTTGGAATGGCTATTGGCAAAATACTCCTAACTTGACTGCTGATGGTTTTTGGCAAAATGCTGCCTGGGAAACACTGGATGAATTTGCAGATTGTGAGGATGACAATAGTGCTTCGACCACTTATTCTCAGACTCAATCTGTTCCGGAACCTACTGCTACCTCTGGATTATTAATCATAGCTGTGATGGCTCTAGCTGCGCGATTGAAGCGTCGTTATTCAACAATCAAGAATCTATAGAGTGTAGTACTAATTCCAAGCAATTTTTGTAGGGAATACCCACAATTCTGGGGTATATAAAAGTCATTTTATAGATGTTACCCCATATATAGCATTCTTTTTTCAACTTAGTAGAGGTTCTTGTATTTTATGAATAACAGCATCAATCAGCAGCAAAATAAATTTTTGGGTTTGCTCAAGTTACTTACACCTTTAACACTAGCTGTTTCTGGGATCATGGGTGCTGGCTCATCAGCTCAAGCCTTGCAATTTAATTTTACTTACGCGCCTGGAACAAGACTAGAGCAAATGCTGGGCTATGAAATGGCTGGTAGATATTGGTCAAACTACTTAGCCGATGATGTCACCCTGAACATCTTTATTGAGCCGACAAATACTCTACCTACTAACGTGATTGGTGGGGCAATACCAGGGGTAACTTCGCAAAACTTTAATACTGTCTATCAAAGACTACAAGCGGATGCCACTTCATCTAGCGATCGCACAGCTTTAAATACTGTATATAACCAATGTGATAAAAGCCTCATCTCTTTATTGCAGAGTCAATGCACAGGATATAACTCTTTAACCACAACCCGTGTATCTGGACTCTCTGACTTAGAGGTTCAATCCGGTGTCAAAAAGATCAATCTTACCCGTGCTAATGCTAAAGCTTTAGGAATTATTGGTGCTAACGACACTGGTTATGATGGCTACATCCTCGTGAGTAACTTAGGTAATATTAGCCGCCCACTTTCATGGAATTATTTTTCTGCTACCAATAGCAGCAATATTATTCCCACAGGCACTCTAGACTTTTTCAGTGTGGCGGTACATGAACTGACTCACACCCTGGGCTTTATTAGTGGCATTGACTCACCTGAATACGCAGACCTATTGACAAAAAGGTCATTTATTACCAGTGATGATATGTCTAAATATACCTACCTGATGGATATGTTTCGTTTATCTCAGAATAGCAATTTTTGGAATAGACCTGATATATCAATTGGTCAAGATACAATGTTATCTCTTGATGGTGGGATGACCAAGTTAGGTAATATGTCCTCTGGAAGTGGCAAATTTGGAGGGGATGGAAGTCAAGGCAGTCACTGGAAGAAAGATGGCACCTATGATGGCATCATGGAATCTGGTCTAGGTGCAGGGGGTACAAGAAAGCTTGTTACGAATAATGATCTAACTGTGCTAGATGCTCTTGGTTGGACTCTACAGCAAAACAATCAAGATTTAACCACCATCTTCAACAGTGCCAAATCTGGGCTGGCTACTAAGATGGGTGTAACTACTGCTTGGATGGATGCCAATTCTGCCCAAGCCGCTTTAAGCCTGACACCGGGATTCATCGATGCTAATAAAAATGGCTACGACGATCGCGGTGAAGCATTAAACAAAATGGTGACTAGCAGTGGTGTATACAACTGGGGTTGGAATGGCTATTGGTGGGGTTGGAACGGCTATTGGTGGGGTTGGAATGGCTATTGGCAAAATACTGCTAACTTGACTGCTGATGGTTTTTGGCAAAATACTGCCTGGGAAACACTGGATGAATTTGCAGATGGTGAGCATGACAATACTTATTCTCAGACTCAAGATGTTCCCGAACCTACTGCTACCTCTGGATTGCTAGCAATAGCTTTACTGGGTTTTGCTGTACGGTTCCAACTTCGCTGTCAAAATTAGTATGGTGTTGATTGTTAGTTTAGTATATTTTTTGGGAAATATAGATTGGTAAGCAATACAATCCCCCATCGGAGCAGATAATCTTCGTTGATTTTCATCTTTCTCATTTTTACCACTTGCTGACACATAAATTCATGTTAGCAACGGGTTTTTATATTAGGTAAGCTGACAAAAATACATAAAAATAAAATGCTGAAGCCGCAAATAAAAAAAATATTATTATTTATTAGCTGCTACTTAGTTCTAGGAACACCCTTAAAAGCATTGGGACAAACTAGTATCACGCCGGATGGTACCTTACCTACTAATGTAACTAATGTTCGTGGCATTTATGACATTACTGGCGGTACTAGACCAAATAATGGTGCTAATCTTTTTCACAGTCTCAAAGATTTTTCGATTAAATCAAGTGATACTGCTAGATTTATTTATGATCCAGGTGTAAGTAATATCATTACGCGGATCACGGGGGGATCTTCTTCGCAGATTGATGGGACTATTCAAACATTAATTAACGGTACGACTAATATAGGTAATGCCAATTTATTCTTAATTAATCCTAGTGGAATTGTTTTTGGTGCTAATGCCAAGTTAGATATTGGTGGCTCATTTATTGGTACTACAGCAGATAGCATCAAATTTAGTGATGGAACAGAATTTAGCGCTATCAACCCCACATCTCATCCCTTACTTACCATTAGCACACCTTTGGGTTTGCAATTTGGTGCTAATCCTAGCAGTACAATTCGCGTCAACGGTTCAGGAAACAATTTACAACTCAATCCTGATAATTCTCTCGATGTCAGTAGCCGTCCTTCAGGATTGAGTTATCAAACACCCAATGGTCAGACTTTAGCATTAGTTGGCAGTAAAGTAGAACTGGACGGTGGAAATATCACTGTACCCCAGGGCAGAGTAGAATTATGGTCTGTGAATAATGGTCAAGTTGCAATCATCAACTCAAATGGACAAATACAACTGCAACCAGGACAAGGAGTTAGTTACGGTAATATTGACCTGAATCGTGCTGCTTCTGTTGATGCTAGTGGTAATAGTGGTGGTTTCATCCAGGTACGGGGACAAAATGTGAGCTTGCAAAATGGCTCGATGATTATTACAGATACTAGAGGTAATGGTTCTGGTGGTATTTTAAATGTACTTGCAACTAATAACTTAACTGTTGATGGCTTTGTATTAAACCCCAATAACCAGATATTTAGTGGCATACTGGCTGATGTTGCTTCTCAAGCCAGCGGTGAAGGTGGGAAGATCACTATTAACACAAAAACTCTGCAAGTGAGTAATGGCGGTCAAATATCTACTGGTACTTTTGGTGATGGTAATGCTGGAGAATTGAGCATCACAGCAGGCAACATACAAGCAAGTGGCTTTTCTGTCTTTGGTCCGAGTGGTTTATTTGCGCCTGTAGCTCCAGGAGCTAGGGGAACAGGAGGTAACTTAACTATACGAACCAATGGGTTGCAAGTTTTAGGCAGCGCACAGATATTTACCAGTACCTATAGCTTTGGCAAAGCTGGTGATGTGAAGATATTTGCACAAGATGTGGCAGTAATTGGTGGCACCCAAAATGGACCTAGCGCTATTCAATCTTCAACTCAAATCATCCCAGGTGTTCCACAAACAATAGCTACAAAATTAGGTCTAGGCTTTGGTACTGGAGGTAATTTATTGATTGAAACTAATAACTTACGAGTTGCTGATGGTGCTCAGATTGCTGTGAGTACAACTGGGAATGGCTCTGCTGGTAATATGAAAATTACTGCCAACTCTGTAGAATTGGTAGGGTTGAATCAATATGGTCGGAGCGGTTTATTTGCTAGTGCGATTGTTGGTAAAGGACAGGGTGGTGATGTGAAGGTTACGGCTAATCGCTTAGTTGTTCATGATGGTGCAATTATTAATGCTAGTAACTTCCTCAGCCGAGACCCTGAAAATTTGCGCGGTTTAGCTGGTCAAGGTGCGGCAGGAAACATCGATATTAGTTCTGCATTTATTTTATTAGCAAATCAAGGTATTATCACTGCTAATACTAATGCAGGTGATCAAGGTAATATTACTATTCGCTCTGGCAATTTCCAAATGCGTCAGGGTAGTATTATTAGCACTAATGCCCGCAATAGCTCGGTAGGCGGAAATATTAATATTACGACAAATACTTTAGTTGCTTTTGAAAATAGCGATATCACTGCTAATGCTCAAAAAGGCTTTGGTGGTAAGGTGTTTGTCAACGCCAAGGGGATTTTTGGCACTGAATTTCGTCCCCAACTAACTCCTGAAAGTGATATTACGGCTTCTTCAGATTTAGGCGCGGATTTTAATGGCACTGTGACGATTAATACTCCAGATGTTGATCCATCTAGCGGATTGGTGAAGTTACCATCTGATTTGAGCGATCGCTCTCGACAAATTACCAATGGTTGTGCAGCAGCGCAACAGAATCGTTTTGTTGTCAGCAATCACGGCGGACTACCTACTAACCCTACTGATGTTATTAGAGGAGAGATAGTTTGGAATGATATGAGAGATTTATCAAAACAAGTCAGCAGTCCAAACACCAACAGGCGCAACTATCACTCTACAAGCCATCAAGAACCAATTGTCGAAGCTCAAGGATTAATTGCTAGTTCAGATGGAACAATAGAGCTATTGGCAAGCATACCACAGGCGACAGATCAAACTTCCTGGCAAGTGACAACACAATGCAATGGCAATCCTAATTTGTGATTAGTTGATCCGTGACATCACAAATATGATTGCTATGTATATAATTTGAGAAACTGTCATAGACACGACAATAAACAATCTGGTATATGCGTAAGTCCTATTCATAAGGGGTTAGCGATAATAGAAAAATACACGCCGTTTTCTTGCCATGAGTTTTTATCTCCAGTAGAAATGGAAACTAAAGGAATACCCCAGTCTAAGCGGACTGTGAGATGATCTTGCAATTGCCAACGCAACCCTAATCCTGTAGATACTAAAGTATTCTGATCTAGCTTTGATTGTGATGTTCTGCCAGAATTATTCCAAGCACTGCCAAATTCTATAAAGGGGGTGAGTTGTAGCAGGCTCTTTCCTTGCCAGAAGCGGGCAATGGGAACTCGTACTTCTGCTGAAGCAAACACTCCATTGTCGCTTAACAAAGCATCTTGACGATAACCCCGGACGTTATCCTGACCGCCGATACCAATTTGTTCAAAGGGCGTGAGGGGTCGGTCTGCTAATTGCAAATCACCTCTAAGCACTAATAAAGTATCGGGAGCCAATAAACGCACCCATTGGGCTTGTCCTCGCCAAGCAAAAAAACGACTATCGGGAGAGTTGTTGCTGATGGTGGCGTTGAGAGCATCTAGTCCCAGGCTGAACTGAGAACGCAAGGCTAGGACTTGTTGGTTACTGCGCGCAGTCCATTCTTGAAAAAATCGGATGGCTGTGGTGTTGGTTCTTCCCTGTTCATCTGCGCCAGCACTGGGAAAAGGAAGTTCTCCATTTAAGAAGCTGGTGTGACTGGCGCGATGGCTGGCTGTGAAACCTAATGCTAATTCCTGTGTGGGTTTTTGGATGATGGGTTGGCGGAGTGTAAGTTCGTAGTAATGGGAGTTGGATTGAATGTCGAGGACACTGAAAGGCTCTTCGATGAAATGATTATTAGATGTGCCGTAGCTAAAGGAAAGGGTACCATTTTGGGGGTTGATGGGCAGAGTGTAGTTGAAATCATAGGCATTGCTGCCATCCGTGTTAGTATAGCTGGCGCTAATGCGATCGCCCCAACCGAGGAGATTAGCTTCACTCACCTGGATTTTTCTGCTAAAACTACCAACTGCTGGCGATCGCCCATTATCGAGCACTATCTGGGTATTAAAAGTATTTGCTTCCTTTACCTGCACTTCTAACAAACTCTTTCCTGGTTCTGTACCGGTAGATAGTTCGGCAGAAATATTGGCAATCAAAGGATTTAGTCTTAACAATTGCAGTGCTGTCAACAGGCGATCGCGTTTTAGGGGTTTATTTGTAGCAGTAGCCAGCCGGCTTTGCACATAACGGGGATTGAGTCGGCGTGTACCTGTAACTTTTATATCTTCCAGTCCCCCTTCCACGATTTTGATTTCTACTACTCTATCTTGGCGTTTCTGTGGGGGAATGTACGCTCCAGAGGTAATGTATCCATTTTGGATGTAAAGATTAGTAATCTCTGAACGTAGCTGAAATAGGTCTTTGAGCGTGATGGGACGGTTAGTATAAGGTGCAGTGATTTTGGTAAAGTCTTCTTGACTGAAGACTGTGCTACCAGTAATGGCAAATGCTTTGACTACGATAGTGGGAGAATTTTCTCCCAAAGGCGTTTCTTGAGATGAAGGATAGGTGGTTGCAGGTGGTAATAACTCCTCTAGAGGAGGTAACTTAGTTGGTGGTGGTAACTCTGGTAATGGTTGAATAGAAGGTGGTTTACCCGGTTGAGAGGGAGGTAAAGGAGTTTTAGCACTGTCTTGATTAGGTATCTGTGCTTTTACTAGGTTCAAAGGTACGGTGACACTAATAACCGCCAAAATCAAGGAATACCAAAATTTGTATATGTGAGATTTGCAAATCAGAAAACCTGTATTGTTCATTTTGAGGATAAAAATAAGAGCAATTTGGTAGCCAAAATAGATAATGGCGATCGCTCTGATAGATGGATTCTTCTTTATAATTCCCTGACTTTCATCAGTTTTAACGTCGGCAGGACTTACGCAACTGTCACAGGCGAGCTCGTCCCGCAAAGGTGAAGGTTTTTTGCGGAATGTAGGTGGGAACGCATCAAAAACCTACTACGATGCAAGCTTCCCTTGCGAGCCACAATTGCCAAGTTAATAAGGGTACTTCTGTCACTCCATCCCTCTGCTGCCTGAGTTGAACTTAATTGAGGCTGAGTCATTCACCCTCAGAGCAGTTCTCCAATAAGCTGAAAACCACTAACCAGATAGCTGTAACGGGCGAAAAGTTAGTGTAATCTTTCAGCCAGAATCCGCGTCACGAAGCGTGCGCGGAGTGGCTCAATAATCCAGTAATTTTTAAGAAGAAGATTGTAAATGTGCTTCCAGTTGCGCAATACGTTCTTGCAGTGGTCTTACAATGTCTCTCACTTCAGCTTCCGAATACCGAATCGGAATATGCTGAGGACAATTCCAATCCCAAGCTTCAACGTGAATCAGAATAGCCCTTCCAACTTCTGCTGGATAGTTAGGATCGATTAGCTGTTGCAACAATTCTGGATCATTTTCAATCACTTTAGCACGTCCCCAGATTTTCAGGCGACGACGATGGGCATAGTCCATTAAAAACAGAAACACACGATCATCTGTTGATAGGTTACCGACGCTGATATATTGCAGATTTCCCTGAAAGTCTGCAAAGCCAAGTGTTTGCTCATCCAAAACTTTCAGAAACCCTGTAGAACCACCCCGAAACTGGATATACGGCCAACCATTGCTACTGGTTGTACCCAAGTAGAAGCCATCCCGAGCGGCAATAAATGCAGCAATGTCGGGGTTAATGCGATCATTTGATGGGGTATCTCCTTCAAATCGCGCATAGATATTCCGTGAACCATAATGTTCTTGCATTGCCTTAACCTCAGGGGTGAAAGCAATTTTCGCAAATTTACGTGCCATATATTCTCCAAATTAGAATTTTATCATTGGACGTAGACGGTAAATTAATTAAAATCAAGTTGAACTCTTTTACCGAACATTCAGTATACAATTTACTTTACCGAACGATCAGTTCAATGTCAACCCCTTCTGCTAAAAAATCTGAAGGTGGTTATCGGAGGATTGAAAAACCTAAGTAAGTCAGCAAGAATCATACACAGTACCTAAATTTTTGTAGAATAACTTGAACCGCTTGTACTTGCGTTCTAAGTGCATCTGTATTCAGCAGCGCCGAAATGAGATCATGTAAATCGCCAACACTCTTTAACTGAACTGCATTATATTCGTTAACTAATTTATGACCGAAGAGAAACAAAGAGCAGATAACGACAGTCCTTGGAAAGAAATTCTAGAAGCTTACTTTCCCCTAGCCATAGAATTTTTTTTCCCGCAAACAGCAGCATTAATTGACTGGTCTAGACCCCATGTATTTCTAGATAAAGAATTTCAGCAAATAGCCCGAGAAGGAGAAATTGGCAGAAGATACGCAGATAAACTAGTAAAAGTGTGGCTGTTAGGGGGAGAGGAAATTTGGTTGCTCATACATGTAGAAGTGCAAGCAACATCAGAAGCAGCTTTTGCAGAAAGGATGTTTTCCTACAATCTGCGAATTTTTGACAGGTTTAAAAAACCAGCAATTAGCCTGGCGATTTTGTGTGACACAAACCATGATTGGCGACCAAACCAATACAGCTATGATTATCCAAATACGCGGTTGAGTTTTGAATTTGGTATTGTGAAGCTTCTGGATTACGAAAAAAAATGGGCGGAACTAGAGACAAGCGATAATCCATTTGCGACGGTGGTAATGGCACATTTAAAGACACAACAGACAGCCAAAAAACCCCAAGATAGAAAAAGGTGGAAATTTAGCCTCATCAGACGATTATATGAATTAGGCTGGCAGGAGAAGGATATTCGTAACCTATATAGATTTATTGATTGGGTTATGATTTTACCAAGAGAATTGGAAACAGAGTTTTGGCAAGAGTTAAAACAATTTGAGCAGGAGAGTCGTATGAGCTACATGACTACTGGTGAACGCATTGGCTACGAACGAGGAAAAGAGGAAGGACAAGCTAAAGGACAATATGAGCATGCAAAAGCGCTAATTCTAAAGCAACTACAAAAACGGTTAGGAGAATTACCACAACAGGTGAAAGCGCATATCGAATCTCTAACCCTAGAGCAATTGGATACACTTGGAGAGGAATTGTTAGACTTTACATCAACTGCGGATTTGCGCAACTGGTTGGAGTCAAATCCACCAGATTTTGGCAAGAGTTAAAACAATTTGAGCAGGAGAGTG
>NZ_JAAKGC010000001.1:0-92428 GCF_017591665.1 Aetokthonos hydrillicola CCALA 1050 | reverse complement strand
ACCCTAGAGCAATTGGATACACTTGGAGAGGAATTGTTAGACTTTACATCAACTGCGGATTTGCGCAACTGGTTGGAGTCAAATCCACCAGATTTTGGCAAGAGTTAAAACAATTTGAGCAGGAGAGTCGTATGAGCTACATGACTACTGGTGAGCGCATTGGCTACGAACGAGGAAAAGAGGAGGGACAAAAAGCACTACACGAGCATACAAAATCGCTTGTTTTAAGGCAACTACAAAAACGGTTAGGGGAGTTACCACAACAAGTGAAAGGGCATATCGAATCTTTACCCCTAGAGCAATTGGATACACTTGGAGAGGAATTGTTAGACTTTACATCAACTGCGGATTTGCGCAACTGGTTGGAGTCAAATCCACCAGATTTTGGCAAGAGTTAAAACAATTTGAGCAGGAGAGTCGTATGAGCTACACGATTACACTTAAATTATTTGTACCGAACATTTGGTATAATGACAGGAAATAATTTTGTCATTTCCTGATCGAGGTTAAGTACCATGTCTAAAGACACTGTGATTGCACAACTGCGTGAGGTGTTTCGCCGATATGGGTACGAAGGCACATCCTTGTCAAAAATTTCAGAAGCTACTGGGTTAGGTCGGGCTAGCCTTTACCATTACTTTCCCAAGGGTAAGGAGGAGATGGCAGCAACGGTGCTTGAGCGCGTCTCGGCTGAACTGGAAGAACATCTTTTAAAACCCCTGCAAGGAAAGGAGAAGCCAATAACTCGGATCCGAGCTATGGGAAAAACCCTTAGCGAGTTTTACAATAGTGGTCAATCGTCTTGTTTTATCGATATTCTATCAATTGGAGAGGCACAAACCTTATTTCAGGCTCCTCTCCGGCGCACGTTGACTGCGTTGATCGATGCGATCGCCCAAGTTTTAATTGAAGCAGGACAAGATAAAAAATCAGCGCATCAGCATGCAGAGGATGCGCTGATTCAGATTCAAGGAGCGCTAGTGTTATCGAGATGTTTAGGGAACTCTAAGCCATTTCAACGGGTGATCGCTAAACTTCCAGAAATTTTGGGTTTCGATTAATATCCATAATTCTTTGACTTATCAATCGTGACTTTTGACTGTTGCGGTGTCCATTGTTGTGTTGTAGAGGCTTTGGCAAGTAGTTGCTGAGAAAACATTGCTTGGAGAACCATTGCTGGATTCACATAGTTATTACTATATTTCAATCCCCAGTGAAGATGAGGCCCAGTTGTACGTCCAGTCATTCCTACACGACCGATTCTCACTCCAGCAGGTATTTGCTGACCTTCCCAAATTTGAATACCACCTTCACGATCAATCATATAGTTACGATTGTCTGCGGTTTCAACCTGTCCTTCCATATGACAGTAGGTATGTTGCCATTCACCAGACTTAATTACGATATGAGTTCCGCAAGCGTCGCGATCGCCAACCTTAACAACTGTACCAGCCCACCAATTGCGTACGTAACTGCCCTGTGGAGCAGCAATGTCTAAACCACCGTGAAATTCTAAATTGTTGCCACCAGTAGCAGAATAGCGATAGCCAAAACCAGATGTATATGCCTGAAAATTTTCTACAGGAAAAGAAGCTGGTAGCCAATTTTTCCCCTTTAGGGTCTGGTTTATATCAGGTTGTACAGAAGAAACAGAGGTTGCTACCTTATCTTTAGCTGTTGCTGTTTCGTTCGTATGAGTTTGTACAGAAGAAACAGAGGTTGCTGCCTTATCTTTAGCTGTTGCTGTCTGGTTTGTATTAGATTGCACAGGAGAAACAGAAGTTGCTAAGCGCTCTTTAGCTGTTGCTGTTTGGTTTGTATTAGATTGCACAGGAGAAACAAAAGCTGCTAAGCGCTCTTTAGCTGTTGCTGTTTGGTTTGTATTAGTTTGTACAGGAGAAACAAAAGCTGCTAGCCGATTTGTACTCTTTACAGTCTGGTTTGTATTAGATTGTACAGCTTTAACCTTTTCCAACTTCGATAATAGAGTGGTTAAACTTAAAATACCTAACCCTAATACAAATAGACCAGTACCATAAATTACTAATCTTTGCGGCAGTTTACCCATTTTTTAATCCTCAACTCCTCAACTTGATCTAAAATCTCGGATACGTTTGTCAGCTTTCTCTCTGTGTCTTAAGGTGCAGAAACAAAGATACCATGCTCGTAGGACGCACACGTCGAGAGCAGATAAAAAATTTCTCCGCAAAGCATATAAATATCTTTATTGGTTTCCCTGTAGATGTACTGCCAGTTGGTGGTTCCCTATGATTGCTTCACAAAAATTATTTTGTTAAATTTATGTTTAAGAATGGTTAAGAAATCCAATTTGGATATATTATTGTTAAGCAAAGTTTGAGTCTTTTCACAACTCCGACAAACTATGCTGACTGAAATATTCCCTTTCAGCTTTGATCTAGATACGACTGCGATCGCTGGATCGAGTTTGTGGTCTTTAGCCCTATATCTAGGTTTCTCCCCAACTAGTGAATGGGTAATTCAGCAACTAAGCCGTTGGTTTAACTTTGCTGAGCGATCGCTTTACTCCAGCAACACAGAATTTGAAAAGACCCGTCAAGCCAGAGAATCACAGAATGCTTTTTACGCCTCCCTATTCAGCATTGTGCCTTTTTTAGCCATCGGCGCTTTATGTAATTGGGGTATTGAACTAAGTTTAGGTCGTAGCTGGTCAATCAGCATAGGGATACTCGCTTGTATGGGCTGTGGCGTTTACGAACTCGGACGACGAGATGGGAGTTCGTAAGAGGGAGCAGGGGAGCAGAGGAGCAGAGGAGCAGGGGGGAAAAAAGGCGCTTTACCCAATGCCCCATGCCCCATGCCCCATGCCCCATGCCCTATGCCCTACTTTCTTCCTCCACGATCTGTGCTATTTTTAACGCTGCTCCTGGTTCACCTCTGACGTTTTGTAACTTTCTTTTAATCTCGTTTAATTTTTCCGGATGATCTAAAAAGTCTAATGCTAAAGACGCTACATCTTGGGGCTGAAGATCTCCTACCAATTCCGGAACTATCATTTCTTGCGCCCAAATATTTGGCCATGCTAATAAACGTTTGCGCCGGAGAAACAGCCAATTAATGAACTTGGCAAAAGCAGAACCGACTAGCGGCAAATTTGCCAAAATTCCTGGTATACCATCCCAAGAACGCATTGCGTCTAACTGTTGCGTGGGTAGTAAAACAATCATAGGGACGCCTAAAGAACCTAGTTCAGCAGTATTTGCCCCGACAGTAGTCAAGCATAGGCTGCACTGAGATAGTATTTCGTAGGCAGGTGATTCAGTGTAGAGTTCTACAGATAAACCTTTGTCTGTTTTTAAAATTGGTTGCTCAGAGGTAATTAATTTTGCTGATGCATTACCGAAAGTTTTTACAAAGCGGTTTTTCTGTGGATCGGCAAAACTAGCTAAAGTTTGTAAATCCAAAGTTGGGGCGACGGGAATTACAAATTTAGTTTGGGGTCTTTTTGCTTGGATATATTCTGCGGTTGCTAAATTTAAAGGTATACCTTGCATCAATTTTGCTGCTTTTGACCCAGGTAAAATACCAATCAATTCTGCTACAGGATTGGTTTGTGAGGGTTTTTGTGTAGGATTAACATCTTTTGTGTTGTCGGTTGCCGCTAGCATTAAATCTCCCACAACTGTAAACTTATGAGCATATTTCTGGGATACACGAGCAGCAACTTGGGGTTTCATCACAGCAAAACGGTCAATCAAGTTATGCCAGCGAGCTTCCCATTCAGCGTAAACGACAGTACGGTAACCTAGTCTTTTGCCGATCGCAACGCTGAAAAATTGATCCCCTCCTAAGAAAACCACTACACCGCGATCGCGCCAGTCCCAATTTTCAGAAGTTTTTCCCCAAAGCAAAAATTGCCAAAAATACTCTGGTGGTTGCACCCTGTCTACTTCAGGAAAAGACTGAGCAATTGCTGCTTCTTTGCCTGTCGCGTTTGGACAAGGTGATAAAACTACGGAAATCCTCACTTGAGAACGGACATTTCCGAGTTTTTGCCGTAATGCCTGTACTACTGGGCGCACCCAGGTGGTTACCTCTCCTGGACCGTTTGACAGAATCAAGATATCAACATTGTTCATAAAGTTAGTGGGCATGGGGCATGGGGCATTGGGCATGGGTAATGGGTAATGGGTAATGGGTACTTAGCTAAATATAGGGGTGCAATGTAAAACCTATATTTTCCTATTCTGTTTTCTCATATTGTGGTTTGAAACAAGCTTGTTCTATTAAGTTGCTTTCTTTGGGTTTAGTTTTCCCAAATTCTTAATTCCCCGATGCCCCATGCCCTATGCCCTATGCCCCATGCCCCATGCCCTATGCCCTATGCCCCATGCCTAATTATTAAGATTTTGTTACATTTATGTGAGTAAATACTTTTAAAGTAAGTTAACAATTTTTAAAAAATATTGAGTTTTTTATATCGTTTTGTGTCAGTTAGGCGGTAAAATCCCCATATAGTAAGCGTTTTCTGATAAAAACAACTACAGATGACCAAATAAAGGAAGTCTGAGGGGCTGAAGATTGCCAAACAGCACTAACAACAGAGAATTTGCATCAAAGGAGCTTCATCAGCATGTTCACCCACGTCAAGTCCACCATTAGACATATTAAGCCTGATAACTTACGGGGGCGACGCTTAGTTAAGGTGGTCTATGTCGTGCTAGAGTCCCAGTACCAAAGTGCTTTGTCACAAGCGGTTCGGGCGATAAACGATAATCATCCTAACTTAGCGATAGAAATCAGTGGATACTTAATCGAGGAACTCCGCGATAAAGAAAATTACCAGGAGTTTCAACAAGATATCGAGAAAGCGAATATTTTTATTGCTTCACTAATTTTTATTGAAGACTTAGCGCAGAAATTAGTAACAGCAGTAGCACCGCATCGCGATCGCCTAGATGTTGCCGTAGTCTTTCCCTCTATGCCGGAAGTGATGCGCCTTAACAAAATGGGTAGCTTCTCTCTAGCACAATTAGGTCAGTCTAAGAGCGTAATAGCACAATTCATGCGAAAGCGCAAGGAAAAATCAGGGGCAGGATTCCAAGATGGAATGCTGAAACTGTTACGAACGCTGCCGCAGGTGCTAAAGTTCCTGCCAATGGATAAAGCGCAGGATGCGCGAAACTTTATGCTCAGTTTTCAGTATTGGCTGGGTGGTTCTCCAGAAAACCTGGAAAACTTCCTGCTGATGCTAGCTGATAAATATGTATTAAAAAATGAAGAGACTCTAAATCTCGAAGCAATCGAATATAAAGAACCAGTTGTTTATCCAGATCTAGGAATTTGGCATCCTTTAGCGCCCACAATGTTTGAGGATGTCAAGGAATACCTAAACTGGTACACCAGCCGTAAAGATATATCCAACGATCTGAAAGACCCATTAGCACCTTGTATTGGGTTGGTGCTCCAGCGCACCCACCTAGTAACAGGCGACGACGCGCACTATGTAGCAATGGTGCAAGAGCTAGAAGCAATGGGAGCACGAGTGATCCCTGTATTTGCCGGAGGGTTAGACTTCTCTAAGCCTGTAAATGCCTATTTCTATGATCCAGGAAATCAAAATGCTCCCCTTATCGATGCTGTCGTCTCCTTGACTGGTTTTGCATTGATAGGTGGACCAGCACGCCAAGACCATCCGAAGGCTATTGAAGCACTAAAACGCTTGAATCGTCCTTACTTGGTAGCGCTACCTCTAGTATTCCAAACCACGGAAGAATGGATTGATAGTGATTTAGGGTTACACCCAATTCAGGTGGCTTTGCAAATTGCTATTCCTGAACTGGATGGGGCTATTGAACCGATCATATTATCGGGAAGGGACGGAACAACAGGGAAAGCGATCGCACTACAAGATCGGATTGAAGCTGTTGCTCAACGTGTTCTCAAATGGGCTAACCTACGCCGTAAGCCGAAGGTGGACAAGAAAATTGCCATCACTGTTTTCAGCTTCCCACCAGATAAAGGTAACGTAGGAACTGCTGCATACCTGGATGTATTCGGCTCAATTTATGAGGTGATGAAAGCCCTTAGAAATAATGGGTACGATGTGCAAGATTTGCCAGGAAGTACTCAAGAGTTGATGGAACAAGTCATCCATGATGCTCAAGCGCAGTATGCAAGTCCTGAACTTAACATTGCCTATAAAATGTCGGTACCAGAGTACGAAGCATTGACACCGTACTCCCAAAGACTAGAAGAAAATTGGGGACCACCACCAGGACATCTCAACAGCGATGGGCAAAACCTGCTGATTTACGGTAAGCAATTCGGTAATGTGTTTATTGGTGTTCAGCCAACATTTGGTTACGAAGGCGATCCAATGCGGCTGTTATTTTCCCGTTCTGCAAGTCCCCATCACGGTTTTGCTGCTTACTACACTTATTTAGAAGAGATTTGGAAAGCTGACGCTGTCTTACACTTCGGGACTCATGGTTCCTTGGAATTTATGCCAGGGAAACAAATGGGGATGTCTGGTGAATGTTACCCAGATAATTTAATTGGTTCGATCCCCAATCTCTATTACTATGCAGCTAATAACCCCAGTGAGGCGACAATTGCCAAGCGTCGTAGTTATGCTGAAACAATTTCCTACTTAACCCCACCGGCGGAAAATGCTGGATTGTATAAGGGTTTGAAGGAACTCAGCGATTTGATTGCTTCTTACCAAACATTGAAAGACACTGGAAGGGGTGTTGCGATCGTCAATACCATCATGGATAAATGCCGGATGGTGAATTTGGATAAGGACATTGCCTTACCCGAAACAGATGCCAAAGATATGAACGCTGAAGAGCGGGATAATATTGTTGGCATTGTGTACCGCAAGCTGATGGAAATTGAATCGCGGCTGCTCCCTTGTGGATTACACGTGATAGGGAAACCTCCGAGTGCAGAAGAGGCGATCGCCACTTTAGTCAACATAGCAAGCTTAGATCGTACTGAAGAAGAAATTCCCAGTTTACCCCGCATTATCGCTAGCAGTATTGGGCGGGACATTGACGAAATATACCAAAACAGCGACAAAGGTATATTAGAAGATGTCCAGCTTTTGCAAGATATTACAACAGCAACCCGCGCTGCACTTTCCGCTCTTGTACGCGAGCAAACCGATGCAGAAGGAAGAGTTTCGCTTGTTTCTAAGCTGAACTTCTTTAACATGGGCAAAAAAGAGCCCTGGATTCAAGCAGTCGTAGATTTAGGTTTTCCAATTTTAGACTCTAATTCTAGGATCCCGAATGTAAAAGCCAAGATCCAGAGCCTCTTTGAATATTTGGAATTTTGCCTGAAACAAGTTTGTGCTGATAACGAACTAGGCGCATTACTTCAAGGGTTAGAAGGGCAATACATTTTACCAGGTCCTGGTGGTGATCCCATACGCAACCCAGATGTATTACCCACAGGCAAAAATATCCACGCCCTGGATCCTCAATCAATCCCCACAACTGCTGCTGTACAATCAGCAAAAATTATTGTAGACAGATTATTGGCTCGCCACAAATCAGAAAACGGCGGTCAGTATCCTGAAACAATTGCTTGCGTACTTTGGGGAACAGATAACATTAAGACATACGGAGAATCACTGGCACAGATTCTATGGATGCTTGGCGTTCGTCCAGTTCCAGACACTTTGGGAAGAGTCAATAAGTTAGAATTGATACCTTTAGAAGAGTTAGGAAGACCTCGTATTGATGTGGTCATCAACTGCTCTGGTGTATTTCGTGACTTGTTCATTAACCAAATGAGTTTGCTGGATCAAGGCGTCAAAATGGCAGCCGAAGCCGATGAACCTGTGTCAATGAACTACGTGCGTAAACATGCTCTCCAGCAAGCAGAGGAAATGGGTATTAATTTGCGTCAAGCTGCGACTCGTGTTTTCTCCAATGCTTCTGGTTCCTATTCGTCAAATATCAACTTAGCCGTAGAAAACAGCACTTGGGACAGCGAAGCAGAGTTACAGGAAATGTACTTGAAGCGTAAATCTTTCGCCTTTAGTGCTGACAGCCCAGGTACTATGGAAGAGTCGCGCCAGATCTTTGAAAGCAGCTTAAAAAGCGCTGAGGTAACTTTCCAAAATCTTGACTCTTCAGAGATTAGCTTAACGGATGTTTCTCACTACTTTGACTCTGATCCCACTAAGCTTGTTTCTAGTTTGCGGGGTGATGGCAAAACACCAGCGTCTTACATTGCTGACACAACTACAGCTAACGCTCAGGTTCGTACCTTATCAGAAACCGTGCGCTTAGATGCTCGTACCAAGTTGTTAAATCCCAAGTGGTATGAGGGTATGTTGTCTCATGGTTATGAGGGTGTAAGGGAATTGTCAAAGCGGTTAGTTAATACGATGGGTTGGAGTGCAACAGCTGGCGCTGTTGATAACTGGATATATGAGGACACAAATACCACATTTATTCAGGATGAAGAAATGCGCAAGCGTTTAATGAACCTTAATCCTCATTCTTTCCGCAAAGTTGTATCCACCTTGTTAGAGGTGAACGGACGCGGTTACTGGGAGACAAGCGAGAGCAATTTGGAGTTGCTACGTGAGTTGTATCAGGAGGTTGAAGATCGAATTGAAGGGATTGAATAGGCTTTAATACTCTTCGATCTAAATGTAGAGACATTGTGCGCAGTGTCTCTACATTCGTTATTTATTAAGATATAAGAACGGTTGAGCAACAAAAACACGATGCGGATTACACCTGACGCTCAGATCACCATCCCTCCTGAAATCCGGGAGGCGCTGAGCATTTCTCGCGACGTAGAATTAGCATTTGAAATCGAAGGCGATCGCCTTTACCTCAAGAAAATACAACCTGCTGATCAAATCTCAACCTGGATTAACACCATGCGGGGTTGCGCTACTAGGAACCTTTCTACTGACCAAATCATGACCCTCACCCGCAGTGACGACAGTCAATGACGGTCTTGGTAGACAGGAACGTTATCCTCGACATTCTTACCAACACACTTGTAAGAAATCCGACATTAGGCTTATTTCACCTGAATAGGCGTAAATATAAATGCTCCTTGAATTAATCGGTGGCTTTCCCTCTGTAGGGGGTCAGGTTTAGTAGCGCTATTTTTGGACAAGACCTTGTATAGCCATAAGGGTTTTAAGTAACAAAAATTGGTATAATCTATTCAATAGCTGGGAAGCAGATGTCTAATAGCACTGGCCACGAGGAAAAGCAATGGTCACTGTTTATTTGAAGAATGGGGAAAGCGTACAGATGCCGCTAGAGCATCTGGAAGATTTTATATATGCAAATCAAGATAAAATTGACACTCGCTTTCATCAACGCCGGGGATCAGGACGGGGGAATGTACCTAGCAATGATACTGCTTCAAGTTAGGAACGTGGAAAGATTTACATTTTCGTAAAGCAGCTGAGCAGTCTATGTCCCTACTTAGGGTGATCAGCTTCGTTGGTGCCTGAGGCGATCGCGCTTCCAAATGCAATACAACTGTAGCGTTGCTGTTTTTCAATCGTGGTGAACTTCATCTATGGTAAGATTAGACAATAGTTATTTCACTTGCGCCGACTTATACTAGATAATTTCTTTTTTAAATAATAAATAACTATTTGGCAATAAGGTTTATATTTACGGTCATTTTGTTTATGACTCCACTGTTGAATTTTTTTATTTAGAATTGCTTCTGTCCAATTTCCCTTGGGATGTTGAATTTTTAGCTGTTGAAGTACAATTTCTAAAACTTCTTTTCTATTATTAACTAAAGTTTGCATATTGAGATTTAAAACTTCATTTAATTCATTGTTTATAGTTACATCCTCAGAATAAATTTCTCCATTACCATGATATTTAATTAATTCTTCACAATTTCTATGATTATCAAGAGGATTGATAGTAATTTCTGTATTACCCTTCTTTGTATCACAATGTTGCAAGTGATTTGGCGAACCTTCACCACCTTGACAAGCACCAAGCAAGTTATTGTAATCTAATTGAAGATGTTCATAGTTATCTTGTGATTGCCAATGTTCAATTTTCATTTTGTCAATACTGATACGTTGCATACAATAGCAGCAAATATGTCCTTGATCGGTTAGTAGAGATACCCTTAATTCATCTTTTTCTACATAATTGTTATAATTAGCAAACTTTTTTTGGCGATGTTG
This sequence comes from Aetokthonos hydrillicola CCALA 1050, assembly GCF_017591665.1. Taxonomy (GTDB): domain Bacteria; phylum Cyanobacteriota; class Cyanobacteriia; order Cyanobacteriales; family Nostocaceae; genus Aetokthonos; species Aetokthonos hydrillicola. The sequence continues at coordinate 82,251 of NZ_JAAKGC010000001.1, read as the reverse complement.
AAATAATGATTGGGGTTCCCGATCCTTGACAATACGCTTCATATTTATGATTATCTAATCTTCTAAAAAACCAATAAGTGTATTAGCACGAACTACTTCTGAATCATTTTCACCAAGTAAATCAGATAATTCATTTAAAGCTGACTTAGCTGCTTCTAATTCCCCATCATCTATTAATTGAAAACAGTGGTTTATCTGCTGTTGTATTTCATCTGGTCTTTCTTTTACATTCATTAATTCATATAAAATTGAGTTACTATCTTTGCCATAAGTATGGGGTGTATTTTCGACTAAATAAGAATTTTCTAAAATAAATACATTTTCTTTTTTCACTCGGCTCAACACCTGTGGCGAATGAGTACTCACAATAAATTGACAGTTTGGAAAGGTTTGTGTCAAACTGTCAATTACATTCCTTTGCCACTGGGGATGTAAATGCAAGTCTATTTCATCGATTAAAACTATTCCTTCCTCTGACAACGGATCATTAGAACTCGGATTAGCGATCGCCAATCGCCTTGCTAAGTCTGTGACTAACATCAATAACATCTTTTCCCCATCAGATAGTTGTTCTAACCTTAAATCTTGGCGATTTTTTGTAATAGTCAATGAAGGTTGGCTGGAAAATTTGTCAGAATGAAAATCTCGGTTTGTTGTTGACCTTACTACTCGTAAATCCGAAAAATGACTGTCAGAAAATCTCTCTAAGAAATTTGTAATAGCTCTTCGGACGATCTCTAATTTAGGGTTTCTGTAATTACGACTTTCTCTTAATCTAATTTCATTTTCATAGTCTTCTTCTTGCTTAAACCAATCAAAAAAATCCTGGAAGTCGTTGACTCCTGTAGAAAAAGCTTTTTCGTAAGCATAGAATTGATGATGCACTTCTTTTTTAGCTTTATTACTGTTCTTACTTTTAAAAGTATAGGGATTTTTCAAAACCATTCTATGGGTTTGATAATAAACCATTACTGGTAGATTCAAATTAGAGTGATTTATTAAATTGTTTTGTATTCGTTTAATATAAGAATTAATTTCATCATAGTTACTTTGATCTTGTTTAGATACACGTTCTTGCACCATCTTCCAAGATAATTTCTCTCCCTGCCCTGTTTCAATTGTTATAGTATTAATCGTAGAATTAGAATTAACATTTATATCATTTTCTGTCAAGCTCAGTTTTAATTTTAGATTATTACGGAGTCTAGCTACAAATTGATCTAACATGATTGCCATACAATCTAAAATTGACGACTTACCTGCACCGTTTATCCCAATAAATACAGCTAAGTTGGTTTGATGAAAGTTCAGGATAATTTCCTGCAATCCTCTAAAATTTTGAATGTGCAGCTTTTCAATATGCATGTCTATAATTGTGAGTACATTCAATAATTTATCGAAAATTAGCAACGTTGTGACAACGGAATAAAAAAACTGATTTCTTCGCCATCCTTAACAATGTATCAGTTACAAAGTAGGGACTTGCAAGGCGTTGCTGTCATTAAACACTGAATCCGGCACCACAATCTGATCTACTGTTTCAGAAAAGGGCGATCATGCAGCGGCTGGCGGCAGCAACAGCGGAGCCTGTTCATACCTGTCCTCTACGTGTAAGAGCCTGCTTGATGACAAAATTTTATTTTATCCGCTAACCCACACAATTTCATTTTATGCGCGAATTACGTGGGCTGGAACCCTGCATGTGTAGCCGCGCTTACCAAGTAGGAAAAGTTAGCAATTGATCTTCACACACAACTTGCAGAATTTGTCAATTCTATAATAACGACAGATGACATAATTGAAGATTGCTATGAGTCTGTCAGATCTGCCTAATCTCTTAGTACCTTTGGCACTTTTAGGTTTAATTATTATTGCTGCTGTATTTTTCAGCCGCATCAGTTGATGTATCGAACAGATAGCGAGTGGGGCGACAGGGGGGAGATATTACTACAGCCTAAACTTGTGAACCCCTTATCACAATTCATAACTAATGACTAATTTATGCTGTGGGAAGGTACAATAAATGCCGATTGTCTCCAAAACGTTAAAGCTTCATGATTTCTAGTAACGACTTTAGACCTGGTGTCTCGATAGTATTAGATGGATCTGTTTGGCGGGTGGTAGAATTCCTCCACGTCAAGCCAGGTAAGGGCTCTGCCTTTGTTAGGACAAAATTAAAAAATGTTCAAAATGGAAACGTAGTAGAAAGAACCTTCCGGGCTGGCGAAACAGTACCACAAGCCAACCTAGAAAAAAGTACAATGCAGCATACCTATAAAGAAGGTGATGACTATGTATTTATGGATATGGAAACTTATGAAGAAGGCCGATTGAGTGCTGCTCAGATTGGTGACCGTGTAAAATACCTTAAAGAAGGTATGGAAGCCAACGTTGTCCGTTGGGGCGACCAAGTACTGGAAGTGGAATTGCCTAACTCTGTAACGTTGGAAGTTGTGCAAACGGATCCAGGTGTAAAAGGTGACACTGCTACAGGTGGTACTAAACCAGCAACTGTAGAAACTGGAGCAATTGTCATGGTGCCTTTGTTCATTTCCCAAGGGGAACGGATCCGTATAGACACTCGTAATGATACTTATTTAGGCAGGGAGTAACTGTGTTCTTCACAGAGATGCAAATCCCGATTCAAATCTTTAATGGGGATTTATGTCTCTGCCTTATTATCAAATTTACCTGATTGGGTGAGGAAACAAAAACTGTGCCATTGGACTTTAATGAAATCCGCGAACTGCTAAAAACTATTGGACAAACTGATATTGCAGAAGTAACGCTTAAAATTGGAGACTTTGAATTAACTGTACGTAAAGGTGTTAACCTCAGCAATCAAACGCTATCGGGGGAAGCGGGATTAAGCATTGTAGGTTCGGGAACACCAATTTCATCTCCCGTACCTCAGGTGGTGTCGCCTGCGAGAGAAACCCCAACGAATCAAAGTTTGGACAATCATGCTACGGCTTCTAGTGTACCACCAGCTGTAACCCAGCCAACAGCAATAGACCAGAAACTGGTTCCTATACCTTCTCCAATGGTGGGAACATTCTATAGCGCTCCTGCTCCGGGGGAACCGCCATTTGTGGAAGTCGGCGATCGCGTCAAGAAGGGGCAAACCGTCTGTATCATCGAAGCTATGAAGCTGATGAACGAGATCGAAGCCGAAGTATCTGGGCAAGTTATGGAAATTCTCGCCCAAAATGGCGAACCTGTAGAATATGGTCAACCTTTAATGCGCATAAACCCTGATTAAGTATTAATCTATATATCGAATATGTCATTGTTAAAATTTTAGTCCTTTTTACGGGTCAATCCTGATGAAACAAGCGTTGCCTGTACCTTCAGAAGTTGTCCAGCAAGTAGCTGAGTACTTCAGCTTACTAAGTGAACCTATGCGTTTACGACTGTTACATCTCCTGAGGGATGAAGAAAAATGTGTGCAAGAGTTAGTAGAGGCAACTCAAACTTCTCAGGCAAATGTGTCCAAACACCTAAAAGTGATGTGGCAAGCTGGTATTCTCAGCCGCCGCAGTGAAGGCACCTGCGCCTACTACCGAGTAGAAGATGAAATGATTTTTGAATTGTGTAATCGGGTGTGCGATCGCCTCGCTAACAGGTTAGAACAGCAAGCACGTAACTTTAGAGTTCTCAACAGCAAGTAGTACCTCATTACTTCTTCAGACTTGCGTTGATGCTGTATCAACCAGCAGAGCTAAAAGTGCAAGATAGTTCACAAAGCTTAGCCGTTCTAGTTTTTAGACTTCGTTATTTTACTTGCATCTTCAGGGTTTACTACTTACCGCCACATCAGGGTATAAAAGCTTTCTTGCACTGTTTTTCATCGTTCTTGACAACCTCTAATTACTCAAAAAAGGGATAAGGAAACAACCCTTATCCCTTTACCCTCTAAACTTGTATGTGCTAACACCAAACAATTCCTGCCTTACAGTCTACACGCCGTGAGAGTGTCAAATAACATAACTAAAGCACTCTCTTACCCACTTTACCAAAATAGGGTGTAGGGGGTAGGGTGTATGTTTAGGAGGAATCATGCTCAGGATGGGTTCAAAGCCCACACCAGAAAAAAATATATGTTTCGAGACGCGCCGCGCAAGAAACACGGCTACCATTATGCAATCCCACAATTTCAGTCGTGGTTTCCCTACACCCCACACCCTACACCCTACCCCCTCTGAATTCTTAGCTATTTGGCAATTACCCGCCATAACTTAAAGCTGATAATTTTTATTGAAGCTTTCACGAGTGAGTGGCTGTTCCAACTCTAAACCCTCTCCACCGAGAATATCCAATCGTTTTCCATTAACGTCAATATAGACTTTAGCATTTTTATCCAAGCTTGTAGCAGTGTAAACAACTTGCCCTATCCGCCCTATCATTGAAGAACTACCGCCTCCACTTGTAAAATCGTCAGATAAATTAACGTGGATACCATCGTTTTTCAAGTTAAGGTCTAGTAGCCTTGTTCTTTTAGGGATAGTGTTGGCATTACTTCCATCGGGGTGTTCGGCTAACAAAGTCTGGAAAGCAGCCTCTAAAATTTGCTTGGGTTGATCAGCATCTGCTTGAACTTTCACAGGCTGAGCCACTAAAGCTAGACTTTTGCCTGTGTCTTTGAGTAAATATATTTCAACAGTTTGCTGATTTGGAGCTGGTTGCGTCGCTGGGGATAGCTTTGATGTTGGCTGTTGATTTGGTATTTGGGGCGGATTTGGCGTCACGTTAGAATCGTGGGAGTTCCAAGTAAACCAAGCCACACCAGCACTTACCGCTACAACTGCTGCTGAGACAGCGGCAATCACACCCGAAGAAATACGCTTAGATTCTTGTTCTTGTGTCATATTAACAATTTTCCTTAAGGCTGAAATAGTATTTTTCTGAGCAGAAGCCTGGCTAAAAACGACCTTATTTACGAGCCGCGAGTTTCCAAGAGCCTGGAGGATGGCTCTATTCTTAAAAATGTTGCAATCTCTATTTGTTTAGGTTTCATTTCTAATTTTAGAATTCGCGCTTGTATTCCGTCACCTTCTAAATTACCTAAATCTAATTGTTTATTGAAGTTATTTAAAATTACTTTCACAAATTGATCTGGAACTTTCTGCCCATCTACTGCTATAAACGGGTTAACTAACTGGATATATCTACCACTAACTATACTTACCCCTGATTCTACGCTAATCAAAAGAGGCTTGCTCTTACCCTCCTGTAATCCTACCTGGAAAAATAAACGGTTATTTGCTAAAAATTTCACCTGTGGGTTAATAAAATTGTATCCAGAATTAGCCCTTGGATTTTGGGAACTTACTGAATTAATATTTAACTTTCGCAACGTACCTATTAATTGTGGTGATTGTAAAAGTTTATTCAGATCCTCCTGAGTTAAAACTAGTCTTACACCAGCTTGTAAAGGTCGTTTTAATTTATATCGTTTATGTTTTAAACTCGATAGTTCTAATTCAATTGGATCAGTTTCCAATTCAAAAAGTGCGATACGAACATTTTGTTGTTTCAACTGCAAAGAACGCCCAGCAATAAGCACTCTTTCCACCCTTCCCTGCAAGACTTGATAAGAAGGAGAGTTGTCAACGCGCACTTCTAATTTTCCCACCTTAGCAAATTGCGAGCGAATAGCGTTTTCAGCGGTGCGATCAATCACCACTCCGACCACGCTCACTAACCCCAGTATACTAGATAATAAAATTGTGAAGAATTCCATATTAAAGGTATTGGGTGTTGGAGGAGTATAGGAGCAGGGGAGCAGGAGAGCAGGGGAGCAGAGGAGCAGGGGAAGCAGAGGAGCAGAGGAGCAGGGGAAGCAGAGGAGCAGAGGAGCAGAGGAGCAGAGGAGCAGAGGAGCAAAAATGACACTCTTAAGCGAGTAGATTACGTAGTTCTTAATACCCAATGCCCCATGCCCCATGCCCCATGCCCCATGCCCAATGCCCCATGCCCCATGCCCCATGCCCTATTCCCTTTCAACCCACTGTTTTAAAGTAGATACCAATTCAGGAATAGGAATTTCTTGAGATTGGCGTGTTTGCCGTTCGACGACTTCTACTTTGCCGCTCGCGATCGCTCTTCCGGTGACAATCCTAAAAGGAATCCCAATAAGATCGGCATCTTTGAATTTAACTCCTGCGCGTTCGTTGCGATCATCAAGTAATGTTTCAATTCCTGCTTGATTCAGCTCTGTATAAAGTTTTTCCGCAATTTCTACTTGCTGAGGATCGTTAATGTTCGGGATTGTAACAATTGCATGATATGGTGCAATGGGAACAGGCCAAATAATTCCATCTTGATCGTAGGATTGTTCAACCGCAGCTTGTGCTAGGCGAGACACACCTAAACCATAACAACCCATAATCAAGGGTTTTTCTTCACCCTGTTCGTTAGTAAAAGTTGCTCCCATGGCTAGGGAATACTTAGTACCTAATTGAAAAATGTGTCCTACTTCTATTCCACGTGCAGTTTGTAAGGTTTGTTCTTGGTTATGAATAGCGCGATCGCCTGGTCTTGCTTTCCGCACATCTACTGTTACGTGTGGTAATTTAAATTGCGCATCCCAATTGGCTCCAACAACATGGTAGCCTGCTTCGTTTGCGCCTGTGACAAAGTTCTTTAAGTCAACAGCTGTTTGATCTACTAACCTTAAAAACTTAGGATGCAATTGCTTATCACCAGCAATATATTCATCTCCAATATCAGGGGCAATATAACCCAAAGGTAAAGCCTTAGCCGCCCACTTTTCCTGTGCTTCTGCACTAGGTACAGTTAAGGAGATAATGGTTTTAGCACCATATTGAGAAGCTAGTTTGGTTAATTCATTCTGTAACTTGACGTCATTAACTTCCTGATCGCCACGAATACTTACCAAAACTAAAACTGTCAACCCATTATCATAGACTATTTGGTAAAGGACGTTTTTGACCACTTGGGAAGGAGAACATTTCAGGAATTGACAAAGTGTGTCTATCGTCTCAGTTCCTGGGGTTTCGCGCTTTTCGTAAGATGAAAATGGTGAGGGTTCCGCATCTTTCGGTAAAGACACCGCCTTTTCCACATTAGCGGCATACTGTCCATCTTCTGTGTACAGAACTTCATCTTCCCCAGCTTCCGCCAGCACCATAAATTCTTGGGAACCAGATCCACCAATCGCGCCAGAATCAGCTTGAACAGCACGAAAAGCCAAACCGCATCTTCTTAGCACATTGCTATAGGCAGTGTGCATATCCTGATAAATTTTTTTCAGGCCTTCTTCATCGCTGCTAAAGGAATAAGCGTCCTTCATAATAAATTCCCGTCCGCGCATTAGACCGAATCGGGGACGGATTTCATCACGAAATTTTGTTTGAATTTGGTAGAGGTTAAGCGGTAGCTGGCGATAAGAACGAATCATATCACGAGCGATCATTGTGATCACTTCCTCATGAGTTGGTCCGAGTGCTAATTCTTGGTCGCGACGATCAGTGAGAGCAAACATTATACCCTCAGCTTTCGTGTATGTGTCCCAACGTCCAGACTCTTTCCATAATTCCGAGGGTTGTATTTGTGGTAAGAGACACTCTTGCGCACCAGTAGCATTCATTTCTTCTCGCACAATTTGCGAGACTTTTTGTAACACCCGCCACATTAGCGGCAGATAGGCGTATATACCGCTACCGATGCGACGAATGTAACCTGCACGGACAAGCAGTTTATGACTGGGAATCTCCGCATCTGCTGGCTCATCCCTCAGTGTAAAAAATAACATTTTTGACAGTCGCATCGTTTGTTTCCTTTAATTGGGGATTGGGCATAGGGCATGGGGCATAGGGCATAGGGCATAGGGCATAGAGCAATGAGGGTAGGGTATAGGGATTAATTGTTATTGTTATAGTGGTTAGTTGTTACTGGAATATCAAACACCAGTACCCAATGCCCCATGCCCCGTGCCCCATGCCCCATGCCCCATGCCCCATGTAACTGATAAAGCTTTACCACCCCTCGAATTTATTCCTCCAGCTTTCGACCCCTTATTTTTAAGAGTTTCGCAGTTCTTGCTACCTACTTTGATAAGGTGGAAGACAGCTATCGACACAATTGAAGCCGATAATGCTGAAGTTTTGGTAGATCTCTATCGCCAGTTCCACAAGGGAAAAATCCGCTTTTTGATTGCATTTCGCCATCCAAGAGCGCAAGATCCATTATGTCTTAGCTACTTACTTTCTCATATCTTGCCTAATGTTGCACGTCACAAGGGTGTAGTGTTAGAGCAGCCAATTCATGCTCATTTTATCTATGATCGCGGAATTCCTCTATGGCTTGGCTCTCACATTGGCTGGATTGCTTCTCGCTTAGGTGCAACGCCTATCCAAAGGGGTAAAGCCGATTGGACAGGGCTACGTTCTGCACGTAACTTGTTTGCTAATGGGCGTTTTCCAATGGCGGCTGCACCAGAAGGTGCTACCAATGGTTTAGAGGAAATTGTCAGCCCCCTAGAACCAGGGATCGCTCAGTTAGGTTTTTGGTGTGCAGAGGATTTGCGCGCATCTGGAAGAAATGAGGAAGTTTTTATTGTACCTATTGGAATCCAGTACAGTTACATTACAGAACCTTGGAGTGCGATCGCCAATATTTTAAGTGAATTGGAAAGAGCTTGTGGTTTACATGTAGAAGCTGTAGAAACTTTACAGCCAAAGGCTATCGATCTCTACCCACGTTTATTAGGTTTGGGCGAGCATTTACTATCTTTAATGGAACAATTTTATACAAAGTTTTATCACGAAAAGTTGCCACAGGTCGAAGTGACACCAGGGCAAGAAAATAACGTTAATGAAATTTTAGCTGCTCGTCTTTGGGCATTGTTGAATACTGTGTTACACGTAGCAGAACAGTATTTTGATTTGCAACCAAAAGGCAATTTTAATGATCGTTGTCGTCGGATAGAACAAGCTGGCTGGAATTATATTTTTAGAGAAGAGTTTAAAGATATTCAAACGTTGTCTCCTGTAGAACGGGCGTTAGGCGATCGTATTGCAGAAGAAGCTTCTATGCGTATGTGGCACATGCGGCTAGTAGAAAGTTTATCTGCTTTCACAGGTAAGTATGTGCAAGAAAAACCAACAGCAGAACGGTTTGCTCAGACGACCTTACTTATATGGGAAGTGGTAAATAAGATCCAGGGTAACAATGCTTTAAAAGATAGTCCTAGTCTTGGTAAGCAACAGGTCAAAATAACTGTTGGTGAGCCAATGTCTATTTCTGAACACTATTCACTTTATCAGGCAAGCCGTCAAGGTGCAAGGCAAGCCGTTGCTGATTTCACAAAAGACTTACAACAGGCGATGACAGGTTTGATTTTGAAGGGAGAGTAGAATGTACATAGGTTTTGGAGAATACTGTGATTCGAAGCAATACTGCAAAATGATTAACACTGTCTTCGGCTTTGCCTTTATATAGAGGGAACACTGTATTAACAGGTCTTATTGTTACCAACGTTAAAGCGAAAACGCACTGTGCTACTCTTTTTATTTATCTGAAGGTTGATTACTTCAGTCTTTATAGATTCTGGAATTTCATTTCTTATCTTGCAATTGGGTTATTCCTTACATAGATTTGGGCTGTAAAAATATATCCATACTTATAGGGAACGGCGAACATTAAGAGAGGAAACTTCAAACCAGCTGATCTTGAAGCCTTAGGGAAAGCTGTGCCGAAATGACTATGATCATTCTCTGAATTCTGGCGGGTTGCTTGTTAGGTACAGAATTGCACAAGTTCGTGACAAAATGAAAATAAAGTCTTTGGTTCGTAGTCGCGCTTTAGCGCTAAAGCACAACTACAAACGAAAACGCTACGAATTTATGAAATGCTGTACTAAGCAACGTGTCAACAGGCAACTTGCGAAATTTTGAAAACACAGGTGGTTATAACAAATTCTTGTGAAGCTGCATAAAAACCAAAACAAAAATCTGAAACCTTTACAAAGTAAAGGTTTTAGCTTTCTCTTGCTATGCAACTCCATACAAAAGATTACGCCGTTTAGCCCTCGCTGGCATGATTATTATTCCGATCTATTGCGCTATTGGGTTTTATGTAGAGCAACTCCCGATTAAGGAGATTATTTTTCCCAACGGCGAAAGCCGTTTGCCTCTACTAATGTATCTCACCCTCTAAGGTGATTTCCGAGAAAGAAAATACCTGGGGAGTGCGAGTTTCGACTTCGCTCAACTCTCGCTCTCTCAGTTGGTTGAGCGAAGTCGAAACCAACGGCGGTGGTATATTTATTCCTGTAAATCGCCTAAGAGAAAGCGCTGTATCAGATCTGGTGAGGTGGAAATACTTTAAATAAATCTAGGCACAAATCAGGAAAACATGGTAAATTAACTGATTCATTAGATAGAAAAATTAACTTTCTCCGGTAGCCGAATTTAACTTGTAAATCTTGATAAGGTTCACTGTAGCATTCTAGGCAGTTATCTACTAAATTAAATATCCAATAGTGAGAGATTCCTGCTTCCGCATAAAGTGCTAATTTAACCTCTTGGTCATATTTCAAAGAGGAATCAGCAATCTCAATTAAAAGTAATACATCGGCAGGAATGGGATGAGTATCTAGATAATCGTCGTCTCGATTTTGGAGAATGGCTATATCTGGTTCTGGTTCGCTATGTGTTGAGATAACTATAGGATCTTGACTTTGTAAAGTAGCACGCTCGCCTATCAATTTTGATAATTCTCTTATTAACCGCCTATTAAATGCGGAGTGCCGTGTACCTTTTGCCGCCATTGTAATTATTTCTCCCTTCATTAGCTCAACTCGGTCATCCTCACCAAAAAAACCGAGTTCTGCTAAACGGTCGTATTCATTTACTGTAAAGCGTTTAGCGGTGCTTATAGTCATAACAGTTAGGGCTGTGAGCGTCACTAGTTACAGATAATGATCTTTTCCGACTTGTAGGGGCGAACGGCGTTCGCCCTTTTAGAGAATTGGTACAAACCTTTTAATTAATATGGTGGATAAGCAAAATCATCTTCGTCGGGATACACGTAGGAGCTAGAAACTCCTACCATTGCCATTTTGGGTGTTTCTAGTTTTATAGATTCTTTCCCAAATTCTTTGTGTTCTTCAAAAGTCTTGGTGATAACAGCAGATTCTTGTGAATCGGAAGCAATTAAGAATTGGGTTAAATTAGCAATTGTGGGATGTCTATAATCTACAGTTGAGGCTACCAGAACTGTATTCGGTTCAATACCTCTTTCTTCACAGTCAATAATAGGGCAAAAAATTCCGTGGGCGTGGAATAGTGGTCCTTTTGGTGTTATGGGTTGTTGGCGGTATCCAGCGTAAGCTTTTTCTAGTTCAGCTATAAATCCACTTGTTACCCTACCTTGTTGGTAGTCGCAGTAAGCTTTACTGAAACTTGCTCCTGCTGCACCACTAAGAGTTAATTGTAATGGCGATTCATGTAAAAATTTTTTATTTTCGCCAACTAAAAAAATTAAGTAGCGGGTAAAGGTTTTAAATTTTAGTTTATCTGCTAAAAAAGCATCATAGTTATCTTTAAGAGTACCTAGTTTGATTCCAGTTTCCCGGTCTTTAACAGACAATGGTCCTCGACGTACTATGACTATTCGTGGAGTGGTGGTCATAAAAACCGTTTCTACTCCGGAACTAAATTCATGCTCTAGTTGATTCCAGTTATCGTCTGGTTCAAAACCAACTGCTTGAGCATTATCTAGCTTAATAGCCAAACCGTGAGGCTGGATACCATCTTGGTTATGACGAGGATTAATCATCTGACACCAAGGGATGATTTGAGAAGGGGGTGCGTTAAACTTCTCGTCCTCAAAGTCGAATTTTACAGATGGTTTCATAAAAAATAACGGGAATTGTGGAAACCTCAAAATACACAGCAGACTTAGCAGCCATGCGTCTTTTAGTTTAAAGAGGGAATACAAAGGAAGAAAGCACCTTTAAAAGTTATCAGTTATCAGTTATCAGTTATCAGTAAGAGCGCTCCGGTATTTATCCTGGGGTCAGAGTCCCCCACTTCGCTCTAAGTGCTAGGTTTCAGTGGGGGTCAAATCCCAGACTGAAACTGTGATAACTGTTTACTGTTCACTGTTCACTGAATTTTATTGCAGTCTCCCTTTTGTCAACTAGAATGGGCACCAAAGTAGCACTCATTCATGATTATTAAGTAAATTTTAGCAGGCAAAACTAGGATATTTGGTACTTATAATAGTCAATGATTTGTGAAGTGACTTCTGATACAGATAAACCATCAGTAATTATTTCAATGGCATCTGCGGCTTTTTGCAAAGGAGAAACTTTGCGAGTGCTGTCTTTTCTGTCACGTTCAGCAATATCTTTTTCTAATTGCTCTTTACTGACCTTTGTTTCACCTTGTTTTTCAAAGTCTTGTTGACGGCGACGAGCCCGCTCTTGTACAGAAGCCGTTAAGAAAATTTTAACTTCTGCATCAGGGAAAACATGGGTACCAATGTCCCTTCCTTCAGCTACTAAGCCACCTTTTTTGCCCCAAAGTTGTTGTTGTTTAACCAATGCTTGACGCACAGAGCTTTGGGCAGCTATTGTTGATACCTTAGATGTTACCTCGATAGTACGAATCGCTTGGGTGACATCATTACCATTTATCCAAATTTGTATCGGAGATTGTGCGTTTAATCCAGGAGCAAGCTCGATAACACACTGGTTAACTAATTCTGCGATCGCACACTCATCTTCTGGAGCAATTCCCTTTTGCAGCACTAACCAAGTCACAGCACGATACATTGCTCCTGTATCTAAATATATCAATCCTAAATCCGCTGCGACTTGACGAGCAACCGTGGATTTTCCAGCACCGGCGGGTCCATCAATGGCGATGATGGGTTGGCGATCGCGCAAAACCATATTGTCAATCAATCGTGTAGAACCGATCCGGGCTGCGATCGCAAGCATTCCTTCTTCCTCAATTGTTTGTAGTTGCATCAACGTAGTAGGTTCAACCAATTCAATATATTCCACAGATAGAGTATTAACTTTTGCTACTTTTTGCTGCACCACTGCTATTAACTTCTGACAGTTTCGTTCTCCAGCGTGAAATGCTTCTTCAGCCTGACGCAAGCTGCTATACAATACTGCTGCTTGCTGCTTTTCTATTGGAGTCAAATATTGATTACGAGAACTTAAGGCAAGACCCGATGCTTCTCGTACTGTTGGACAAGTCACAATTTCTATCGGCAAATTCAGATCAGCCACCAGCCGTCTAATAATTGCCAGCTGTTGTCCATCCTTTTGACCAAAGTAGGCTCGATCAGGCTGTACCAAGTTAAAAAGCTTGGTCACAATCGTAGCTACACCCTGAAAGTGACCTAGCCGAGAACGACCACATAAGCCAGATATCATAGCAGATGGAGGGATAACTTGTGTAACTTTTGACTCTTGTATATTCTTCAAGCCCACTCCCATCTCTTCCGGAGTGGGTGCAAAAATTACATCTACTCCTGCTTGTTCACAAAGCTGTAGATCTCGCTCTATAACACGGGGATAACGTTGATAGTCCTCATTAGGACCAAATTGTAACGGATTGACAAAAATACTAACAATGAGGGTGGTATTTTCTTGCCGCGCCCGTTGAATCACACTCAAATGACCTTGATGCAAAGCTCCCATTGTGGGAACTAAACCGACTGCTGTTTGCGATCTGCCAGTCAACTCATATTGTAGAGGTTCCTCTGGCTCTAGAAACTGTTTTTTGAAGTTGTTTTTAGTTAAATAGCAGCGTAAAGCTGCGACTGTTGTCAACAGGCGCACAAAAAATACCCCTAGTTTTTTCGCTTTTCTCCCCGTTAGTTTATATCCGAAACAGGAAAAAATACTAATTACTAGGGGAAGCATTAGTGGTTATTTGTTGGTTCCCCGATAACCACTAACAACCAATAAATTTTATCTTCCTAGCACATCTATACGTACGTGAGCGACTCCGCTGCCCATCATTCCTAGAATTCGTGCAGCACCAGCAGAAAGGTCAATGATCCGACCGCGAACATAGGGTCCTCGGTCATTAATCCGGACTACGACAGAACGACCATTGCGGGTGTTGGTTACACGGACTTTTGTCCCAAGAGGTAGACTGCGGTGAGCGGCGGTCATTCCTTCGGGATTATATCTTTCACCTGCGGCAGTCTGACTTCCAGAGCCATCATAACCGTACCAAGAGGCTACACCGTTCAGACTGATCTTTACTGGTCCAATGGAAATTTGTTTTGACGATTTTGGTTCTTGCCCTGGTAAATTGGCAATCTGGGTTATGGGTGATGCGTTACCAATAAGTCTTCGTAGACGATTAGTGACTTGCAAAGCATCCTTTGCTGGGTTGTTAGTTGTATCTGATAATCGCGTCTCACTATTGATTTCTACGAGTTCATCGCCATTAACTTTGAGAATGTAGCGATCGCTGGGTTTTTGTTGACCATCTAAGCTTTTTGTTTGGGCTTCATTTGCAGATGTAGACTCTCCTCCTGCTTTCCAGCTAACTGTAATTTTACTAGCGTCTACTTTATCTAAGATTAGCTGGTTGATCTTAGCTGCCACTAGTGTAGCCCTTTGAATTGGATCATCATTAGGCTGATTTTGATCCAAGCTTGTCCCATTTTTTGCCACCTTTGTTGGGCTGTTTTGGGCATTACCAATTACACCAACTTTGGTTTCTTCGGTTGTAACTGGCTGTTGACCAATAAAGGTGAGAACAGGAATTTTGCGAACATAGAGCGTTGCGGCTTGATGTCCTGCCATTTCGTGAGTGTGAATTTCAGCATTCACAACAGCATTCGTGGCAAGTTTCTCTGTTGGGGATTTGTATTCTCCTACCTTCATCACTTCACCAGAAGGGGCTGGTGCTGAAGTTGGAGCCTTTTCCTTGGTCGTCTCGGCACGTCCAATGGATGGTGTTCCCAAAACAGTAGTAAACAAAGCGACAACAGTCCAAAAATGTCTTTGATTCATGCTTCTGGATTTTCAAGCAACTTTTAGAACAGAGATTCCGTAATCTATGGGAGTTAGCACCCGATGAGAGCGGTATTTTCCCACCAAACTCAAACTCGTTCCGCCTTCATTTTTTGCTTATGACTGCAACAGAGTAACATGAACCACTGTGCTAGGGGATCAGGGTTTTAGCGTAAGTAGTGGTAAATTTATTCAATTCAAACTTCAAATTTTGGCTCAAAACCTTTCTCAAGAGCGGATTTTGGTTCAATGGTAGTTTTTTCATTAATTAAAAATTCTATTATTAAATCTTAATAATATTTGGAAATTAAATTAATGACGTGACAGTCACTATTATGTTTCCGAAGAAAATAGCTGCTAATATCATTCAAACA
Organism: Aetokthonos hydrillicola CCALA 1050; assembly: GCF_017591665.1. Classification (GTDB taxonomy): domain Bacteria; phylum Cyanobacteriota; class Cyanobacteriia; order Cyanobacteriales; family Nostocaceae; genus Aetokthonos; species Aetokthonos hydrillicola. The sequence continues at coordinate 66,858 of NZ_JAAKGC010000001.1, read as the reverse complement.
ACATTACAGGGCAATTTAAGAATTATTTAATGTTTAGAAGGGCATGGGGCATGGGGCATGGGGCATGGGGCATAGGGCATGGGGCATGGGGCATGGGGCATGGGGCATGGGGCATGGGGCATGGGGCATAGGGCATGGGGCAACGGCAATCAAAGTATCTAAGTTAATCGTTTTTTCCTACTCTCCCTGCTCCCTACTCCCTCTGCCTTTGCTAACAAAGCTGTTCCATAAGCAGCTTCTGTGTTTGCTGAAGAGAGGACTTTAACGCCCAAACAACGTGTTCTAATTGCTGTCCAAGCAGAATTCGCTGCGCCACCTCCAGCCGTATAGACACAAGTTAATTGATCTGCACCCAATTCTTGTAACAAAGAATATCCTCGTGCTTCTATACGGGCGATGCTTTCTAGCAAACCATGAAGAAAATCTATGGAATTCTTTGGACGGGGTTCCAGTCGCGGAGCTAGATTTGGGTCATTAATTGGAAAACGCTCACCTGCTTTCAATAGTGGGTAGTAATCCAAAACACTTGCTTTTTCGGGAGCAATCTTATTGCTTAGGCTTTTTAACTCAGCATCCGTGAAAAAATGTCGTAAGACAGCACCTCCAGTATTAGAAGCACCCCCAACCAGCCACAAGTTGTCTAGGCGATGGCTATAAATCCCATACCTTGCATCTTCCACGCGCTTATGACTTAACAACTTCAAAACGAGTGTAGAGCCAAGGGAAGTTACCGCCTCGCCTGCGGATTTAGCACCACTAGCAATAAAAGCCGCAATGCTATCGGTTGTCCCAGTACACACTAAGCAATCCCGGCGGAAACCAAGATTAGCGGCAATTTCAGCACGTAACTCAGCAACGGTCGTACCAGGAGAGAAGACTTTTGGTAGACGAATTTTTATTTGCAGCTTATCCAGCCATTGGGGGTATTTCAACTCTTCCACGTCATAGCCAAGTTTCAACGCATTATGATAGTCACTAATACCTAACTGCCCATGTAGAAGAAATCCTAACCAATCAGCTTGATGCATGAAGTATTTTGCTTCAGGATATGAGGGCAATTGTGACATCCACAGTAGCTTGGCAAGACTAGACGTTGCACTTAAAACTGTATGATTTGCAGGGGCAATGCTTCGCAATTGCTCTATTGTTGTGCCTCCTCGTGAATCGTTGTAGAGCAGTGGGGAATCTATGGGGTTACCACGCTCATCGCATAGTAAAACAGTGGAAGAAGTGCCATTGATTGCGATCGCCCTAATTTCTTGCCGTAATCGTGTAGGAATTTGCTCCAGTAGATTAAACAAAGCTTTTTGCCAGGAAACAGCCAAATCTAGGCCATCTGACGTTTCAAAGGGGTATTTTACCTGTGTTTGAATACAAGCTTCCTGATCAATCACTACACCCCGTGCGCCAGAAGTACCAAAATCGATGCCGAGATAAAAATTCATGTTTTTATAAGATAGAACGGGGAGCGTCAACTTCCTAAAGCTGTCGAATGTTGCATCTTGTAACAAGCTATTCCCCTATTCTGGCAAAACAGTGAAAAGTAGTAAACGAACTGTTCAACGTCCGTCTCAATTGGGAGGTTTCTAACCATGTCTATCGTAGATACTCTTTTCCTCGCTCAAGTGTCTTCTATCTCAGACACTCAAGTGTACATTGCTCTTGTCGTAGCGCTGATCCCAGGTGTTTTGGCTTGGCGCTTGGCAACAGAACTGTACAAATAACTAAAGAACTGAGGAGTCTAAGAGGAGGCAGAGGCTCACAGAAGAAACCGTGAATAAATTTAGGGGCTCGAAACGACGCCCTTGCGGTCTTTTTCTCCTCTAGCTAAGCCAGTCACATGGCGCTACCTCCTCTTTTCTGCTTTTTGGTTCAACGCTGGTTCTTCTGTTTTACGAGAGGAACCAGCGTTAATTAAAAAACATACGTATAAATACTGAGTTATTAATTTAAATATTAAAATACGTGTATCAATTCCCAAAAAATGAAGTAATATGGCAGCTAAATAAAGTCTCGAATACTATATTCAGCGTTGAGTAAGCCTAAGGTGAATAACCCCAAGGCGATAATGGTTAGATCTATAACGGCTCCTAAAAAAGCCGTTCGTTTTTCATCCCATGCGTGAAGGCAATGGGTTTACAAACGTATTGTGAGTTTTTATGAATGCGCTCCAACCTTCCAGACCTCCGTTAGAACCAATACAAAAGCAGCGAGTCATACCTCGCCCAAAGCGTCGTCTTCGCCAACGTTCCTACCAAATTATGGCACTGGAAACAACGGCAAAGATAGGTGTAAACCTAGTCCTTTCGGCAGCAGCAGTTTCCGCCTTGACTCAGCTTTTACCTTACCACTGGTCGCAGCAAGACAAGTTACGAGAGATCCGCACTGAAGTCAAGTTGATGGAGGGGCGCGTCAATAACTTACAGGCAGAATTTAGCCGCAGTTTCGATCCTCGTCAAGCTAAAAGTATTATGCAAGAACAAGGTTATCGATTTGACCCTAACCAGCGCCGGGTGGTGTTTCCTAAAGATCTAACAGAAGAACAATCATCACATTAAAAAGCTATATCAACAATAAAAAACCTTACGCGATTAGCTCTTTGATGCTTTTATCAAAATTATTGGGTTTAAAACCCTGTCCTTCTAGGACGGCTTTTCTTGGTTTTTGATATCTAGACTACGAGCCCATCTTTCCATTAATTCACTAGCACTAATATTTTCAATCTTAGCTTTTTCGGTAATCATTTTCCATGCGGTATCAGTTAGTCTAACTGCATGACTTTTCTTAATTTCATCATAAAGAACTGGTACACCGCGCATCCTTTTCATGTTGATACTCCTGTTCGTATTGCTATACTGGATAGACTCTAGCATGGAAATAAGGGGATGACCAAGTGGCAGAAAAAATAAAAACCAAGTTAATAAAAATCAATCTGCCGAAATTTGAAACAAATATCTTAGAGTTCAACGGTCCCTTGTAAGAGCTTTCTACTAGGTGTTGCTGTGTGAAAGAATCTCCGTGTATGCGCGACCGGAAAGACGTCAAGAAGGATAGCACAGTAAATCGTTTAACCAATTTTCAACTCGTAGACGTAAGCGACAACTTGGATCTTCCTTTTTAGGGTTCGGTAAAGGTAGTTGAGTTAGGGCGCGTCGGTAGTCGGCGATCGCAAAATTCCAGTCACCCCAAAGATGATAAGTTCTACCTCTTTCAGCCAGAATATGCCCCTCTAGTTGACCAAAAAGCAATGCTATATCGAAATTATCAATAGCCTCTTCATATTGCCCTAGGTCACGTAAGGTAATACCTCGGTTAATCCAAGCTCGTACATAGCTGGGATTCAAATCCAGCGCTTGATCGTAGTCCGCAAGCGCGCTATCTAATTTACCACAAGCGGCGTAATAATTTCCACGATTATTGTAAGCACTCGCGAGCCTGGGATCAAGTTTCAGGGCAGTGTTGTAGTCGCAAAAGGCTTTTTGCAGTTCACCGCATTGAAAATAAATGAGTCCTCGGTTATTGTAATCAATCGCATTATGTGGATGGCGATTAATTAATTGGTTCAAAATAGCGATCGCTTTACTGTAATCTCCTTGTGAAGCTGCTTTTAAAGCATAAGAGCGTAAACAACTGTCTCCTAAAACAGATTGCTCACCAATATTAAGACCGTGTGTCTCTGATTGTGTAGTTTTTTTTGATACAAGTTTAGTAGATGGGCTTTTTTGATAACAAGATGCAAAAAATGAGTAACTTTTCATATCATCCTAACCGAGCTACTGGCTCTGATTTGATAAACTTATTATTTTATTTTTGTTGGTGGGTTTGTTGCTGTGTCACTTAATTAAGTTGTCTACAAGTACTTGAAAGCAAGCATTAAGGTCAAATTTGAACTACTGTCATAGGTGTCAGCTTTAAAGAACAACGATCTGAGCGACGCTATTGAGAAAGGTTGTACCCTATTCTTATAGATGATGAAATCTAATAATAGATACCTCATCCCGAAGTCCAATTCCAGAAAAAGCCAAAATCAATCCAAAGTTGTGAAACCAATAAATTGGTAAAATGCGAACAAGCCCGGAATGAAAAAATAACTAGTGCTGTAGCGTCTAAATACAAAATTCAAAATTCAAAAAGCTTATTACGTAAACTTTTCGCCAATTTTGAATTTCCGTTCTTGCTGTAGCGTAGGTTAGTAAGTATACAGTTTTAATAAATTTTGTTATGGCAACTACAATCTCTCATCCTCATGCTTCAGATCTCACAGTCGATGACTATATAGTTATCGGTTTCGCAACATGCTTTGTTAGAGAAGACGGAGAAGTTCATCAAATTGAAGTTATAGAACCTATTCCGTCAGCCGCTTTGGAAGCGCTTATGAAAGGGATTGCTACCTCTTATACACAAGCTTATGCAACAACTTTGGGAGCTGTACTTAATGGGGATCAACCTATTATCCCACCCGAATTTTCACAGTCGGCCCAGTTTAGTGAAGACTTTGTGGAAAGAGCGATCGCAGCTGCTCGTACTTATAAACGCCGTGAATCAGCCCAATCTCTAATTCCTTTGGGTTCAACCTATACCAACTTTAATCATTCTACTGAGCGAAAGCGGGTGCTAAACGCTACACGAAATGTTAGCAAGGAAGACAACATTAAACAGCATCCCAACACACACAAAGTTCTTTAATCAAAAAAGGGGTGTGGGGTATGGGGTGTAGGGGTAATCTTGAGGGGTTTGATACAAGCCTAGCAAGAAACAGGATATGCCACTAAACTCACTAGGTGACCAGATCTTAACCCTACACCCTACACCCTCTTATCCCAACAACTTGTACGCGTCGTCATATCCTCCCGCCCCTTGGATCTGGAATTTCTACACATATTGTAGTGTTATGTAAAAATATACAACGAAGCTGTTAACATACAACTTGCAGCCTTTGCTTCTGGGTTATTGACTTTATTGTCAACCATTAACTTTACTTAGCTAGATTATGCTGCATAGTGGTGAGTGGGAGCTTAGTTACAATAAAATAACGTGCTTGTAGCACCCAAAATCGCTACTAATCTACAAGTGCATTACTTCTACAAAAAGTTAGCATATAAATAAGGGAGGTTAACAATGCAGAACTCTTGAATTTTATAGTTTATCAACTGATAAGTTATGCATGAGTAGAGTTTATTTGCACATAGTTACAAAATACAATTTACTGCTACGGTCATAAACTAACAGAGATTATTAAATCGTCAATTTAGCCAAAAGTCTTACTCCAACTAAAATATAGAGGTATCAATGAATATTTTTACTCAACAAACAGACAATTATAAATTACTCAAAGAAAAACCACATTGGCAAGGAGATCATCATAGCGGTTCTGGGCTTGAAGATGAAGACAATAAGATGCCAAATTCTTTGATATCAAGACACATGTTCAATAGCTCAAATCGTGGTCGAGTTGCTATTTTTATTGATGGATCAAATCTATTTTATGCGGCTTTGCAACTTGGTATTGAAATCGACTATGCCAAATTACTTTGCTATTTAACTGATAGTGGAAGGTTATTGCGTGCTTTCTTCTACACTGGAGTTGATCGCACAAATGAAAAGCAACAGGGTTTCCTGCTTTGGATGCGTCGAAATGGTTATCGTGTAGTTACCAAAGATTTAGTCCAGCTTCCAGACGGTTCTAAAAAAGCAAATTTGGACGTTGAAGTTGCAGTAGATTTGATGAACTTAGCTCCCTACTATGATACCGCTGTTTTAGTTAGTGGGGATGGTGATCTCACTTATGCGGTTAATGCTGTAACGTACAAAGGCGTTCGGGTTGAAGTCGTCAGTGTACGTTCCATGACTAGTGACAGTTTAATCGATGTTGCTGACTACTTCATTGATCTTGATTCTATAAAAGAACACATTCAAAAAGATTCTCATTCAGGTTATAGTTACCGACCACTGTCCAACACTAGTCTATAATTGGGAACTTAGCGGCTAAATTGTAGAAACCATGAACAATCCCACCCACTTTATCGAAGAGACACGGGGCGTAGAGACACGGAGACGCGGAGAGTTTCTACACCCCATGTCGGAGGCAACACTCCCAAGGGTTTAAGCCCCAATTTCTACAAGTTGCTCTATTTCATCAGTTGGGGATTGAACCCCAACCGAAATATCTCCGCGTCACCGCGTCTCAAAGTCTCCGCGTCTCTAGCTTGAAAAAAGGTGGGATGGTTAAGCGTAAATCAAATGGATATTTTAATTGTTGAGGATGAAGCTGAAATTGCTCAGTTAATCCAACTCACATTAGAAAAAGAAGGATTTTCCTGTCAAATCAGTCGTGATGGTATCCTCGCCTTACAGATTTTTCAGGAGCGATCGCCAGATCTAATTATCTTAGACTTAATGCTTCCCGGTTTAGATGGGTTGGAAGTCTGTGCGAGAATTCGTCAAAAACCAGGGAAAAAAGATCCTTATATTTTGATGCTTACAGCTAAGGGTGAGGAAATAGATCGCGTCATTGGCTTGTCTACTGGTGCTGATGATTACATGGTCAAGCCTTTCAGTCCTCGAGAGTTGGTTGCGCGGGTGCGAGCACTACTGCGCCGTAGTCTTCGCCAAGGGGGACAACATCCGCTTTATCGTACTCAACACTTTATCGTAGATGTAGAGCAACGGACTATAAGTCGTCAAATAAATTCTCAGCTACCACCAGAAACTCTAGAGTTAACAGCCTTAGAGTTTAACTTATTAAGTACCTTAGTTAGCAATCCTGGTCGAGTATGGAACCGCACGCAGTTAATTGACAAACTTTGGGGAGATAATTTTTTCGGTGATGATCGGGTAGTCGATACTCATGTAGCGCGGTTACGTAAGAAAATAGAGCTAGATCCTGCTAATCCTACTTTTGTTAAAACTGTTGTTGGAGTCGGTTACAAGTTTGAAGATCCACCAGTTTTTGGGCATGGGGTATAGGGCATGGGGCATGGGGCATGGGGCATAGGGCATGGGGCATGGGGCATAGGGCATGGGGCATAGGGCATGGGGCATAGGGCATGGGGTGTGGGGTGTAGGGAAGAAGTTTCCAATAACCTCTTGCTATGCTCTATGCTTAGGGGCTGTTGTCCCTCCCCACCCAATACGGTTCGGTTAAGAAATTCTTGGTTGAGGCAAGCAGGGGGAGAATTTTGCTTCCCCTGCTTATCCGAACCGTATTGCCTCCCCACCCACAAAAAGATCGAGTTTCCCTCCGCTTTCAATGAAACAAGTTTCACCACTAATGATGAAAGTATAATTTTTTTCTATGCCCTATGCCCCGTGCCCTATGCCCTTCTTAAGTAAAAATTATGAATATCCGTTTCCCTTCAGTCAAGTCTTGGAGTTTGGCATCGCGCCTTTTTCTATCGCACTTTGTGGTGATGATAGTGGGAGTGGCGAGTTTTGTCACCATAAGCAGAATTTCTTCTCCCGGGTTTTTTATTTTAGATTTGGAACGACTAGAAAACGAAGGGTTGGATTTAATTGATGTTCGTGGTGAGTTGGTTCAAGGATTTGAAACTGCTTGGCGGCGAAGTACTTTTTGGTCACTGTTGGTAGGTGCAACGGCAGCGGGAGGGTTGAGTTACTGGGTGTCGTTAAAGATAGTACAAAGGTTAATCGAAATGGAGCAAATTACTCAAAAGTTTGCTGCTGGTAAACTGAATGCGCGACTACCAAAAAGTGAGATTCCAGAACTTAATCGACTCGGTGTTAGTTTTAACAGTATGGCAGCAAGTTTAGAAGGAGTAGAAGCACGACGCAGAGAACTAATTGGAGATATGACCCATGAGTTACGGACACCGTTAACTGTTGTACGAGGTTACTTAGAAGAATTGGCTGACGGAGAGATTGAACCCTCTGCTGAAATTTATCACCAGCTAGCGAAAGAAACCAAACGCTTAGAACGTTTAGTCAACGATTTACAAGAACTTTCTAAAGCAGAAGCAGGTTATCTACCCATAAATATACAATCAGTGAATTTGCGTCCTTTATTAGAATCATTAGTACAGAGGTTTACCGACCAACTGTTAGAAGATGGACCAGTTCTGCAATTAGATTGTCCACCGAACCTGCCATCTGTGTTAGCGGATATTGATCGCACAGAACAAGTTTTAGTCAATCTGGTGGGTAATGCCATGCGCTATACTGCTAGAGGTTCAATTACCATTCGTGTTTGGACTCAAGCTCATAAGCTTTGGATTGCTGTTATTGATACAGGTATGGGTATCGCACCGGAAGATTTACCTCATGTGTTTGAGCGCTTTTGGCGAGCTGATAAATCAAGAAATCGCCATTCTGGAGGAACTGGAATTGGTTTAACTATCTCACGCCGTTTGATTGAGCTGCAAGGTGGTCAAATTGAGGTCGAAAGCGAGCAAGGAGTGGGTAGTACCTTTCGTTTTTTTCTGCCCTTAGCTTGAAGTTCCACTCATTTGTTTAGTACAAATTTGTCATTAAATTAAAATTAAACAACGTGCGAATTGTTTATAAAGCAGTTAACTTTAACATAACCATCATGTAGACGGTTTTTTGATGCTTCATAGCATGATAACTAATTAACTTATTATTAGTTAAATTTAAGTACAAGTACTGATTTCCATGCCTTATGACTTATTTTAACATTTATGGTATTAGAATCAATCACTAGCATAAAGTTGCAAATATGTACAATTTGTTTGACTGGTAACTTAGACTGATACAATTTTGTGATAGCTGACTACGGTTTAGTTGAATAAAACTAAAATAGCTCTAGGAGTCCAAAAGGTGCATAATTCCCAATTATTTCTAATTGCTAGCTACCTATTAATTACCTGCTATTTTTTTAGCACTTGGTTAAGGTTTTCCCTTCGTCATCCCAGCTCTCAGCCAGAAGATATATTTTTATCCTTTGTAATGTTTGTAGTAACAACTATCTTTTGGCCGTTACTTCTTCCTGTATCTTTGATAGATATCTTCAAAACGCGGAAGTTTGCTCTCAGTAATGTAGTTCCTGTACTTGTCGCAGTCTCAGCATTTAGTCTTGCATTGTATATTCGTTAGTTAGATTTTTAGTCGATCTTGTTATTCAGTATTTTCATGACTATCGATTCTACTTTAAGATAGTAGTCAAAATTTTTTACAGACACAAGAGTCATGAAGTCTGAACAACAACGCCAACGGGCAGTTAGGTCATTTACAGAATTTTTACAGACCCCCCTAGAAAAAGTACTGCATCGCCATCTCAACGCTAAAACTGAGTCAACGACTTTGGCATTATTTCACGAAGTCGCTGCTAATGTACCCGCATACAAGGCTTTTTTGGCACAGCAGGGAATAAATCCATCCGAATACCAAAACGTTGAAGATTTCCAAAGACTACCGCTACTGACAAAAGAAAATTACCTATTGCGCCATCCGCTGAGTGAATTGTGCTACCACGGTCAGTTAGAAACGTGTGATATGATTGCTGTTTCCTCTGGTTCTACCGGAAAACCAACATTTTGGCCTCGTTTCTTTACTGATGAAATGGAGATTGCCACACGCTTTGAGCAGATATTTCACGATAGCTTCTATGCAGATACTAAGCGTACACTAGCTGTTATTTGTTTTCCTTTAGGGACTTGGGTGGGTGGGATGTACACCACCAATTGCTGTCGTTATTTAGCTGCTAAGGGTTATCCTATCACCGTAATTACTCCTGGTAACAATACAAAAGAAATTTTTCGAGTTGTTCAAGAACTAGGTTCAGCTTTTGAGCAAGTTGTTCTGTTAGGATATCCACCATTTCTCAAAGATGTCATAGACACTGGTATTGTGAGTGGTATTAAGTGGCAGCAATATCAAATAAAGTTAGTTATGGCAGGAGAGGTTTTCAGCGAAGAATGGCGTGATTTAATTGGCGAAAGGGTTGGTTTCCAAAATTCTTACTACGACTCCGCGTCACTTTACGGTACAGCAGATGCAGGTGTACTGGGCAATGAAACACCTTTGAGTATTTGCATTCGGCGGTTTTTAGCCAATCATCCAGATGCTGCGCGTGCTTTGTTTGGCGAATCGCGCTTACCCACGTTGGTACAATATGACCCGATCAGCCGCTTTTTTGAAGTAAAAGACGGCACTTTGCTGTTTTCTGGTAACAATGGTATACCCTTAGTACGTTATAACATTTTGGATACTGGAGGGATAATTAGCTACGATGCAATGCTAAAGTTTTTAGCAGAATGGGGGTTTGATCCAGTTGCGGAGTTGCTAAATCAGTCTGCGGAATTAGGCTCCAGGCTCGGGATATCCGATGAACAAACACTACCTGCTCAGACTATAGTAAGAGGTATACACTCATTGCCCTTCGTCTATATTTTTGGACGTTCTAACTTCACAGTGTCTTACTTCGGTGCCAATATTTATCCAGAAAATGTGACTGTAGGATTAGAGCAACCAGTTATTAGAGAATGGGTAACTGGTAAGTTTGTGTTGCAGGTCAAAGAAGATGCAGATAAAAACCGATTTTTATCTGTGGTTGTAGAGTTAGCGCCTTTGGTAGAAGGTAGTGAAGAAAAACAACAAGTTATTGCATCTTCTATTCTTTCCCAGTTAAAGCGTCTTAACAGCGAGTTTGCTAATTACGTTCCATCAGAATATCAAATGCCGATAGTAGCTTTAGCTCCATCTGGTGATCCTGAGTATTTTCCTGTTGGAGTTAAGCATCGTTACACTAGGCAGTGAGAGGTGATGAGTGTTCCAAGAATGCGTTGTCTTAAGTTGTGCCGCCAATTAAGCGGTCAAACTCCGCTTTGATTAGTCCATAACACTCACAGCTTTGCGAGTTAAAAGAGCCGCTACCGGGGATGTTCTGCTTCCAGGCACCGTTTATGTTGCTGTCCAAAATCATCACTTGCTAGTTCAGCCCTCTACTTTTTTGCCATCTACATATTTTGGTCCTGTCCAACCCTTTGGCGATCGCAAAATGATCATGGGATATTCAGGTGTGTGAGTAAAAAAGCAAGACCCTGGTAAGCGAGTATCAGTTCATCGTCAAGCTTGATGCTTGTTGTTAGACCTGACTTAAGAACTATTTTCAGAACGTGGTTCAATGCCACGCAACAAAACTGCTATCATTTCGTCAGCCATATCTTTTACCGGAGTGGTTGTGTAGCGATCTGCATCATGAATAGTTCCTATAATCTGAATAAATGAACTTGCAAGTAAAATTGGGTACACCACTCGATAGTGCTGATGTTCGCTAGCTGTCACAAAGATTTGCTCAATAGGTTGCAAAATTGACTCATAAGCTACCTTTGTTAGACGTTCTGCTTGAACTTGATTAAGTGCAGGTAGATCTAAACGGCTCAATCTAGATAGATCAACTGGTGGTTGAGAGAGAAACCATCGTGCGGCAGCGCGCAATTGTTCTTGTAAAATTGGCTTTGCTTGAGAGATTGCTTTAAATAAGCCTACCCTGTGTCGCGCAAGCGATCGCTCAGTAACTTCTACAAAAAGTTCCTCTTTTCCTCCAGGTACATGGTAATAGAGAGATGCATGGCTGATTCCCAGTTCAGTCCCAATATCACGCAGGGTTACTGCTGTATACCCCCGTTCGCTGAAAAGACGCTCCGCTGTATCAAGCAAGCGTTCATAAGCACCACTCATTTATAACCCAGTTAATTAATAACTCATATCTATCATATCTAAGCGATCGACAAAACTTTCTTGGTCATTTTACCAAACATTTGGTTGACAGATGTGACAAAAGTTAAAATTTGTGTTATCTAAATTAATAGTAAATGTTTTACCAAACATTTGGTAAGTTAACTTTGCCACTTGTTCGTCTACATCAAAAGCCAGTAATAGGTACAATTTTATACATCATCCTCTTGGATGGTTAACTTTGTTTTGCTGATAAAAAATTTCTCTTTTTAGACAGGTGTATAATGCAAAGATTTGGATTAGGTCTTCTACTGTTTTCAGCATTCTTGAGTTTGGCGAGTCCATTCAGCGCTCGAGCAAATTTAATGAGTGACCTAACCGTTGAGATTGATGGGTTGCGGAATCGATCTGGAAACGTTTGCGTGAATGTTTTTGCAAGCAGTAAAGGATTTCCCAATAGTGCTGCAAATGCATTGCAAAATCGATGTGTACCAATTACCAATACATCAATGGTTTTGACTTTTAAGAATTTGAAACCCGGAAGCTATAGTGTAGCAGTACTGCATGATGCCGAAGGAGATGGCAAACTTCGTCGCAATTTCTTGGGGATTCCAACCAACGGTTTTGGGTTTTCCAGAAATCCAACAATTCTCACTGGTCCACCTAAATTTGAAGATTCAGCAATTTTTGTAGCAGGTTCCAACACAAATATTCAAATCAAATTAATGTATTTAGGTGGCTAATTCAACAGTTATCAGTTATCAGTTATCAGTGATGTATTTATCCTGGGGTCAAATCCCAGACTGACACTGTGATAACTGTTTGCTGTTCACTGATTTTGCCATGTATATACAAAATCACTCATCCTCACTTGCTTGATTGCGAGCAAAAATTTCGATAATCTCACTTCGGGTCATATCATTCTTAGCTGCGATCGCCGCCAGTTTTTCCCAAGCTGTATCTGTTAGCCTGATGGATCTCAGGCGTTTCGGATCATCTTGGTAGTCTGAAGCAAACTGACCTGAATCACTACGTTTACGCCTAGATGATTTGTGTCTTATCCCTGAATACTGTTCTTCATCTAAGTTCTTCTGACTTTGGCTCAGAGTAATTAAGTCAATTAGAGCCTTAATCAGGCGTTCTGGCTCCATTGGCAGAATGTCCTTGCCATGCAATAACTCCTGAATGATTAAAAAATGCGCCAACGTTCCAGAGAAAATGCGTGCAGTTGCTTCTGGGTCAGGTAAATTGAGTTCAGTACGAGACCCTAGGAATTGAGTGAGATCCTTTATGCATAACTGTTCCATGTTTCTAACGAAGGCTCGCGCTAAGTCCGGGAAGCGTCCAGACTCACCAACGATCAAGCGGAAAAATGCTACCCAGTGCTGCTCTATATCATCGAAGTTTAAAATACTCACGGCTAATTTGTGCAAGATGACAGATGCTTCGTCTTGCATAGACTGAGCTTTCTGAGGATTAAATCTTGCGTAATATATCTCTTTTATCAATTGCTGAATTAAAGCGTTGAATAATCCCTGTTTATCGCCGAAGTGATTATATATCGTTGTTTTGGACACACCTGCTGCTGCTGATATCTGATCCATGGTTGTAGCAGCAAAGCCATGAGCTAGAAACTCTCGCATCGCTCCTTCTAAAATCACTTCGACTTTCTCTGATGATAAATAACGGTCTAAATGATTACATTCCATATTTTTATTTAAGCCGCTAGCAAGTTTAAAAATAACTCTTGACATAATTGTACTAAACAGTTTAGTTTAAAAAAGTAACGAAATAATAATCTTCTAATTTATTTAGATTTTAGGAGGCACCTTATGGTGCATAATGGATCAGAATTTTTCAAACAGGGACAAAATCGCCAATTAGTCATTATGGCAATGGCTGCAACCCTAGCTGTTAGCGGGGTGACAGTTTACAGATGGAGATTTCATTCGCCACAGTCTAAAGCCGTAACCCAAACCGCCCAAATCAGTACGCCTCAAGTTACCACAGTTACTGCCTTGGGAAGGTTAGAACCAAAGGGAAAGGTTATTAAAGTTTCTGCGCCTACATCTAGCCAAGAGAATCGTGTTGAAAAACTGTTAGTCAAAGAAAACCAACAAGTAAAAGCGGGACAAATCATCGCTATTCTAGATAGCAAAAACCGCCTTGAAGCCGCCGTAACCAAAGCACAAGAACAAGTGAGAGTCAAGCAGGTAAACTTGGCTCAGATTCAAGCAGGTGCAAAACAAGGTGAAATTGCAGCGCAAAAAGCCCAAATTGACCGACTCAATGCACAATGGCAAGGTGATCTGACAGCACAACAAGCAACCACTAGAAGACTAGAAGCAGAACTAAACAATGCTCAGGCGGAATATCAGCGATATGAGCAGTTATATTCTCAAGGTGCAATTTCTAAGTCTTCGTTTGACGCCAAGCGCCTGAGCTTAGACACTGCAACGCAACAATTAAACGAAGCTAAAGCAGTACTTACCCGTATTAATGGCACTAGTACCAAGCAAATTACCGAAGCTCAAGCCACACTCAACAAGATAGCTGAAGTGCGTCCAGTAGATGTGGAACTCGCAAAAGCAGAAGTTAACGATGCGATCGCCGCAGTAAATCAAGCAAAGGAAAATCTTAAACAGGCTTACGTGCGATCGCCCCAAAATGGTCAGATATTCGAAATACACACACGTCCTGGTGAAGTTGTTTCAAGTAATGGCATTGTTGAAATTGGGCAAACAAGCCAAATGTATGTAGTTGCAGAAGTCTACCAAGATCAAATTGGTAAAATTCGCCCTGGACAGGATGTGCGAGTCATAAGCGATTCTCTACCAAGTGAATTGCAGGGGAAAGTCGATTGGGTAGGTTTACAAGTGCGTCGGCAAAATGTAGTTAATACTGACCCCAGTTCTAACATTGATGCCAGAGTTGTTGAAGTCCATGTAAAGCTCGATAATACCTCAAGTCAGAAAGCTGCTAAGTTTACCAATTTGCAAGTTAAGGCGGTTATTCAACTATGATCGGATTGATCCAGCAGCTTAAAAGACGAACACCTCTAGGATGGGTGCAACTAAGCCATGAAAGAAGCCGTCTATTGGTAGCATTGTCAGGTATTGCTTTTGCTGATGTTTTAATGTTTATGCAGCTTGGCTTTCAAGATGCGCTGTATGACAGCAATACTCGCCTCAATCGAGCATTACATACAGATATTGTTTTAATGAGTCCAAAAGCTCGCAACATACAAAATCTTTCTACCATTCCTCGCCGACGATTGTATCAAGCTTCTGATATACCAGGTGTGGAATCGGCAGATCCCATGTATATCAATCTTATTACCTGGAGAAATCCTCAAAACCTTGCTAACGAAACTCAGATTCAAATTATTGGCGTTAATCCGGAGCGACCTGCTTTTAACCTACCAGAAGTAAACCAGCAGTTAAATAAGATTACACTACCAGATACTTTTTTATTTGATCGAGGTTCTAAAGGGGATTATAAAGTTGCCCTTGATAAAATTAAACAGGGTAAAAGCGTTACCACTGAAATCGAGAACCGTACCATCACCCTCAGTGGTTTATTTTTATTGGGGACTTCTTTTGCTGCTGAAGGGAATCTAATTACTAGTGATCAGAATTTTCTCAGGTTATTTCCTAGAAGAGATGCAAGCAGCATTAATCTGGGATTAGTCAAGATTAAGCCAGGCTACGATCCAAAGCAAGTTGCAACAGCATTAAAAGCTTACTTGCCTAATGATGTCAAAGTTTTAACCCACCAGGAATTTATTAAATTCGAGGAGGACTACTTAAAGAAAGAAAGCCCTATTGGTTTTATTTTTGGGCTTGGTGTATCTATGGGATTTATAGTTGGCATTATTATTGTCTATCAAGTCCTTTCTACTGATGTGAATGCTCACTTAAAAGAATACGCTACCTTTAAAGCTATGGGGTATCGTAACATCTACTTGCTAGGGGTGATTTTTGAAGAAGCAATCATTTTGGCAGTTCTTGGTTTTCTTCCGGGAATAATTGTCCCTTTTGGACTTTACCACCTGACTAGAAGTGCGACAAATTTACCGATATACATGACCATGGCGCGAGCCTTGATGGTACTAGTGTTAACTATCATTATGTGTACTATTTCTGGAGCGATCGCCACTCGTAAACTCCAAGCTGCTGACCCTGCTGATATGTTTTAACTAATTGCTGACAATCAGTAAAATTTAACAAATAATATTTAAAAAAATGCAAGCTGTTATTTCTATCCAAAATCTTAACCACTACTTTGGGCATGGTCAGTTGCGCAAGCAAGTCCTATTTGACATTAATTTAGAAATCAATGCTGGTGAAATCATAATTATGACAGGACCTTCTGGTTCTGGTAAAACTACGCTGCTTACCTTAGTAGGTGGGTTGCGTTCTGCTCAATTTGGCAGTTTGCGTGTTTTGGGACGAGAACTATGTGGTGCTAGTGCAGCAGAACTGACTTTAGCGCGACGTAGCAATGGTTATATTTTCCAAGCACATAACCTGCACAATAGCTTGACGGCATTGCAGAATGTGAGGATGGGCTTAGAACTCCACAAAAATATTACCGCTGAACAGATGCAAGCCCACTCAATGGCGATGCTAGAAGAGGTAGGATTAGCAGATCGCTGTAATTACTATCCTGAAAATCTGTCGGGCGGACAAAAACAAAGAGTGGCGATCGCACGTGCTTTAGTTGCACAACCCAAAATTGTGCTTGCTGATGAACCAACAGCAGCGCTTGATAAAAAATCTGGTCGTGATGTGGTGGAACTTATGCAACGCCTTGCTAAAGAACATGGTTGCACAATCTTGCTAGTGACTCACGACAATCGTATTCTCGATATTGCTGACCGCATTATTTATATGGAAGATGGTCGTTTAGCAGAAAATTCAAACACTGTTGTAGCGGGAGCGGTTTAACTCACATTCCACAGCCAGAACAGTCACAGGACAAAAAAAGTTAATAGCAATTTAGTGGTATTTTATTTATTACAACATCCACTAAGGCTATTACTGATGAAAAAAGCTTTTATAGGAGCATCGGTGCTGTTGGCTAGTGTAGAAATTTTGCCATTGACACAATTGCCAGTTATGGCAAGCCTCAAGCCGGTCATTGTAGTGAGTCAAGCGGTACGAAAACCCCTTCCACCCAACAACCCTACCATTAAGTCTCCCACTCCTGCCCTTTCTTTTGGTTTAGCCGATGGCACTGCTGTAAAAGTTAAATTCAAGCAAACAATTTCCTCTAAAACGGCTAAAGAAAACGACCCGGTCGAGTTTGAAGTATCAGAAGATGTTTTGGTGAAAAACGTAATTGTGATTGCTAAGGGCGCGATCGCAAGAGGTATAGTAACTAAAGCAAAACGCTCTGGAATGTTGGGTCGTAAAGGAAAGTTGGAGATATCTCTTAAAGAAGTCACTTTAGTGAGTGGCGAACGCGTTGCTATTCGTGCCGAGCAAAAAAGTGGCGGTGGTACATCTGGAGGAATCATTGCGCTAGCAGTTGTGGTTACTCCTTTAGCTTTATTGTTTAAAGGCAAGAATAGAACCTACGAAGCTGGCACTGAGGTTCAGGGGTTTGTCGATGGTAATTTCGAGCTTGATCCAAATAAATTTAGAACGACATCAAGGTAGAAAATCACGCCTGCCACTTAGTTGCAGTGAGACAATTCATAGTTATATAGTAATTTTATCAGCATAACTAAGAATTTTAAAGAAGATTTTACACCAGATACATTGAATGAGAGAATCTCAGCTATCTTCTCAAATTGAAGCTGAATATGGAAGACCGCACAAAAGCTTTGCAAGCTCTTGCAGCTAAGCGTTGGCAGGTATCGCTGATGCTGAGTGGAGCCATGATGGTTATCTACTTTGGATTTATTCTGTTGATTGCGTTTAATAAGCCTTTGTTGGGGTCACAAGTGATTCCAGGGCTTAGTCTCGGGATTTTACTAGGAGCGCTAGTAATTATCAGTGCATGGGTACTAATTTTTGTCTACGTACGCTGGGCAAATAAAAATTACGACGATAAAATTGCTGAACTTCTACGTAGATGAGTAACCATACCAGGTTCCAGATAACTGAAGTGCAGTGCTTTTGTGTACAAGCTAGCCTTCTGACTCCTGACTCCTGACTCCTGACTCCTAACTCCTAACTCCTGAATTCTGCTGTATATCAACCAATTCAAAAGATGAATAGTTTTTGGCATTATTTACCACTGGCTATAGTAGACCTTAGTAGTCTTGGTCACTTTAACCCACTAGCGATCGCGTTCTTCGTTGTTTTTGTTGGTAGTTCTCTAGGTATCACCTACTGGGCTGCACAACTAACCAAAAGTACATCACATTTTTACACCGCTGGCGGTAATATCACTGGTTTCCAAAATGGGCTTGCTTTAGCAGGAGACTTCATGAGTGCTGCGAGCTTTTTAGGCATTGCAGGACTAGTCGCGCTGAACGGCTTTGATGGGTTAATTTATTCTATCGGTTTTTTGGTGGGCTGGCCAATTGTTATGTTCTTAGTCGCAGAACCTCTGCGTAACTTAGGCAAATACACCTTTGCTGATGTGGTAGCTTATCGTCTAAGACAAACACCAGTGCGAATAGCAGCCGCCATAGGTACTTTAGCAGTGATTAGTTTCTACTTAATCGCTCAGATGGTAGGTGCTGGCGAACTGATCAAGCTGCTGTTTGGGTTTGACTATGAATTAGCCGTTGTCATCGTAGGTTGCGTGATGATGGCTTATGTGATTTTTGGTGGAATGATTGCCACAACTTGGGTGCAAATTATCAAGGCAATTCTACTATTGGGTGGAACTATCTTGTTAGCCGTTTTGGTGTTGGCTCAATTTGGTTTCAATCCAATAGCACTATTTGCTGCTGCTGAAGCCAAATATCCAGGCGTATTAGCTCCGGGTAAACAAGTTTCTGATCCATTGGATGCTATTTCTCTTGGGATGTCGCTAATGTTTGGCACAGCTGGACTACCTCACATCCTGATGCGGTTCTATACTGTACCAAATGCCAAAGCAGCTAGAGTTTCAGTAACATACGCGACTGCTTTTATTGGTGTTTTTTACTTGCTCACCTTTATTTTAGGTTTTGGAGCAATGGTACTAGTAGGTCAAGATACTATTAAAAAAATTGGTACTGGTGGTAACATGGCCGCGCCAATTTTAGCAGACTTTTTAGGGGGTAATGCTTTTTTAGGTTTTATTGCAGCAGTTTCTTTTGCTACAATCTTAGCGGTTGTGGCGGGATTGACGCTTTCAGGTGCAGCAGCATTGTCCCATGATTTGTGGGTGAATGTGGTACGCTCAGGCCATGCTAACGAGACAGAACAACTAAGGGTTGCGCGCTTCGCCACTATGTTATTAGGTGCTTTAGCGATGCTGCTGGGTATTTTGTTTAAAGGACAGAATGTTGCTTATATGGTGGGTTTAGCATTTGCGATCGCCGCCAGTGCAAACTTTCCAGCGTTGCTTTTATCAATGCTTTGGCGACGGTTTACAACCAACGCTGCTGTAGCTAGTATGTTAGTAGGTACGGTATCATCTTTGGTACTAATATATTTCTCACCAACTATTCAGGTGACTATTCTCAAACACGCTTCAGCTGCCTTCCCGTTAAAAAATCCTGGATTAGTTAGCATTCCCCTAGCATTCTTGGTGGGGATTGTTGTTTCTCTGTTAGATAATGAACAGCAAGCACAAGAAAAATTTTCTGAAGTAGAAAACCGTATTCACATAGGAACTAACAACTGATTACTAGACAATACGATTGGTCAAGGTGTGTTAGGCGAAGCCGTAACGCACCTTAAATTTGTGGTGGTGCGGCGTTTGGCGACACCACTAACCCCTACAATAAAGAGGCGACAACCTACGCTTGGAATAGGTCAAGACTTATGGCATACAGCGATTTTACGGTTGGTAAAGTGAAGCAAACCTTTGGAATTGAGACCATAGAAGGTACCTCCTTTTTTCCAGCAATTTCTCCGGCTGCACCAACTTCTACTTTGTTGGAGGTGCTAGAAGAAAACCTTCCCCTTGCTGCTGCACTGCCAAGTGAGAAAGCAAAATCTGAACTACTAATTAGCCCTATTTTAGTGGAAGTCCGCAAGCTTCTCAAGCGTCAAGTGAGTTTGTTTTCAGGTCAAGACTTCACGGTTAACGTTGAAGTCGGGCTGTCTGGTATTTGTGATTTTCTAATTAGCCGATCACCCGAACAGTTAGAAATTGAGTCTCCAGTAGTCGTCCTGGTAGAAGCGAAAAAAGCAGATATTAACAGCGGCATGGGACAGTGTATGGCGGAAATGGTTGCAGCACAACAATTTAACCAGCGGGAAGGAGAAGAACCGAAACCAGTTTATGGATGTGTTAGTAGTGGGTTGTTATGGCGATTTCTCAAACTTGAATATAACCAAATAACCGTGGATTTGAAAGACTATTCTTTGGAACCTATTTCAGATCTACTAGGCAAACTGATTTGGATGTGTGGAGATCTGTCCAGTCCGAAATTAACTAATAACTGATAACTGATAACTGATAACTGTTAAACCCCCCTTCCTTTTTGTCGCTTGCCTATTTCTGACTTGGCTCATAGAGCTTCAGTCTATAAAGAATTTATAAAAGATAATATAGGTTCTACTTTTTTTTCAAAATTAAACTCCGATTCAAAGCAAGATTTAGCATTTTTACTATAAAAATCGTAAGAACTTAGTATTTTATCAATAGCTGATTTGATTTCTTGAGTATCAAATGGATCATTTATGACAATACCAATTTCATATTCTTCAACGAGTTGAGAAAGTGATGGGATATTGTTCACTAAAACTGGCTTCCCATGCTTTAAATATTGAGCTAATTTTCCAGAAGCTTTTGCTATTTTACCGAAATTATCATTAATGTATTTATAGAAAGCTATACCTATAGTCGATGACGAATAAATTTTTGATAGTTCTTCATAGGGAAGTAGATCTAAGGAAAGAAACAAGTTCTTGGAGTTTAGCTTTCTCAAAGATTGTGCATAATCATCTCCTTCTTTAATTCCTCGTCTATCTGCTCCATGAAATACCAATGCACACCCATTATCAATAGATACAAAAGACTCAGCTAATGTTTTTAAATAAAGATCATCGTTGAGCATTCCAGCATACAAAACAATATAGGGAAATTTATCGCCACTTAAATTAAATTTTTCTCTAAAAAAGTTTTTGCCATTTGGATTGTCTAAAAAACCATTAAGTGGTGCATTAGGTAAATAGAAAACTTTCGGATGATTGTATTGGCAGTATTCCGAAAGCGCTTTAAATCTATCTTCATCTTGAACAATCACAGCTTCGGCTTTTCTATAAGCTAACTTAGCCATCTCATAGAAAGGCTTAGAAATATATCCGAATTTTCTTAACTCTTCTAGTTCCAATGAAACAAATACAAACTTCTGTTTATATAAGTATGATAATACTAATGCAACAGCTAGACCATGAAAATCAACTGCGATATTAAGATTAGTCTTGAGTGTGCTATCTTTATTTTCACTTTGTTGCAAATATCCAAAAATCTGAAGATTAAAAATAAATATTTCTATTATTCTACTTAAAGTGAAAAATTTCATTTGGTTAGAAAAATTATATAAATTAAACCCTTCAGGAAAATATACAATCTTACCATTGGTTCCTATTTTTTCAGGTAGAGGTATTTTCTTATTTTCAATTGCAAAGATAGTCAGAGCATCAACATATTTTTCTATAAGCATTGATAAATTTAGAACCGTAGGGGCTAGGGTAAGATGATTTTCAAAAAACAAGATAGAACATGTTTTAAGCATACTTTTTTCCAAACTAAGATTTAGAACTCTTCTTTGATAAAGTACAAAATTTGGCAGAAGGAACCCCTTTTAGCAGTTATCAGTTATCAGTTATCAGTTATCAGTTATCAGTCAAGAATAATGTGTTTATACGAGCGCGAAGCACAGTTTTAACAGTTAATCAGCTATCACTTATCACTGCACCATATGCTTTGATCACTGATAACTGTTGACTGTTCACTGTTTTAATACATCGGTTCTCTAAAACTGAACTGGCTTAGCACACAGATATATTTATTTATCTGCAGTAAAATTACTATACCATGCAAAGTAATATTTGATGCCATCGTTTTTTTACGATAAGGCAAACTTTATCGAGAGTTTACAAAAACTTGTAGAAAAATCTAACAAATCTGTGATTATTGTAACTGTTTTATATTACTCATGACTTGTTGGTACATTCTTTGATTATTTTGCTGCTGAAAAAGTTCAGCTGCTTTCCGTAAGTCTGCCATTGCTCCCTCTTTGTCTCCCTGGGCGGCACGGGTATTTCCCCGGTTATTAAAGGCTACGCCAAATTTCGGGTTGAGACGAATTGCTTGAGTGTAATCGGCGATCGCGCCATCTATTTCTCCTTTAGCTGCACGAGAGTTTGCACGATTATTGTAAGCAGCAGCATATTTAGGATTAAGACGAATGGCTTGATTGTAATTCTCTATCGCGTCATCTGTTTTTCCCTGAGTTGCATAGGCATTGCCGCGATTATTGTAGGCTTGAGCATAGTTGGGAGCAAGGCTAATCGCTTGATTATAATCTTGTATAGCGCCGTATATATCTCCCTGATCAGCAAGAGCATCGCCGCGATTATTATAGGCAACTGCTTCTTTGGGATTGAGACGAATCGCTTCGTCGTAATCAGCGATCGCTGCTTTTTTGTCTCCCATCTCAAAATGTACAAGCCCGCGACTATTGTAAGCTGCGGCGTAATTACGGTTCAAGCTAATTGCTTTAGTATAAGCGGCGATCGCGCCAGCCGAGTCACCTTTTATATGTTTGTACTGTCCTTGAATATAAAAATCACCAGCTTTCGATGGTTTAGTTGGAGGTTTAGGAGGACGAACTCCTATTTCCGTTACCACTTTTAAATCGTTGCTCTGGCTGCAAGAAACGGTTAGTATTGTGATTAATGCGGTAAATGCAGCTATACCAAATAATTTGCCCACCCCTGTAAATTCTTCCTCAAATAACCGCCATTTCATAATTTCGTATAACCAGATACAACTTAATAGTTTGTATGTGTAATTCTGATTGATAGTTACGCATTGGTTTCATCATTGCTTTGGTCATTTTCCTGTTTTTTGGGAGTTAGTCGCCAACTGTTCGTTGTTTCGATATCTACAGACAATTCTTCCAGGTTTTCTCCTAAATCCTTTTGAAGTTTTTGAGTCAGTGTGATGGGAAAATCAAAATCGAGATTTTTGGACTGTGCTAACCTGACAAGTTCTGTAAACGATACTTTTGCTGTTGCACGTTCATAGCTAGTCAGTTTAAAATCCGTAGTTTCAGATATATTTTGAGCTTGCATAGCTTTTTTGATGCGCTCTTGCAAATACTCAAATTCTGAGTTCAAGACTTTCCATTCATGCTCAATTTGAGTATATCGTGCGGTCAGTGCTGTTAAATTCTCCGTAGCGCTATCTGGGTTACTTTGTTGGCTTAATTCTATCAGACGCAGGTGGACTTGGGCAAGATAAATACAATCCATGTAAGCATACTCTATTTGTTCTTCAGTTAAAGGTCGCTTTCCCCAATCGCTTGTTTGCTCTTTTTTGTCTATATTTTGGAAATTACAAAGTTCAGTAGCTAGAGTTTTAAGTTGGTAGTTGGGCAATGGTAAGAGATAATAGGGAATGTTTTTTGCCATTTCTAAAGTGCAAGTAATATTTTTTGCTTTTTTATTACCCAAGAATTTCAAATCATAGCTGGCGTTATGAAAGACTTTGTTAATAGCAGGATTAAGCATGATTTTATCAACAAACTCAGCAACAATATCAGGTTTTTCTAGTACATCTAAAAGGTAGATGCGATCGCCACTTAAATCTGTTGGATCATCTAATACCTGAATGAGTGAGAGTTTAGGATGGCGTTTGTTATAGTCAGCGACTTCTGTATCTATCCACAAAGTTGTTGCTGTGGTATATTCAGCAACAACAAGACGCATTTGGCTTGCTGACGTTAGATAAGGCATTGGTTAACATTTCCTGAGATTTGGATAAACTTCTCTATTATCTAAGGTGATTTCCAAGAAAGAAAATACCTGGGGAATGCGAGTTTCGACTTCGCTCAACTCGCGATCTCTCAGTTGGTTGAGCGAAGCCGAAACCAACTAGGGTGGTATATTTATTCCTGTAAATCATCTAAGAAGAATTAACCCAATGAACCGCGAGTAACACCGAGCTGATTTTGCAATTTTAACTTTCGCCAAAGTTGAACACCTGTAATTTTGCCTTGCAATAGTTGACGGTAGCAATCTATGGTTTGATGCACTTGTTCAGGACTTTCGTTGAGAAATTCGATGCGTAAGTGTTGCAAACCTAGTTCTACCAAACGCTGTACGTATTCTGCTCCCGTCTGTGCTGTCCCATTAAATACTGTATTTCGACAGCCTGTATCTGCTTGGAGTATGTGTTCTGTCCCAACTCTATCTCGCAATTTTACCTCATGCTTTTCACAGGGTCTTCCACAGTTAGTATAATCAGTCCCATTAGACAGAAAAGCACAAAACACACAATGCTCCATGTGAAACATAGGCATATGCTGATGAATCGTCACCTCAAACCAGTTGGGTGAACAACTCGTAAGCAAGTCTTCTAGTTGGGTAATATTCAGATCATAGGATGCTGTAAGCCTTTCTAAATTAAAGCGATGCTTAAAGTAATCTGCTGTTAATGGATTAGCAACATTGAGAGAAAAATCGCCGATACAACGCTCTTGGGCAAAAAATTTGAGATGGTCATAATTACGTACTAGATAACCATCCGCATTACAAGAGCGTACTTGCTGCAAAATCCAGTTCTCCCCTGGTTTTGTAATCCGAGGTGGTGCTACCCAGATGTTAGGGCGAGTTTCGTTGTGTTTCCCTTGTTGATGGACTATCTCTACTGCTTCACGATACGCACGTGGATCTTCAAATTCACAGTACAGTGTATCAACTCCTGCTTGAAATGCTGCTTTTAGTTGCTGTAAGTTCCGCACTAGCACGATAAGAGACAACGAGTCACAGTTGTTTTGGGTTTTGACTACTGAAGGAAGTAAGTTTGACAAGGAAGCATTTGGGTTTAATTCCCAGAGCTTTGCTTGCGATAGCGAAGCGCTGCTGCAAGCAGATCGCAATTCCTCCAACTGCACTACAATTTCTCGTCGCATCCGGTTCAACTCACTCACAGGTAGCATGAAATTACCTTCAAGGTGATTAGTAAGCGAACCTAAACAGAAGGAAGTATTGCCAAGACGACCAAACTGTTCGTGCAAACGTTCTGTCGTTAAAGGTTTGGTATGTGCTTCCACAAGAGAGTTTGCAGACTCTACTTGAACAATATGACCTAGTTCATCACGCGCGATCGCTATTAGTTTTTGATCAAGTTCTCCATAAATCTCTAAGTAAATCGGACGCAGAAATTGTGGATTTTCCAGAGAGAAACTCTGGCGTAATTGGCGATCTAATTCTGGATCGCTAGTTTTCCAAACTCGATCACCCACATGTATCCGACGTAGATTTAAATCACGTCGACCAAAAATCAGTACTGCTTCATGCCCCCGCATTTCCACAGAATAAACCCGCCCGCCTTCTTCCTGAGCTTCCGGGTGACCACTGTCAAATACAACACCGTCTCCGGGTTTAATTGGAGCCTGCAAAAGTACCCTTATTTGCTCATTGCGAATACTAGTGACTTCCCCTAAGTAAACACCACGCTTTTTACCAAACCGAGCATGAACCAATTCTTGATTATTAATACCACCAAACCAGCCGGTGTAAAGTCCGCGAGAAAAAGCCATTTCCAGATTGTAACGCTCTTGATTTCCCCATCCTTCATTAACAAACCTTGCTCGGTTCCCTTGAGTTAAAGCAGGGGTTGGGTAAATATCTACTATCACCTTATCTAGGGCTTCTCGATACACACGAGTTACATTAGCAACATACTCGGGAGTTTTCAAGCGACCTTCAATTTTCAAGCAAGTTATTCCTGCTTTCACCAAATCTGGCAAAACTTCTAGCCCTGCCAAATCCTGTGGACTGAGTAAATATCTGCGATTACCCAAATCCACAATTTCTCCATCAGAAATTAATTCGTAAGGCATTCTACAAGCTTGAGCACATTCCCCCCGGTTAGCAGAACGCCCCCCTAAAGCCTCACTGGTTAAACACTGACCAGAATATGCTACACATAAAGCACCATGAACAAAAACTTCTAAAGGAAGTGACGTTTCTGTTTTGTTAAGTTGGCGCTGTATTTTGTCTATTTCCTCAAGCGAACATTCCCGGGCGAGAACGACTAATTGACAGCCAAGCGACTTAGCAAATTCTACCCCAGCTGCACTGGTAATGGTCATCTGGGTGGATGCGTGGATAGGAAAATTTGGTGAAAGGTGACGAATGAGACGACAAATTCCTACATCTTGTACAATCACCGCGTCCACACCTGCTGCAATTATTGTGCGGAGATACTGCTCTGCTTCTGTTAGTTCTTGTGGAAAGATAAGCGTATTAACAGTGACATAGCCTTTCACACCCCGACGATGCAGAAATTCCATCAATTTGGGTAAGTCTGCTTCTGTGAAATTTTGGGCTCGCATACGGGCGTTGAATCGGTCTAAACCAAAGTAAATCGCATCTGCTCCATTTTCAATAGCAGCTTTGGCACAGTCCCAATTACCTGCTGGGGCGAGTAGTTCTGGTTGTTTAGAGGTCATCAGGTTTGTGGAAGGTTATAAGTCACCATAGCGATCATATCGATCACAACCGCTTTTTTGCCAAACTTTTCTTGAACATTGCAATAGAATTTAGTATGAGCAGTTTTTACGAATTGATCCAAAAAATTAAGAAAAGACCTTCTATGTATCTGGGGAAAGCCGCGATCAGTAACCTCCGCTCGTGTTTAGCAGGTTATATTCTTGCTCGTCGGGAACTAGGCATTTCTCAAACTGAGCAAGAAAAAAAATTTACACAATTCCAAGGATGGATTCAGCAAAAATTCAACATTTCCTCCAGCCAATCTTGGGATAAAGTCATCCTCTTCTACTCAGAAGATGAACGCACTGCGCTCTTACGTTTCTTTGAATTATTTGAAGAATTTATAAGCTCTGAACACAAAACTTTTGTTGAGTCACAAGAGGTTGAATTAGAATCTTCAACCGACAAGATGGTAGGTAAAGTCTCAAAGTAATGCTAGTGTAGCTTCCATACTTAACTAGTTGTTTTTCAAGCTATCATAAGTCTTGAGTTAGTAAAAAATCCATTGGTGACAAAACAAATGACACTTCAAGAACTTCAAAATCAAGCGTTGCAATTATCAATTGAGAAACGCTGGCAGTTGGTGAATGTACTTCTGCACTCACTGCAAGCGGAAACAATGCCAGTGAGCAAACAACAGGGACTGGCTGCAAGTTTGATTGGAATTGCGAAGACAAATGCATCACCACCAACTGATGAAGAAGTACAGGTAATGTTAAACGAGCGGCGAGTAAATAAGTATCTGTAATGCGAATTTTATTTGATACAAATGTTTTGTTAGATGCTTTGTTAGCTCGTGATCCGTTTGTGAATGATGCTAGAGTCTTATTTGAAGCGGTATAAGCAGGTGAACTGGAGGGGTTTATTTCCGCATCTACGATTACTGATATTTATTACTTAGTCAGACGACAGACGCAAAGCGATGAAGTAGCACTTACAGCCGTAACACGTCTATTAGTATTGATGGAAATTTGTCTAGTAGATCGTGCAGTATTAGAACAGGCGATCGCGCTTAGGTTTCAGGATTTTGAAGATGCAGTGCAAATCGCCTGTGCAATCACAACTCATTTAGATGGGATTGTTACTCGTGATCTAGCTGGGTTTACAGGTACAGCCATTCCAGTGTTGTCACCAAGAGAGTTGATCACTCGTCTGGTTCAGTAATATCAATTTTGCCTTCTGTCATTAACTTTTTAAGAAAGGTCTAACTTTAATTTCAGTGACTTCAGCGGTGCGAGGTAAACTGAGAGTATGAACCACTACACTAGCTACATCCTCTGGTTGTATGAGACGCTCAGGGTTATATGGTTTGCCTAACATCTCACAAATCGCTGCTTGCATAGGACTAGCGGTATTTCCAGGGAATACAGTTAGGACACGCACTCCTAGAGGATTGACTTCATCTCTAAGACTGTCTGCGATCGCCTTTAGTGCATGTTTGGTAGCAGCATATTGTGACACACCTGCTCTAGCAATTAAACCCGCCGTTGAGTTGATAAACACAACTTGCCCTTGACTGGATAGTAGGTTGGGTAGCAAAGCTTGTGTCAGGATATAGGGAGCACGAACATTTGTCTGGTACTGTAAGTCGAAGTCTTGTACAGAAGCAGTTTTTACTTCTCCAAGCGAATACACTCCCGCACTGTGAATGAGTAGATCAACTTGACCATAATCTATGTCAACATGCGCTTTAAATTGCCGAATATCTTCATCTAGCGTTAAGTCTAATTGGTAACACCTAACTTGAGGTGAAGTTTCTTGGGCAATTTTCGCTATCGCGAATAGTGATTCCAACTTACGTCCTAACAGGCAAAGCTTAGCACCTTGTGCTGCAAGTTCTAAGGCGATCGCTTTACCTATTCCGCTACTGGCTCCTGTGACTACAGCAACTTGTTCTTTAAAAACAGTAGTATTTATTCTAGACATTCTTTTAACAAATTGAACTGTAATAATGTATCTGCCGTTTTCTTGATCAAACCAAACTCTAAACCTGATTTTTCGGCAATGTCCAATAGAGTATGATTACCATCAGAAAAGTTTAAAATCCATAACATCGCCATTTCGGTTTTTTTAGTATCAGTCAAGCCACCAATAGCACTGTATAGTCCTCTTTTTCCTAACTGTGGCTCACATTTAGGGTTTTGGTTTAAGTATTTTTTGTTGTTCTCTATAATCTGTAAAACCGAGAGAATTTTTGAGAATGAATCGGCAAGATATTGGGGTTGAACTAGGTCTAGATTATCTGCTGAGGTGTGATACTGAGGATATGTCCCGTGGGGCGATCGCATAAAACAGCCTACTGGCAAATTAAATCCTGGTGAGCAAAACTGACGCTCATCATAACCATACGGTGAAAATTCCTGAATTTCATAATCTTGACCTGAGCGCTGCAACACATGAATAACAGCTTTATCAATCTCAGCATCACCTCTACGGCTTTTTTTATAGTGAGACTTGCCAGGATCACCCAAACACGTTAAAACCAAACCGTGTTTAATTTTATCAACATGGGCTTCATTCTCTGCGAGCCAGGTAATAGAGCCAATTGTTCCAGGAATAAAGATAAAGCGATAAGAATAAGAGGGACTAATTTCACTTAGATATTTAGCTAAGTATGTTGCCAAGGCAATACCAGCAAGATTATCATTAGCCAGCGACGGATGACAGGAGTGGCATGAAAGCAGAACTTCATCGTCTTTTTCTCCTTTAATGTAGTACTCGCCGTAAGTTAAATGACCATCTTCCAACGAAGAATCGATATAAACTTCATATTCTTCGTCTTTCAATTCTAATAACTGATTATGGCTAATGCAAAATCCCCAATTTTCTTTATAATACGAAGTTCGATAAGGAATCCAATCAGGACGATCGGGTAATGAAAATAAATGTGCCTTTAACTCACTTAAAGGCATCTTTTGATTGATAGGTATACTGTAATTTAGTACATGAAGATTTGATTTTTTGAAATCAACAACTTTTTCACCACTAGAATTTTTAATATAGGCATCTCTAATATTCCATTCTTTAGGAACCGTCCAATCAAATACTGCTGTTCCACTTTTGACTTCATTGATATTTAAGGGAATATGTTTTTCTATTAAATGAAGCGTTTTCCGTAATCCATCACCTGTAATACTTCGGCAAATAGGATATAAGTCAGTTATAAACTCATACATTTCTTGACCGACGCCGTTCAGGTTAATATCCGTTCCTATATCAGATCTTGCCATTTTAGTTAGTTGAGTTTCAGTATAATTTTGCTTTTAATTATAGATTAGTATAATTTTTTATTAAAATATTCATCAAAAGTTCAATATCTTTTTAACGTATATTTATATTGATTCTCCAAATTCTTATTCATTCGTGATTCAGTTTACGTTGTCCTCGTTGTTGAATAATTTGCAGCAAACTTGGTAAAGACTCGTCGTCATATTCACTATATTTTCCCTTGTGCAACTGTTCTACACCCAGGACGATATCGCGCTGTAGCGCTTCTAACTTGAGTTTGCGTAGTTGTGGTTCGGGAGTTTCCATGCGTCGCATCATCTCTTGAAAACTGCTAGTATCTTCTTCTGTATAGTGTGATCCAGATGAGAATACTGTTTAGCCGTTAATTCTCCTTCTTTTGTAATTGTCAACCTATAATATTAAGGGTCGCAGTAGGAGTTAAAGCGCTTACTACAAACTTTGAAATTATAGTAATCTGGGTTACAGGACAACAAGTACTATAAACCAAATCTAATTATACCCTTATAAGGCATATGATTTATTGCCTGAATCCGGATTGTGTAAACCCTGAAAATCCTGATAGTGAAAATGTTTGCCACAGTTGCCAGACACAACTAATTCCTCTTCTGGGGGGACACTATCGCGTGACTAAGTTGCTTTCAAACGAGGGTGGCTTTGGTAGAACCTATTTAGCGGAAGATATATACAATTTTAATCAAATCTTTGTAGTCAAGCAATTAGCTCCTAAAGGTCGGACAGCTGGAATACTTTCTAAGGCAAGGCAACTCTTTGAAGCAGAGGCAAGACTACTGCAACAGTTGGGAGAACACCCGCAAATTCCAACGTTATTTGCTTACTTTGAGCAGGATAACAATTTGTATTTGGTGCAACAGTTTATTGATGGGCAGGATTTATTCAAGGATTTGCAACAAAGGGAAAAGTATAATGAAAAGGAAATTAGAGAGTTTTTGCTCGA
Source organism: Aetokthonos hydrillicola CCALA 1050 (assembly GCF_017591665.1). Classification (GTDB taxonomy): domain Bacteria; phylum Cyanobacteriota; class Cyanobacteriia; order Cyanobacteriales; family Nostocaceae; genus Aetokthonos; species Aetokthonos hydrillicola. Next base: position 36,159 of record NZ_JAAKGC010000001.1, on the reverse strand, counting down.
CTTGTTGCCTGTACTCAAGTTTATCCACGAGCACAGCGTCATTCACCGAGATATCAAGCCACAGAATATCATGCGCCGAAAGAGTGATGGGCGTTTGGTGCTGATTGACTTTGGCGCATCTAAGGAACTCAGTCAAGCAGTTCAGACTAAACCAGGAACTATTATTGGTACATATGGCTATAGTCCTCTAGAACAGATGCAGGATGGAAAGGCTTACCCAGCTAGTGATTTGTTTGCCTTGGGAGCTACCTGCTTTTATCTGCTGACTAAGGTTTCTCCTTTTGAATTATGGACAAGGCTAGGTTATGGTTGGATTTCTAATTGGCAACGCCATTTGACAGATCCAATGAGTAGTAATTTGAGAAATGTTCTCGATAAACTATTGAAAACGGAGATTCAGGAACGTTATCAATCAGCGGATGAAGTCATTCAAGATTTGATTCCTCAACCAATACCACAACAGACGCCAGTCAACAATAAGCATAAAAATCTACTGCTGGTGGGTAGTGCGATACTAGTTTTGGGCATTGGGGGGGGTGTGTTTTTGTGGAAATCATCTCATTCATCTAACTCTGTTGTCAACCCTGTAGTTGATAATTCCAATCCCAGTCTCCTGAAAACTTTGAGCGCACATTCCAAAATTGTTACTTCCGTCGCCATCAGCCCAGATGGAAAAACTCTGGCTAGTGGTAGTTGGGACACTACACTTCGACTTTGGGATTTATCGACTGGCAAACTTTCTGACACTCTAAAAGGAAATATTGGGCAGCTTAATAATGTTGCCATCAGTTCAGATGGCAATACGGTTGCTAGTGGAAGCAGTCAGAATATTATTAAATTATGGAATCTTGTCACTAAACAGGAGCTTGGGATTATCCAAGGTCATAATAGAGATGTTACGTCCATTGCCTTTAGTAAAAAAGGAGAAATTCTGGCTAGTGGTAGTGCTGACGGTAGCATCAAAGTATGGAATTTGTCAACCCGACAAGAAATCAAAACTCTCCAAAGGCACTTCCAAGAGGTACGATCAGTTGCTATGACTTCCGATGGAAACACTCTGGTCAGTGGTAGTACTGATGGTAGCATCAAGGTGTGGAATATAGAAAGCGGACAGTACCACACTCTTCTAGGGCATTCGTCTCGAGTGAATTCAGTTGCAATCAGCCCAGATGGAATAATTCTTGCCAGCGGTAGTGCTGACAAGACTATAAAACTGTGGAATATCCAAAGCGGACAAGAAAGCCGAACTCTCAAAGGGCATTCTTATGCAGTGAATGCGATCGCCTTCAGCCCGGATGGTAATACACTTGCCAGTGGTAGTGCAGATCACACGATAAAACTATGGAATCCCACAACTGGACAGGAAATTCGCACCCTACAAGGGCATACCAAAGAAGTTACCTCTGTCGTCTTTACTCCGAATGGTAAAACCTTAGCCAGTGGCAGTGTGGATCAGACTGTTAGGATTTGGCAGGTGTCTCCTTGATTTTATTCTGGCGGATAAGAGCCTTTTATCTCGCTTATACTCAAGATGTCACTCGCTTCGCTCCAATTCAAAATTAATAATTCAAAATTCAAAATTATCACCTAAGGCTGAAGCCGTAGGCTTGAGACAAGGACGTAGCATTTCTCGTGCCTTACAGCATCTCGCACCTAACAGTTTTTCTAGTGGGCTTGTATCCCACAACTAAAGTTTTTTTAGTATTTATCATTTTGAATTTTGAATTGTTTTGTCAAAAGTGTTGTGGATGTTGTAGCAGGTGTGGATGGAATAATTCTGCCACAAGCTGTGGCAGAAATTCCCTGGGGTCCTAATATATAGGAGTCTCATACAGGCAACATAAGTGCCTCAAGATTCATTTTTGTGATTCTACTGTTGAAGTGAGTTCATGGATCTTATCCTGTGCTGCTTTATAAACGACCATATCACTTTGGTCATGAGCAAGTTGGGCAGCTTTTTGTAAATCCTTAATTGCTGCTTGTTTATTGTTTAACATCTGATTAGCCCAGCCACGACCATAGTAAGCGTCAGCAAAATCCGGTTTCAGGTTGATAGCGATAGTCATGTCCTCAATGACTCCTTGATAGTCTTCCTGATATAATCTGACCGCTGCCCGATCATGATAAAATTGTGAATCATTGCGTTTGAGCTTAATCGCTTGGCTGTAATCCGCGATCGCTCCTTGATAGTCTTTCTGATTTGATCTGACTAAAGCCCGATAGCTATAAAATTCCGCTTTCTTGGGTTTGATCTGAATAACTTGGCTAAGATCCGCGATCGCTCCTTTATATTCTTCCTGCTCATATCTGACCCAAGCCCGATCAAGATAAAATTCCGCTTTATTAGGTTTGAGTGTAATAGCTTGGCTGTAATCCGCGATCGCTCCTTGATAGTCTTTCTGATTTGATCTGACTAAAGCCCGAGCGCGATAAAATTCCGCTTTCTTGGGTTTGAGTGTAATCGCTTGGCTGTAATCCTCAATCGCGCCTGGATAGTCTTTCTGCTCATCTCTGGCACGAGCCCGATAAGCGTAAAATAAATCTGCTAGGTATGGACGAGCCTTGTCGATGGCTATTTTATAGTCCTCCATTCCCCCGTTATTATCCTTCAAGATATATCGCGCATTTCCCCTGCGACTGTAAACAAAGGGATTATCAGGTTGGAGGCTCACGGCTTTATCGAAATCCCTCATTGATTCTTGTCGTTTTCCTAATTTAGCGTAAGCATCACCTCTACGTAGATACGCTGGAACATAGTTTGGTTGGTAGCTCAAAGCCTGGTTGTAGTCCTTTATTGCCCCTTGATAGTCTTCGTTCTTATAACGAACCGACCCACGCTGTGTGAGGAACTGGTAGGCTAATTCATATTTAGGAGAAAGGCGTATGGCTTGCGTGTAATCGTCAATTGCTTTCTGAGTATCTCCCAGCAGCGAGTAAGCATCACCTCGGCTAGAGTAAATATCCGTGCTGTTAGGCTTGAGGCGAAGAGCTTGCTGAAAATCCTCATCAAATTTTTGAGGATTTCCCATTCGGGCGTAGACTTGTCCACGGGTGCTATAAGCATCAAAATACTTAGGCTGTAATTCTATAGCTTTGTTTAAATCAGCCAGCGCTTCAGTATAGTCCTCCTGCAAAGAATGGAGATAACCTCGATGTGCATAGCCAAAGGCTAAATCTGGCTGAAGTTCCAAGGCTTTGTTTATGTCGTCAATTGCTGCAGAGTAGTCTTGTAAAGACTCATGTATTTTACTGAGCTGGATGTAGCTATCAAGAAGATTGTGATTAATTCTAAGAGATTTATTAACCTCCTCTAGTGCTTCCCGGTAACGTCCTAAGTCCATTAGTGCTTGACCTAGCCAGCTGTAAAGGATAAAATCATCAGGTCTAAAGTCAATCGCTTTAAGAAAAAATTTGCGTGCTTCTTCATATTCCCCTAAGTACCAAAATGAATCACCTACCTGACGCCAAGCTTGAGAAAGTTGTTCAGAATCTGTACGGTTATAGTAACTAATAGCTTTCCTAAATGATTGAATAGCTAGGTTATAATTATTTTGAAGCTTCAGTGCCATACCATGTGCGTACCAAGCTTCGGGAAAATTCTGCTTTTTTGTAATTGCCTTGTCAAAAGCTTGCTCTGCTTCTCTGTACCGACGCAATCTCCAGAGTTTATTACCAAAATTTAGCCATTCAATTTCATCAGAGCTACTTTCCGGTTGTTTTAAATTTAGAGAAGCTGTAACGATTTCATCTTGTTGTGCAGCAGTGAGTTTGCTGGGCGGACAACTCTTTTGTGCTCCGGGACAACTCTTGTATGTAAAATTAAATTGAGTGTTTTCTTGCTTTAGTTTTGCCAACGCAGCACGAATCGGGACACCCAAGCTATAACCCAGTTCTAATGTGCGCTTATTAGTTTTTGTTTCTAAATCTTCTGCTTCTGCTGCTGTGTGAATCCCAATTAAGTTTCCGTCAACATCTAATACGGGTCCGCCACTCATACCTCTTACAGTAAGATTGGTGTAGACAAGCCCATACCCAGTTGAAAAAGAGCGATCATCTCTGGCGTTTGCGTAAGTGCTACTCCAACCTAAAAGAAACCCAGCGCTGAGTTGGCGACTAGGTTTGACATTTGTTTGTTTTGCTTTGGTAAACCCAGAGACAAAAATGACTTGGTCTTCAGAGTCCAAGCCATAGTTCCCCAAAGTCGCTACTTGATATCTTTCGTTGCTAGTAAACTGTAACAACACTACGTCTATACCACGCCAAGTTTTGACTTTGCTAATATCCACTGGATATTCTTTACCGTCTGGGGTAAACACAGTAATCTGTTTGTTGACACTTGTTACATGCCCAGCAGTAAGAACATAATAGGTATTGCCTTCTTTAGCAACAATCACCCCCGACCCCTGGTCAGTTACCGAATCGATAAACACTGTAATCTCTTTGGCAATGCTGTCAACCTGATTTGTCAACTTAGGAACAGTAGATGCTTTCGCCGCAGTCCCTGACTGTTGTGCTACCTGTGCTGCGACGAATTGGGGAGCTGACTCTGCCAATATCTCAATGGGTATTCCCCAACTAGAGCTTTTCATCTCCTGCCGCAGTGTATCATTAGGTTGAGTATTATCCTCATATTTGTAGGGATTACCCCAGAGCGGTTGAGCTTGGATACCATTTATACCTACTAGCTGACCTTGGTTATTTAGCAGAGGTCCTCCGCTCATACCCTTTTGTATATTATTGGTGTATCCAATCCCATACCCACCCTGTAATTTTTTTTCTCCTAATAAACTCGAAACTTGCCCGCTTTTAAAGTCAAACTGCCTTGCTTCAGAGGGACTATCCTTAAAGGGGAAGCCAGCAGCATACACATCATCACCTAGTTTTAAGGCTGATTTTCCAAAGGATGCTACAGGATAGTTAGCATTAGACCGAAACTGCAATAAAACCAAATCCCGACTGCCAAAATTAACTCCCTTAACGACCTCGCCTTGATAATTTCGACTATCGGCTGTCTGAATGAGATGGGGTTTACCTGGTTCCAAAACGTGCCTGTTAGTGATAACTGTAAACAGCGAACCTTCTTTCTTCACCAATGTACCGGAACCGCCCTTGTTACCAGAGATAATTCTAACAGTTATAGATTTAGCTATCTTTGCTATCTTTTTCAATTGCTCTTGCGAAAGTTGGGAGGTTTGCTGTTGTGCGACAGCCTTGGGCGCAGAAACACTGAGATAAAAACCCTGCATTGGTAGTACTAACAAGCTGCTCATCCCAGCAACCAAAGCCAGTGAGTAATGTTTCTTTTGTTTTTTCTTCATCTTAAATTTGTCAGGAGTTAGGTGACGTACAGACGGGATTAATCGCGTCTGGACAGGAGCTTAGAGACACAATTAATAGCGTTGGGAATTAGGAATCAGGAGACAGAATCGGATCTCTTAGCGTGGAAATCGCATAGAAGCCATGCGTTCCCAAATAACTCCTGACTCCTAAATTCTTTCTTGTTAAAGACGGCTACTTAGTTAGATTTTTCCTTTGGTGCTACCTGTAGTAACTTAGACATATCGATAAAGGGTTGACCAGAGCTATGGAAAGATTGAACAACTGGTCCGTTCGCCACAGCACCAAGTGCTGCCAAATTTTCGATTACTCTTTTGGCAGTGTCATCATTTTTTTCAACAATTGTCAGTAGTATATAACTGCATGCTTCTCCGTATCGCTCAGCAGCGCATAACACTGGATAACCGTTTGGGCTCCTCCCAGTGGTTATATAATTTAGGACATCATCTTGAGAAGCCTTTTGAAAGTTGTGAGAGACTATATTACAGCGGTCTTCAGGAGTATAATTGCCGACTATTCTTTTTTTTTCCCAACGAATTATTTGTATTTTATCCCCTGCTGGTGTCCGGGCAAATGTAGTTGGTACACCGTCCTTACTTTTGCCACAAAAGTAAGAGTTGGTGGGAGTTTGAGCATTGCTGCGCTGACTAATAATTATCATACTGCTGAGGGCGATCCCGCTTGCAGCTAAGATACTCGTAAACAACGTGAGTCGCATGGTGCTGTCATCCTTAATAACTATTCAATATTCACTACAAACCGAGAAAGGAATACTCCAAAAAGTTAGGTACAGAAATATTTGTACTTTCAGTAGACTGAAAAGTTTTCCAGAAGCTTCGCCAGTCCTTGATTGTCGCTTTGGGATACTAAGATCTGAAATCAGCTTGTAAGGAGCTTTTCAAGAACTTTTGTTCTGATTTCACTGACAGAGCGATCGCCAAATCCAATCCCATCAGCTGAAACCCTTATTCTTTCGTCGAATTTGAAAAGTTTTCGGTCTACTGACTTTGGGTTCTCCTAAAATGATTATGCAGGCTTTTCTGTATATTCACAAGTCATATTTATTTTTTTTATTTCTCATTGAAATGCGAACAGAAGAAATCTGCTCCCTACTCCCTGCTCCCTCTGAACATAAAAGATTCCTATTTCGGAGATGTCTAGTAGTGCATTATTACTTTAAGTTTCAATCATCATAAGGTTGTGGGTCGAGAATCTCTATATCCCCAGGTGATACTTGCCTAACTCCACCAGTCGGAGATAAGTTTTGTGAATCGAGAATTTCTACAATTATTCTAGAACCCTTACTACCCAATTGGTAGCCAACAAAAACAGCAAATTCACCTGTGCTTTTAATTCTTAAAATTAATTTATAAACTTGCCCTGAAGGGTTAACAACTTTGTACTCTTCACCTAACATTTGTTTTTCCTGATTCAAAAGATTTTTTAGCAATCTTGCTGCTTGTTCATTTCCTTTTGGTAGAAATTTGGGCAACCAGTACGAAGCCTTAGCTACTTGAGTTGGCTCTTGTGATAATTTGTTAGATAGGATGGCTATAATGCGCCGGAAGCCAATACGTGGGACTAAATACTTTAGCCAAAGTTCTATTTCACTTGCATTTGCTTTCTCTAGTCCTCTTTGTAGCAGAAGCTCAAAGTATTTTTTGTCCTTTAATATAGCATTGGCAAACTGTAAACCAATAACAAAGTTTCGATCTAAAAGGCTGTTTATCTCATCGAATTGCTCTGACTCTGGCAAATTCATCAGCCTCTGTTGTAAACCCTTATGGTCTTCAAAATCTTTTGAAGTAATAAATCGGCTAGTCATATTACTTTCCTCTTAATATTTTATGACGTTTCTGATCCGACTTAAGTACACCTAAATATCATCTTTTATCTGCGCCGAGGCTGTTATGTCTTAATCATTATCAGTGTTTGAAATTATACTGATTAAGCTTTTGAATTCACCCGGCTCAAAAAGTTCTTCGGGTAACCCAGCATTGCTCATAAACTCAGGGGTTGGTCGATTGGAAGAAACAGAACCTCATAGCAATCCATGAAAGTTGCCACGACTATTTGCACATGGGCAAACGCGAAAGCTAAGAATATCGGGAGCCGGATGTAGCGAAAGTGTGCGCCGTGGTACGCACTGATTGAATTGCCAACTAAGTTGGCTGGAGTTCGGGGTAATCGACTCCAAGGCGAACAACTGACCTAGACCCGAAAGGGCGAGGGGACAAGAGCATGTTCGTAAAGCGGAGAATAACAGAAAGCGTGTATGTTATGGCTCTGCAACGCCTGAACGATATGGTTAAAGCCAAACTGCTTAAACCCTAATATCCAGTGGTGGAACTGCACATCCTTCGGTATCACGTTTGTACACCGATGTTGTTGGTAACCATTAATTCAACTTTCGTTAATGGTACACCCCGACCAACAAGCGCTCTCGTAATGAACTCATTCAAGGATATGAGTAGGAACCTAAGTCGTTCTAGATACGTTCGTCAGTGACGGAACATGGGATTGCCTAAGGGACGCGAGTCCTATGGTAACGGAGTGACAATAGTAATCGTGGGAATAACGCCCCACCTTTGGAGAGCGGGAGAACCGCTTACACCGGTGTTGTGTCACAGGTAATTAGATGCAACAGAAATCGAGAGGTACGCGTTCCGGCGAGATGCCGAAACGATACTGAACATCATACGTGAACGCGGGCAGCGTAGGTTGCCAGTAGAAGATGTGTATCGACTGCTATATAACCCAGACCTGTACTTACGTGCCTACGCCAAGCTGAATAGCAACGCAGGTGCAATGACACCGGGTGCTACGGAGGAAACGGTGGACGGGATGTCCCTGGAGAAAATTCACACCATCATTGAAACTCTAAAAAATGAGCGATATAGATGGACACCAGTGCGACGTACTTATATCCCGAAGAAAAACGGTAAATTACGACCTCTTGGTATGCCTTCTTGGTCGGACAAATTACTTCAAGAAGTGATTCATTCGATACTATCAGCTTACTATGAGCCTCAATTTAGCGAACATTCCCACGGTTTTCGACCAAGACGCGGATGTCACACAGCCCTGAAGGAAATTACCCAAAAAGGTCGAGCTACAAAGTGGTTTATCGAAGGAGATATCAGTGCTTGTTTTGACAAAATAGACCATACTATTCTGTTAAAAATACTACTTGAGAAAATCCATGACAATCGCTTTATTCGACTTATCAAAGGGTTACTAGATGCAGGGTACTTAGAAAATTGGAAATACAACTCCACATACAGTGGTGTACCACAAGGTGCGGTTGTCAGCCCAATACTTTCTAATTTAGTACTAGATAAGCTGGATAAATACGTCGAACAAGAATTAATACCAGCATACACGCGAGGTCAGCGAAGGAGTGTCTATCCTCCGTACAATGTACTGACCTTCTTCAGCAGCTAAAGCACGAAAAGCGGGAAAGTTGGAAGAAGCACGAAGACTGAACCAACAGGCACAGTCCATTCCATCCCGTGATCCTAACGACCCTAATTTTCGTCGCCTTTGGTACGTAAGGTACGCTGATGATTTCCTACTGGGAGTAGTAGGCTCAAAATCCGAAGCCTTGGATATTAAACAGAAGATAGCCATGTTTTTACGTGACGAACTTAAACTGGAACTCAGTGATGAAAAGACGCTCGTAACCCATGCAAGGGACGAAGCAGCTAAATTCCTGGGTTATGAAATCCATATACTACACGCCGACGATAAACATGACCATCGTGGTCAAAGATGTATCAACGGTAGTGTAGGGCTAAGGGTTCCCAAAAGCGTAATCAAAGACCATTGTGTCAAATATATGCGCTCCGGAAAGCCTATACACTTAACCCAAAGAGTCAACGACGATGCCTATAGTATAGTTAGCCAATATCAAGCGGAGTATCGAGGAATAGTCCAGTACTATCGCATGGCTTACAACCTCCACACGCTTTCCGAGCTGAAACGAGTTATGGAGCAATCCCAAAGTAAAAACTTTGGCAAAGAAATTTAAAACCACTTGCCAGAAAATTTACAAACGGTTCCGCACAACCATTGATACAAAGGATGGTACTTACAAGGTGCTACAGATAACAGTGGAACGTGACGGAAAATCGCCCTTAATAACCTATTTCGGTGGTGTTTGTTTGCAGTGGAATAAATGGGTCACAATCGATGATAATCAGGCTAACCATATTTGGAACGGGCGCAGTGAAGTTATTCAGCGCCTTCTTGCCCAAAAATGCGAAATTTGTGGTGCAACGGACAATATTGAAGTCCACCATATTCACAAACTAGCAGATATTAAGCAAAAAGGAAATCATGAACGCCCTGAATGGATGCTCAAAATGTCAGCACGTAAACGTAAAACCTTAGTGGTTTGTCGTCAGTGTCACGAGAAAATTCAATACGGACGCTATGACGGTGAGGCACTCAAACGTAAAGATTACTGGAAAGCGAAGTGATACGGAAACGGTCATGCTTCGTTTGGAGGGGGGTGGTTGGAAAAGTGCCACTAATGGTAACTCGTTGGCTACCTACCCTACTACATGTCCGGATCTAACAGAGAGGTGCGGGAGATAATACTCCCCATCGACTCTACCAAGGTTCCCCATTTTTTCAGGATCAGGCCCCGTCATCAATCTAGGACTTACGCACTATACAAATCGAACATCATGTGGATTAACGGATAATGGTTGTTTCAAACCTGTAGGGGCGCTCATGCTTGCGCCCCTACAATGGACGGTAACACCCTTATTTGTGAAAAAATCTTTCATTTAGGCGCTATTAATTCCTACCGCATAGCTGATGATTTCTGTCAATGCGTAAGTCCTACAATCATCTTATAGAAATTTTAAAGATTTTTATACTAAACACGTAGAGAATCATTTTCGTAAATATTTTCCCAATCTTGTAAGTTACAACCGATTTGTAGAATTGAAGAAAAGTGCTTTAATTCCGTTATGTTGGTATCTGCATCTACATCGTGGGCAAAGTACTGGCATCAATTTTATTGATTCTACCTCTTTAGAAATATGTTTAAATGAAAGAGCCAAGCGGAATCGAGTCTTCAAAGGTTTAGCTAATTGGGGTAAGAGTTCTTTGGGTTGGTATTTCGGCTTTAAATTACATCTAATAATTAATGAATTTGGAGAAATTCTATATAATTCTGTTGCTTCTATCCCCAAAGTCTCCTACCTTCTGATCCATTTAATCGCTCGTGAGCATCTTGCAATAAAGCTGGAATCTCCAATTTTTCAGGGCATCGAGGTAAACAGTCTCCGCATTCTGTGCAGCGACTAGCTTTCATCCCAGGAAACCAGTGACCAGCGTTTTCAAACATTTGGTAGCGATATTGACCATACTCTGTCATGTCATATGCTAATGCAAGATTACGCAGTCGTAGCACTTCTGGAATCTTAATATTTTCTGGACAAGGTAGACAGGCGTAACACTGGCTGCACTTTTCTTGTCCCAAAACAGATGTTTGGTGATTTTCTAAACGCTCAAAAGCAGTAATTTCCTCTGTGGTTAGCGTCCCGTCCCGATCAGCGACTCTGAGGGGTTCTGTTAATTCATCTGGGTTTGCAGGTCCTACACTGAGAGTAGTAATCCGAGAATCGCTGAGTAAAAATCGGTAGTTTAACTCCAAGGGTGAAAAGGGATGACATAAATCTTTCAGGGTTTGGGGAGGAGTGTATAAGCGTCCTCCCTTATCTGCTGGCGAAATGATAAAAACGCCCATATCTTTTTCAAAGGCTCGCTGAATAGCGGCTTTGTTCCGTTGAAAAAAATAGTAATAATGCAGATTGACAAATTCAAATAAATCTGTATCGATTGCTGCCTGAATGACTTCTACGGAAGCATGGGTGGAAAAACCGACGTGTCGCACTCGACCATCAGCAACAGCCTTGTGTACTGCTTGCATACAGCCGCCTTTGGCTTTGACCCATTCCAGGTGATCCCAAGTGTTTAAGCCGTGAATCCCTAAACAATCAAGATAATCTAGTTTCAAGCGTTCCAGAGATTCGTTTATATACCGATCCATAGTCTCAGCATCTGGTGTCGGCGGAATTTTAGTAGTAATGTGAAGCTTCGTTCGGGGTATAGGTAGCCCAAGAGCGATACCTACGGTAAGCTGCGCTAACGCCTCACCAAGGTACTGTTCGCTTTTGCCATAACCTCTGGCTGTTTCTATATGATTAATCCCTAGCGCTATAGCCTGTTGGAGGGTTTGCTGTACGTTTTCAACGCCAGCTAAGTAGCGCATTGTCCCCAAGGAAAACACAGATAAGTGTAGGTTGGTTTTCCCAAAGCGTCGGTATTTCATTTCCAGAAAGTTACAGCAAATAACTCCTCACTTATAACTTAATTTAACTATCGCCGTTGCCAAAGCGCTTGATTAAATCCTCTGGTCGGATATTAGAAATAAATTCACGGAAGGCTTGCTGTTCAGCTTCATCAGCATCCCGATCTACGGGAATAGAAGCATCAGCTATCACTTCTTCCATGACCCAAATAGGGGTATTTGTACGGAGGGCTACAGCGATCGCATCACTAGGACGAGCATCTATTTCTTTTTTTAGCTCCCCTTGTTTTACAATCAAAGCAGCATAAAATGTGTCCTTTTGTAGTGAGTGTATGATGACTCGCTCTAAAGTCATATTCCATGCTTCTAGAATATTCATAATCAAATCGTGAGTTAAGGGTCTAGGAGGCTTTTGGTTCTCCAGTGCGCCCATAATTGACCTTGCCTGTTCCTGACCGATATAAATGGGCAAAGCACGGCGGTCTGAGGCATCTTTTAAAAGCACGATTGGGCTGCGGGTTATGGCATCTAATGCTATGCCAGCGACTTTCATTTCAATCATTGGCTAAGCCTCTACAATCCTTTGAGTCTTTGAAGTATTTTGTATCAAATCGTACCCTTGCTTTAGCAAGATAGGAACCTGGATAAACATAAGTCTCTCTTCTCTATAATTGCTTCTATTAAACTCCCAAATGGATGTGAACACCAGAGTAAGTTAAATTAACTAGCTTGACAATAATCTACATATTCAAGTATGCCTTGGAGTTAATATAAATGTGTTAAACTTTTTGTTGATTTTATGTTAGTTTTTATACCTAAAAATAATGCTTTGATGTAAGAATTACTAGCTTATTCTAGTCAAATTTACGTAATAAATTAAATTCAGCAGAGAGAAAAAAGCCGTGTTCACAGGATTAATCCAAGCATTAGGAACAATTAAACCGCTAGGCGGGGATTATTGGAAAATTACATGTGTTACCGAGTCTTCTGATACCATTATGCGTGATTTGGCGATAGGAGATAGCGTCGCAGTGGATGGTATTTGCTTGACGGTAGAAGAAGTTTTAAAAGATGGATTTATCGCCACTGCTTCACCAGAAACTCTACGTCGTACGACATTAGGACAAGAGCAAACAGAACAGAAGTATGTGAATCTAGAAGCATCGCTACGGGTAGGAAGCAAAGTGGGAGGTCATTTTGTGATGGGACACGTCGACGGGGTAGGGAAGATGCTTTCAAAAGAAGAAACAGCAACATCCTGGGAAATGACATTTTCTGCTACGGGAGCGATCGCGCGTTACATTGTCCCTAAAGGTAGCATAGCCGTAAATGGCATTAGCCTCACAGTCGCTGAATACCAGCCAGAAACAATGCAGTTTAAAGTGGCAGTCATCCCCCTGACTTACGCTGAAACAAACCTTCGCTATTTAAATCCAGGCAGTTGGGTCAATTTAGAAGGAGATATCCTAGGCAAGTACGTCGAAAAATTCCTTTCCTCTGGCAAGGGCGATGTTACAGCACCTACAGACGAAAGCAGTGATGATATCTCACTGGCATTTCTAGCTGAACACGGATATTGAGAATGGGGCACCCCTGCGGGGAAGTCAAAAGTCAAAAGTCAAAAGTCAAAACTGGTTTTTGTCTTTTTTTCTTCCTTGCTCCCTGCTCCCTTGCTCCCCTGCTCCCTGCTCCCTACTCCCTCTTCGAGGATGCGAATTTGACTGAACTTGAACGCTATCTGTTTGATTTACAAGGTTTTTTGGTGCTGGAGAATGCCTTAAGTTCAGCACAAATAGCAGCTATTAATCAGGTTCTCGACAAGCAAATTGCCAAAGTCGATCAACCTTTCAAGCCGTGGGTTCGGTTTGATGGCTTGCTAAACTGGGGTACTGAGTTTCGTAATCTCATCGACAATCCCCGTATAACTCCTTATCTTGAGGCTCTACTTGGATCCAGGTTTCGCTTAGATCACGACTACGTTCACATCCTTCGCCAAGGATCTTCTGGCCCCATTGGTAGTATCTTACACGGTGGCGGTACTCCTTATGATCCGTGCCAGTACTACCTTTACAAAGAAGGAAAAATTTTCAACGGTTTGGTTGCGGTTGCTTACAATCTGACAGACGTACCGGCTGGCTCTGGTGGGTTTGGGTGTATTCCTGGTAGCCACAAGAGCAACTTACCATTACCACAAGAGTGGCAAGATTTAGAAAATCCTCATCCCTGTGTTCAAAAAGTTTCTGGTAAAGCCGGAACAGCAATCATCTTCACTGAAGCCCTTAGCCACGGTACTCTACCTTGGAAAGGACAACATGAACGCCGTACATTGTTCTATAAATATTCTCCTTACGCTAGTGCTTGGGCGAGGTACTACTACAACCCCGATGACTATCCTGATTTAACACAGAATCAGCGTCAAATTTTAAAGACACCTGGGTTTTATCCTTGAGACTTTCTAGGAAGGGCGTTTACTGGTGATGTAACAAACCTGCTATAAAAGACTTATCTAAACTTGGTTAAACCTTATTTAGCGCTAATTTCCTGCTTCAACTTGGGGAGTCGGCTCCTTCCAATCCACAGGCTTTGCTTTCCGGTCTAGCCAACCGTACTACTTTATTTGGTGCATCTTTTAAGTTGTCAGCAGCATTCTCATCCCTATCCTGAGAATGACCGCATCTTTCACAATTAAAAATTCTATCTGATAGCTTCATAGGCTAAAGAATTATAGAGAATTATAGCTAAGTTTTTGTAAATTTAGTAAACCTCTATCGTCTCATTGAAAGGCAAATCCCCAGGTAGTAAACCTGGGGATAATATTTTGGATGTATTTGAAAGATCTCTTGGTAGCCAACCAAGAGAGGAAGTTTCTGCTTTTGCGTAATGGATTTCGTTAGGTAAAATCCATTGAATCAGACGATACTTTTTTTTCAAGCAGAATTGTTGCCAATTTGGCAGAATCTTTAACAGTTATCAGTCATCAGTTATCAGTTATCAGGGCAGTATACGCTTTGATCACTGATAACTGTTCACTGTTCACTGTTTTAATTTACCCGCTTGGTAGGTGGGTTCTGTGGTTCAGTAGGTTGGGTTACATGAGCCGTCTGCAAGGTTTGAACCAATTGACTCATAGCAGTCTCTAATTGAACACCTGGATCAGTGGCTACCCAGCCTTCTGGTGTAAGGTTACGGACTTCAAAGTGCAGGTGGGGACCTGTTGAATTACCGGTACTGCCAACTAAACCAATCACGGTTCCCTGTTGTACAACCTGTCCGGGTTGTACAAGGAGTTGTGACATGTGACCGTAAAGTGTTTGCTGAGCGTTGTTGTGATTTAGGATAACGGTTAAACCGTACCCGCCCACATAGTCAGCAGTATCTACTGTACCAGGGTAAGCTGCCAAAACAGGTGTTCCTGTTGATGCACCTAAGTCTGTACCAGCGTGGAAACGGCGATCGCCTGTAATTGGATGAGTTCGCCAACCAAAGAAAGAAGTGATTTGAGCTGGGATGGGAAGAGGGAATAGCAATCCCGCAACACCAGAAGTCAGACCCCCACTGTAAGCAATTTGTGGCAAGGTTGAAGCTAGTGGGATGTTATAAGCTACGGTGCTAGGGCGAGGTGCGACATTGTCAGCAGTTAACGGTGCTGACAAAGCACCACCTTGTGGTGCGGGGTGATCAGTAACTGTCGTTGTGGAGATAAAATTGTTAGAAATAGCCCGATTGGTTCGGTAGTCGCTCTTAGTTACACCACTAGAAGCAATGCGACTTGAACGTGTAACACCAGAAGCAATACGATTCCAACGTGGGACGATACGGGTTTCGCCACCAGAAACATCTTTGTCTGAGGTAACGGTGACTGAATGAGCGGTTTGGCTTCTGCCGATCCAACCAGGCACATGCTTGCCTTGTAACTTAGTATCGGAATCAGCTAAAGGCTGATTTTGAGAGGGTGATTTGGCGCAAAGACTGCTTAAAACATTTTGCCCTTGTGCTAAAATCGTTCGGCACCCACTAGAGCGTTCTGTGATGACTACAGAATCAGGTGCTTGATATTTATGAACCGTACCGTTGCTGTAATCATTGGGGTCAATATAGGCGTTATTGTAATCCTTTTGATTTTCGGCAGTTACACTGCTAGGTTTCGCTTTTTGCGCAATATTTCCCGCAGAGGAGCCTTCAGTTGTTGATGCAGTAGGATCAACTTGAGGTTTTTGATATTTATGAATTACAGAAGCTTCTAATTTTGCTTTAAAAGAACTTTCACCTGCTTCGGGCGTAGAAGTTTCTACCTGGGGTTTTGATTTTCTGACGAACACTGTAGGCTCTGAAGCCTCATGCTTCTGAGGAGAGTTTGCTGATTGAGCAATGTCTCCTTTATTCAGCCTTTGTCTCAGTCTTGCTCGACGTTGGGAAAATTCTAGCTCTGGTCTACCCACTTCCGGGGTGGAAACACTGTGATTTTGTTGAAACTTAACTTTAACAGGTGCTTCTGAAGCTGAATTTTCAACTGTGGGAACGATATTATCTATTGCTGCTGGTTCGGTTTGGCCATATACTAAGCCGCCAGAAAGCAAGCTAAAGCTCCCAAGCCAACAGAGGCTTTGTGCTGGCAGGGATCGCTGCCATGAGTTCTGCGAACGGTTATGGGCAGAGTTATTGCGCTGCTTCATTGGTTATCGTCGTGTTGTGCGTAGTTAGCCTAAGTTTACGGTAGCCCAAACTGATTGTACCGGGTTGGAGATGAATTTCCGATTGCATTATTTTTCGTTGTTTCGATGTCTCTACGCAAACGCGCAGATCCCCAGTGTGAGTTACGCCAACTATAGTACTCATAACATCATTAACATATATCTCCTCACCAATATTTATGAGGAATTCTAAATAGCGAGATAACAATATGTTTATTCCTTCTTGGAATAAAGACTGTATCCCGGATTCTATTCCTAATAAAATTGTAGAGGTTAACATTTCAAGACTTGGGATTGGTTTTGGCTGTTGATTTGCTTGCCATGTTTCCAAATTGATTCCAGTTTCTGGTACTGGGTTTGCCCAATTAATGCCAACCCCAATCACTGCTTGGGAGATTTTTCCAGTTTGGACTTTCGTTTCTGTCAAAATTCCTCCCAGCTTTTTGTATTTATAGCCGTTTTCGTCGGATTTGCACACTAAATCATTAGGCCACTTAATACCAAGTGGAATACCACAACTTTGCAGTTGTTGAGCAATTCCCCAAGCAGTCGCCAAAGTTAGCTGATAACTGTTACTAGCTTCGATATTGGGTGCGATCGCTACCGAAAGATATAATCCCCCTTCTTGTGAAACCCACTGGCGACCCCATTGACCTCGTCCTGACGTCTGTTGAGTGGCAATAGCGACACATCCTGGTTCAGATCCAGAGCCTAGTAAATCCCAAACAATTTGGTTAGTTGAAGATACGGTTTCAAAAAGATGTAAAGAAAATGGTAAATACGCAGACTGACGCCCTGCTTTAAGGGCTGCTTCTATTGTTTCCTGATTCAATGGCACAAAGGTTAACCCAAAGACTGCTGATCCGAGTTAGGATGTATTAAATACGAGAATTCAGGAGTCAGGAATCAGAATTCAGCATGAATTCTGTCTGACTGGGGAGTCAAATACCCAACGAGATTTATTCTGACTCCTGAATTCTGAATTCTGACTCCTTCTTTAAATTTTTGTTTCGTTTCTGGGTTTAGTTCACGATGCACACTTGGCAATGGCGTACTTGGGAAGGACTGCCCTACCTGACTTGTAGTCTACTAGAACCTTGGAGTCATGGCTTTTTTACCCAACATTTTTGGCCGCGATCGCCATTGGAACTGACCAAGGTTCTACACCCAGAAGCTTCAGTCTATCGCTTAAAACAGGTACATGGCAACACTGTGCTGAGTCCAACAGAAATTGGTAGCGAGTTTAACGAAGATCAGGAGTTGACTGAGGGAGACGGCTTAGTCACTGAACAACCAAACCAAGCTGTTTGGGTAGCTAGCGCTGATTGTACACCTGTTCTTATTGCTTCACAAAGAACAGGGCAGGTTGCAGCAGTACACGCAGGTTGGCGTGGTACAGCAAGCAAGATTGTACCAGAGGCGATCGCGAAAATGCTCTCTCTTGGCAGCGAACTTGAGGATTTACGAATTGCTATGGGTCCTGCTATCACTGGTGAAGTTTACCAAGTTTCACAACAGGTAGCAGCAGAAGTTGGGAGGAGTATTATACCACATCATGATGAAAATGCCATCGTAGATGCATTGCATGAACTACCACATTCTCCTGTACTTACAGATCCTCATCCTGATAGAGTGCGGCTGGATGTGCGCGTTGTTAATACTTTACAAATACAAATGTTGGGAATTAGTTTACAACAGATTGCGATCGCTCCTTATTGCACTTACCAAACAACAGAGCATTTCTTCTCTTACCGCCGAGAAAAACAGAAAAAAGTCCAATGGTCGGGAATTGTGAGTATTTGATCGTCCCACCAATAACACAATTAGTTCGTAGTTGCGCTTCAGCGCATTAAACAGTAAGCAAAACCATAAACTCTAATTTGCTGAGATATGTCAGTGCAAAAAAGTCGGAGAAATTTGTAAAAAAGTCTAATTTTTACGTGTTTTCCCTTAAAATATTTTTGTAATACTTTTGTAACCACTTCAAATCATGGATTTTGAGCAAGCCCTATTGGTTGCAAACGCTGCAATCTTTGCTCTTACAGAGAAGCATCTGAATAATCTTGAAAGAGCAGTACTGTCAGGCTCATGGGAAGGACAAACCTATGAACAGATGGCACAAACGTTTTCATGGTCTGAGAAAACTCTTAAAGATGCGGGTTCTTCTTTGTGGAAATCCCTAACAGAAGCTCTTGGAGAAAAAGTTGGGAAAAAGAATTTTAGGGCAGTTTTAGAGCGGCTGGAAATACAGAAAAACTCTGCATCTGCAAAATCAAAAAATTACCAGGATTGGGGAAAAGCACCAGATGTTGCGGTGTTCTTTGGACGAGAAGAAGAACTGCAACTTCTAGAGCAATGGATTCTTCAAGATCGATGCCAAGTGGTTGGGATTCTTGGTTTTGGTGGTATCGGCAAAACAAAACTGTCTGTTCGCTTGGGTAAAGGTGGTATTGGCAAAACAGATCTATCTCTGAAACTAGCACGCAGCATTCAAAACGAGTTTACTTATATTATCTGGCGTTCTCTACTCAACGCCCCACCTCTGACGACTATTCTCACTGAGTGGATCAAGTTTTTATCTGATCAGCAAGAAACTCGTTTACCTGACACTGTGGACGAACAACTGAGATTAGTGTTGCAGTATCTACAATCGAAGCGTTGTCTCCTGATGCTTGACAATATGGAAACAGTCCTCCAAAGTGGTGATCGTGCAGGACACTATCGTCAAGGTTATGAAGACTATGGTCAACTCCTCAAGGCGATCGCAGAAATTCCTCATCAAAGTTGTTTATTATTAACCAGCCGCGAGAAGCCAAAAGAACTAGATCGCAGCACTTATCCTGTGCAGGTTCTAGAACTGGGTGGTCTCGATTATGCGCAAGGACGCAAGGTTTTTGCTGAGATTGGATCTTTTAAAGGTTCACAGGAACAATGGCAGGAATTGATTACTTTCTATAACGGTAACCCTTTGGTTCTTGAACTCGCAGCGCGACATATAAAAGAAGTATTCTTCGGTGATATCTCTGATTTTTTGAAAGAAGGTAAACAAGTCTTTGAAGACTTGAACGACTTACTAGACTGGCATTTTGACCGACTTTCAGAGCAAGAAAGAGAAATTACCTACTGGTTTACAATTAACCGCGAACCTGTCACAATTGCTGAGCTACGTCATGATATCCTGACTTATTCTCGACAAAAACTCCTTCCATCCACACTACAATCCCTACAGCGGAGATTACCGGTTGAAAAAAACGAACAAGCTTCTGCTTTTACTTTACAACCAGTTCTCATGGAGTACATGACTGAGCGGTTGATCGAACAGATGAGCCAAGAAATTGCCACAGGGAATGTTTCGTTATTTAACACTCACGCGATTATCAAAGCCTCAGCCAAAGATTATATACGCAAAAGTCAAGAAGTTCTCATCCTTCATCCCCTGCATCAAACACTCATTGAAAGTTTAGAGAATACTACCCTGGAAGCGCAACTGACTCATATTCTTTCTACCGTGCGTCAACAGTCACCTTGTAAACCCGGTTATATTGGAGGAAATGCACTTAACCTTCTTTGCTTCGGCAACTCTAGCTTACAGAAATACGACTTCTCCTATCTTGAAATTCGGCAAGCTTATCTACAAGGAATAACTTTACATAAAGTCAGCTTTGCTTATTCTAAATTCTTACAAACCGTTTTCACAAGCGTTTTTGGAAAAATCTTATCTCTTGCTCTCAGTCCTAGTGGAGAATACTTCGCCACAGCAGACACACTCAATGAAATTCGCTTGTGGCAAGTAATAGACAATCAACCAATACTCACACTACGCGGTCACACGAAT
Source organism: Aetokthonos hydrillicola CCALA 1050 (assembly GCF_017591665.1). Classification (GTDB taxonomy): domain Bacteria; phylum Cyanobacteriota; class Cyanobacteriia; order Cyanobacteriales; family Nostocaceae; genus Aetokthonos; species Aetokthonos hydrillicola. The sequence continues at coordinate 15,971 of NZ_JAAKGC010000001.1, read as the reverse complement.
TGGGTGTGGTCAGTAGCTTTTAGTCCTAACGGATTGCTCTTAGCTAGCGGTAGCGACGATCCATCTGTGAAGCTCTGGGATACCCGTAACAGTCAGTGTCTTCACACCTTAAACGAGCATACCAAAACTGTCTATTCGGTAGCTTTCGCCCCCTCTGGTACAATACTTGCAAGTGGAAGCCAAGACCAAACGATAAAATTGTGGAGCGTCCACGCAGGAACATGCTTAAATACTTTAATAGGACATACTAGTGCTGTGTGGACTGTTGGTTTTAGTCCAGATGGCACGACTCTGGTCAGTGGTAGCGTTGACCAAACCATCAAGTTTTGGAATATACAGACATCTCAGTGCATCAGAACGCTTGAGGGTCACACTGGCGCATTGCGTGTTGTTGCTTTTAGTATCAACGGACGAATCCTAGCAAGTGGAAGCGCTGATAAAACTATCAAACTCTGGGATGTTGACACTGGTCAGTGCCTTGATACATTATATGGACATACAAGTGTCATCCGTTCTATTTGCTACAGCCCTGATGGCCAATTCTTAGCTAGCAGCAGTGATGACCATACTATAAAACTTTGGGACTTACAAACGGGTCATTGTGTCAACACCTTTAGAGGACATGCAGGTAGTGTAAGGTCGGTGGTTTTCAGTCTAGATAGTTCTACACTGCTCAGTGGTGGTTATGACGAAACAGTAAAGTTTTGGGAGTGTAATACAGGACGTTGCATTAACACCCTTCAAGGATATACGAACTCTGTTCGCTCTGTTGCTTTCAGTTCTGCCGATATACTGCGTGGCGAGAGTGTCAGTATCGAGGACTCAACATCTCCAGAGGAAATTGGGAACTTGCTTGCTAGTGGGTGTGACAACGGAAATATAGTTTTATGGCATACCTACACCGGGGAACCTACTCAGGTTTTAAAAGAGCATACAAATACTGTTTGGACTGTTGCTTTAAGTCCAAATTCTGGTCAACTTATCGCCAGTGGTAGTTGGGATAGAACAATTAAGCTTTGGAACCAAAGAGGTTTGTGCCTTAGTACCTTAAAAGGACATAGCGATTTAGTATTATCTGTAGCATTTCACCCCACAGATGATATCTTAGCGAGCTGTAGTCAGGATATGACGATTAAATTGTGGAATGTACACACAGGCGAATGTTTCAACACCTTACAAGGTCATGCTGGTAGCATCTTATCAGTCGCTTTTGCTCCTAATAGCTCTATTTTGGCTAGCAGTAGTGCTGACACAACCATAAAGCTTTGGGAAGTAAACAAAGGCGAATGCTTCAAAACTTTACAAAAGCACACAAACGGTGTCTGGACCATCGCCTTTAGTCCTGATGGTACCATACTGGCTAGTGCAGGTGATGACCAAACAGTGAACTTATGGGATGTGCCATCTGGGGAATATATTTGTACACTGCAAGGACATGATAATAAAATTAAGTCCATTGCCTTCACGCCGGATGGTCAATTATTGGCAAGTGGTAGCGAGGATCGCACGATTAAATTGTGGGATCTGCAAACTAATCAATGCTTATATACTTTGTCAGGACATGACAAATGGATACAGTCAGTTGCTTTTAGTCCAAATGGCTCTGTTTTAGCCAGCGGTAGTGAAGATGAAACAATAAAGCTTTGGGATGTGGCTACTGGTAATTGTATTCAAACACTGCGATCGCCTAGACCATACGAAGGTATGAACATTATTGGCACTACAGGATTAACCGATGGGCAGAAAGCTGTGCTCATAGCTCTAGGTGCAATACAACATGAGACATAAGTTCTGTATTTGAAGGTTTGTAGTTGCGCTTTAGCGCATTCGCCTTCAGGCAAAACAGCCCAACTACGAACCAATAAACATAACTAATACCAATTCGCTGAAATATTGCTACACATTAAAAATCTTGAAAGGGCGAACGGCGTTCGCCCCTAAGTAAGTCGGCGTTAATATTTCACGTTATGTTAAGAAATTTTAACGTAGGGTGTGTTGTCGCGCAGCGCAACGCACCACCACGAATTTAAGGTGCGTTACGGCTTCGCCTAACACACCCTACGGTCAATTTACATTTCTTCATATACATTGCATTTTTCTCGCCAACTTACTTACACATTGCACTTCAACTTATACAAGCACTTTAGTAGAAAGTCTTTATAATTCCGACTTTTTCCGACTTTTTCGCCTTGACAGATGTTCGCGAACCTGAGAATATACCTGAGAACATAACTGCACAAGCACTAAAGTGACATCACATCTTGCACCATATCTTAGCAACTGGAAGTCACAGATGTAAAAACAAATCAGAACAATGCTGAAATCAAACTGTAACTTTAGCGTTATCAATGCAAAAATTCACTGTGTTTTAGCGTGTCTTACTGTGTTGATTGCAGGGTTTGAAATTTCATTTAATAAAGTGAAAGCTGCTCCTGTAAACAGAGAGCAATACTGCTTTCAGCAAACTGCTATGCCGAATGATGGTTTTTTGCAATCGAAAGATGATTTGATTATTTCACCACAAATCAATTATCGTATTAATTTGCGGGAAAGACCAGGTATAAGTTTCAAGGTTCAGCACGTTGTTGCTGGACGTTCTGAAGTTAAAGTTTTTAAGCGAGTTAAGAATGATGATGGCTATTGCTGGTTTCAGGTACAGTTAAAGAAATCTAATATCAAAGGTTGGGTTCGAGGTGATTTTTTGAATATGAGCGATCGCGATTAGAAGATGAAGAGAAATTAATACAGGATTTCATTTGAATAGTTTTTTATTTTATTAATTAAGCATAGTGTAATCTCAGTATGACCGAAATAAAGTTTGTATGTAGTTTATAAAATCAGACTCAAAGGATGTTTTAAAAGTGAAGAATTATTGTAAGAAAATATTTCTAAACTAGATAAATATGGAACAAAAATTACTTAGTAACTTATTTTTAGGGTTGATAACATTATCAAGTATCACTATAACTGCATTCCTCCTAAATCAACCAAGCTACGCAGCAGGTGTTGCTTTCTTTTGTGGTAAAACCAAATATCAAGGTAGAAGCGTACCAGCAACCTATGCGCGAACCCAGGATGGTAAACAAATATTAATACTACGTTGGATTTCCGATGATAGTTTTCCACCACCCTGGACAGGACAAAGACGCTGTAATGAGGTGTCTCGCAGGTTTCAGCGCAGCTACGAAAATAGTACCCTCAAATACATCACTACTGGAAGTATTAATAAACAATCGGTAGTTTGCGCGATCGCAAATCAAGAGGATCCTTGTACTGAGAGCAATTTATTGTTTACCCTCAAACGCGGTACAAAACCCAGTGCTGTATTAGCAAGATTACTAGACCGTCGTGGTTTGGCAGCTGGTAGGGTATTAAATGAAAGTGGTGGTGACGAACTGACAATTGATTTTGATGTATACCTCCAGGGGGTTGCATCCGAAAAGTGAAGTAATTTTACATTTGAGATTTGGAATGAAATTTCCTTACGAAGTCGTACCTGCGCTGATTGGGATATCAATAATCCTTGTAAAGACACAAGTTGCTGTAGGACTATCCTCACAGGAAGTCGCAAAGATTGCCAAAGAAATCACCGTACTTATCGCCAGTACAAACAATCCTGGTTCTGGGGTAATCATTAAGCGAGATGGTAATACTTACACCGTTATAACAGCTGCTCATGTAGTTGCAAAGCCTGATAATTATGCAATTGTCACCTCAGATAGTCTACGTTATCAAATAAATTACAAAACTGTTAAGCTTTTGCAAGATATAGACTTAGCAGTAGTGCAATTTACTAGTGATATTAATTATAAGGTCGCCAAAATAGGTAACTCTGACCAAAGCACAGAAGGGACAACAGCTTATGTAGCAGGTTTTCCTAAAGCTACAGCTGTTATTTCTAGACGTGTCTATAATTTTGTGGAAGGGAAGATTAGCGCTAATGCGTCGAAAGCTCTCAAAAAAGGTTATGCCTTAGTTTATAGTAACGATACGTTACCAGGAATGAGTGGTGGAGCGGTACTAAACGACAAAGGCGAACTAATAGGAATTCACGGTCGTGCAGATACATCTACAGAGAATTTAAAAATATCAGATATCAATCCTAATATCGCGATCAAAACTGGGTTTAATTTGGGTATTCCTATTAATACTTTTTTGCGGTTAGCATCAAATGTTGGGGTAAAGTTGGGTATCTCTGCACCACCATTAGTTGCGACAGCACCTAAAGCGGATGATTTCTTTGCTCAGGCTGGAGATAAGTTTAGAAAAGGTGATTATAAAGGGGGAATCGATGATTTAAACGAAGCGATTCGTCTCAATCCTAACTATGCTAAAGCATACTACGCTCGATCACTTATTCGTGTTGCTTTATCAAAAAACTGGCAAGGGAAAGACTGGCAAGGGGCAATTGATGATCTCAGTGAAGTTATCAAGATTAATCCCAAGTATGTCGCTGCATACAATACTAGAGCTTTCTTCCGTATGCAATTGAAAGATTTCCAGGGGGCAATTGCTGATGCAAATCAAGCTATCAAGATTAATTATAACGATCTCAATGCACACAAAATTAAGGCTATCTCCCGCCTTCTACAGAAAGATTTACCGGGAGCAATTGCGGATTTGAACCAAGTTATTAAGATTAATCCTAATGATGCTGGTGGCTATGTTGGTCGGGGTAAGGTTCGCACCGAATTAAAAGATTTTCAAGGAGCTATTACTGATTTTAACCAAGCCATTAAGATTGATTCTAACAACATCTATGCATATAACGGACGAGGTGAAGCCCGTGTTAAGTTACAAGATTGGCAAGGTGCGATCGCTGATTTTAACCAAGCTATTAAGATTAATCCTAATGATGCCGAAGCTTACAGCGTGCGAGGTTTAATTCACTATGCTTTGGGAGATAAGCAAAGTGGGATCGCTGATTTTAACCAAGCTATCAAAATAAAGCCGAACGATCCTAGAGGTTACGTTGGTTTAGGTGTTATCCGCGCCGGGTTAGGAGATAAACGAGGTGCGAGCGCATATTTTCGGAAAGCTGCGAATGTAGAATATCAAGAAGCCGGAGATACAGAACTTCACCAAAAAATTCTGGAATTAATCAGACAACTCCAGTAGTAAAATATATCATACGAAGTTGTGAGTGTGCTCGACTTGATTTGAGAGACAAAAGGCAAGCAATTGCTGATTCGTACAAATCTGCTAATCTATTTCAGCAATAAGGAAAAACGTATTTTTACAAAAAAGCTTTAAGTTAATTAAAATGGAGCAGTGAAAATTTAGATTGTGCTGCTATTGGCAATTTAATTAGTTTTAAATGATTCAATCATTTTTTCTACAGCATTAATAAATTTATCATAATCATTTACATCTGCCGTGTAGGTAACTATATAAGCTTTAGTTCCTTTTAAAGCCCAAACTTGGAGAGTTTTTACATTATTTCCATCAACTTGACTAGTAAAAATTAATTGTCTGGCTGGTTTACTATCGAGCGTAGTTTCACTAGTCTCTAAAATATTTGCATTTCGAGAAGACTTCTTAATTTCACCTTTCAGTATCTTTACTGATTCATCTAATGTACCATTAAAATCTTCAACACTAATAGTTACAGCCTCTTGAAAAGTGTCTTGTTTATCTTGTTTTGGCGAGACAAAAATAATCACTTCTTGGGTAATGGCATTTGGGACATCTCTTTTCTGCCAATTTTCAGGATATTTGATTTTGATACCCTGCTCCAGGTTTTCATACAACTGAAAGTTTTCGGACTCTGGTTTTAATTTTTGCCAAAGTACACTGCCAATAGTAACTACTAAAACTAATAATCCACTAAATCCAAGAAAAGCAAGCGTCTTTCTCAGTTTGGGTAGAGGTAGTCTGGTAGTATTTGATAAAGCCTGCAATACTTGTGCTGCTGATTGGTAACGCTCGAGATAATTGTGGCGCACCATTTGGTCTAATACATTCGCTAATTTATTGCTAACTTGAGCGCGATCGCGCCAAACAATTTCACCTTTATAATCTCTTTGGAATTGTTGCGGCTCTATTCCCGTCAAAGCTTGAATAGCGATTATCCCCACTGCATAAATATCGCTGCTAAATCTTGGATTAGCTTCTTCTTGTTCACTTGGCATGTACCCAGGAGTACCAATTAGGACAGTCACGCGATTTTTGCCTTGGGAATTAACACTTTGGGTATATATTTCTTTAACTGCACCAAAGTCAATTAATACTAATTTTCTATCAGATTTTCTACGAATAATATTAGGAGGCTTGATATCTCTGTGAATATAATTACGTTTATGCACTAAATCTAAAACTCCTAGTATTTGAGCTAAAAAGTCTGCGGCTTCTGTTTCACTCCAGCGCACACCAAGGCTTAATTCTTTACTCAGGTCATTACCGTCTATGTATTCTTCAACTAAATAAAACTCTTGATTTTCTTCAAAATAAGCTAACAACTGCGGAATTTGGTCATGTTCTCTTCCTAACTTTTTTAAGGTTTTTGCTTCCTTGTCGAATAAGTCTTTTGCTAACTTTAGTGAGTTTGGTTCTTGAGATGGTGGTATTAATTGCTTGACAACACATATGGGACATCCCGGGATGTGTAGGTCTTGCGCTAAGTAGGTAGTAGCAAACCCTCCACTTCCTAATGTGTCCACAATTCGATAGCGTCCGCCTATCATTAAACCTGGGTTGATGGTCACGCTTTGCTCTAAAAGGTTTAATTACTGATTCTTTAATTTACATTTTCCCACAAAATCCGAGTTAGCTATTTTTACGAATTGTTGCTTTTTGTCACAAAGTCTAACTGAAGGTAAAAGGTCAAATGAGGATTCAAGGATTACACCTTTATCAAACCGCCCTTGTTAACTTCAAAATAATCCTGTTCATCGTGAAAATCTTAAAAACCTGCTCAGGGTTCTTTCTTCGCCTTGAACCTTTTCCTTTAAGCGACAAGCGTTGAGACACCTTGCGTCGAAAGACTTATCCTCCATAAGAGTGAAAAATCTTAAACCTCCGACTTTTTGCGACTTTTTCGCCCTGACAAGTATCAGCAACCGTGAGAGTATCGCTTCATCATCTTCCTTCTACTTGTATAAAAATGACGGGTAGGACATCAAATCTGAATGCAAAATTTGTAACTAAAAGAGAAATTAATGAAATTGAAAATTTCGCAAGAAGTAACAAAAATATCAGTATTTTAAATAAATTAAACTTCTTGTAAACTCTCTAAAGTTGAATTTCGTAATCTAGAAATTGCTAAATCTAGAAATTACTAACTTAAATTAAACATAAAAAGAATTGAAGTTTTACCAACTAGGATAAAAATATGAAACTACTACAAATAGTGAAAAATGCTGCTGTTTCAGCAATTATAACAGCCAGTATCAGCACGAGTATTACTCTTAGTAGTCAGCAATTAACAGCACAGCAACCTATATTAATTGCCCAAGCTACTAACACGCGCAAAATTGTTTTACCTGAATTTGGCTACTCTTTCGACTTACCAAGTTGGGCACGCATTGAGAAAGTTAGAAATAGGGGTAATATCAGTTTTGATATTCTAACACAAAAAAATTATGAAGCTCGACAGCGTGGAGATAATAAATGCTCATTTATGGGTGATATCAACACAATTGGTTGTGCCGATATATCTATCTATATTCAAACAAATGGTAGTAAAAAGTTGGCAGAAACCCATAAACAGCTTACTACTGTTTGTAACTGTGATGTAATCACTGGTCCAAATGTCTACAAAGGTAAGATAACAATCAACGGGCGAACATACCGTAAATACGAATCTGGAGACGAAAGTGGAACGTACAATAATTACTTATACCTTACAAAGGACAATCACCTACTTACTGTAACTCTGTGGAAAGAACCCTATAAAGGTAATAGGGATGCATTAGTAACAATTCTAGGTTCTTTCAAGGAATAAAAAAGAGTTTTTATCTTTCTATTGTTAATCTGGATTAATGAATATGAGCGCAAAATACAAAATTATTTTTTTCATAATTGGTTTTGGTCTGATTGTGAGTGGACTGCGAGTAACAAAACAACTTGCAATATCAAACTCTTTAGCGATCGCACTTCTTCCAGAAACAAGTACACAGAAAGTCAGCAAAACACCCCTAACTAAAGAAACGCTTTCAAATGCTGAGTACCATGTTTCCGACTACGGTTCTTTCAAGCTGACTAATGGTTCTTATAGAAATCAAGAGACGAAATTAAGTGTATCGGGAGGAAAGACCATCACTCTTGGTGATTTGAATAATGATGGTATAAAAGATGCTGTTACCCTTCTTACAGTAAACGGCGGTGGTTCAGGAATTTTTGAATACCTAGCTGTAATCATCAATGAAAAAGGTAGCCTTAAAAACGCTGCTACCGAGTATCTTGGCGATCGCGTGGTAGTCCAGAGTGTCTCTATTAGTGCAGGGAAAATAAAAGTCGTTATGTTGACTCAAGGTCCAGGGGATGGGTTGTGCTGTCCAAGACTGAAAGTTGCTCAGACATATATATTGCAAGGGAATAAATTGAAGCGTATCGGCTACAAGAAATTACCTTCAACCTAATACACCTTTCAGTCGAAAAACTTATCCTGCACAACAGTGAAAAATCTTAAACTTCCGACTTTCTGCGACTTTTTTGCATTGACATAATATCAGCAGGCTTGAGAGTATCACTTTATCATCCTCCTCACACCTGTGTAGAAATTACGGTTTGAACGTCCAGTCCGAATGCAAAAATTGTAACCAGGAGAGACATCAATGAAATCTCAATGGAAATGGCACAGATTATTCTTGAGCAGTTTGATCGCAACTACAATCACTACAAGCTTATTCGATACCAATTCCTACCGTGCAACTGCCAATAGTCACCAGACACTCAGCAATACCCAGCGACTATCTCAATTTCAAACCATCGGCTTGAAAAAAAGTGGTGGTTTATCTACGCTTGTCAAGCCAAATCTTAACAGAGCTAATAGTAGGAAGACTATTAGTCTCGGTGAGCGATCGCCCATCGTTACAGATTGGATCAGGCAATTTGGGACTCTCGGTGATGACTCTTCTGGAAGGATAAGTATAGATAAAGCTGGTAATGTTTATGTTGTAGGAAGTACTTCTGGATCTTTAGGAGGAGCCAATGCAGGGAATTATGATGCCTTTGTGACAAAGTATGACAACAGAGGTAACCGATTATGGATAAGACAATGGGGAACTTCAGGTTACGACGGAGCTTCAGATGTAGCTGTTGATAATGCTGGTAACGTTTATGTTGCTGGCTCAACTGGTGGCTCTGTCGTTACTTCTAGAAGTATTAGCGGTGCTACTTCAATAAATATTATATCTAATACTGTTGCCTTTGTGACGAAGTATGACACCAATGGTAACCAGTTGTGGACAAAACAGTTTGGAACTGCTACTACTCTTGGTATTAGGTTAGCTTTAGACAGTTCTGATAATGTCTATATTACAGGCAACTCCAATAACTCCTTAGGAGGGGTTTTTGCTGGTGGGATAGAAGATGCTTTTGTAGCAAAATATAGCAGCAGTGGTACACAACTTTGGATACGGCAGTTAGGCACTTCTTCTGATGATAATTCTTTTGCCATTGGAGTTGATAGTACTGGTAATGTCTATATTGCAGGCTACACTGACGGACTTTTGGGTAGTACTAGGGCTGGGGGTAGAGATGCCTACATAGCAAAGTACAATACTAGTGGTACACAGTTATGGATACAACAATTAGGCACTTCTGCTGATGACTTAATATATGGGTTAGCCTTAGACAGTAACGGTAATATTTACATCACGGGAAATACTACTGGTTCTCTCGGTGGGACAAACGCTGGAGGTAGCGATGTTTTTATTGCGAAGTACAACAGCAGTGGCACACGACTGTGGACAAAACAATTGGGTACTAACACTGATGACTACTCAGGTGGCATAGCTGTAGACAGTACTGGTAATGCTTATATTACAGGTTTTACCAAAGGATCTTTGGGAGAAACCAATCTCGGGAGTTACGACGCTTGGATAGGAAAGTATGATAGCAATGGGCAACTGCTATGGAAAGAACAGTTAGGTACTGTTGCTGATGATGAAGCCTTTGGCATAGCTGTCCAAGGCAATAGTATCTATCTTACAGGCGAGACTGCGGGCGCATTAGCTGCACCCAATGCAGGCAGTTATGATGCTTGGTTGGCAAAATTCAGCTTGTAAGACTGATGGTTGAAGCTGTACCAATACTGCATAGGTTAAGTTTGAGATAACTGTTTTACGACTCCGGGGGTTTGAGTTGTTGAAGCTAGGAACTGTAAACTTTTAAGAAAGTCAGCCTCAAAGGCAACTTTGAGGCTGTTAACAATCTATATAGAATTTACACGCATATTATGGTATCGACTCCTCCCTCTCAAGCTTCCTCATCTCAATATCAAGTCAGCGATCCACAAGTAGAAGTAGATTCTCTGGTAACTGAAGCTAAACCGGAGAGTGATATTGATTTAGAATTCCTATACACTAGAGACATTGAATTCCGCCAAGAAACCATTTACTTTATTGTTGTGGATCGCTTTCATGACGGTGATCCCGACAATAGTGCAGGTCCCAACCCAGAACTTTACGATCCAGACCGACAAGATTGGGGGAAATATTGGGGTGGTGACCTTCAAGGAATTATTGACAAACTGGATTACTTAAAAAATATGGGAGTGACAGCACTTTGGCTGACACCCCTGTTCGAGCAAGTTGAAGCGTTATTTGTTGAACAAGCTGCGATTCACGGATACTGGACTAAAGATTTTAAGCGCCTCAATCCTCGCTTTATTGGCACGGATGAAGAACCTTCTCTTAACAAAACTCAACAAACTAAAGAGACAATCTTTGACAGATTAATCGATGAGTTACACAAACGCAATATGAAAATGGTGCTGGATATTGTGTGTAACCATAGTAACCCTGATTTCAGCGGTACTAAAGGTGAACTCTACGACGATGGCGTTAAGATTGTTGATTTCAACAATGATGAGAATCACTGGTATCACCATTATGGTGAAGTCGTTGACTGGGAAAACGAGTGGCAAGTGCAAAACTGTGAGCTATCTGGATTGGCGACCTTCAATGAAAATAATCCAGACTACCGCAACTATATTAAATCAGCAATTAAACAATGGCTAGACCGGGGAGTTGATGCTTTGCGAGTCGATACGGTTAAGCATATGCCTATCTGGTTTTGGCAAGAGTTTAATGCTGATATTCAAAACCACAAACCAGATGTTTTTATCTTTGGGGAATGGATTTTTAGCGATCCCAGGAACGAACGTTCAGTTGAGTTTGCTAATGAGTCTGGAATGACAATTTTAGACTTTGGTCTTTGCATCGCAATTCGAGAAGCTTTGGCTCAAGGTGCTGAAGGGGGATTTCACCTGATTCAAGATGTTCTTAACTTAGATCATCACTACTACAGGGCAACAGAGTTGATTACATTTATTGATAATCACGATATGCCGCGATTTCAAAGCTTGAATCCAGATCCGGATCTCCTACGAGTGGCGATCGCATTCATTATGACCTGTCGTGGTATTCCCTGCATCTACTATGGCACCGAACAATATCTCCACAACGATACAAACGGTGGCGATGACCCTTATAATCGTCCAATGATGGAGAAGTGGGACACTGACTCACCCATTTATCGGGATATTCGGTTGCTTTCAGGGTTGCGAAGATTGAATCCAGCAGTATCTATGGGGAGTCACTGGCAAAAGTATATAACACCCGATATTTACTGTTACATCAGGCGTTACCGTGATTCAGTAGTATTTGTGGCTATGAATCGTGGGGAAGCTGTCACTCTGGATGTTGTCGCCACAGAATTACCAGAGGGAGAGCATACTGATATCCTGACGCGGCGTAAGTTTGAAGTCAAAAATGGAAACCTGTATAACTTGGAGTTAGGTTCACGGGACGTGATTGTCATCAGTCACCTTGGGGAGCGTATCAAGGGACAAACCATAGTGCGGGCGCAGCTTAACGGTGTCGAAACAAAGCCTGGTGAGATCGTTGCGGTTATTGGAGATTGTCCAGAGCTAGGCAACTGGGATATTGCTAAGGCTTACCGACTGGAATATATTAACACCAACACTTGGTTTGGAGAAATTCCCTTTAATGAAAGTGCTGGTAAGTTAATTTCTTACAAATACATACTCTTGCGTGAAGGAAGTTCCCCGCTACGAGAGAATATCGTTTGTCGTCGCTGGGTAATTACCACTGAAGGGACAGTCAAATGGCGAGATCAATGGGAAACAGGGCGTGAGTCTTAAGTAGTTTCTCCGCATCCGCCGAACTCAGCCAGCGATTTAAATCGCTGGCTGATAGCTAAAGTCCTCTCAAGAGGACTGAGCAAGGATTTCAGTCCATTTCAATGGACTTAAGCTATTAGCCCGGAACTTAAGTTCCGGGCGGGATATCGGGCTAATTCAGTCCGGGTGCAAGATGTCTGTATACTTAAAAATGCCTACTCCCAACGTCAGCAATGACCATCAAACCGCAGAAAATTTTAATTTTGGCAGCAAATCCTCAGCAAACTGTGCGGTTGCGCTTGGATGAAGAACTGCGTGATATTAAAGAAGGTTTACAAAGGTCGCTAAATCGGGATAAATTTGACCTGCGCTATGATTTGGCAGTACGTCCAAGGGATATTCGCCGCGCTATTTTGGGTTATCGACCAAATATTATCCACTTTTCTGGCCATGGTTCAGGGATAGAAGGGTTAAGGTTTGAGGATGAAACAGGATCTGAACAGCTAGTTACGGGAGAAGCTTTAGCTGGACTATTTGGACTGTTTTCTAAGCAGGTAGAATGTGTGCTGTTAAATGCTTGCTACTCAGAAATTCAAGCAGAAGCTATTGTCCAACACATTAATTATGTGATTGGCATGAGCGATCAAATCCAAGATAAAGCAGCAATTGAATTTGTTGTAGGATTTTACGATGCGCTTTTGGCTTATAATCCCGAATCTGACGGTGATTCGCCTATAGAGTTTGCTTTTGATTTTGCCCGGAATGCGATTTTGTTAGCTGGTGTGTCTGGCGAGTCGATTCCTGTGATCAAAAAAAAGGCTATTATAGCTACAAGAATTAATTCACCAGTTGTGGAACAACGTAGTTATATACAAATTCCCGGTCGAACTAAAATTTATATTTGCCAAAGGTTGACACAAGATTGGCAAGATCTAGCAGATTATTTTGATATTAAAGCGCACGAGCGTGCCGGTTTCAAACCCGGAAGAGAACCCCACAGTATTTGGGAGTGGTTAGAGCAAAGAAATCGACTTGGTGATTTAGAATCAGCTTTAATTGCTATTGGGCGAGACGATTTAGCTGAGGAGTTAAAAAAAAAACTAGTTGATGATGTTGAACCTGAGGCGGCATATTTAGGTAAACTGGACGGTAATGTACCAAATTTACCGCCAAATTTTTTACCACGTCCTGAACAACTAGAGCCTTTAAAGAAACAATTACTTGAGCGCACAAATCAGCCTGTGGGAATCACTGGCAAAAGTCACCGTGTTGGTGTGCAAGGGATGGGGGGAATTGGTAAAACTGTTTTAGCTACAGCCCTAGCACGAGATGAAGAAGTCAGAAGGGCGTTTCCTGATGGGGTGTTTTGGGTAACATTGGGACAAGAAAATCCCCAGATTTTAACTTGGCAATCCTATCTTGCCAAGGAATTGGGCGATAAGCAAGCGACTTTTACCGAGATGGGATTGGCAAAAGCACGGTTACGGGAGTTATTTGCAGATAAAGCTTGCCTGCTGATTTTGGATGATATTTGGCGTTTGGAAAATGCGACTCCGTTTGATGTGTTAGGGGAACGCTGTCAAATGCTAGTTACCACCCGTAATGCAGCGATAGTTACAGGGTTAGGAGGGGAAGAATATCCGCTTGGGGTTTTGGATACACAACAGGCGTTAGTACTTTTGGCAGATTGGGCAAAACAACCAGAGATCATTGGCTCCACCCCGCAAAATAATGTCGCCTTGCAGATAGCACGAGAATGTGGATATTTGCCTTTAGCATTGGCGATGGTAGGGGCGATGATGCGGGGTAAGCCACTAAATCGCTGGCAGAATATTTTAGAAAAACTGCGTGGTGCTGACTTAGAGAAAATCAAACAACAGTTTCCTGATTATCCATATCCCGATTTACTTAAGGCGATCGCGGTAAGTATAGAGGCTTTGGATGAGAATTGCAAACAGCGATATTTAGATTTTGCTGTCTTTAGAGAAGATACATCTATACCAGAAGCAGTTTTGCAGACTTTTTGGCAACCGTTGGGGTTTGATGAGTTTGATAGCCAAGATATTATTGATGAATTGGTGAGTAAATCTCTGGCTTTACGGGATGAAGCTGGAAATTTGCGCTTGCATGACTTGCAGTTTGATTATGTCAGAAAACAGCACACCGTGTCAGGGAAGGAAAGTGAGGGCATAGGGTTTTTACACAATCGCCTATTAAATGCTTACGGTGAGAAATACCCATTGGGCTGGCATGATTTACAAAATGACGGTTATATATGGCAAAATTTAGCCTATCACTTGCAGGCTGGGGGAAGTCCAAGGGAATTACAACAACTGCTTTTTGATTTTCGCTGGTTGCAGGGGAAGTTGGAGAATACTAATGTTAATGCCTTGATAGCAGATTATGATTTTTTGCCGGAAGACCAGAATTTACAGTTAATTCAAGGCGCATTGCGGTTGTCAGCACATATTTTAAATCAAGATCAACAGCAATTGCCAGGGCAATTATTAGGGCGGTTGTTGGGTTTTGAAAGAGAAGAAATTCAAAGATTGTTAACGCAGGTGCAGCAATGTACAACTCCAAGCTTGCTTCCCCAAACAGCCAGCTTTGCTCCCCCTGGTGGTTCCTTAGTGCGTACCCTCGTTGGTCATAGTGCCTCGGTAAATGCAGTTGCCCTCGCACCTGATGGCAACTACGTGATTTCTGCTTCCCTTGACTCCATCCTAAAAGTCTGGAATTGGCAAACAGGAGAACAACTACGTACCCTCGTTGGTCATATTCATTGGGTAAATGCAGTTGCCCTCACACCTGATGGCAACTACGTGATTTCTGCTTCCGGTGACAAAACCCTAAAAGTCTGGAATTGGCAAACAGGAGAACTACTGCGTACCCTCGTTGGTCATAGTGCCTCGGTAAATGCAGTTGCCCTCACACCTGATGGCAACTACGTGATTTCTGCTTCCCATGACTCCACCCTAAAAGTCTGGAATTGGCAAACAGGAGAACAACTACGTACCCTCGTTGATCATAGTGGCTGGGTAGGTACACTCGCCCTCACACTTGATGGCAACTACGTGATTTCTGCTTCCGGTGACAAAACCCTAAAAGTCTGGGATTGGCAAACAGGAGAACTACTGCATACCCTCGTTGGTCATAGTGACTCGGTAAAAGCAGTCGCCCTCACACCTGATGGCAACTACATGATTTCTGCTTCCCATGACAAAACTCTCAAAGTCTGGGATTGGCAAACAGGAGAACTACTGCGTACCCTCGTTGGTCATAGTGCCTCGGTAAATGCAGTCACCCTCACACCTGATGGCAACTACGTGATTTCTGCTTCCCATGACTCCACCCTAAAAGTCTGGAATTGGCAAACAGGAGAACTACTGCGTACCCTCGTTGTTCATAGTCACTTGGTAAATGCACTTGCCCTCACACCTGATGGCAACTACATGATTTCTGCTTCCGGTGACAACACCCTAAAAGTTTGGAATTGGCAAACAGGAGAGCTACTGCGTACCTTCAATGGTCATAGTGACTCGGTAAAAGCAGTCGCCCTCACACTTGATGGCAACTACATGATTTCTGCTTCCTATGACTCCACCCTAAAAGTCTGGAATTGGCAAACAGGAGAACTACTACGTACCCTCGTTGATCATAGTGA